>JAGAAS010000029.1 GCA_017615125.1 Bacteroidaceae bacterium
AAGCAGGGGCCTTGTATTTTGGAAAAAAAGAACGGGCAGAAACGCTCATTTCATTATTCTCCTCTTGATGCAAAAGGCAAAAGAATGGTCCAAAGTAACTCAATTCTTTTGCCTCGCTAAATGTTTCTTTCTCGACAGGGGTTGCTCAACGCGTTGGGTAAGGTTGCTCAACGCGTTGGGTAAGGTTGCTCAACGCGTTGAGCAACCCCCATAGTCAAAGAAAAAAATCAGAATGCCGCATTATTGGGTGTGCGGGGGAACGGGATGACGTCGCGAATGTTCTGCATACCTGTCACGAACAGGAGCAGACGTTCGAATCCGAGCCCGAATCCGGCATGTGGACAAGTACCGTAACGACGCGTGTCAAGATACCACCAGAGTTCCTTTGTCGACATCTGCAGCTCGTCGATGCGCGCCATCAGCTTGTCGTAGCTCTCTTCGCGCACGGAGCCTCCGATGATCTCGCCTATCTGGGGGAAGAGGACGTCGGTTCCCTGCACCGTCTTGCCGTCAGGATTCTGCTTCATATAGAAAGCCTTGATGTCCTTCGGATAGTCAATCATGATGACAGGCTTCTTGAAGTGCTCCTCCACGAGGTAGCGCTCGTGCTCGGAGGCAAGGTCGGCGCCCCAGTAAACGGGGAATTCAAACTTATGCCCGTTGCGTACGGCTTCCTCGAGAATGCGCACGCCTTCGGTGTAAGGCAGGCGAACGAAATCGGTTGAGATGACACCCTGCAGGCGCTCGATGAGTCCCGGATCCACCATCTTGTTGAGGAAGGCGAGGTCGTCGGCACAATTGTCGAGAGCCCATTTCACGCAATACTTGATAAACTCTTCCTCAAGAGCTGTCAACTCGTCGAGATCGGCAAAGGCCACTTCGGGTTCCACCATCCAGAACTCAGCCAGATGGCGGGGCGTGTTGCTATTCTCAGCACGGAACGTGGGTCCGAAGGTGTAGATAGCTCCGAGAGCAGTTGCTGCTAGCTCGCCCTCAAGCTGTCCCGACACCGTCAGGCTCGTCTGCTTGCCGAAGAAGTCGCCCGAATAGTCGATGAAGCCGTCTTCCTTCTTCTTCAGGTCGTAAAGATTCATCGTCGTTACCTGAAACATCTGCCCGGCGCCTTCGCAGTCGCTGGCGGTGATAAGGGGCGTATGGAAGTAATAGAACCCTTTCTGGTGGAAGAATGTATGGATGGCTATCGCCATATTGTGACGTATGCGCAAGACGGCACCAAACGTGTTGGTACGCGGGCGCAGATGGGCGATATCCCGCAGGAACTCCATCGAGTGCCCTTTCTTCTGCAAAGGATAGGTATTGTCGCACAATCCGAGTATCTCTATCTCGGTTGCCTGCACCTCAGCAGCCTGTCCTGAGCCCATCGACTCGACAAGGAGTCCGTTGACGCTGAGACAAGCGCCCGTCGTGATGTCTTTCAGAAGATCCTCGCTGAAATTAGCCAGGTCGACAACAATCTGAAGGTTGTTGATCGTGCTTCCATCGTTGAGCGCGATGAAATTCACATTCTTGTTCCCACGACGTGTTCTCACCCATCCTTTAGCGTTAACTATCGTGCCGAAGGCAGGAGTCTTCAGCAAGTCAACGATACGTGTTCTCTTGATTTTTTCCATTCTGAGATATGTTCATTAACGTTGGATAATCTTATTCGTAAGCACCCATGCGCAGCATGTTGACTTCCTTCTCGGTAAGGAAACGCCAGTCGCCGCGACGCAGGTTCTTCTTCGTCAATCCTGCAAACTGGGTACGGTCGAGACGAACTACGTGATAGCCGATAGCCTCGAACATGCGGCGTACGATACGATTGCGTCCCGAATGAATCTCCAGGCCCACCTGCGTATGATCCGTATCGGTAGCTGTGAAGTTCAGAGCGTCGACATGAATCTCGCCATCCTCCAGTTCAATTCCGGTAAGAAGCTTGTTGAAGTCTTCCGAAGTCAGAGGTTTGTCAAGACGAACGTGATAGACCTTCTTTTTGCGGAAACTGGGATGTGTAAGCTTTGATGCCAACTCACCGTCGTTGGTGAAAAGAAGTACGCCCGTAGTATTTCTGTCGAGCCTTCCCACAGGATAGATGCGCTCTTTGCAAGCACCTTTGACAAGTTCCATTACCGTCTTACGATCCTGAGGATCTTCAACAGTTGTGACATAATCCTTGGGTTTGTTAAGAAGAAGGTATATCTTACGCTCAATGCTTACCAGCTGATCGTGGAAACGAACCTCGTCGCTGCGCTTTACTTTGGTTCCCAATTCGGTAACCACTTGCCCGTTGACGGATACAACGCCAGCAAGAATGAATTCATCAGCCTCACGACGCGAGCAAATACCAGCATTAGCCAAGTACTTGTTCAGACGAAGCGACTCATTGGGATCTGTCAGCTCTTCACGATAGAGAATTTGCTTTTTCTTGTTATACTTTTCGCTGAATCCCTTTTTCGGAGCCCTTCCGTAGGGAGCTCTCTGACGATAACCGCCTTCCGAATAAGGACGTTGAGGACGATTCCGTCCTTCTCCCTGATAGGGACGATGATACTGAGGACGATAATTGTCGCCTGCCTGCTCATCCCAAGCATTTCCTTGCTCGTAACGAGGCTGGTAGGGACGACGGGGACGACTTTCCTGAGAATCATAGCTGTTATAGCGAGGACGATATGGGCGAGCCTGCTCTCCCTGCTGATCATCACGAGCATAACGAGGGCGATAGCTACGCTGATCCTCGGGTTGGCCTTCGTAATCGCTGTAGCGAGGACGATACCCTTGCTCGTTCATCTGTTCATTATATCGGGGCTGATAAGGACGATAGGGACGTTCATACGAGCGCTGCTCTCCTTGCGCTTCTTCGTCTCCCTGATTATAACGGGGCTGATAAGGACGAGGAGTACGCTCAACGCGCTGATAACGGGGAGCATCACCTTCGCGAGTGAAGCGAGGGCGGG
The DNA here is from genome assembly GCA_017615125.1 of Bacteroidaceae bacterium. Lineage (GTDB taxonomy): Bacteria > Bacteroidota > Bacteroidia > Bacteroidales > Bacteroidaceae > UBA1189. The sequence continues at coordinate 2,955 of JAGAAS010000029.1, forward strand.
GTTGATGATTTCCGTTGGCAGGTCTAACAAAACGGGGTCTGCGTGCTGGTTTCTGTTCGTTTTCATTTGCTTCCGGCTCCAAAGGCTCGAAAGATTTCTCGTTTTCTTCCATTTTCTGAATAGTTTAGTAATAAGTAATGATAAGGCCTCACGGCCGTTCTGTTTATGTTTCTTAAAACACAAGTTAATGGTTTCTTTGTCGTTTGGCCATTACATGCCCGTATAGTTACGGGGAGTGATGGCTTTCAGTTCTTCTTTTACTTCTTGACTTACTTCTAGGTTATCAATAAAGGCATGTATCGACGCCTCAGTCACTGTACTATTTGTACGGGTAAGTGCTTTCAGCGTCTCGTAGGGATTAGGATATCCTTCTCGACGAAGGATTGTCTGAATAGCTTCTGCTACCACATTCCACTGATTATCCAAATCACGACGAATAGCAGGCTCGTTTAGCAACAGTTTGCGGAGTCCCTTCAAAGAACTCTGGAACGCAATCAGAATATGTCCGAAGGGAACACCAACATTGCGGAGAACGGTAGAATCCGTCAGATCTCGCTGCAGACGACTGACGGGAAGTTTCGATGCAAGATGTTCCAGAATGGCATTGGCTACTCCGAGGTTTCCTTCTGCATTCTCAAAGTCAATGGGGTTCACCTTATGGGGCATAGCACTCGAGCCTACCTCGCCGGCCTTGATTTGCTGCTTGAAGTACTCCATAGAGATGTACTGCCAGAAGTCCCGGTTCATGTCTATGAGGATAGTGTTGATACGCTTCATTGCATCAAAGATGGCTCCCAGAAAGTCGTAGTTGGAAATCTGAGTCGTATACTGCTCACGTACAAGCCCCAGTTTCTTGCTTACGAACATATCACCAAAAGATTTCCAGTCAACATCGGGAAACGCCACATGATGAGCGTTATAGTTTCCCGTAGCACCGCCGAACTTTGCCGTAATAGGAGTTGCTTTCAGCACCGCCATCTGCTGCTCAATACGGTAGGCAAACACCTTTATCTCCTTGCCGAGCCGCGTAGGAGAAGCAGGCTGTCCGTGCGTCTTGGCGAGCATCGGGATATCTTTCCATTCCTCAGCATAAGAGTTAAGCTGCTCTATCACCTCCGCCAACATGGGAAAATAGACCTCATCAAGCGCTTCGCGAAGAGAAAGGGGAACTGACGTATTGTTGATATCCTGAGAGGTAAGGCCGAAATGAATAAATTCCTTCAACTTTTTCAGTGAAGGATACGTATCCGTCAACGCGTCGAACTTCTCCTTTATAAAGTACTCCACAGCCTTCACGTCGTGATTGGTAACCTGCTCTATCTCCTTCACGCGCGAAGCATCTTCCAAGGAAAAGCTACGCCAGATATCCTGCAGCACATCTGCCGGAACAGGAGCCTTCACCCACGCTTCAGGGCGCACCACATCCATCAGCGCAAGGAAATACTCCACTTCCACACGTACACGATAGCGGATTAAAGCAAACTCCGAGAAATAGTTGCTCAACCTCTCGGTTTTGCTCCTATATCTACCATCTATCGGCGAAACAGCTGTCAGTTTATTTAACTCCATAAATAGCGAAAAAGGCTCTTTTTGAATTTTAGGCCGCAAAGGTAATAGTTTCCAACTATTCTTCCAAGTTTTTTACTCGCAAATCTTCCATCCTGCCGAAGCTATCGTGTCTCCCTTCCACTCTGCCGAGCTATGAGAAAGGTTCACGAAGACAGAAACCGTGTCTGTCTCGTAAAAACGACGGAAAGCGAAACAACTGTCTTCGGTGCTCAGCAACTCGTAGGATGCAGCAGGTGTCAGAGCAGGATGTTTGTGACGCAACGTAGTCAATGACCGATACAACTCTGTGTACTCATTCGGAGTCCAGTCGGGAACGGTATCTTTCTCAAAGAAAAGGAAGCAATGATCAAAGCCTACCTCCTGTCCCGTATAGATCAGCGGCTGAGAATGAGGCAAAGTGAACGTCAGAACAGCCATCGCGCGGGCAAAGTCTCCCATACGCGTCATTTCCGTACCGCTCCACGAATTCTCGTCATGATTGCTGGTGAACATCAGGCGCATCGAGCCCACTTGTGAGGAGATACTCTTCTTGGGATGCTTCACAACCTGATATGCGGCATCGTCTTTCTTCAGATAGTCAGCTATGTCCTTTGCTGCTTTCTTTCCTTGGGCTATATCGTTGAGCATATGATGAAGTTCCCAAGCATACGTAGCATCGAATGCTTTCTGGAGATCCGGGCGCTCGCCTTCAGCGAGGTAATACGTTCCAGGAAATTCCTTGCGGAAACGGTCAAACGTGGGTTTCCAGAACGAGACAGGTATTTGGTGTGCTACATCACACCTGAAACCGTCCACGCCGCGAAGCAGCCAGAAGCGCATCGTATCTTCCATAGCCGCACGCATCTTCTTCGGAGCTTTCTCCCAGTCGAGAGGAGCAATATCCGTCCAGTCGTACTGGACGACAGGCTTTCCTACGCTATCGAGCAGGAACCATTCATTCAGATGCTCATCTATCCACTCCGAATCGGGCGAAGTATGATTGGCTACCCAGTCGAGAATAACCTTCAGGCCCAGTTCATGCGCCTTTGCCACAAAATGGTCGAAGTCCTCCAACGTGCCGTACTCCGGATTGACAGCCTTATAGTCACGCGGAGCATAATAACTTCCAAGCGTACCCTTGCGTCCCTCCACACCTATCGGATGAATAGGCATGAGCCAGACGATATCCACGCCCAGTTCCTTCAGACGAGGCAACTGGGCTTCGGCAGCAGCAAACGTACCCTCGGGAGTATATTGCCGCACATTCATTTCATAAACTACCCCGCAGTTCGGGTCAAGAGGATTGGCAACTTGCTTCTTGTCGTTGGTGCATGCAACAGCAAGGAATGCAAGACACAGAAGGAGAAATAAGTTTCTTTTCATCGTATGCTATGTTTTAATTCTTAAAAGGATCGAGGGCTGACGTAGGACAACCGTTGCTGAAAGCACCGTAGGCATAGCCGTTTCTGCCCGGCTCGCTTTCGGGTTCCCACAGGAAGATACCTCCAAAGAAATCAAGCGAAGAGGTATTATCGATGACATATTGGAGTGCATCCTTCGCTTTTTCCGGCTCGCTGACGGGCATTCCGAACTCCGTCAGCAGGACAGGTTTCCCGTAAAGCGCCTTGAAACTCTTTACCTGCGAAACAAACTGCTGCGCTTTGGTCGTCCAGTCGGGATACCCGCCTGCAGCATTGTCCCAATAGGAAGGATAAAGGGAGAAACCGGCTACATCGTACGCTACGTTGTTGGCTTTCATCAAGTTGAAGAACCATTGAACCGTAGCGCTCTTCCATCCATTGTCAATATGTAGCACTACAAGCGCTTCGGGATAGACACTCTTGACGGCATCGTAGCCTGCCTTGAAGTAACGTCCGAAGTTGCTGATACTCTGCCCGGCAACACGTCCCGACTCCCACAGCATCCCGTTCGTCACTTCGTTGCCGACCTGCACCCAAGTTACATCTATTCCATTGTTTTTCAGCAGCTGAAGCGTTTCTTTCGTATGATTGGCTAACGCTTCAGCCATTTCTGCGGGCGACATATCCTTCCAAGCCGAAGGAACGGTTTGCTTTCCCGGATCGGCCCATGTGTCGCTGTAATGGAAGTCAATCATTATCTTCATTCCCAGCGTCTTTGCCCGCAGGGCTTTGATGAGGACATCCTTCTTGCTGTTGTAAGAAGACGTCGGATTTACCCACACGCGGTAGCGTACAGCGTTGAATCCCAGTTCTTTCAGCAGAGCCGTGCATTCTTTTTCCTCTCCTGCCCTGTTGTAGAACTTATAGCCCTTTGCCTCCATCTCCGTCACCCAGCTGATATCCGCTCCTTTGGCGAAAAACGCTTCGGGTGTTGGCTCGGGATCAGGAGTGGGCGTCGGATTATCAGGAGTCACGCAAGCCCATATCCATAAGATTATCGGAAGGAGCAAGGCGGCATTGAGGATTGTTTTTCTACGCATGAAATTATGAAGAAAGAAAAAAGAATTATGAAGAAAGAATCTCGCCGTATGAAGAAAGAAAAAATCTTTTTCGAGAAGGAATAATTATAAATAGGAAAAGAAAAGCAATTTCTTGGTCAAACTATCGGTTTCAACTATTTCTGAAGGAATACGGCTGAGCCGTATCCGCCAAGATTCAGCTTGCCATCCCGGACGGATACTTCCCCGTTTGAGGCAATGATGTTGGAAAGATCTTCGCCCGAGAGCGATGCTGAGACGGATCCTCCGCAGAAGTTGTGGACGACAAGCACTTTCTGCCCATCATATTCCCGATACCAGGCAGACAGCATCGTATTGTTGAGTATCTGACGGGGAACAAACGAGCCTTTGGAAAGAGCCTTGTAGGTTGCGCGAAGATTGCCGAACGTGCGATAGACATTCAGCAGGGATGTTTCGTCGGCACTCTGCGCTTCCACAGACTTCAGCGTCTTGAGCATCCCCTTGTCAACCTTTCCTCCGAGCTTTCCGTCAGCAATACTCGAGACGGACGACGTCCAGAGCATCGGCGTGCGCACATATTCGTCTCCTCCGCTCTTTGTTCCGTAATAGCCAAGTTCTTCTCCTTGATAGACATACGGTTCTCCTCCTGCCGTAAGCAGGACAGCTGCTGCCAGCTTCTCCTTCGCAACATTCTTGCCAAAATCATTCCCTGCACGGTCCTCGTCGTGATTGGAGAGCTTGGTAGCTTCAATGAAGTCGGGACGGTACTTTGCATACAGCGTGCGGTAGCTCAGCAAGGTATTGGCGAACGTGTTTCCAACGCCTTGATTGATAGCATCTTTCAATCTCCACCAGAAACTGAATTCAAAGTACGCAGGCAAAGCCGAATAGTAGTGTGCTACTTCCGATGCCTCCGAGAAGTGCTCGGCAACCATATAGATATCATCCGAATGCCCGCAGGCCTTGTACGTCTTGTTGCAACGATCGTAGAACTTCTTCAGGAATGTCGGGTTCTCTTCGCTATTGGCATTGTGGTAGATGTGCTTCACAGCATCGAGCCTGAAGCCGTCTACGCCCATGTTTATCCACTTGTCGGCAGCATCGGTAACAGCCAGGAAGGCGCCCGACTTCTCGCAAGTATCGGCTGCCCCGTAGTTCAAGTCGGCAAAGTAGGAAGTCCAGAAATGGGAATGATAGAATACACTTTCCATTCCCGGAAGCAGGATGTCTTGCGCATCGGTATTCGACAATTTAAGCGCCGTACCCCACGCCAGCTGATTCTTGCCCGAGGGAGCGCCCCACTTCGTACCTCCGTCCCAGCTGGTAGTGCTTGTCCGAACCAGCACGCCCCACGATGAAGCCAGCTCCAGCGAGAGGGTATAGGTGGAACCTCCGTTTGAATAGAACTGCTCCATCTTTCCGTCGCCATAATACAGGTATTTCCCCGAGTTCTGCGTGCCTGAGTTTGAGATGCTGTTCACTTTCTCTATCTTCAGCGTAGGAGAACTGCCCCACTCTAGCGTAAATTTGGCCTTCATCGTACCATTTCCTGAGCCGGCAACAGCAGAGAACCACTGCCCGCTATCGTATCCTGAGGCGCCTTCAGAAGAAATCATGGGGATTTTTCCAGCCTTGATGTCTGCCTGAGGATTCTTCGACAGGATGTAGTAGTCGCGATATTCGCTGGTTTCTGACGAAATGGCGCTGAGGAACCAAGGATGATCCTTGCTCGTATGGTTGAGCACATAGTCAATATATACCTTTATCTTCTTTTCGTGGGCTTTCTTGATCAAGTTTTGAAAGTCGGCCATCGTCCCGTAGTCGGGATTGACATCAAAATAGTCAAGCACATCGTAGCCGTGATAAGAAGAAGCTGGATGAATAGGGCTGAGCCAGAGAGCATTCACACCCATCTGCTGCAGATAGTCCAACTTGGAGGTAATTCCGTTGAAGTCGCCTACGCCATCTCCGTCGCTGTCGCAGAAACTATACACCAGCAACTGGTAGGTGATGCCTGACGTACCGTTGTCGGCAACCAATTCGGTGGGTTCTTCTTTGCCTCCCTGATTATGGTTATTCGGATCATCTGGGCCTTTGTCATCGTGGCAGGAAACTAGCTGAAACGACAGAAAAGCCATCACGAAGAACTGGAGGCAGAAAGTAAGCAAACGACGTGTTTTCATTTTCTGTAAGTCTTATTAATTTATGTGCACAAAGATAATAAAAAAAATAAGGATGACCCAAAAAGCCATCCTTATTTTTTTCATATTTGACGTTGAAACGTCAATTGGTTCAATGGGCAGTAGCCGTTATTGTTTCAGCTGCTGAATCATATACGATGTCAACAGTAGCCCCGTTCGTGTCGATGTCTGCTCCTCCGTTTGTTACCTCGAAGGGTACTCCAGATTCCGCAAACACGCCTCCACGATTATTGTCCCAACCAGCAGCCTGACGGATTTTCCATCCACCTTCGAGAGTCTGGTTGTAAGCAGCCCAAACGCCGTTGCCTAAGTTAGTCATGAAGACATCACCGCTCCAGCCGTTGAAGTTGCCGATCAAACCCCAGAAGTTGGTTGTCAGCTCGATGGTTTCATTCGCTGGATCGTAGACAACCATATAGGTACCATCTGCAGGAACAAACATATCACTTCCTCCGTTTGTAACTTCAAAAGCCTCACCAATAGCTGCACAAACACCGCCACGATTGTTGTCCCATCCAGCAAATTCGCGAATCTTGAATCGATCCTCAGTAGTTAATGTAATAGGTGAACTATACCACTTGCCGTCGGTGCCGAGGTTCATGGGAACATCAGCATTCCAGTTGAAGTCCTTGATACTAGCAACGCTTCCTACAATACCCCAGCGAAGAACGTATATTACCTCGCTGTTAGCATTATAGACAACGCTATATGTGCCAGCGAGTTTGATATCGCTTCCACCGGGAACGGCAGCAACCGCTTCACCAGCCTCAGAAGGAGTGACTCCTCCCCTATTCACATCCCAGCCATCATCAAAGCGGACTTTCCAGCCTCCTTCGGTAAGTTCGAGAACTGGACTAACCCAAACGCCTGGTACAACTTCCGTCATATCCACATCTTCTGCCCAACCGTTGAAGTCGCCGATAACGCCCCACGACTTGGCAGCATTAACAACGACGATAGTCTTAGCTTCTGGATCGAGTGTGGCAATATATTTTCCAGCAGGAAGCTTGATGTCATCGCCTCCGGCAACAGCCTCAAAGGCTTCGTCAAGATTGGCAAATACACCTCCGTAGTTATTATCCCAACTCATATTATAACGGAACTTGAATGCCTGTCCGTCTTCAATAGAGAATATGGGACTTACCCACTTGCCGTCAACTTCTGTGCAGAAGTAGTCGGTATCCCAATTCGAACCATTGAGCGTTCCTATCAGAGACCAAACGTCGCCCTCGGTAACAGTAATTGTTCCAGCATTCGAGTCGAAGACAACTTTGAAGAAGCCTGCCTGCCCAAGTTTAATGTTATCTCCTCCAGAAACGGCTTCGAAAGGTTCGCCGAATGCGACGAACGTACCTCCGAAGTTTTCTGTCCAGTCGGCATCCTTGCGGAGTTTCCATTCTGCATCGGCATCCAAATTGACATAACCCGTCCAAACGCCATCGGCTTCCGTCATAGCAGCATCGCCGCCCCATTCATTGAAGCTACCTATCATGCCCCAGCCTTGATAAGCAGGTTCGGGCTCTGGCTCTACAGGAGTGCCGCCTGGTTCTTCCTTACCGAACATTTTCTCATTGAACTCATAGGTCTTTTTGTTCAAATCAAGATATACACGATATGAACCAGCCTCAACGGGGATATTGGCACCACCTGGAGCACAATCTACTCCCCAGTTCCTATCCCAAGCGTCGTCGCAGGTGAACTTGAGTTCAGTAGCATCGTCAAACGTCCAGTCGATATAGAAGCGATGATAATATTTATTGTAAGTCATCTTGCAGTTCTCATCTGCTGCATTCCAACCATTAAATGCACCGACGATTCCAACATTATCAAATGCATAAACCTTTGTCAATGTCTTTGCAGAAGGTTCAAACGAGAACATATAGAAGCGGTGTGCATCGAAGCAAAGAATGTTATCATTATCAGCGTCAGCAGGCTTACTCTTCAAATCTACGACGCTGGGCTCGCTTTCAAGAGCTACATCTTTAGGAGCGCCATAATCGCCCTCATCCCATGTTGGAGCGAGAGTGAGCTTGAATCCATAGTCCAAACCAGCAGCGCCTACCTCATAGAAGTCAACCAAGCCTGTGTAGATACCTGCTCCTTCATAATCGTACAGATACTGCTCGTCGGTAAATACCCAGCCTTTACCGCCATCACCCTTGGCTTGATAGCCGCCTGGGATATAAGCCGTTGGGAACTTGTCCTTGTCGAGAATTTCTGCATCATACGGAGTAAAGGAAGCTGTAACGATGTTTGATTCGACAGCTGTGCTTGCGACTGCAACGCTTTTGTCGGTCAAAGCAGTAGCGATGAGTTTGAAGTCAAGAGAGAAAGGTTCTCCGGCAACTCCGCCCATGTTCAGAATAAGAGAATTCAAGGCGGACTGCTTAATTGTTATCTTTCCATCCTTAATGGCTGAAGACACCTTAACCATCGGGTTGAAGTTGGTGCCTGACTGTGCGGCATACAGCGTATAGCCTCTAGGAACATCCAATCCGAAGCTTGCCTCATCGTATGTGGAAGTGATTGCATCACCGTCTTCGGTGAGTTCAATGCCAACGATGTCGCCCAAGCCTGGAACAGTTACATTTGCTGGATCATATACAGCTACAATATTGTCGTCGGAACAGGACCAGAAAAGCCCGAAGACGGCAAAAAGAGCTAAGGATAAATATTTTTTCATTTCTCAAAAATAATTATTTGTTGTCGAAACGGAACAATTAAAAACCATGATTTTGGGATAACTTGCCGTTGGCATTGAGTTCACCTGAAGGAATAGGATAGAGATTATAATCGCTAGAAACATCCGTTCCCTCGGCTGCACCTCCCTTGAATTCCCAGAGATAGCCGTTTGTGGTATAGAGTCCAAAACGGATAAGGTCTTGACGGCGATGTCCCTCGAGGTAAAGTTCTCGTCCACGTTCGTCAATGATATTCTCTAGCGAGAGAGCAAGATCACCAATACCAGCACGATTGCTGACGGCATTCAGGTATTTCTGCCCTTTTGCCTTGTCAGCAGCACCGCGTGCAGCACACTCGGCATACATCAGGTAAGCATCAGCACTACGGAAAACGGGGAAGTCCACGTCTACGAAACCAGGAGCCTGAGCTGCAGAACCATCGTGGTTGACATTCTTAAACTTCATCGATTTCCATCCATTAGAAGCACCAATGGCATCACGAATCTCATCTATGTACTGTTCAAAGCCTCCCTTGAAGAAAGTGGCACGAGCATCATTTTCAGCGAACTTGCTGGTAAATGCACCAGTAAGGCTCAGGCCTGACCAACCAGACGAGATGCCTTGTGCAGCTGCATCCATTGTACGAGCCTCATCGCCTTCCACAGCCCAAGTAGACGCAAAGACTAAGAAATTGGTGCTACCATACGACTGCAGAACAAGTCCATCCTGCGGAGCTACGAAAATGATTTCATCACCCTTGTAGGTCGTGTTCTTCGTAAAGAGATGGTTGTCTGCGCAGAAAAGGTCTTGCCAGTTAGCGTGAAGAGGGTATTCAGAGATAATGGTCTCGCAAAGCGGCGCACACTTGTCAAACATGGCTTCTCCCTTCCAGACCTCAGCATTCAAATATAGTTTAGCCAAAATCATTTGAACGAGCCCCTTATCGGCACGACCATATTCATTCTTGCCCACTTCGGCCAAATCAGAACCATCAAGGAGTTCCTTTGCTTCGTTAACCATCCAGTCGAACAAATCGGCACGCTTGATCTGATCAGGGCCTTCCGAGCCCACACTGTTTTCTTCGGTAGCAAAAGGAACGTTGCCGAACATATCAATAGCATGATAGTACGAAAGCAAACGCAGCGCACGAGCCTCTGCCATATAAGCAGCCTTATTCGTATAACCTTCTATCTTCGATGCCTTGCTCTGACGGATAAACTCATTGCAAAGACTTACTTGGTAGTAAATACGATAGTACATGGAGAGAACGAATTCGTTTGAACTGTTCCAGCACATATTGTGAATATCAGCCAAGTTTCCGTCATTCCAGCAGCAGGTAATCACGTCTGTGGATAGTTCCTCCATGTTGACCAAAGCACGCATATACTGTCCGAAGCCTCCGTCAATACCGTCCATATCAGGGCCTCCACTAGGGCCGAACGAACTGGAACAACAAAGTCCCTGATAGCACTTGGCCAACAGGCTTTCGAAAGCAGATTGCGTATTCAGCACATCTTCTGGCATCACGATGTTCTCGTCAATGGGAGTTACATCAAGATCACCGACGCACGAACTGAGCCCAAAAGCTAAGCCGACGCCGACTCCCACGATTGCCAATATATTCTTTTTCATAGTTTTCATATCCTTAAACGATTAGAAATTATACTTCAAACCCAACATATAGGTACGAGGACGCGGATACATGTTGTTATCAATTCCATTGAATATTTCGGGGTCGATGCCGTCGTAAGCAGTGAGCGTGCAGACATTCTGTACGGTGCCAAAAACACTCAGGCTCTGGTGCTTCTTCAAATCGAAGAGATAGCTCAAAGTAACATTGTCAATTTTCAAGAACGAAGCATTCTGAACATACATGTCGCTCCAGTATTGAGCAAAGTTAGCAAAATTGTGCTCCTCAGCTGTGTGATAGCGGTTGTTGACGAAACCATTTGTAGCAAGGTCTGTTAACAAGTCTCCATTAGAGGACATATTATTATAAACATAATTTCCCACGTTAGCATGCGCACTGGCGGCAAGTGTCCACTTCTTGTAATTTAAGTTTGTATTGAATCCGTACGTAAAGTCAGGAGCGGGCTTCTTGTAACAATACTTATCGGCATTGTCGATAACTCCGTCTTTGTTTCTATCAACATACATACCTTCGATAGGTTTGCCTTCCAAGTCATATACCTGCTGGTAAACGAAGAAGCTATTGGGTGCATAACCCGTCTGATGAACCTGAACTGTATTACCTACGCCTCCGCTGATTCCACCAGTAAATACTCCATAGTAGTCCTCACGCTCGTCGTCGGTAGTCAAACGGGTGATAAGCGTTTTATTATAAGCCACGTTGAAGCCGACTGTCCAGGTAAGATCAGGAGTCTCAACAGGAATAACATTTACTTCCAATTCAACGCCTTGATTCTCCAAATCGCCGATGTTTGCATCGAGATAATTGAACAAGTTGGCTCCTGCGGCAACGGGAGTGTAGTTCAGCAGGTCCTTCGTATAGCGCTTATAGGCATCTACGGTTCCGTAGATACGTCCTCCTGCAAATCCGTAGTCAACGCCCACATTGTAAGTAATTGTTGTTTCCCACTTCAAGTCGGCATTGTATCCGTCTGGACGAAGAGGTGTGATTATACGATCTCCGAAGATATACATACTCTGATTGGTATTGTACGTATAGGTAGACAAAGTCGGATAGTTTCCACTTTGCAGATCCTGCTGTCCTGTCTGTCCATAGCTGAGACGAAGTTTCAGGGTACTAATAGCATCATTATTCTTTAGGAAACTTTCGTTCTTGACATTCCAGCCGAGAGCTACAGAGGGGAAGAGGCCCCACTTATTGTTCTGGAAACGGCTGGTACCGTCACGACGAAGAGTAGCAGTAATCATGTATCGGTTGTCGTAGCTGTAGTTCGCGCGCCCGAAGAAGCTGACAAGGAAGTATTCCGTCTTATTTGTAATAGGATTTTCTAGATAATAGTCAACGGCTGTTTCTGCTGTGCCGTCAGCCTTGAATGTTTCGCTGAACGACTCTGTATAAAAGTGCTGCCAGCTATAACCACCCATTACGTCGAAGAACGATTTGCCGAAGTCGTGGCTGTAATCAGCATACATTTCAAGCGTTTTATCTGTGTGTTGCTGAGTATAGTTGCTGTGAAAACCAGAACCACTCTGTTGAGTGTTTTGGAAGGAGACTTCCGTACCAGAAGGCACATCCACCGTGCCCTTTGAGTTTGTATGGTCGATACCGAGATTAAGATTGAGACGAAGGTCCTCAAAACCATGAATCTTGTAATCAAACTGGGCATTGCCGATAAAACGCTTGGCGTTGCTGATATTATGCAAATCATTAAGGTTTGCCACAGGGTTCTGGTTAGCCATCGTATTGCAGTTGTCGATGGTTGACGTGCCCTTTCCATAATTCCACCATGTGAAGCCGTTCAGACCGTTTTCATCATAGACGGGCTTCGTGGGGTCGTAGGAAATAGCATTTCCAATGGGATTGACCCATTTGTGAGTAGCAAAGCGCGTATCCATATTCATCAGCTTGGAATTCAGGTTGATGGTCAGATGCTCGTCAAGAAGCGTAGGCGTAAGGTTTGCCGAGAGCGTCTCACGAGCCATCTTCGACGTCTTCAAAGTTCCTTGCTGGTTCAGATAGCCGAGGCTGACGCGATAGGGCATATAGTTGTGCTTGTCACCCACCTTGCCGCGCACGGAGGCATTTGCCTCGTAGGTCTGGGCGAGTTGGTAGATCTCTTTCTGCCAGTTGGTGTTGGCATCCGTCAGAAGTCCGTAGGCAGGCGACTCTGTACCGTAAAGCTTCTCCACGAGAGAACGCAATTCATCTGCACTAAGTACATCGACGTATTTCGTGTTCTGGCTGAGCGAGGAGGTGAAGTCCACATCCACATGGGGCTTGCCTGTATCGAACTTGGAACCCTTCTTGGTAGTGATCATGATGACACCGTTCGATGCGCGAGAACCGTAGATGGCGGTAGCGGAGGCATCCTTCAGCACGGTGAAGCTCTCGATATCGCTCGGGTTGATGGACGAGAGGGCGCTGCTGGTGCCGCTGATTCCGTCGTTGCTGACGGGCAGCCCGTCGATGACGATCAGAGGATCGTTGCTTGCCTTCAAGGACGAGCCTCCGCGGATACGGATGGTTGACGACGAGCCCGGGGCACCGTCACCGCTGGTGAGGACAACGCCTGCCGACTTACCTTTCAGAAGGTCTGTGGGCGACGATACGATACCCTTGTTCAGCTGGTCGGCTTTCACAGCTGAAACGGAGCCCGTAAGGTCTTCCTTCTTTACTGTACCGTAGCCGATGACAACCACATCTTCCAGCAGCTCGCTGTCCTCGCTCAGCACGATGTGGCTGGGAACCTGCGATGCCCTGTAAGAAACGGTTGTGTAGCCGATGTAGCTGATTTCGATAACCGAGCTGGCATCGGCAACTTTGAGGGTGAAGTTTCCGTCAAGGTCGGTGGAGGTACCATTGCTGGTGCCTTTCTCGGAGACATTGACGCCTACGAGGGGACCCATATCATCAGAAACCGTTCCCTTCACCGTGTATCCGCCTTGAGCGAATACGCTTGTGCTCATCAAGCCTAGCAGCATGATGCACAAGAATCTTAATGCAATTTTTTTCTTTTCCATAAAGAAACTGGTTAATGAATTTGAATTATGAATAATAAATGAGGTAAGTTCAACGAATGATCGATTATGTAGAAAGAATAAAAAAATATGAAGAAAGAATCTCGCCGTATGAAGAAGGGAAAATTTTTTATTCTTTGTCCAAAATAATTTATCCTTTGTCTTTGCCTTCTTTTACGAGGAAGACAGCCAGGCTTCCCAGCACGAGCAGCACGCCGGCAGCAACGAGCATGCTCACCTGAGCTCCTCCCAAAGCCTTCAGCAGCAGTCCCCCGCAGGCGGCAGCAATGATCTGCGGCAGGCAGATAGTGCAGTTGAACAGGCCCAGATAGGTACCCATGTGATCGCCGTGAAGCGAATTCGTAAGGATGGTAAACGGCAGCGCGAGCATTGCCGCCCAGGCGAAGCCGATGAGGAAGTAGCTGACGAAGAGCAGGTACTGATTATGAATAAATGCTGTCGACACAAAGCCTACGGCGCCTGCCAGCAGGCTGACAATGTACGACGCACGATGCGACTTGAAGCGCGGTATGAACAAAGCCCAGCAGAGCGAGCCTACTGCCTGGACGGCAAAGAGCACGCCCACCCAGTTGCCCGCTGCCTGGTAGTCGGCAGAGGCGACATCGTGCGTGTGCCAGCATGTGTCGGCGATAGCTCCGTTGGTATATGTCCACATGAAGAGGAAGGCAGCCCAGCAGAAGAACTGCACGAGGCCCACCGTCCAGAACGTCTTGGGAGCACGCACGAGCAGCTTGACAAAGCCGGGATTTTCTTTCTTCTCCTCCGTCTTTGAAAGGTCAATGCCGTGAAACTCAGCATACTCCTTGGGAGGCATCTCCTTCACCTTGACGAAGGTGAACAGCACGCAGAGGATAAGCAAAGCAGCTCCGCAGTAGAAGCTCCACTTCACCGAGTCGGGCACCACGCCCTCGGGAGCCGTGTTGCTGATGCCGATCCACGTGAAGAAGATGGGGAACAGATAGCCGAAGAGCGAGCCGGCGTTGCACAGGAACGACTGGATGCTGTAGGCCTCCGTCTTCTGTTCCTCGCTGACCATATCGCCTACCATCATCTTGAAGGGCTGCATCGCTACGTTAATGCTGGTATCGAGGAATATGAGGGAGAACAGGCCGAACCACATAGCGGCATTCAAGCCCAGGAAGACATAGGCGGTGGAAAGCCGGAGGCTTCCGGCATTCGGCAGGAAGGCCATCACCAGCACGGCAATCAGCGCGCCTACAAGCAGATAAGGCTTCCGCCGCCCCCAGCGACACCAAGTCTTGTCGCTCCACTTTCCGATAAGGGGCTGGACAATCATTCCCATCAACGGGGGAAGAATCCAGAAGAAGCTGAGCTGATGAGGGTCAGCACCCAGCGTGGCAAATATACGGCTGATGTTGGCACTCTGCAGGGCATAGGCAATCTGCACGCCCAGGAAGCCGAAACTCAGATTGAACATCTGAAGAAATGACAACTTGTGTTTTTCCATAATCAGATAAGAAGTGTTTTTCCTCTTTTTAAATAACCAAGCAAAGATAAGGTGTTTTTTACAAACCCGTATATTTTTTAACAAAAAAATGCGGGTAAAAATGCACAAAAGTTTTGCCTCTTTTGTTTGCTCCTTCACAAAAGGGCACATTGAAAGGGGTTTAGGGCCCAAACATCGATGATAAGTGCCTCGCTACGTGAAAGATGCGCAGAAAGAGAGCTTGAAAGTTTCCGCTGTAATCTTATTCCTTTTGAGTGGAGCCTTCTTTATCCCCGAACAGCTGGCTACAGGAAACGAAGGTTTCGGGCAAGGGCATATCGTAAACTGCCTTGCGGAGGAAGTCGCCAAGGGCCTGGGCATCAGCAAACTGAGCCTGTTGCTCAACACTAATGACGGAACCGATAGCAAGACGATGCTGCCCCTTGTGCTTATTTGTTATCTCGCGCGGTAGGCGTAGCAGACGTATCTTCCAGTCGATAAGCCCGAGCTCGTAATAGAGGCGCGAATTATGATCGAAGAAACGTATAGGAACGATGGGAACTTTAGCGCGATAGATGACACGAAGCAAGCTGTCCTGCCACTCTCTGTCGCGTATCTCATGATCTCGCGGATGATAGTCGGAGACAGCACCTGCGGGGAAGAAACCTACAGGGTGGCCACCCGACAAACGGCTGAGTACCTCGCGCACCCCGCTGATGGAGGTTGCCGTAATGCTGCTCGAGTCAGCCGTACGGGGGGTTACCGTTATGAAGACAGAACGCATAGCCTTGATATGATTGAGGAACTCGTTGACCATAACCTTAAAATCTGGCCTCACGCGCCCTAGGGTATTGACAAGAATGATGCCGTCGAGTGCCCCGTACGGATGGTTGCTGATAGTGATGAAGGCTCCTTGCGGCAGAGTCTGCAATTGCTCGGCGTTTCCCACAAGATAGTCGCAGCCCATCTCCCTAAGCAGTTTTTCGGTAAACGCTACAGGGTCGTCATCATAGGCAGCATCATACATGCGATTCACTTTGCTGACACCGAGGATGTTTATCACAAAGGCAGCAAGCCGTCGTCCTATCTTGGTATTGAGCTTTGGCAGCATCTCAAGTACGTCGGCACGACTGAGAAGTTCATGCTGGAGCTGGGCGGAACGACGACGAAATACCCACTTCTCGGCAAGGAAGTAATTGACAAGGCCTGAAATGCAAAGTGCGACAAGGTTGCACACTACAACGTGCCAGCCAAACAGGCGCTCGAAAAGCAGCAGGAAAGCCATCTTAACAAGAAAGCCTGCAATTGAGGAGAAGTTGTACTTGATAAAATGACGCCAGAAAACGCCTGTCGTGCTTTGCGCCACACGATGTCGCCATATCCAGAAGTAGGAAGTGAGATAGTTGACGAACATCGCTGCCTCGAACGAGATAGTAGGCGAAATGATATTCTCGCCCACGTAACTGCCCTTGAACACGCAGTCGGCAAAAATCCACAGCACGCCGCAGTCAACCAGCGTACCAATGTTGCGCGTCAGGACAAATTCTAAGAACTTGACGATGCCTTTCTTCTCGCCCATCAGTCAGATTATCCGATATTTCCTCTCCGTTTTTGGCCTTTTCCTATTATTCTTCCACAGGAGCTTTAGGAAGAGGATCCTGTTCTCCTATACGCTTTGCATCACGTAGGAACGAGAGAATGTATGCCAGCCACAGGATAAGCGATGCTGCAAGAGCGAAGAAGTCGAACCAGCCAAAGACATACGTTTCCTTGAAGATTGTGAACTCCCACGTATGAGTCGAAATCTCGGGTACATACATGAAGATAATGCAGATGATGCACGCCAGCAGACGGAACTCGGTGGGGCCCAGGCCCAAGTAGGTAAGGCGGAACTCATTCTTCACGATAGTGAGGATGTTGGTATAAACCGTCAGGCCAAGATAGCCCGAAAGGGCAAAGAGCGCCGTTGGGAGATTAATATAAGGAGAAAGGCCTGCGCCGACAAAGAAGAAGAGCTCATTTATTACGTCAACGCTATGATCGAGAAAGAACCCGTAAACAGGGCGTTGCGTGTGGCGCACACGGGCAACAGAACCATCAAGACTATCGCCGTACCAGTTCACTATCAATCCCACAACAGCAAGCCAGAGCCAATATGGACTATAGTTTGAAAGAATGAAGCCCAAAGCCGTGAGCACAGCACCTATCACTCCCACGCAAGTAAGCATATCTGAAGATATCTCCCGAGGCATACGCTTAGCGATGGAAACCAGCAACTTCTTTTCAGCGGCATTCAGCACAGAAGTCTGGATGCGTTTTGCTTTTTCATTACCCATAGTATCGTTTCGTAAAATCTATTCTTGTTAATTACCTGCGCAAAGATAGTACCTTTTTACTCTATTGACAAATAATTTCCATCAAAATCAGTTTCCAGCGGGTTTTTCAATGCCGAACATAGGCGTAAGCACCCAAGTCTTTTCGAAAATTTCAGGATTGTCGGGATGCGCTGGATCAAAAGGAGCATAGTCGGATAAGATGTTTGTGGCACAGGGAATCTCCAGCTGCTTCATTCCCGAAAGCACCATCTTGGCAACCTCGTAGGCGCCATAATCGTTGAAATGCGTATTATCCTCCAGAGCCTGTTCCTGCCCGGGAAACGTAAAGGCAGGATAATGGACAAGACTCCGCTTGCTTCCTTCCACACCCAGCGTCTCAAAGAAAGTACGTGTCATATCGTGAAGTTCAATGACAGGAATTTCTTCTCGTTCAGCCACCCAGCGCATAGCATCGGGGTATTCTCCGTGAGTTTCGTTTATGCGCCCTTCATTATCAAAACTTCGGCGCTGGGTAGGAGTTACGAAAACGATGTATCCTCCTCGCAGGCGTACCTCATCGGCAATCTGCTTCAATCCTGTTGCAAAATGGTAGTAGGCTCCTTTTCCCGGCCCTTTTTGTTTCTGATCGTTATGTCCATATTCCACAAGGACAATATCTCCCTCTTTGAGCTGATGCAACAATTTCTTGTAACGGGCAGAACGTAAAAGCGTTGCAACCGACCATCCTGAAGCAGCATAGTTTGCTACAGCGATTCCATCATCAAACCAACGCGTAACCATCTGTCCCCAAGAAGCCCAAGGCTCAAAATCCTGATCCACAACGGTACTGTTGCCGCAAAGCCACAAAACGGGGACTTCGTCAGCACGTTCAATTTCCACATACGCAACTGCGGGCTTCGCCCCGCCGAATTCAAGCGTCAACTTATCGTCCCAATCAAGACCTGGTGTGTTAGCCCGAATTTCCACAGGCGTAGAATCGTCTTCCGAAACGACTCCGCTATTCACTCGTAAGGAATAGCTGCAGGTAATGAATTGTCCCTTTTTTTTTTGTACATTTTCAGCCAACAAACGGCGCGCTTCCGCGCGAAACGTAGTTGAAGAGGCCTTCCGTTTGGAGCCGTAAGTAACTGTTACCCGATAATTCCCATCGGGCAATGCTACGGAGAAAAAGCAGTTGCCATACTCCACTAAGTCGTAGCCGTAGCCTATTCCCGAGCCATACAGCAAATCAGGCGTCACCTTCACATACCCGTCCTTCGCGCGGCGGTTTCCGGTAAAATCAAACTTATAGTTTTGAGCCCACCCGGTATGTATTGCCGAGAAAAAAATAAGAAGAAAGAAAACGGCGAGATTCCTTCTCGAAAAATATTTTTCCCTTCTCCAAAAATCTTTTTTCTTCATCGATATGATTTCATTGTATAAACCTCAAGCGAGGAGAGTCTCACGGGATGATTTCCCCAGAAACGGAAACCGGAAGCATTGTTTTCGGCAGGCCTCCTTTCAAGGCAATAGCTCACGCCTCCCTCGTCGAGGAAGATTTCCACCGAAGTCTTATCCAGCAGCACCTCTGCCACAAGTTTATGAGTATCAAACTCCCGCAGCGAATAGAAATGTCCCAGCATCAGGTTTGAATTCAAGTCGCAGTCAATGATCCGCTGCCCACCGAGATCCATTCCAAACGAGGTACAATGTGTATAGTTGAACGTCATCTTCATTCGCAAGGCAGCGCTCTCAGCGTATGGAGCAAGCAGCCTTGCTGCTTCATCAAAGGAAATGTCTTGGCCTTCTATCACTTTTTCTCCTTGCAGAAGCGATAATTCCTTGACTGGCTGGGCGAAAAGACGGATTCCGTTAGCGGTTGTTTTCAGCGACAGCTCCATTGGTACACTCATCTGCCCCTTGAAAGGCATTCCTGGATAATCTACCCTGTCCCAACCGATAAGAATCCTTCGTCCGTCAGACGCAGGAATGCCGTTATACGTCTGCGCAGCATAGATAGCACCAAAACAATAGGCTAACTTGCCTGAGAGCGGAACGAATTTGTATCCATCGAAGGCTCCCAGCATGTAGTTTCCCGAAGCGCCCATCATTACCCATAACGCTTTCTCCGGATTTCCGTCTACGCACAGCTCAAAGAGCTCCGGACATTCCCAAAAACCTGGAATATGGCTTCGGAAAATCCATTCACGCAGGTTGTTGGACGTATAGATGGAATTCCCGTCTTTTTCGCAGAGCACCATTACCCAATGCTTGACTGGCGCATACCAGAAAACTTTCGGGTCTCGCGTCTCGCGACTCCCCCATTTCTCCTTCGAATCGATGACAGGATTCTTCTCGTACTTTGTCCAAGTACGCCCGTGATCAAAGCTCCAAGCAACGCACTGCACTTCCCTATCGGCATTGTCGGCTGTGTAGAAAGCTACCATAGCCGGATTGCCAGGCTTTCCGAAACCCGAAGTATTGGCGCTGTCAACAACAACGCTACCCGAAAACATTGTACCCAACGCATCGGGAAAGAGCGCTTCTCCTATCTCTTCCCAATGCATCAGATCGGGACTCACAGCATGTCCCCAATGCATATTGCCCCACTCTCGCTCATAAGGGTTGTGCTGGAAGAAAAGATGATATTCCCCGTCATAATAAACAAGCCCGTTAGGATCATTTATCCATCCGCAACGCGCTGTAAAATGAATCAAGGGACGGTTTTCCTCCTTAAACATACCAGAATCTCCCACCGAGTCGCTTTGAGTTATCAATGCAAGGGCGGCTTCTGACTTGTCTGATGTAATAGTGAGTTTCTTTCCTCGAAAGCAACGAACGTCAGCCCACACCCAATACTCGGGGTTTTCTGCCAACCTTATCTCGAAAGAACGACTCGGGACACCAGATGCTGACAAAGTCAGATTGCTTCTTGGGACAGATTGTGACACAGGCAGACGAAGATAATCATGCTGTATCTTCATCACCCGCTCAGACGCGACTACTGACGTTGTTCCAGCAAGCAGGCATATAACTGCCGAAACAAAGAAGCGACGTGAGTGTCTGTCTACAAGAATCTGTTTCATTTTTCTATCACTTGCCTATTTTGGGTTTCAACTCGTCTGGAGAGCTTTTGGTGAACATATTTACGGGCTCAGAAACTCTTGTGAAGAGCTCGCTTACTGCTTCAACGGGCACCTCATACTCAGGGCGGAAACGAGGAGATGACATATAATCAAAGATAGCAGTTCGCAACTGACGGGCGACGATACGCTTTTCCAAATCATGATCTATATCCAACGTCGTCATCAAAAGACGTCCCTTCAGGACTTTTGCCTCGAAGAGCACGCCTATCTTTCGGGAAATAAACCAAGTGTCAATGCTCTGAACGAGAGGCTGGAAGCCTTTCGGGAAGTTTGTGAACTGCATCACTTGGGCATGATTCAGCAACTCCCACCATTGAAGATTGCCGTAGTAGTCGGTAGGAAATTCGCGGAACAGCGGATGTGCATCATTGACAAAAATGCCTGTGGTATGAGGCGGGCGCATCTTAAACCAACTGGTATTCCAGAACACGGGAAGGAACTGCTGCTTTACATCTTGTCCATACGTCACCTTACCAGCTGCTGTGATAAGCACATCTCCTCCCTTTGCCAATACATCCAAAGCCTGAGAATCCAACGAATCTGTTACGTAGACATCACCCTCTGCTACATCTTGACGATTGGGATAGAACCAGACATCCCAATCGTTGGCATAATCAGTACCATAGATGCGAACCTCCAGACGCTTCTTTCTGGGAGCATTCACTTCCTCGATAGGAAGTACCACTTCTCCTATCTTACATCCTGCTCCGATAGGGATGACATCCTTGTGGAAGATACCTACGAGCATGTCTGCTTCTTCGTCAGAACACAGATATGCCAAGATGGTAGCATTCTCCAGAGGAGCTTCGCCGAAATGGGAAATCTCAATGGAAGCACAAAGCGTGTCGCCTGCTTCATAGACAAAACGCGGCAACCGCGCCAAGGGAACCGTTTCACAGCAGAAACGGCGCCAAGTCTTTGCATCAATATATTCTTTTTCACCGAAGAATACATCCGTCACCCCAACAAGAGCTGAGCCTTGTCCGCTGTAGTCGTTGAGAGCTAGCAACTGGAATCCAGCATAGCCTGGAGTACGAAGAGTCTTCTCTATCTCATATTTATAGCATAGCGCCTGAAGATGTCCGCTCGCCATCGTAAACGAATGCCCCAATTGCCCCATATCATTCTCCTCAAGAATATCACGGAACACCTCAAAGTTACGTGCTTTGTTGACTCCCGTGTATTTCCGAATTTCGTCAAAGTTAGGGAATACGCACCACTGCCCTGTCTCGTGGGAAACATAGGGCGTCCCCTCTGCCTGGAGGATAAACTTATTGTCGCGGAAGTCATCCATTGTGGAAGGCTGACGCTTGTCCCAATCAAGTCCTCGGGCTCCTGCCTTCACATGATACTGGCTCTTAGGCTGCCACTGCCATCCTCCGCCTACTGACGCGCCTGTATAGACACGACGAGGATCCTTCTCCTTCCAGTAATCTACAAACTTGCTCACCCACTCTACCCAGTTTCCACGAGGCTCGTTACCGATAGCCATCATGCAGAACGAGGGATGATTGCCGTATGTCTTTATTATTCGCTCAGCCTCAGCCCATAGATAATCGTCTATTGGCTCTCCGTTACCCAGCGACGAACCGTGATTGGGCCACGAAGGACCTTCTGGCTGCAGATAGAAGCCCACCTTGTCGGCAGCAGCAAAAGCAGCCTCAGGAGGACAGAACGAATGAAAACGCATATGGTTAAGTCCATACCGCTTGCATATACGGAATACCTTCTCCCACGAAGCCTGGTCCATAGGAGCATAGCCCGTAAGCGGGAAATCGCAGTTTTCCACCGTTCCACGCAGCATTATCTGACGTCCGTTCACGTAGAAGTAGCCGTCTCCGTCACCAATAGTAAACTCACGCATGCCAAACGTGGTGATATTCTTATCTGCCGTCAGAAGCGTTCCGAGATACGACTCGCGCAACTCCGTACGAAGGTAGTAAACGTTTGGATGATACTCGTCCCACAGGAAAGCCCTCTCGCCGATTAGCATCGTGTCGACATACGTAGAGGTGCCCTTCGGGAAAGTATGCACGCGCTGTTCGTCCACGATCTGGCTGTCGCCATTGTCTCCATCGCAGCGTGCCACATAGTCAAGTGTCCCCTTCACGCTCTTTCCCATGTTGTTTATTACCGTAGTGCGAACCACAGCCGTCAGATCCTTCACGTTGGGGAACACCTGCACGTTGTCAATCCATATTTTCTCGGCGGCGCGCAGCTCTATCTTTCCCACAATGCCGTTCCAGTTGCCCTGCGTTTGGTCTGTGATGCTGTGGCTGTCGGGTCCAGGATTTATCTCTTTCACTCGGTTGTCCACACGTACTGCTATCGTATTCTTCCCGCGCTTCACAAGGCCCGTGACGTCAAACACGTGTGGAGTCGTCAGACTGTTCTGCATGCCCACTTTCTTACCATTTATCCAGAGTGTCGTTTCCCAATGAGGACGCTCCAGCATAATGGTGAAGCGCATCTCTCCTGCCCTCATATCCTTCGGCAACGTAAACGTACGCCTATACCACGCTGCCCCCACATAATGTTTGTCAGGCGTCAGGAAAAAGGTCAGCTTCATGTTTCCCTCCTGGCGATATTTCTCGTACGCTGGATTATAGAAGAAGGAACTATCATAGAGCGACCCTGTCCACTCGGTATTCACACTTATGTCGTCGCCCTTCAGCATTTCGGGCATAGAACCCGGCAGCAGCATCGTGTCGTCCAAGTCGTGGGCATACCACTTCTGCGCTTCTCCCACGTCGTTTCTGTCAACAGCAAACTGCCACGTGCCGCTCAAGTCTACCACCTGTGCCACAGCACGAAGGGAAAACATCACACATAGGGCACTCAGGGCCCAAAAGGGAAAGAGTCTTTTCATATTCATAACAAAAAAGAGTTTTTTCATCATATTGGGGGTAAAAGTACAAATAAAATCTCGGGCAACCATACCGAATACCAAAATTTTTTCTTATTTTTGCTGACGAAACATCTCTTCTCCCGTATTTGCGGTAAAGCAAGTTAAAAAACGAACTCGTTTTAGCAACGTGTTGCAATGAGACAAGAGAGCAACAAATAACAATAAAACCATAAAAACGATTTCCATGAAAAAGGTCTCTTCCTTTCTTCTCGCATTCCTGCTGATTTTGACGGCTTGTAACCCGTCAACGAAAAAGTCGTCAGACACCAACGACTGTGCCTTTCTTTTCTCCTACTTCACCAGTCAGGACGGAGGATTGCGCTTAGCCTGGAGCAACGACGGCCTTACTTGGACTCCTATTGAGAAAGCCGACGGCACCTCGTTCCTCACGCCCCTTGTCGGCGAAGATCGGCTCATGCGTGACCCAAGCATCTGTCAAGGGCCCGACAACACGTTCCACATGGTTTGGACTTCCTCTTGGACCGACCGAATCATCGGCTACGCATCGTCAAAGGACCTCATCAACTGGAGCGAGCAGAAAGCTATTCCCGTGATGATGCATGAGCCAGAAGCGCATAACTGCTGGGCTCCGGAACTTTTCTACGACAATACCACAAGCCTTTTCTGGATTTTCTGGGCAACGACTATTCCCGGCAGACACAGCGAAGTAGCCGAGAGCGAGCGTGAGAAGGGCCTGAACCATCGTATCTATGCTGTGACAACAAAGGATTTCAACACGTTCTCTCCCACTTTCATGCTCTTCAATCCCGATTTCAGCGCTATCGATGCCGCCATCGTCAAAAGCCCTCTTGACGGTTCCCTCATCATGACAGTAAAGAACGAAAACCCCAACCCGCCCGAAAAGAACATCCGCATCGTCCGACTCAAGCAAATGCCCCCTTCGGGAGAGGAAATGTCAGCAACGAGCTGCGGAATGAGTGCTGTTTCGGAGCCTATTCACGGCAACTACTGGGCTGAGGGGCCTTCGCCTCTCTTTATGAACGACACTCTCTATGTTTATTACGATTGCTACATGAATCATCGCTACGGGGCAGCGAGAAGTACCGACAACGGCTTTTCCTGGGAAGTAGTCGACAGCCTTGTCGCCTTCCCCAGAGGGATGCGTCACGGAACGGCCTTCTCTGTCACGAAAGATTTCCTGCAGCAACTTCTCGCACAGGTTGACAGCCTTAATGCTCAACCCTCAGAGCAACCGAAGGATAACTGAAAAATAACGCGACCAAACACTTATTTCCACATCAGCACCCCTATGCAAGAAATCATAGACTTCCTGCGCCAGCTGCGCGACAACAACAACCGCGTGTGGTTTCAGGCCAACAAGGACCGATACCTTCGCTGTGCAGCGCTTTTCAACGACATCACGCAGCAGATTATTACCGGCATCGAAAGCTTCGACCCGAGCGTGAAAGGCTTACAGCCCAAGGACTGCACCTATCGCATCTATCGCGACGTGCGTTTTTCCTCCGACAAGAGCCCCTATAAGACCCACATGGGCTGCTACGTCTGCCCGGGCGGGAAGAAGTCGGGCTACGTGGGGTACTATTTCCATATCGGTGTGGGAGATATGGGCACAGAGTACCCGTTTGGACATATGGTTGCCGTAGGAGACTACTGCTACGAGCCGAAAGTGCTGCAAACGCTGCGAGAAGATATCGTCAACGGCGACGGAGACTTTCACGATATCGTCACAAAGCAATGTTCCCCGCTTTTTTCCCTCGACAAGACGGGAGCTCTCAAGCGCAATCCCAAAGGCTTCGAGCCCGACGCCCCTTGGGCTGAATACCTCCGGCTGAAAACATTCTGCCTCTTTTACACGCCCGACAACAGCTTCCTGACTGCGCCTGATGCAATAGCGAAAGTTGTTGAGCTATTCCGCTCGGCACTCCCCTTCACGCAATATATCAACCGCGCTATTGAGTTTACTCACGCCGAAAAATAAATTGGAATTTTGATGCAGTATTTTCGTTGTTCCTGCATTTTCATGATGAAAACATCTTTTATTCATCTGAAAAACCTGAGAAAGAAAATGAAAAAGACTTGCATTCTTGGCTTTGTTGTTGCAGCGCTGGCTCTTTGCTCGTGCGAGATTGAGTTTCCCATCGTCGACTATGTTTCTGCATCGATGATTGTACAAATTACGGATGACGGAGGGACTAATCTGCTTGATACAACGCAGGCAGGCAACCTCTTCGAAAAAGGAATGGGGACGATTAAGTTGTCACAAGCCACCGAAGGCGAATCTATCCAAACATCCGAGGAATACCGCTCGCGGTTTTTCTCAACCCGCGCATACATGGGTCCCTGGGCTGGGGCGGTTCTGATTAAAGACGAGAAGGGAGAAGCAGTTCTATTCATCGGAGAGTTCAACGAGCATGAGGAGAGAAACAAAGAGCTGACGCTGGAGTTTGCCGACGGACGCTTCGTCAGCATAACCTATACGCACAAAGCTACCCTCACGGGGCTTTCTACGAGAGCCAGAATTACCGATTCTTCCGAAGGATTGAACGCCAAAGTCAAGTTCTCCACCGACTACTCAACAGGCTACCTTAACAACCTGCTGCAGAGCGACTTTTGACAACTTGGCAAACTACTGAAATTATATCAATTTTTGGAGAAGGGAAAAATCCGTATCGAGAAGGAAAAAAAATTTTTCCCTTCTCCAAAATTTTTTATTCCTTCTCCAAAAAATCAGGTCGAAAAAAAGGAGCCGAAAAGAAGGAAATCCGAGCATTTATCCCCTCTCTGCTGCGAAGCAACGACGAACCGTTTTCGGCCAAGCTGCCGTAAGCCAGACAGTCCGCACAAGAAGATGCACGAAATAAGCCACATACACCGCCTGTATTCCAAGCTGCCTGCGGAGAAGAATATACGAAAGGACAAATCCCACAGCGGCGCCAATCATTGCGTCACGTATCTGTCGGCCCGCCACAGCCCCCACAAACACTCCGTCCCACATAAACGCCAGACAACTAATTAACGGCATAGCTACCATCCAAGGGAGGAACGGACGAGAACCCTCCACAACGCTTACGTCCGACGTCATCAGCCGAACCATTCCCTCGCCCGAGAGCGCATAAATCGCCGTACATACAATCCCAACTCCTATCGTCCAGAAGAACAGGATGCGCATAGCCTTTCGAAGGCTCAGACGGTCCTGAGCACCCACAAAACGCCCTGTGAGAGCCTCTCCCGCATAGGCGAAGCCGTCAATGAAGTAGCTGAAAAGCATAAACACCTTCATCATGATGGTTCCTATAGCCAACGGGCCGTCTCCGTAGCGCGAAGTAAGCGACGTAAAGCCCACATACACTACCATAAAACACAGGGAACGAACGAAAAGATTGCCGTTAAGGACGAACAATCGCTTCATCTGCCTCCAGCGCAACGAGGCACGAAGATGTATATAGCGGAACATTTTCCGATAACGCCCCAGAAGAAGGCCGATAGCTACCAACAAGCCCGTAAACTGAGCTATCAGCGTCCCGTAGGCTACGCCCAAAGCCCCCAACGGCGTATTCACAGCCAAGAGCCAGCTAGCAGCCATATTCACACCATTCACCACTAAGTCGCACACCATAGGAGCTACGGTATTCTGCATACCGATAAACCATCCTTTGAAAACCATCAGCAAGAGCGTAGCGGGTGCTGCCCAGATGCGCACGAAATAGTACTTCCGGGCAAAGGAAGCTACCTCGGGCGAGCAGGGCACCAAGCCGAGCACAAGGGTAATAAAGAGCCATTGGATGAGCCAAATGAACAAAGCAGCGCCGAGGGCTATCGTAGCACTCTGCGTAAAGATGCGCATAGCGCCCTCCTTGTCGCCTCTCCCGAAAGCCTGCGCCGTCATTCCCCCCGTTCCGATGCGCAGAAAACCGAAGTTCCAATAGAGGAGGTCAAAAAGCATCGTGCCGATAGCGATACCCCCTATTGCCGAAGCATCGGAGATATGCCCTGCAATAGCTACATCGACGATACCGACGAGAGGCACCGTGATGTTAGCCAGAATGCTGGGGACAGCCAGCCGAAGCACTTCTTTGTTCATGCTTTTCATATCGGGCGCAAAGGTAAGCATAAAAATCCGCAGGACTGTTGTCTGTCCCGCGGATTTTCGCTTCTGTCAGAAAACCTTTTTCACAGAATCGGCTTTCCCAGAAGATGGTTGTCAAAATAGATTCAGCCGATATTTATTTCTTCACCTTGTAGCCTGCTACTTTGGCTATCTTCTTGGGGATATCCGTGTTATCGATGCGTCCCGTGAACTGCTCGGCTCCTGCTCCTATTGCAAACACGGGAACATAAGAACCTGAGTGACTTCCCACAGGCCACGACAGTCTTGCAATACGATTCAAGATGGTAACAGCCAGATGGCTCAGAGGTTCATCCTTGAAATAGAGGCTTTCAGCCATCTTCACCTTTTCGTTGGCAGCGAAGGAGTGATACCATTCGTCGTAGAGCTTCATTTCATCGTCGTGCGTGAGCTGTACTTCCTTCCAGAAGCCGAAGTTCTCCGTCAGCGCTGCTTTTACGTCTGCCCACTCCACCTTGTCCTTCTTGTCGTGACGCATTTTGTTGAGCACCTGCGAGAATCCGTGCTTGCTCACTTTCTGATACTGGAGCACCCCTGTGTTAAGGCTGTACCCTCCGCCCGTAAGAGCCAGTCCTCCAGTCTCATGGTCGGCGGTAACGACAATTAACGTCTCGTTGGGATGTTTTTTGTAGAACTCGTAGGCCACTTTGACGGCGTCGTCCATAGAAACTACGTCGCCCAGACAGGCAATAGCATCATTGGCGTGCCCTCCGTGATCAATCTGCCCGCCTTCGCACATGAGGAAGAAGCCTTTCTTGTTCTTTGAGAGCTGTTCGATGGCTGCCGTAACGATTTGGTCAAGCGTCAAGTCACCTTCTCTTGCATCCACAGCGTAGGGAATGTCGCTACCGATGCCTTCCTTCTGGAGGAGGATCATCGGCTTGTTGGTGTTTTTCTTTGCCTTATAGTCGTCGTAGCCACGAAGGATGGTGTAGCCGGCTTCCTCGGCCAACTGGTAGAGCGAAGGCTCTCCCTCCTTAGTCGGATTAATGAAGTCGCCTCCAGCAAAGAAGTCGAAACCGCTTTGAGCGAGCTGCACACCTATTTCATAATAGTCGTTGCGCGAAGGGCGATGTCCGTAGAACGCAGCAGGCGTAGCGTGGTTCACTCCCACGCTGGTAGTGATGCCTACGCTCTTTCCCGAAGCTTTTGCCCAGACGGCAACGCTGTTCACAGGGTCTCCTGAGTCGGGAAGGATACCCAGCGCTCCGTTGTTGATTTTCACGCCGCAGGCAAGAGCCGTTCCCGCAGCACTTGAGTCGGTGACGTCGGAGTTTGCCGAATAGGTAGTGACGAATCCCGCATAGGGGAACGAGGTAAAGCAAAGGGGTGTGATGCCCAGCTCGCCCTTTATCTGTGAGAGGTAGTATTCCGTTCCCTGTACTTCTGAGGGGCCCATGCCGTCGCCAATGAAATAGAACACATACTTTGCCTGCCCGGCAAAGATAGTTGTCGCGAGCATCATGCTCACAAAAAAGGTGAATAGCTTCTTCATATAGTTGATTTTTTTTCTTAATGAATAATAATTTTTTCTTTCTACATCTCGCGAGATTCTTTCTTCATACGGCGAGATTCCTTCTCGAAAATATTTTTTCCCTTCTTCATACGGAAGGCTCCCGTCAAAAGGCTGTCGACTTGAGGCTCAAGCCTGTGGTTTCCTCCAGGTTGAAGAGCAGGTTCATGTTGTGTACTGCCTGCCCGCTTGCTCCCTTCAGCAGGTTGTCGATGCAGGTGGTGATGAGCAAGTCGTCGCCCTCCTTCTCCAGATGGATGAGGCAGCGGTTGGTGTTGATGACCTGTTTCAGGTCAATGGGCTTGCGCGAGAGGTAGGTGAACGAGTCTTCCTCGTAGTAGTCCTCGTAGATATGCTCCAGCTGTCCGAGCGCCACCTTGTTCTTCAGCACGATGGTGGTGAAGATGCCTCGCGTGAAGTTTCCGTAGTAGGGGATGAACACGATGTTGGAGTTGAAGCTTGTCTGGCATTGGCGGAGCGACTCCTTTATCTCGCTGAGGTGCTGGTGGTGGAAGGGCTTGTAGACGCTGATGTTGTCGCTGCGCCAGCTGAAGCTGGTAAGCGTTGCCGAGCGCTCGCTCGAGCCCGTGCTGCCGATGATGCTGTTGACGATGATGTCGCCGTTGAGCATCAGGTTGCGCGCCAGCGGAAGCAGCCCCAGCAGGATGCCCGTAGCGAAGTTGCCCGGGTTGGCAATGAAGCGCGCGTCGCAGATAGCCCGCCGGTTCAGCTCGGGAAGGCCGTACACGAACTCCCTGCGCAGCGAAGCCAGCGCATCGTCTGCATCGTCGGCGATGCTTTCCTTAACGCGGAAGGCGCGTGAGAGATCCACCACCTTCAGCTTCTCGGGCAGCGGCGCATGAGCCCGCAGCCAAGCCTCGCTCTGGGCATTCTCGGTGCAGAGGAAAAGGACGTCGAGCGTTTCCAGCTCGCCCTCAGCTACGAAGCAAAGGTCCGTCTCGTCGTAGAGCCCTCTGTGGACCTCGTCGATTCGGCGCCCAACGTTAGCTTGGCTTGTGATGAACTCCAGCTCCACGTCGGGATGGTTTAGGAGCAGCCTTATGAGCTCTCCGCCCGTGAAGCCCGCTCCTTCAATAATACCTGTATGTATTAGCATTTTTGTCGGTTGAGTATTGAGATGTATAAATTCAGCGTTCCTTCGTCCGCCCGATGGTTTCTGAGAGCCCCAGCGACTATCTGTCCACGCTCAGGACGGTAGTGATTTCGCGCCGGAACTCGCTTCTGTCGGCGCCCTCCTTGAGGACGAGCAGGATGGTGTCGTCGCCTGCAACGGTAGCGAGCACCGAAGGCATCTTGTGCTCGTCAATCTCGTAGGCGATGCCGCTGGCGTAGCCCGGACGGGTTTTCAGGACGGCAATATTGCCCGAGAACTGCAGCGACAGGTATCCGCTGTGCATCTGCTTCTCGTAGGCAGCCTGCGCCTTGTAGATGCGCTCGTAGAGCGAGTCGGTAGGAAGCACGTAGGCGTGCCCTCCCTCACCGTCGGGGGCTTTCACCACCTTCATCTGTTTTAAGTCACGCGAGAGCGTAGCTTGAGTGATGTCGAAGCCAGCAACTCTCAGTTTCTCCAGCAGTTCGTCCTGGTTGGCAACACGTTCGTTCTGAACGATCATGCGTATAGCATGCAAACGGTTCGATTTGTTTTTCATCTTCTTTCAAATGGTTTCTGCAAAGATAGACATTTTTTGTATAAATGCAAAGCTTTTGCAATTTTTTACAAAGAAAAGAAAGATTTAATCCGGCTCAGTCCTTTGGCTTTTTGCGGAGACCACATAAAAATGCTGGAGGAGAACAGAAAAACATCCCGCGAGACGCTCTTCGCTTGGAGTTTTCACAATGAAATCATTTCGAGAAAGAAAAAAGATTTTTGGAGAAGGGAAAATTTTTTTTTCTTTCTACATCTCGCCGTTTTCTTTCTTCATATTTTTTTCTCAGCAATACATACTGGATAGGCTCAAAACTATCAGTTTGATTTTACCGAAAAGAAGTCTTTCGCATAGCAAGGTAGTCATCAGAGAAAAGCCACTCTGCTGAAAAAAACGGCACATCACTTGGTTTTTCCGGAAAAACTCGCTTTCTTTGCATAGAGAATAAAAAATGTTTCTGGAAACTATTGTTGGTGGTTTAGAGTGATAAGTTACAAAAACCCAAAGACAGGCATATGAAAAAAGAAAAGAACTATATCATTATTTCATTCGTTTTGATTTCTTTTCTGTCATGTGGAAAGAATCTAAGATACACGACATCTCTAATTACAGATTATTACAACGCTTCAGACATTCGAATTTGTGATGTTCCTTTCGATGAATGGCACCGCATGGAAATACTATATGTTTTTGATTCAAACCAAAATATTAATTCATGGAATTCAAGCGAAAAGAAAAACCAATTCGAAGCATTGTGCAGAGAGTATCAAGATACTTGTTATAACAGAGAAATTGATTGGGAATACATGTCGGTTGGAGCTGCCGTTCAGCGCACGGCAAGGATAGATGTCGCGAGCGACCGTGATTTTGACGTTGCACATCCTGCAGGTTCCTCCCTGAACGACCTTGTCATGTTTTATGGCGCCACTCCTTATCCGTGCATCGCGAGCGGGTACAAGGAGTTCTTCAACAGATTTGATACGCTTCCCCATCCAACAGACAACCCCGTCTACAATTGTTCCAAAAATTATTATGTCCATTCGCCCAATGAGCCGAAGCCCTTTTTCCCCGTCTATAAGCGTCTTAGCAACATGACGGAAGAAGATTTCCTCCTTACGCGAGGAAACGGAAGCGGAACAGCTGGTGTTCTCTTCTTCACATCCAAGCCTGAAGAAGAGCAGACGCATACGCTTACCGTAACGCTTACAACTACCGAAGGAGAACAGTTCTCCGACGAGGTGGTATATACTTTTTAAAAATTTTTTTAAGAACTTAAACAGCATAGATTTCTCGACAAACAATAATAAAGATATGAATGTAATTAAAAAAGTTGTAGAACACAGATATTTTTCCTGTTTTTATGTTGGACTGCTTCTCTTAGGTTTATTTGGATGTCAGGATAATACAAGCAATCTCTTTCCTGACAAAGGGGAGTTCTCATCTCAAAACTATACAAGAAGTATTGACGATGCCCTCTCCGACTTGTCGGATTTTCTTAGTTCGACTTCATTAGGCGAGACACGGGCTGAAGTCTCGTTCTGCCCCGAGCAGGTTCTTGTTGTCACGCGCTCCAAAACAGGACACACGCGCAGCGCTGTCATGAACGACTCTCTGCTGTATTTGGTGAATTTTGAGGACTCCACAGGATTTGCCATTCTCTCCGCTGACACTCGCGTGCCGGAAACGGTCTTGGCTGTGACTGATGAGGGTAATATTTCTATTGAGGACTTCGAACTAAGTCAGGAGTTAGACTCCCTTGACTTTTCTCTGTACAACGAGGAAGACAGCGACTATTACGTAGGCTCGGCACCAAAAGAAAACAGCCTAATGGCCTCTTTCATCATCGACTATGCAGACGAGTACATCAACGGCTCGGGGGGAAGTACGGGCAATTCTAATTCAGGCAATTCGGGTAATTCAAACAGTTCGTCCAATACGTGGCTCGTTTACAAATCTGTTCCTCCGATGCTAACAACCGCATGGTATCAGAGAGAGCCTTTTAACGATAGTGTCCGTACAATATTGGGAGGGAAGACAAAAGCAGGTTGCGTGGCCGTTGCGGTGGGACAAATAATGGCTTACCATGAGTTTCCTACCGACCTTTCTCAATACATTGATGACCCGACCATTAGTTGGAGTGATATTAAAACAGTATACCCAAGCTACAATATTACATACGGCGGCACAGCAAATGGAAAGAAGCAGGTAGCCGAATTGATGAAAGAAATCGGTCAAAAATGTCGCATGTTATATACATCAGATTTCGGCTTTGCCACACCTGCCGCAGCAAGAGATTGCATGTTGTTGTTTGGCTATCCTTGGACTGTGAAATGGGACTGGTATTACGAAAGTAAGATTATTTCCATGCTCGACAAAGGGAATCCAGTATTCATCGCTGCTTTGGAACACGTACCTGCGGGAGACTGGCTACACGGCACATGGACGGAATGGGAAGGAGGACATGCCTGGGTCATTGACGGATATATCCAATACAGAAGGTATGTAAGTGGAACAGCAGAAGATTGCTATTATGTACATTGTAATTGGGGATGGCGGGGAAGGAATAACGGCTACTTCCTTTCTGGAATGTTTGATACATTAAATGCCGCCTCCTACGATTATAGCAACAATAATACATATAATAGTGTGTCGTCCTTTTTTAGTTGGTGGTTCCGAGTACTAAGCTATAAAAATCCAAAAACAGGGCTATGAAAAGAATGATTGAAACATTGTTTTGTTTAGTAGTGATAGTTTTGTTTCACTCATGCATGAAATCCGTACGGCACACATCATCATTGGTAACGCATTATTTTGAGATGAAAAATGTTATCGCTACCGATGTTGACGAAAACGGATGGCATCGGATATCTATTGGCTTCATGCCTGATTACACCACTATGTGTTGCGTATGGGATGGAGGAGAAAAGAAAAAAATTTTTGACAAGCTAAGCAAAAGCTATGGCGACACAAACTATAATCGAGAAGTGGAATGGGAATATCAAACAATTGGGGTATGCATCCAACATATATC
The DNA here is from genome assembly GCA_017615125.1 of Bacteroidaceae bacterium. Classification (GTDB taxonomy): domain Bacteria; phylum Bacteroidota; class Bacteroidia; order Bacteroidales; family Bacteroidaceae; genus UBA1189. Next base: position 36,649 of record JAGAAS010000029.1, read on the forward strand.
AAAGGTTGACGTTGTGAGCAATAGAGACTTCGATTCCCTGCATCCAGCCGGAACTTCTTTGAGCGATGTTGTTTATTTTTATGGTTCCACTCCCTACCCGTGCGTCGCAAGTGGTTACAGAGATTACTTCATTCTTCTGGATTCACTTCCTTTTCCGAAAGAGAATCCTGTCTACCAGAGCGCAGTAGCATATAATGATTACAAGGACCAGCCTTCTGATCCGAATCCTTTTTTTCCTATATATAAACGGCTCTCCGACATGACAGAGAATGACTATGTTATGGTTGTCTCCTGCGTTCTCTTCTTCACTTCCAAGCCTGAGGGAGAGCAGACACATACGCTTACCGTAACGCTTACAACTACCGAAGGAGAACAGTTCTCCGACGAGGTGGTATATACATTCTAAACTATAACGGTACGCTACGCTACGATAACGATAAAAAATTCCACAATTCCATAATTTGGCAATTCCGCGATTCAACGATTCAACAAATATAAAAAGTACCATGCAGACAAGCACTACCTCCCACTTCTTCGCCGTCGACCTGGGCGCCACCAGCGGGCGTACCATCCTTGGGAGCCTCAGCGAAGGCAGCCTCACCCTGAGGGAGCTCACGCGCTTTCCCAATCATATCATCTACACGGGCGGGCACGCCTACTGGGACATCTTTGCCCTCTATCGCGAGATAGTGGAGGGGCTGCGCGTTGTGGCGCGCGAGAAGATTGAAATCTGCTCCATCGGCATCGACACTTGGGGCGTCGACTTCGTCTTCGTAGGCGCCGACGGCGAGCTGCTGCGCAACCCCTACAGCTACCGCGACCCTCACACCGAAGGGGCTATGGACGCCTACTTCAGGGAGATTCCGCGCGAGAGGGTGTACGAGCTCACGGGCATCCAGTTCATGAACTTCAACTCGCTCTTCCAGCTCTACACGCTTGACCGAGCCGACAACAGCGCCCTCCGCGCAGCCGAGAAGATTCTCTTCATGCCCGACGCCCTCAGCTACATGCTCACGGGAAAGATGGTGACGGAATACACCATTGCCTCTACTTCGCAGATTCTCAACCCAAGAACGAAGCAGTTCGAGCAAGAACTGCTCGATGTTTGTCATGTTCGCAAGGAGCAGTTCGCCCCGTTCGTATTCCCGGGAACCGTCATCGGCTCTCTTTCCGAAGAAGTGCAGAAGTTGACGGGAGTGGGTCCCGTGCCTGTCGTAGCTGTTGCGGGACACGACACAGCCAGCGCGGTAGCTGCCGTTCCCGCCAAAGACGAGCACTTCGCTTACCTGAGCAGCGGAACGTGGAGCCTGATGGGCATAGAAACAAAGGAGGCCATCATCAACGCGCAGAGTTTCCAACGGAACTTCACCAACGAAGGAGGTGTGGAGGGAACCACGCGCTTCCTGAAGAATATCTGCGGCATGTGGCTCCTAGAGCGGAGCCGCGCCGAGTGGAAGGCGAAAGGAGAACCCTTCAGCTACGACTTCATCTACGCCAACACGCCGAACGTTCAGCCCTTCCGCAGCTTCATCAATCCCGACGCTCCCTGCTTTGGCAATCCTGCCAGCATGCTGGAAGCCATACAGAACTACTGCCGCATTACCGGGCAGCCCGTTCCGGAAACGGTGCCCGAAGTGTGCCGCTGCATCTTCGAGAGCCTCGCTATGCGCTACAAGCAGGCATTCGGATACCTGAAGGAAATGGCTCCCTTCGACATACATACGCTCCACATCATCGGAGGAGGCACGCAGAACATTTTGCTTAACCAACTCACGGCAAACGCAACTGGTGTGCCCGTAGTGACTGGGCCCATCGAGTGCACCACTATCGGCAACGTTATGCTGCAGGCAAAGGCTGCCGGCATCGTTGACGACATACAGGCAATGCGCAGACTTATCGCCCAGAGCGTCACTACCGATACTTACACGCCTAAGGACGAAGCCCTATGGGACGAACAGTACCAGCGCTACCTCAACGTCTATCGCGAAGACATCTGAAACATTATCATAAACAAAAAAGACATACCATCATGAAAAAAGAATCCGTATCCAAAGCGTACTCCATCGCTCAGGAGCGCTATGCCGACTATGGCGTCGACACCGAGCAGGTGCTCCATCAACTTCAAGACTTCCACCTCAGCATGCATTGCTGGCAAGCCGACGACGTCGCAGGCTTCGAGGTACAAGCCGGCGCGCTGAGCGGAGGCATACAGGCAACAGGCAACTATCCCGGCAAAGCACGCAACATCGATGAGCTCCGAGCCGACATTCTGAAAGCCAAGAGCCTCATTCCCGGCACACACCGACTGAACCTACACGAAATCTACGGAGACTTCAAGGGAAAAGTCGTCGACAGGGACGAAGTCACGCCCGACTACTTCCAGAGCTGGATTGAATGGGGCAAGGAGAACGACACAAAGCTCGACTTCAACAGCACCTCCTTCTCGCACCCGAAGAGCGGCAACCTGTCGCTCTCTAATCCCGACAAGGGCATCCGTGACTTCTGGATTGAGCACACCAAGCGTTGCCGCGACATCGCCGACGAGATGGGCAAAGCGCAGGGAGATCCCTGCATCATGAATGTGTGGGTACACGACGGATGCAAGGACCAGAGCGTCAACCACTACCTCTATCGCCAGCTGTTGAAAGAGTCGCTCGACGAGATCTTTGCCGAGAAGAAAGACTACATGAAGGACTGCATCGAGGGCAAGGTCTTCGGCATCGGACTCGAGAGCTTCACCGTCGGCAGTCACGACTTCTATACCGCCTACGCTGCCAAGAACGGCAAGATACCTACCATCGACACCGGGCACTACCATCCTACCGAGTCGCCCGCCGACAAGGTGAGCGCCCTGCTTCAGTTCGTTCCCGAGCTCATGCTACACGTCAGCCGGCCCATTCGCTGGGACAGCGATCATGTAACCATCATGGACGACCCGACGCAGGAGCTCTTCAGCGAGATAGTTCGCGCAGGAGCCCTCGACAGAGTACACTACGGCCTTGACTACTTCGACGGAGCCATCAACCGCATCGGAGCGTATGTCGTAGGAAGCCGTGCTGCGCAGAAGTGCATGCTGCGCGCGCTCCTTGAGCCTACTTCAGCCATCAGCGAGCTGGAGCTCGAGGGAAAGGGCATGCAGGTGCTCGCGCTTCTGGAAGAATGCAAGGCCCTCCCGTGGAACGCTGTTTACGACGAGTTCTGCGTACGAAACAACGTACCCGTCGGAAGCGCCTTCATATCAGAGATAGAGAAATACGAAGCAGAGGTAACGCTGAAGAGATAAGCTCTCCTGCGCAACCTAATAGAAAAAGGATTTGAAAACCAAAAGCACATCATCATTATGGCAAAAAAAAGTAGCAGTTTGAAAAGCACGATAGCAGTTTCTCTTACCAACTATCTGGATGCGGGAGCCATCGTGGCAGGAGCCAGCGGCTTGACGCTGTGGCAGAAATACCTGGGCCTGAGCGAAGTACACCTAGGTTGGCTCAACGGAATCAGCGCCAACGCCCTCGGAGCAGCCATCGGCGCCATTATCGGCGGCTTCCTTGCCGACAGATACGGAAGGAAGTTCATCTACACCTACAATCTGCTCGTCTATATGGCTGGCGTTCTGCTCATCATGTGTTCGGTAAACTTCCCCATGCTGCTGGCAGGATTCCTCATCACGGGCATTTCGGTAGGCATCGGCGTACCCGCTACGTGGACCTACATCTCCGAAAGCTCGGAAATACACAACCGAGGACGTAACATCTGCATTTCGCAAATGTCGTGGGGATTCGGACCTATGATTATCCTACTTTTAGGCATGCTGCTGGCTCCCGAAGGTTACTTGTTCGGATGGGTAGAAAAGATAGGGCATCTGATAGGAGGTAGCGCGCTTGCTGGCGACGCGCTGAATGTGTTCAGCTCAAGGGTGGTGTTCTTCTCTCTCTTCGTCGTAGCCTTCATCGCCTGGAACCTTCAACGGAAACTTGAAGAGAGCAACGAATGGAAAGTCAGCCAGGAAGCCGCAAAGGCAAAGGGAGAGGACACAGGGCTCATGCACGCCTTCAAGGTGCTGTTCACCAACAAGAAAGCTGTCAAGACGGTTTGCTTCCTTGCTACCATCTATCTCACCTGGAACCTCGTCGCCTCGGTGATGGGCTTCTTCCAGCCGCACATCTACGAAACGGCAGGAGGACTAAGCAACGAGTATGCCAACATGCTCTCGTGCATCGGGTGGGCAATCGTTGTCGTTATCACCTTCGGCATATCATTCATCATCGACAAGGTTTCCCACAAGTTGCTTTATACGCTTGGCTTGCTGGCAGCTCTTGCCACTTGGCTCGTAGTCATCAAGGGAGTAAACGGAATGGGAAGCTTGTGGGCATTCTCCATCCTCTGGGGAATCAACGGAGGTATCTCCGTGCAGATTTTCTACGCGTTGTGGGGTTCAGAGCTCTTCCCCGCCAAATTCCGCGCAGGAGCACAGGGACTGATGTTCTTCATCGTCAGAGGGCTCTCTGCCGTGTGGGGATTGGTGTTCACCTCCATCTATGGAGAACAGGGCGAGGGCTTTACTGTTGCTGCCTACTGCATGATTGGGCTCCTGCTGATTTCGCTGATTGTGGGCTTCATCGGATGTCCCAGCACGCGCGGAAAGTCGCTTGACCAAATCACGCAGGAACGCTACGGCGACAACTATTAAAATATCCTTGCCGCAGCATTTGCACATTAAAGGAAAAGCCTTCGTCATTACGTACGCGTCTTTTTCGAGGTAGTAAAAGACGCATGGGACTTTTATAAACGACGCATGCATCTTTTATAAACGACGCATGCGTCGTTTGAATTTTTCTTTGCCGATAAAGCTTAGTTCTTTACGAATAAGACGTGCTTTGCTTGAAAAGAAACAGACAATACTCTGTGACTTTGCCTTTCTTTAATTGTTTAATCATTTTGGGAATTTGCAAAAAAGATTTGAAAGTATAGAATTATTGAGTTTCTTTGTATCCGATAATTTATAAAGAGTAACTAATACTACTTATAACCTCCTATGCGCTACATTCGCAACACTTCCACCGACGCTGCCTACAATATGGCCTTCGACGAGTATCTGCTGGAGCAGCTGCCCCTTGAAGAGCCTGTTTTTTGCCTTTGGCAGAATGCGCCTTCGGTCATTATCGGGCTCAATCAGAATGCTTACACCGAAGTCAACTTGCCTTACCTCAGAGAAAACGGCATTCAGCTCGCGCGACGCGTCACAGGAGGAGGCGCCGTCTATCACGACTTGCAGAACCTCAACTACACCATCGTGGGACGCACTTCGCAGCTTGAAGTAGATTATCCGCGTTATATGCACTTCGTCATCGACGCCTTGCGCGATTTGGGAGTTCCTGCGGAACAGAACGGGCGGAACGACATTCTCGTCGAAGGGCGCAAGGTAAGCGGATACGCCAAACGTGTGTGGAAGGATCGTCTGATGGTGCACGGAACACTGATGTACGATGTTGACTTACAAGCTCTTTCCAACGTACTGAACGTAGAGGGAAGCAAATTCTCCTCTCCAACTCAAAAAGGCAACTTTGCGGGAGGAATCCCCTCGGTGCACGCGAAAGTTGCCAACCTGCGCGATTATCTGCCGCAATTCAACAATGTCGAAGAGATGAAGGAAGAACTCGAACGAATCCTCTCCAACAACCATACGGATACGGAATTGACGCTTGATGAGAGCCAGCTCAGCTTTGTCCAGAAGCTGGCAGACGACAAGTTCCGCACGTGGGAATGGATCTACGGGCGCAGCCCCCTTGCCAGCATCGTCAAGAGCCGCAAATTCCCTTGCGGCACCATTGAGGCCTACCTCACCTTGCAGCACGGGCTGGTGGAAAGCCTTTCCTTCGGGGGAGACTTCATAGGCAATCTGCCGTCAGACACCCTTGCCGCGCAGATAACAGGCTGCCGCTACCTTCGGGACGACCTCCTTGAACGGCTTTCGACACTTTCCGTCGACAGATACTTTGATTTCCTCAGCGCCGAAGACCTCACATCGCTCCTCATCCAATGACGAAAAGTGACGCTTTTTCCCCCGTTCAGAAGGGTGTGTGAAGCATGCGGAAATATGAAGAAAGAATCTCGCCGTATGAAGAAAGAAAAAAATTTTTTCCCTTCTCGAGAAAATTTTTTGGACAAAGAAAAAATCTGCGTTGACAAAGAAACAGCGGATACACACAACTAAGGGGAGCGCCTTTTCGGCGTTCCCCTTGTTTTACACGAATGACGCAAGCCGTTTCTCCTACTCCCCAACGTGGAAGGCAACGCGGAGGTCCTCCACTTCAGCATCGGTGATAGGATGAAGCTTCCCGACGGGCGCTGCCATAATGAGCGAACGGGCGCTGAATTCGGCAACCTCCAGCTTGTCGAAGGTATTGAGTAGCGTGTCGCCTGTCACAATGATGGAATCATTCGCGAGGAAGGCGCAGGGAGTCTTCGTGAACGACTCTGCCACACGTTCCAAGTCATCATACTGGGAGCCAAACGGGAATGAAGGCACATCCTGCAGGAATATCCAGCTCTCGGGAATGGTGCGCGGGTCGAACTTCTCGTTTGTCGTACAATAGCCCATCAGCGAAGGACTCTGCGTGAGGATAATGCTGTTGACCTTCGGGTTACGACGATAAATCTCCTGATGAAGGGCTACCGAACGGCTCGGAACCTTGCCTGCTTCCACCATTCCTCCGCGCACTTGAACGATATCTTCGGCGTCGATATCCCATCGGTTGACGTTGGGAGGAGTTATCAGGAAATCGTTCCCGTGCCAACGGATGGATGCGGTACCGTAAGAACTGCACATGAGCCCTTGATCACAGGCGCGACGCACGATTCGGCAAATCTCGGCACGAATAGCACGCTCGTCGCTGGGATGATGCACGTCCATGAAATGAGGAAAATCGGTAGGGATGCTTTGCTCATGCTTGAGGATCTGTTTGTCCGTAAGATAGCGGGGATTTCCCAGCGTCTTGGCGTTTAGAATCGTACGCGCACAAAGTTCCAACGTCTCAAACCGCTGATAAGCATCGGCTATGTCCTCTCCCATAAGCACAACGCCGTGATTCTCCATAATGACAGCCTTATACTCTGAGTTCTTGGTGAACTCCCTTGCTATCATGTGCCCGAGTTCCTTGCTGCCCGGCAGCGCATAGGGGGCGAAGCCGATAGGCCCGCACACCGCACGCGCCTGGGGAATGATGCTGGTGTCGGGAATCTCGTGGACGATGCTGAACGTTACGAGTGCTGGCGGATGGGCGTGGATGACGGATTTCATCTTCGGGCGCACGCGGTAGAGCTCCTGATGGAAGGGCAGCTCCGACGAGGGCTTATGAACGCCGACAATGCTGCCGTCCGCCTTCACGCAGACGATGTCGGAGGGACGAAGCGAGCCTTTGTCGATGCCTGCGGGAGTAATCCAGACGTCTCCGTTCTCGTCTTTTATAGACAGGTTGCCCCCGCTTGTGGTAGTCATTCCGCTGCGATAGATGCGACTGATGATGAGCACAAGCTGCTCTGCGGGGTGCATGAGTTTGGTATCAAGCTGTTTCATTTGCTTACTTATGAGTTAGGTTAATTGTTAAGGCAATAGGACGATGATCGGAAGCCACAGGAGTGAGCGTCTCCGGCAGGAGAGGAGAACCCGCAACTCGCACACGAGATGCCGCGCTGCTACCCTTAAAGGATACAAGATAGTCGATAGTGATGTCGGGATTATCGGCAGGATAGGTTCGGACGGTCGTATCTGTCAGGATGGTGAAGTCCTCCGTCATCTGCTGGATGAAAGGTTCCGAAGGCTCGGCATTGAAGTCCCCAGCCAGGAAGAAGGGCTTCTCCGGAATACGCTCTGCTGTCTGCTTCAGAATGGGGAGGGAGAGCATTCGGTCCTCTTCCGTCAACGAGAGGTGCGTGCACGCAAAGACGAAGTCGCGAAACTCCGCAGCTATGAGCACACGCTGCTCCTCGCGCCCGGGAAGAGGCGTCCGAAAGACAGAAAGAGGTTTTTCCCGGCAGAGAATGCCCACGCCGTACTTCCCTCCGTCGAAGTCGATGGCAGGAGCGTAGAGCGGTATCATCCCCGTGAGGGAAGCGAGATTCCCTAACACGTCTATCCCCCCACTTCGTGCCGTCATGCTGTCGATTTCCTGAACGGCGACGACATCTGCCTTGCATCCGTTCAGCACGTCGGCTATCCGCTGCAAGTCGCGCTTCTCGTCCATCCCGATGCCGTTTCGTATGTTGTAGCTAACGAAGCATCGCGGCTCGGCCTTCCCGCTGAGAGCATGCCTTTGCCCACACCCGCAGAGGGTGATGATGACAAGAAGCGCAAGAAGGAATCGGCTTCCCGAAGCCCTTCGGAGGACTCGGAAGGCTTTCAACAACAGATTATCTGAGTTCATCGGCATGAGCTATTAAGTATTCCTCTGCCTCCACGTTCCAGAGCCCGTTGTGAGCTTCACAAAGACGTGCCAATTCCGCATAGACGGGATTGGTTTCGCCCTTTGCGCGGAAGTCGGCAATAGCCGTAAGCGGCATATCGACATGCGTGTATATCAGCTTCTTTCCTCCGGGAATGGACGGAAGGTTGAGCGTCGTCTCGATGACTTCTCCCAGTCCTCCCACATGAGTGACGAGCCCCGAAGGGTCAAGTCCCTCCGACATCATCGCAATAGCCTCGCGCATATCGTCGTTGTTTCCTCCGCTGGTGCCAACAACGTGTGTGTAGGCATAGTGGACGTTGTAGAAATTGAAAGAAGCCTTGAAGGGAGCCTTCGAGGGCCCGGCGAAGAAGTTCAGGCAGCCGTCGAAGGCGAGGATGTCGTCAGCCTGCTCCACAACAGCGGGAACGGGGGCGAAGCAGAACACATCGTCGTACCCCTCCCCTCCCGTCAGCTCACGAAGGGAAGCAGCCGGATTCTCCATCTTCCCCGTGTTGACATAAATCAACCTTATGCCGCGCGAGGCTGCATACGCGGGGGCGTAAAGAGAAGCAGCCCTATCGAGGCGGCTCTGATCGATGTCGGTAACCACCATCAGCGAGGGCCGACGGTCTTCCCTGTGGAGAGCATAGTTGATAGCAGCCAATCCCATAGGGCCCACGCTTGCCAACAGCGCCATACGCCCGCCGTCCTTGATCTCCATCGAGTGGACATAGGAGCCGGGAGTGAGGTGATAGTTGGCGTGCATAGCGCCTATCACGCACGACATCGGCTCGCTTAGGGAAGCCGGATAGAAGCCCGCGCCCGTGAAGTGGAGCAGGCAGTTCTGCTCCATCACCTCGTTGGGGATGATGACGTACGTAGCGTCGCCTCCGATATAGCGATAGCTGTATCCGGGGGCGCTGAGGACGCCCACAGGCCCATCGGGGAAGTTGATAGCGGGCTGAATGGAAAACTTGTCGCCGGGCTTGAACTGATGCTGCCACTTGTTGCCTACTTGCACGATCTCTCCTGCAAACTCGTGCCCAATGATGGTGGGATGCTCCGCGATGTCGCGCGGCACGCGCTTGTGGGTATCGGCTCCGTGGGCTGCTTTGTACGACGACATGCAGATGCTGTCGCAGACAACGCGGGCAAGTATCTCGTCGTCGCCCATTGGGGGCAGCTCAAATTCCTCCAGTCTCAAGTCATCTTTGCCATACAGGCGAACTGCTTTTGTCTTCATTTCCGAATTATAGTTTGACTTCCTCGATTTTTTCTTTGTCCAAAAAATTGTTTTCTTTCTTCATCTCGCCGGCTTCTTTCTTCATACGGCGAGATTCCTTCTCCATATTTAAATGTCCCTTCTGCGCCTATTTGGATTTGTCGGGATCGGCAGGCGTAGGAGGAAGAGGCTTCCAGTTCTTGAGCTCCTGCTTGAGTTCTTCTACCGCGCGGAGCAGCTGGGCGTCGTTGCCCAGATAGTCTTCGAAGGGATTGATGTCGACTTCGATGTCGGGATCTACTCCGTGTCCCTCGATAATCCACTCTCCTTCTGTCGAATAGGAGGTAAAGAAAGGCGTGCGCATATCCTGTCCGTCCACAAAGGGGCGTGAGCCCGAGATGCCCACGATTCCTCCCCACGTGCGCTTACCGATAAGCTTCCCGAGCCCCAGTTTTCGGAATCCGTAGGGGAAAAGGTCACCGTCGCTCGACGAATATTTGTCGATGAGGCACACCATAGGCCCGTAGAAAGCCTCGTTGGGAACGGGCTCGTTGGCTCCATTGCGATACATGCTCACCCTGTAGACTTCGCGCTGCAGACGCTCGAGAATCATGGGCGACACGTTGCCTCCGCCGTTCATTCGGTCGTCGACGATAAGGGCGCGCTTGTCAAGCTGGGTGTAGTAGAGCTTGGTGAAGGCATCCAGTCCTTCGACGCTCATGTCTGGGATATGGATGTATCCGATTTCCCCGTTGGAGGCCTCGTTGACGATAGCGATGTTGCGCTGCACCCACTCGTGATAAGCCAGCTGGATTTCGCTTGCGATGGGCTTCACATACACCACGCGGCTGTCCTTCCCTGAGGCGTTGGTAGCCAGCTCGAGGGCTACCGTCTTCCCTACCTTGTTGACAAGAGCCTGCCCTATGGCTGTGTACTCCGAAGCGGGAACGCCGTTGACAGCCGTTATGTAGTCGCCCTCCTTTGCCTCCACGCCTGGAGCCGTAAGCGGGGAAACGAGTTCCTTGTCCCAGTCGGCTCCTTGGAAGATATGATCGATGCGGAAGGCGCCTGTAGCTTCATCGCGGCTGAGACGTGCGCCCAGCAAGCCTGTGGCGATGCGCGGGATAGAGGGTGTCTCGCCCGAGGTGATGTAGGCGTGCCCGACGTTCAGTTCGCCTATCATCTCGCCGATAAGGTAGGTGAGGTCGTCGCGATGCTTAACCCAGGGGAGCAGAGCCGCATACTTGTCGTGAATCTTCTGCCAGTCGAGTCCGTGCATGTTCTCCACATAGAAGTTATCACGCGTGATGCGCCAGCTCTCGTCGAAAATCTGCTTCCATTCGGCCTCGTGGTTGATTATCATATCCATCGCATCCGTTGGAATGGGTTGGTCTCCCCTTCCTCCGAAGTTGGCAACGGAATAGCGCCCTTCGGGACGGACAAGCGCTTTCTTTCCATCGGGCGTGATAGCTATAGGCACTACAGGCGATACTTCGGATACCTTACGCGAAGCAAGGTCGAAGGCCTTCACGCCGTTTCCCGAGCCTGAGAAATAGAGCTTTCCTTCGGGAGCCAGCAGGAGGCGGTAGAATCCGGCATCCATAGGCAGAGCGGTGATGCGCTGTCCGATTCCATCAAGGTCCACCTTCGTATGCTTCGGCTCCTTCTCCTTCTTTTTCTTCTTGTCGTCGGCCTTGTATTCTTCGGAGCTGAGAGCAAGCGGGTTAGGCGTCTCGGAAGCAAGGGGAACCATAAACACATAGTCGGAGACATTGTAGGAAGCGTTCCACTCCACGCTCGAGTACTGGGCACGCAGGGCACGCGAGGAGGTAAAGAAGAGATACCTTCCATCCTGCGAGAAGAGAGGCTGCGAGGCATCGTACCATCTGTCGGTTAGCTGGTACGACGTTTTCTTCTCCATATCGAAGAGGAAGATGGCGCTCATCTTGTTAGGCAGCTCCTCGGAATAGGCAGCCCATTTCCCGTCGGGAGAAAGGGAGAATCTGCGGAATCCTGATGTCTCGCTCACGAGCAGGCGCTCGGCTTTCTTGCTCTTGGCATCCAGCTCCCAAATGTCGCGCTTCTCTGTGCGGAAATAGAGCTTCGAGCCGTCAGGGCTCCATTGGAGGCCCGAGAGGTAGCCCGACTCAAACTGGGTGAAGGGCTCTGCTTTCGTAAGGTCCGACGAGGGAGCCACCCACACCTGGTATTCGCCTCCAGCATCCGACAGCCAGGCAACACGGCTTCCGTCGGGACTCCAGGTCACCTCGCGCTCATGAGACTCTGGAGAGCGTGTCACATTATAGACAGGTCCCTGCTCAGCAGGCAAGGACCACACATCTCCGCGGGCAATCGCAACCACCCGCTTTCCGTCGGGCGAGAGGCTCGCACCGCTCAGGTCATTCCCGACGTTTCGTATCTCGCTGCGGCTGTAGATGTCGTCATCAGCCAGCGTGATGGAAACCTTTGCACACTTCCGGGAAGCAACGTCGTACTTATAGATATATCCGCCGTTCTCAAACACGATGCTCTTCTGCGAGCAGGAGGGGAACTTGCAGTCATATTCGGTAAAGTCGGTCACCTTGCGTGTCTGCTTCGACTTGGTGTCGTAGACAAAGAGGTTCATCGTCCTGTCACGATCGGAGAAGTAATAAATCTCGTCACCTACCCACATGGGGAAGATGTCCTGTGCCTCCGCGTCGCAGCCAGGAATGCGCTCAATCTGCGTTGTGCCCACCTGATGAATCCAGATGTCGTCGGCCTGCCCGCCTCGATAGTACTTCCACGTACGGAACTCGCGGAACATCCTGTTCATCGCGAGCTGCGTGCCGTCGGGGCTGAAGCTGCAGAAGCCGCCCTCGGAAGTCGGGATATACTCGGGCATGCCTCCCTCGACGGGAACCGTGCAGAGCTGAGCACGCAACCCGCTGAAGCACCATTGCTTGCTGCGGTAGACGATGCGCGTGCCGTCGGGCGTCCAGCCCATAACAATGTTGTTGGGACCCATGCGCTCGCCCATCTTGTCGCGCTCAACGAGGGCCGACCAGGTGATGCGCTGGGGCTCTCCTCCCTCGACGGGCATCGTGTACACCTCGGTATTGCCGTCATATTGGGCTGTGAAGGCGATTGTCTTCCCGTCGGGCGATATCTTGGCAAACGACTCGTAGCCCACGTCGCTGGTTAGCTTCACAGCCGCCCCGCCCTGCTCGGGCACACGGTAGAGGTTTCCTGCATAGGAGAACACAATGTTTCCTCCCCCGATGGTGGGGAAACGGAGAAGACGAGCCTCGTCGGCCTTCAGCATCTGCACTGGAAGCAGCATTGCAAACGCTATTGTCAAAAGAGTTTTTTTCATATTTCTCGGTTTAAGATTAAGTTTTTCGTATGATTCTGGTGTTGTTTCTCTCACATATTGTTCGGATGTTAAGCCCATTCGAAGTCTTCGTCCGAAGCTCCTATCTCAAAGTGATACTTGACGATGCCGAGATCCATCTTCGAGAAGAAGCCGACGCCTGCCTTCACGCTCACGCGATGCCCGATGCGGCTGAAGTGGAATTTTTGCTGGTTCGTAGCCGTAGGCGCCAGCAGCGCGCAACGTATGCCTTGCAGATACCATTCGGGATCGGCATTAGCGGTAAGGGTTGCCACTTCTTCTATCGACTTGGAACGATGAGGAACGCCCTGCGTGGCTCCATAGCCGAGGGCAACGACAGCCACCAATTTCTCGTTCTCGCCTACCACGTACGACGTCTTCACCTTCGCATAGGTGAGCCCTACCCAACAGCTGTTCAACCCCAGTTGTTGCGCCAGCAGGACAACGCGCTCCCCGTAGTAGCCGAGTTTCTCGTCAAGTGTCTCCGACTTCGGCCCGATGAGGGCGAGGTAGTTGCTGACATTGCGGAACTTGCCATAGTGCGAGAGGAAGCTGTCGAAAGCTTTCGGCTCGTTCAGCACCAGCTGCATGTGCAGTTCTCCTTCAGCGTTTCCATTGTCTATCTCTGCCTGCAGGGTTTCCGCCACATCGCCTGGGATGGGTTTGTCGAGATACTGGCGCACGGAGTGACGTTTCTGAACGGCATCCTTCAGTTCTGCTATGGTCATTGTTGTCGGATTCATTTTATATGATTATTGGGAAAAAGCAAGCTAAGCTGTTGTTCCTTACTGGAGTTGAGACGAAACAAATGTGTCTATATTCTTCAAATTGTCACGTAGAAGGATTTCTCCCGTCTCCCCGTCTATAAGCAGCATCGTCGGAATGCCGTGAAGGGCATATTCCGACCAAGCATTATCGTCCTTCCGCCCAGGGTTAACTTCCCTGACATTTATCCAGGTCATCCCATTCTCCGGGAGGAAGGACTTCCAGTTCTTCTCATTCTCGTCTTCCGAAACGGAATAGATCTCCAGCCCCTTCCCGTGATACTTATCATACAGCGCCTTTAATACGGGAATGGATTCCCTGCAAGGTCCGCACCAAGTGGCCCAGAAGTCAAGAAGGACGTAGCGGTTAGCCGGATTGTTCACAACGGAGCTCAGGCTTATCATGTTGCCGTCAACATCTGGAAACTCCACATCAATATAATAGTTCGCGCTGCCTTCTGGCGCAGGTTCCGTTTTCGCGCGGCGTGTCAACTCCTCCCGCAATTCGGCGATATAAGGTTTCGCTGCAAGATCCGGCGACAGTCGATCGAGTACGCTCAGTCCCTGAGCGGCAGGAGTACCGCGCCCGTCGGAATAGTAAAGTGCCAGGATACCTGTTTCATCAGCATTCAAAGCCTCATCCCTGAGCGCGTTGGAAGCATCTGTCTCTCCTCTGTTATACAACTCATGTATCTTGAAGAGTAAATCGTTGGAAGGCGTCCCCGTCGCATGGGTAGCGTAATCCTCCTCATCCGTAGCATCTACATTCGCGATAATCGTTCCCGGCTCCAGAAAGAAGTCCTTCAGTTGCATACCATCCTTTGTAAACAGATACACATGGGTTGGAGCCGATATGTGGGGATGAAACTCAAAAACACCATCTTTGACTCTAGCTGTCTCAATCACCTTGTAATGATCGAACGCATCAGTCAATTGAAGTTCTTTTCCGTCCTTGACACCCTTGATGGAGCCCTTGACGGTACAGTATTCAGGCTGGGATTGGCACGCGCCCAGGAGAATCAACAATGAAACTGCAGCAAAAAGCAGCCGATTCCTCATTTCCTTAAACTCAAACATAGCATTCACTAACTAATGCCTTCCACCTATTCTGCGAAGTCAAACGATGCGGGATAGCCCATCAGCTGGTAGGCAATTGTATAAGCCATTCTGCGGTGCCCCTCGGTATTGGGATGCAGCTGGTCGGTAGAGGCGTTGCGGAAATAGACCATCTGCGCTGGCTCGAGGGGATAGAGCCCGCTGATGCTGAAGAGGTCGATGACAGGCATTGCCCACAGGCTACCTGCTTCGCGCACGGCCTGAATATAGTCGTCGATGTACAGTCCCAGAGCGTTGGAGAACGACTCGTCGGGCTGGATATTCTTGTCGCCGAAGGTCGCATACCCCCGATGCAGCGGAGTCATGAGGATGATTTGCTTCGTGGGGAAGTGATGCTTGAGATAGGCCAGCGCATTGTTGGTACGCCCGCAGAAGGTGCCCTCGTCCGTGTTCTTCACGCGGTGCTTCCTTATCACGTTGATGGGCCCGTCGTCCCGCGTGTATTCGGCTTTCTCGTCATACCACGCCCCGATGGGTACGTGTGCGTTATAGTCATTCGTGCCGATAAACACGATGATTGCATCCACGTCTTGTCCGTGCTCGGCCTCCAGCTTTTCTGCCTGCCCGATGATTTGACTCATCTGATGTCCGTTGATGCCATAGACAAGGGGCTCGATGCCCAGGATATCCTTCAGGAAGTTCCAGAAGACGTTCTGATACGATAGCTGATTAGCGTCCGTGATGGAATCGCCCAGATAGGCCACCTTCTTGCCGTTCCATTGGCTCATTATTTCGGGAAGTTTCGACTGCTCTTTCTTCTTCGAGCGTGCTTCTGCGTTGCCTGGTACCATCAGTAGCAGGACGAGAACTGTTGCCAGCGTGGCAACGAGTGAACGATGAGTACTTGTCATAGTTTTCTTGCTATTAAACGTTTATCGGGAGAGAACTTCTCCTATGCTGCAAAGATAAGGGAAAAGCCTGCGCGAAACAAGAAAAACCAGACATTTCTTTTCGCCTTTTTCAAGAAAAAAACAGAAACGGTTTCCTCTCGTGCCCAACGCAGCAGACAACGCCCTTTTAGGCTAGGCTTGACAGCACAAGGGATTTCAGGAGACAGGCTACAAGCGCTGCAGCAACGCCGAGCCCTGCTCACGAAGCCAGCGGCGCTGCACGCGCCAGTCGGGACATAGACGCTCCACCTCCGCCCAGAAGCGTGGTGAGTGGTTCATCTCCTTGCGGTGACACAGCTCGTGAACGATCACGTAGTCGAGCACCTCAGCAGGGACGAGGACGAGCAGACAGTTGAAGTTGAGGTTTCCACGCGACGAACAGCTGCCCCATCGTGTGCGCTGGAAGCGGAGAGCAAGGGTGTGATAGGTAACGCCCACGAGGGGTGCGTAGTAGGCTACACGAGGAGGAATGAGGGAGTGTGCCTGCTTGGCCAACGCCTTGCGCTCGTCGGCCGTAAGCATCGGAGCCGCCTGCGCACTCTGCGCCTTCCGCTGCGCCACCTTCGCATCTATCCAGGCTGCTTTCGACTCCACGAAACGACGTATCATCCCTACGGGCATGAGCAGGGGAGCTCGCGCCAATACCTGCCCGTCGGCTGTCACCTGCAGGGCGAGCGTGCGCCTCCGGCTGCGGATGATCTTCACTTCGTGCTTTGCCATTCGTGTCGCTCCTCCGGCAATCTGTTGTGAGCGTTTACGCCAGCATCACCTGCCCGCCCGTGATGGGGATGGCCTGTCCTGTTTCGTTGGTCTGCTCGATGCAGTAGAGGATGGCACGCGTGACGTCCAGCGGGTTGCACCCCTTGCGCATAGGCACCTGAGCCAGGTAGAACTCCTTCACGTCGTCCACCGTCTTGGCTCCCGGCACCTTGCCTGCGTTCAGGTACTGGATGAAAAGTCCGTTCACAGGGTCGCTCCAGAGAGGACCGTCGTAATAGTTACCTGGACACACGCTATTCACCTTCACACGGAAGGGTGCGAGCTCAAGGGCAAACGACTGCGTGAGCCCGATGCCTCCGAACTTCCCTCCGGCGTAGGCGAAATTAGCTTTCGAGCCGCGCAGACCGCTCTTCGAGTTCACCTGCACGATGTCGGCAAAGTAGTCGGGGTCGTAGGCTGTCTCTATCTTCATCACGTGGCTCGCCACCTTAGCACAGTAGAAGTAAGCCATATAGTTGATGCGTGTGACGAACTCGAAGTTCTCAGGCGTCATCGCCTCGAGCCCTCCCGCGCGCAGCACGCCGGCATTGCTGACAAAGGTGTCGAGAGCGCCGAACTGCATGACGGTAGCGCGGATGAGGCCTTGAAGGCTCTCCATCTCGCTCACGTTGGTCCTCACGAAGATGGCCCTGTTGGTACGCGCCAGCTCGTTGAGCGACACCACCGTGCGCACGCCCGCCACATCATTGAGGTCGGCGACGACGATGTTGGCCCCTTCCTTCATCAGCTCGCGTGCTATTCCCTCGCCGAAGCCCTGCGCCGCGCCCGTGACGATGACGGTCTTCCCGCTCATGCGTCCTGCCGACGTGCCTGCGCTCACCTTGCGGCGATAGTTCTCCACCTCCCAGTTGTCGATGAATGCTATCTGCTCGGCCGTCATCGGATGCTCGCCGCCGAACGACTGCGCATAGGCAGCCACCTTCATCGCGTCGGTGAAGACATCGCTGACGGTCTCAGCCCCTGCCGCATGATCGCCGACAGCCACGAGGCCGATGCCGCGTATGAGCAGCACCTTGGGCGTGTGCCCCCTGCGGGCCACGTAATCCTCTATCTTCTGCTCGGCCTGCCGCAGGAATTCCTCCGTCGTGTCGGCAGCGAGGTATATGTACTCGGACTTGCAGTAGACGATAGCGTCGGGCGTGAAGGGGAACTTCACTTTTTTAAATTCCTCCTCGCTGGCACAGAACACATCCGTAAGGGCATCGTTGGTCACCTTGAGCGTCTTCAGCCCTCTCCCCTTGCGCGAGAGCATCTGCCGGATGGCGGGCACCACGTCGCACACGTCGCTGCTCACCACTGCCTCCCCCTCGGGAAGAGGTGTCGTGAGGGCTCCCTCCAGACGGCAGAGCATATCATCATAGATATCCTCTATCCCCTCGGGGGTGTCGGCGCCGACGAACACGCCGTGATTCTGCAGCATGATGACGTGAGGCTCGCAGCCGTAGGCGACACGATAGGCGACGATGCGGTCATAGACCTTCCGGAAGAGGGTGTAGCCGGGGTCGGTGTACTCCACGAAGAGCGCGTCGGGGAAGAGCTCGCGGCAGCGCATCTCGGCTTGCACAGAGCACATCAACCCGTTCACGAGCGTGGGGTGCAGGTGGACGACGTAAGCGAAGTGCATGCAGTTGTGTAACGATGTCTCCACGCTGGGGCGCCGTCCGGGCGTCAGGCAGGCCGAGGCAAGGTCGTTCTTCACCTGCTCCTCGCGCCGCGCCGCATCGGTGCTGTACACCTTCTCGCCCATCGTGTCGAGCAACGCGCGCTCGAGCACGGCAAAGCCCTCCTCGGTAATGGTCGCCAGAGCATGTCCGCTCGCCTTCACCCACAGTTTCTCTGCATTCTTATAGGAGGTGTTTCCGCCTCCTGCGATAACAAACCGCTTGTCCTGTCCATATTTGCGCGACAAACGGATGAGTTCCTCTATTTCCTTCATCTGTAAAAGAATCTTTTTCTCGTTGTTCTATTCCCCTATCTGTTGCCAAATCCACTCCTCGCCCTGCTCGATGCTGTCGCAGCCGTGCTGATGGGCAGCCACGCGGCAAGCTCCGCGGTAGTTGATCTCACGAAGCTTCTCGCTCAGGCCGCCGGCATTGTCGCGTGTGCGTAGCCGTATGGGCTCCATCGCGGGCGTGTTGTGCTCCGAGCCAAAGGTGACGATGAATCCCTCATCCTCCAGGTAAGAGGCGTACTGCTCCAGCACAGCCGTCGTGTTGCGTGTGGTGATGAACTCGGCGCTGTGTATGCCCAATCGTTTCAGCGTGTCGGCGCACCGTTGCAGGTCGCCCTCGAAGTCGGTGAACAGCCCTTTCGCGTCGTCGGCAAGGAAGGGATAGGTAGGGATTCCCCCAGCCGCCTCGATGATGTGCTTCACCACGTCAATGGGGAGGAACGCGCTGGGTTCCTCGGGCACGAAGGCGGGCCCTCCGGCCTTCAGCAGATTGCCGCGCAGCTCGTTCTCTATGCCAGCGATATTGTCGGGAGCGCTCTTCAGCGGCTTGCCGCAGAGGGTCTCGTAGATACTCATGCGCAGGTCGTCGCTATTGAAGTGCTGCTCTACGGCGAGGCGCAGGGCTTTGGCGAGATGACGCTCGCGGATGGAGCCCCGCGTGAGGTCGCTGACGATGCGGGCATACGACAGCTGAAAGCCTATCTTCCGTTCCTCAAGCAACGTGTTGAGCCGCTCGCACATACGCCCCACCTGCCGGTTGCTCTCCGCGCGCACCTCGCTCAGCATACGCGCCTCCTCCCCTGTCAGCACCGACGGGAAGGAGAGCCCCTTGCCGCTCAGGTAGGTACGTCCCGGGTTGTTGGGATCGTTGATGCGGAGCCCGTCGCGCTGGGCCTCCTGCCAAAGCGAGATAAACTCGATGTTGAAGAGGGGGTATAGGTGACGCGCCGCACACTCGTTTCCCCACTCGGCATAGCCGTCGAGGCTGTAGAAGTCGTTGATGCCCACGATGCGCACATCTTCGGCAGCGGCCATATCGAGGGCCTGCTGCACGCTGTCGAACGCGCTGAACGAATAGGGCGTGTGCATGTGTGCATTGACGTCGAGGATCGAATAGCTCATAGGTCTGGGTTTGTATCTATTTTTAATTTCCGAGTCAAAAGCCTAATTAATGGTTTCCGAGGATGATGCTCACAAGAGAGGTCACATCGCTCACGTTCACCTGATGGTCTCCGTTCACGTCAGCAGCACCGTTCTGAGGCGTGTTACCGAGAATCATGCTTACCAGCATCGTGACGTCGCTCACGTTCACCAAACCGTCACCGTTTACGTCTCCTTGTTTATAGACGGGAGCCGTGTTGGTGTAGCTGTCGGTAGCGGTATCGTAGTAGACGACGAGCCCTTCGAGGAGGGGCGATGCATCGGTGCCGAGCGTCTGGAACCATACAAGGTTATCACCCGTGCTGGTGCTGTCGTTGAGGGCATAGCAAATGGCTCCTGAGGAGAACTGCTTTGTGGTAGCGCTAATTGTTTTTCCTTCCACATCAGCAAGATTCTCATTATATTTTGTGGTGCCTATGCCATACTGGACAACACCTCCGTCGGAAGTGCCGTAAAGGAGATGCGACCGAGCCGTGTTGGCCAAGTAGAAATTTTGCGTGACGAGAGCGTTAGTGGAACTACTTCCACAGATGGCACCCACGTAAGCATAGCCATCGACCCTTCCCATGTTATAGCAGTGGGAGACAACGCTTCCGTTGCTTCCGCAGATACCTCCCATATACGAGTGGTCAGCATAGTTAGAGGTAACTTCACCTAAGTTGTAGCAATTCAAAAGGGTTCCCGAGTTCGACCCAGTAATGCCTCCCACATACCGCGAGGAAGAATTAGCATTCCAGCTAGGGCTGTACTGCACGATTTTGGCTGTGTTGAAGCAACGAGTAATGAGCCCCTTATTCAACCCGGCGATTCCACCTCCATAGAAGTATTGTGTGGACTTGTAGTCCTGCAGCACCTGTCCGTTGTTGACGCATTCTTGGATGACACAAGTCGGATAATCGGCAGCCCCCACGATGCCACCTAAATCTCTACCGTTGCCGACATCGTCGCCTTTGATGGTAGCTTTGTTCGTGCAACCGCTGATGTACCCCCCGTTCAGGTAACCACAAATACCGCCACAGTAATTGCCCGATGCAATAATCCTGCCGCTCGTCACGTGACAATTACGGATAGTGTCCCCGACGTTTACGGCATTGCCGCAGATGAATCCAACATTACCAGAACCCGCCAAATAACTATCAGCAATAGTCACGTTGGCTATTGTGGCGTTGGCCGCATAGGCAATCAGACCAATATAGCTGCCCGTCGTCATGTATAGGCCGCTGATGGTGTGGTTCTGCCCATCGAAGATTCCCTTGAAGTTGCAACCCTGAACGCCTATAGGTGTCCACACGCGATGCGAGGACGAGGTGCTCGTGTTAAGTATGCCTGTGGAGGTAAGGACAGATTCGTTGATGGTAATATCATTCATCAGACGGGCGTTGCTCTCGTTGTTGCCTTCATTCACATGTGAAGCAAACCAGTAGAGATTCCCGACATTTACTATTTCATAATAGCCGTCCTCTGCGAGTTCTGCAGGCTCGCCCTTACCGCATCGGGTGCAGAAATGGTCTTCGTACACATGTCCAAGAGCGGTATGGACCACTTCCGCCGTCGTTTCATCCGTGCATTCCTCATCAAAGAAATATCTGTCGCAACGCTTGCAATGCCAATGTTCTAGACAGCCCTCTTCGCAGGAAGATTCCGTAGCCTCAAAGTGTTCCAAGTCGTGCCCGAGGGCAGCAAACAACACCTCTTCGGCAGGAGCCGACTGCGTGCAGGCCTCGTCAAGGAAATAGGTGTTGCAGCGCGAGCAGTACCAGTATTCAGCGTTTCCGGCAGAGGTACACGTCACGGGAACAGCGTCCACATGCGTGAGCTGGTGCCCAAGGGGCGGGAAGAGCACTCCCTCCTCAGGAACGGCCTGCGTACAAGCCTCGTCAAGGTAGTAGACGTTGCAACGCGAGCAATACCAATACTCAAGGTTTCCGCCGGCAGTACAGGTGCTCTCAACAGCTTCTTTATGCGTGAGCTGATGACCAAGAGCGGGGAATATCACATCCTCTTCTGGAGCGGCTTGTGTACAATCTTCGTCAAGGAAATAAGTGTGGCAATTCGAGCAGTACCAATATTCAACATTCCCGTCTGTCGTGCAGGTAGCTTCAGCTGCCACTTTATGCGTGAGGTTGTGACCAAGAGCAGGTAAGAACACGCTTTCCTCTGGAGCAGACTGCGTGCAGGCCTCGTCAAGGTAGTATGTGTTGCAAACGCTGCAGTACCAGTATTCAAGGTTACCGTCAGACGTACATGTCACAGGCACGGCCTCCCCATGTGTGAGCTGGTGGAGGACAACGCTTATTTCCACATCGTCATCAGGCATCTCGAAGGAACCACTGGCAACGGGTATCGTTCCGTAGCCGCTATAGTACTCCACACGCCAGCTGCAGGGTGTCACGTGGTTGTCTGACTCATAGCTGAGCGTCACTGTCTCGCCCTCTCGCACGAGAGTGCGGTTGGCAGGGCTGATAGAGCCCACAGAGGGCTGGGTGACAAACAGATAATAGTAACCTTTCCGCGAGCCGGGGATGATGTCCAACCAGCGTGGCAGGCTGTTCGACTTCCACTCGGGAAGCCCGTTCTCGCTAGCGTAGGCACTGAGGGTTTCTGTCACATCTTCGACAACAAAAGGAAATTCATTCTGCAACATCCTATCACCATAGAAGTAGTCGAGGTATCTGTATGTCGCGTCGGAAGCGCTGCTCGTGCCGCATGCGCGGATATTGAAGGGGGAAGAATAGGCGAAGTAGCCATACTCCACAGCAGCGTTGCTCTCCACGTATCCGACAATATTGCCAAGATATGTGGTTATGTTCGACATGTTCTGAACATTATCGCTTGGGACTATTACACCCAGATTGCAGACGTTGCTCACCGTACATCCGTCTTTCAGGACTCCCACGATGCCGCCCACATGGGCGTAGTTACCCTGGGCGTTAGGAAGAAGCGGCGTCAGGATGGTGTCGCCGAAGCAGCAGTTCGTCACCATTCCGGGAGCTTTCATACTTCCGACAATACCGCCGACGATAATGCCGCTCTTTCCCGTCTGGGTACCCGTTAGCTTGCCAGCATTGGTACTATTCATCACTGTCACGTTGCCGCCTCCATAGGCTAGGACGCCTCCCAAAACGCCCATGTTACGCCTTACGCTCGCCTCATTGTGGCAGTTGTCGATGACGATAGGAGACTCCTCAGTACCCGTTGCAGAGCCAACGATACCAGCTGTGTAACCACTAGTATGGGTGTTTACGACAGAGCCGCGTGTGTAGACATTTCGGATATGTGCTCCCTCGCCCAGTTTGGAGAAGAGGGCCCAAGAGCCTTGCGCGGTGGTATTGATGGCAAGGGTAAGGAAGTGGGAGCCGCCGTCGAACGTGCCGCAGAACGATGTGGTGTTCGTGCCTATTGGAGTGTCAATGCCGGTGATGTCAGCCGTCACAAGGAAGAACTGGCCAGCAAAGGTTTCACCCTCGCCTACAGCTGTCGAGAGGGCCTGGATATCTGCCAAATCGGCTATCTGATAAGGGTCCGACTGGGTACCGTTTCCTGCCCATGTACCGTTAGCGGCCTTTGCCGACAGGGCTGTTAGCAGCAGGGCTAGGAGGAAGGGGATTATGCGAGTTTTCATATCTCAAGAAGGTGTTAAGTGAATGAATCGTGTGTATGTGCGCAAGGGCGCATTCTTTTCCGATACAAAGGTAATCATTCTCTTTGACTTTTCCAAGCGAAAATGCAGCTTTTTTCATAGAAAAAAGTACGGCATGCTCTACCCCACCTTCGCCCGCCCGCAAAGCGCAGCGATTTCACCTCGCACGACTGCTGTCACAAAGCAATTGGCGAACAGCTTCTCCTTATAGGCCTTATAGAGAAGAAGTTAACAGGAAAAAGGCAACCAAATCTTACAGTTCTTACAGTTTACAGTTAGAAAAAAGAGGTTATGCAAAAAGCGGAAACTCCTCTTTTTTATATTATAACTAATTAATAATTAATATATTATATATAGAATATATAGAAAAAGGGGAGTTAGATACCCCCTTAAAAAATAACTGTAAGAACTGTAAGTGTAAGAACTACTGACCTAAAAAGCTGAAAAACAACACAATACGTTGTTAGTAGTCTTTCATCAATCCCGAAAAAGCCTTCAAAAATTACAGTTGAGGCTCCTAAAACGGCCTTTTTGGCGTCAAAAAACAGGCAAAAACCCCTTGTTTTAATACTTTTTTCTCTACTTGGCACGCTTGTCTCGCTTCGGAAAACGTATAGCAAAACCCACTTTTGAGGGGGGAAAAGTGGCAGAACTCCCCGTCAAGTGGCAGGAAACAGGAGCGAAAAGGCGGTTTACTGCATCGTCTGTTCGCGTCATTTTAACGAAAACGGATACTCTTTCCTCGCTGGATAACGGGAAAAGAATCTTGCCGGATGAGGAAACAGTCAAGGTTTCCCGCAAGAGCAGGCCTTGGAGAAAAGAAGCCCAAAGCAGGAAAGTACACGCGACAGTCTCAGTAGTCTCAAATCTCAGTTAGAAAAAAAGGCACTATCTATGTCCGAAATCCTCTCTATTTATTATTATAACTAATTAATAATTAAATATATAA
The DNA here is from genome assembly GCA_017615125.1 of Bacteroidaceae bacterium. GTDB lineage: Bacteria > Bacteroidota > Bacteroidia > Bacteroidales > Bacteroidaceae > UBA1189. The sequence continues at coordinate 60,936 of JAGAAS010000029.1, forward strand.
GTATATAATAAGTAAGAAAACAGAGAGTTGGATACCCCTTTTTAAAACAACTGAGATTTGAGACTGAGACGATTTCTTAGAACCTAACAATTTGCCTATCAATACATTGCGATTAATTTGCAGAGTCTCAAAGGCCAGAAAAAGCCCTGGAATCAGTCTCAAGAAGCATCAAAATCGGCTGTTTTTGGTGTCAAAAGAACTGTATTCACCCCTCTTTCTGATGTTTTACTCTCTACTTGGCACCCAAAAAGCGCTTCGAAAGATCAACATTATTTGCCGATTTCGGGGGTATAACGAGGCAAAAAGACGCATCTGATTATGAAAACTGCGGGTAGCAACGCCCATTTGCGACGTTTTACTGTGACGTTTTTTCACAGGAAGTGAGATTCTTCCCGCTGAATTATGCTAGGAGAAAAAAACTTTTTCAAGAACCGATGGAGCAGCGAGAGCAAAGTGGAGCTTGCTCAAACTTTGCCGAGTCGCGAACCTCTGGAGCAGTGAAGCCAGAGCTGTGCTTGCACGAGCTATGGTGAGTCGCGACAGAGGAAGAAGAATTCACAGAGGAAGAGCATAGAATATGCTCAAAGAAAAAAAATTTTCCCTTCTCGAAAAGAAATTTTTCTTTCTTCATACGGCGAGATGTAGAAAGAAAAAAAGAGAGCCTGAAAAGTGCGGCTGGGGCAGAAAGAAAGCAGCAGGCCTGCGATGATGCAAGCCTGCCGCTTCGGGTCCTTTGCCCCACGAGAGAGGCGTGTGTCCTATCGGCTGATGCCCTACGGATGGAGAATCTTGTTCACCAGCGCGGTGACGTCGGAGACGTTGATGAGGCCGTCGCCATTCACATCGAAATAAGCAGGTTTCACCTCTTCCACGACCTCCTTGAAGCAGCCGCCATCCTCTATTGATTTCCAGCCAGCAGTAGCATAGGCATCCTTCGTGCCAACAGGAACGACAAGAACGCAGTTGGATATTGACGCCGGCGTCGTCTCGGCGGAAGAAGCAATAAACATCCACTTATCGAAAGCGATGGGGGTTTCTCGTTTCATCACCAACGTATCCAACATGTTATCCGCGAAGACAAATATTGAAATGGAAGTCACAGAACTCGGAATGACCATCTTCTTGATACCTGCGCTTTTGAATGCTTGTATCCCTATCTTATTCACTCCTTCGGGAACAATGGAGTTCTTGCATCCATAAACGAGAGTGCCTCCCGATGCTGTTTTCTCGATGATTGACGAACAATTATTCCGCGAATCAAATTTCACGTTATCCTTATCCACGTCTATGCTTACCAATTTACTGCAACCCGAGAATATGTTTGCTCCAACACCCGGAGTAATACTGTTCACATTTTTGGGTATGAAGATTTGCCTGATGGATGTGTAAGCAAAAGCATAATTTCCTATCGATGTCAAGCTCTTAGGCAAAACAATGTTTTCTAGATTTGCGCAACTGTTGAAGGCGCTCTGACCTATGGAGGTAACTCCTTCGGGTATGTCTATCGTTTGAATGCGACACCCATAGAAGGCTTCCTTCTCTATCGATGTAATAGTAGGCGGAAGAATAATGCTCTTGAGGCTGTCTAAATGGAATGCTTGTTCTTCTATCTTTGTCAGCCCCGTAAAGAACTGGAACTCATCAAATGACGAGATAGCACCATATTTGCTCTTGAATACCGAAGTGCCGTCTACGAGCAGCGATGTCACCTCTCCGGCCTCCTTCTTTGAGAGCTCACCGTCACCGTCGGTGTCCCAGTTGTCTACGCAGATTTGTTTCACTGCCTGGTCGACGAACTCAATGATACTCTCAGCAGGCTTGGGAGCGAAGTTGACGGTCCACTTGCCATGAGCGTAGAGTGAAGCAAAGGCCTCATCGCTCATCAGCAGCGAGAGGGTGTAGGGCACCTTGCCCCCTGCTACAGTGCCGCGCACAAACTGTTCGGTATAGTCCGTTCCGTTGAACGACGCCGTGAACGAATAGCGGGGTGCCAGCTGCACGGTGAAGGTATAGGTGGGATCGGAGTGGATGTAGTTGGAGACTACGGGATGCTCGCTGTCGACGCTCCATGTTTGGCTGTCGTCGTTCGACGTTATCTGTGCCGTGCTTGCCCCCACGTCGCCTGTGGCGTTCAGCGTCCAGAAGAACAAGTTATCGCTCTTCACCAATCCGAACACCCAGCTGGTAGCCTTCAGCATGTCGGCAGGGATACGCTCGGCAACGTCCTCGGTAGAGAAGATAACCTTTTCGTATTCAAAAGAATAATTACCATTGAAGTACGATGAGAGATTCTCGCCGTCGGCAAACGCAATCACCTGGGCGCCATCGGCACCATCCTCTTGCATAGGAACAATCTTGAAGTCCACCTGCTGTGCGTCGGCTGGCACCGTGTTAGCTTCCATATTCAGTTCCTGATAGTTCGTCCATTCGCCCCGTTTGTCGAGGAACCGAGCATAGACATTGATAAGCCCCACTGTTGTTTCAAGGTTCCACACCTTGGTGGGACTTATCTCCTTGAACAAAACTGACACTTCGGCGCTTGCCGTAAGCGGATAGGTGAAGGTGCCGTCGCCGTTGTCGGTAACCATGTAAGTGTTGTCGAACGAGTTGTAGTACACCTTATCGAGCGTGTAGCCCTCGTTGGGAATGATTTTGAGATAGGAGCCGTCTTCCTCGCTTTTATTCCAGCGGATGGTCTGACGATTGTTGGGTTGGATAACACCGCCTGAGATATTGGCATCGGGACTATAGCAGGTTCCACCGTAGCTGCAGATGACGTTTACTTCGTTGTCGATTTTTTCGCCCATCACTGAGATGTACACATCGCTGGTGATATTCTTCAGTTCGAACCAGCAGTAGGTTCCAGCATCAACCATTTCGTCGATTATCTCCTGCCCGTTCACCCTCACGCTCTGCAAAATCCAGGGGCTGTATTCTTTGTATACGTAGAAGGTGAGGTCGGAATACATGTCAACCTGCAGCGACTTGTCGTTCACATAATAATTGTCGCCGACTTGCAAACGCGCGTGGGAAATAGACAAGTTAACGTTACGCTTCACGTTTATGTTGCTCATTGGTAAGACACGCAGAAAGTCGCTCCACACGGCAGCGTTCGTCGTCATATCGGAAATCTCCTGTTCCGTCTTGTCCGACAGATAGACGGTGATTTTCTTTGTCGCTGGCGATGCGAAATAACTCGTATACAATCCGCTAAACCAAGGAGAGGCCCCTTCGAAATAGATTGTTTTCAAGTTAGGGCAGTTGAAAGTGGGGTTGGAATCATCGGGATAAAAACTGAACTTGTTTTCAACCCGAATGGTCTGCACATAATTAGAAGATAGCGTTGCTGTTATTTGCTCAGTCATCGGATTATAGCGTAATCCTTTGACATTATACGTCTGTCCACCATCGGTAATCGTCGCGGGAATAACAATCTCCGTGCTCGTGCCTGTGAATTCTTCGACGTATGCTTCATGGTCACTTTGTGTTTCAAATAACTTAGTCCAGGTACGATAAAACAAATGATACTTAACACCATTAATTACAACATAGCCATAGTCGTTACAATAAGCATACGCATTCAATCCGCATGCAAGAAGCACGAGGAGCAACATGATGCGCTTCATTGAGCGCTTAGGGGTTTTGAACGGTTTCATCTTTTTTATGTTTTTACAGTATAGAACTTATTTTCAAAGGTTATTACGACGACAAGCGATACATCGTGTGCAACACTTGTTTTCCAATCTGCAAAGAAAAGGAAAAAACACGGATATTCAAAGGAAAGCCTTTTTTTTCTGAAAGTTTCTGCATAAAAATGCAGGGGAAAGGGCTCGGGCGATGCTGGTTGCTTCGGAAAGAGAGGGATTCGCCTTGCGTATCTCTTGCGCTCCCGCGGCTCCGCTGCAAAATCATTGAAACCATCACTGACGCGTTCATGTTTTTTTGTTGAACCCAAATCGCTCAAGCAGACTTGGCGACCGAGCCCAACAAAAAAAGCCAGATGAGCTGTCGCCCATCTGGTTTCAATGATTTTGCGGAAAGAGAGGGATTCGAACCCCCGAACCCTTGCAGGTCAACGGTTTTCAAGACCGCCGCGATCGACCACTCCGCCATCTTTCCAAAAAACACCTTTGCATGCGAGCCGCTTGGTCGATAACAAGGCTTTCCGAAGCCTCCGGCTCAAATGCGGGTGCAAAGATAAGGGCATTTTCTGAAATAGAAAAATCTAATCCCACTTTTTCTCAAAAATCTTGTCTTTCATCCTTCGTCCGCCTGACGGAAAGGGCTAAAAAGAAAGCTGCCGGACCTGTCCGACAGCCTTCCAGCAATTTTCATAACGTGACAAAGTACGTCGTGCGCCTGACAGGAATCGAACCTGCACGAATTGCTTCACTGGATCCTAAGTCCAGCGCGTCTGCCAATTCCGCCACAGGCGCATACGTTTCGGCCGACAAAGGTACGACTAAGCGAGAGAAGAACAAAATAAATCAATATTTATTTTTTCTTCCGAGCGAGAGTACCTTAAACCGCAAGTTAAAGGTACGACTAAGCGAGAGAAGAACAAAATAAATCATTGTTTATTTTTTCTTCCGAGTGAGAGTACCTTAAACCGAAGGTTAAAGGTACGACTAAGCGAGAGAAATGACCTACCCCCATCCCCTCCCAAAAGGAGGGGAGCTTAAAGTCCTTCCTTTTGGGAAGGATTTAGGATGGGCCACTTCTTTTATTTTTCTTCCCAAGCGTTGAGGAGGGTGCGTGCTGCCTCGAGGATGGTGTCCACGCCCCGCAGGATATCCTCGTCGGTAAGCGTCACCGAGAGGTCGGGGTCGATGCCGAATTCGGTATGCTGCATGTCCACATCGTACGTGGGGCACGCCGAGAAGCGCACGCTCCAGCCGTTGGGCATCTCCTGACTCATGGGCAGTCCCGAGCCTCCGCCCGTCTTGTCGCCCACTACGACACATTGGGGTGTGTAACGCATGCAGCGCACGAAGTCGTTGGCAGCGCTGAACGTACGCCTATTGGCAAGCACGGCGACGGGCTTCTGCCAGCGCACATGCTCGGCAGCAGCCGAGAGATAGACCTCCTGGGGCTCCGAGAACGCATCGTGGGCAGGGCCTGTCTTATGAGCCACATAGCCGGTAAGAATGTCGTCGTTGGTGAAACGCGAGGCGAGGCGCTCGGAGCTGTCGAGGCTGCCTCCTCCGTTGTCCCTCACGTCGATGATGACAGCGTGACAGAAGGCGATGTAGCGGAGCATCTCATCGAGGGCATACTCGCTAAGCGAGTTTTCGAACGAGCCGCAGTAGAGATAGCCGATATTGTCGGGAAGGATGGTGCAGTAGAGCCCGCTGGCGTATCGGTAGTAGCTGCCGAGCGTCTGCTCCAGGAGGTCGGCGCTGAAGTTGTGGGGATAGTCGCGGTAGAAAGCGGTATAGTGGGAGATGTTGAACGGGGCAATGAGGTTGACATGCCCGTCGCGCAGCTCAGCTAGCATGCGCGCCATCACGTCGAAGAGCCCCTCTTCCGACATGCTGTCGTCGACAAGCTTGTAGTAGCGCCGGCGCACCTCATTCCAGTCGAGACCATAGACGGAAGCCTTGTAGTCGAAGAAGCAGTAGCGTTCGTCGAGAATCTTCCAAAGTGCTTCGAAGTTGGCGACAGGCGAGTCGTCGGAGACATCGGCCTTCTCGCACGAAGAGAGCAACAAGGGAAGACAGAGCATCGCCAACGAGGCAACGACAGCACTCAGCCGACGCCGAAGGGAAGGATATCGTCTAATGGTGCTCATAGTCCGGCTTGTTTAGGTGAGAGGAACTGCAGGAAGTGCACATAGCCGACGCTCAGGACGAAGGCATCGTGGCGGTAGCTGTTGCCTTCCGTATGCCATTGGTTGATGCCGTAGGAGCCCTGCAGGCGGACATAGCCGTTCGGGCGCTCCAGGTCGAGACGCACGAACTGCCGCATGGAGAGGCTGTTGAAGGGCGTGCTCATGTGCATCGTATGGTCGGTATGTCCCAGATAGAAAATCTCGTAATACGACTGCTGGTAGGAAGGCGAGAAGAAGAACCCCACGAGAGGCACGTCGGCCTGCCACGAGAGGCGCCAATCGTTGCGCAGAAGGTGGAAGTGCCAGGCTGCCTGCAGCGTCACGCCCAAGTCGGCATCGAGCTTCACCTGCGCGGGGTTGTTGCTGTTCCGCATGTTGTAGACACCGCCCAGCTCGGCCATCAGCACGGGGCCCGCGAAGAGCTCCAGCCGGCTCCTGCGCAGGAAGCGATAGGGCAAGGCATAGGAGACGTCGACATACCCGTCCATAGCAGCGCCGTTGCCCGCTTCGTTCTTAAGGTCGGCCATCGAGCCTGCCACATACGTCTGCTCAAAGACATCGTCGGCGAAGAGCTCGCTTCGTATCCACGTCTCGTAGTCGAAGGCCAAGGCCATCCCCCCGTAGCTGACGGGGCTCAGGTAGGAGTCGTAGTCGCTGGCATAGCCGAGGCCGAAGGTGGAGCTGCGGCGCTCCAGAGGCAACGTCTGTGCCGCTGCGCCTACGGAGAGGGCAAGGAGCAGCGTGCATGCCAGCAGGCGCGAGAGGGAAAGATTCGTATTCCGCATCAGAGCAAGGATAAGGTACTATTGTCAGAAGAGGGAGAACTGCCCATCGTCGGATACGGAGGGCTCGTTGGAGTCATCGGAGGTATCGCCCGAGGGCTCACCTCCCCCGGAGGGCTCTCCCGCGGGAACGTCATCGGAAGGAGAAACGCTCTCCGTCTCGTCCACGACAGGTTCTTCCTCTACGGGAGGTTCGGGGAAGCGGAGAGGTTCCAGCTCTTCCACGCTGGCGATGTTGAACTTGGAGACACGGCATCCGCGTGCCTTCACGCTCTTCACGCCCACGAACTGCTCGGCATCGATCTCCAGAGGAGGACGTGCGGCGTCGGGCTCGCCGAAGGTGACGAGGAAGCGCGGGTATACCTGCGACGAGAGGATGACAAGCCGGCTGCCGACACCCTCGCCCAGCAGGCTGCTCTTGCGCGTCACAGGGTCGAGGGGGAACCGCTTGATGTAGAGGTAGCCGTTCTGCGTGGCGTCAAAGAGGACAGCCGTCCACACCTTATCGGGGTCGTATTTCTCTATCACCATCACGTTGGGATCGTAGTGATTGTTCGGGTCGAAGTCGGTGAAGTAGTAATCGCCGTTGTCGAGGATCACGAGAATGCGGTCGTCGCTCTGGAACTCACCGAGATACTCTCCGTGCCCGTCGAAGTCGAGGCGCAGGATGTCCCTGTCGAACCAAACCTGTCTGCCGCCAAGCGTGGAGGCGCCGTGCGACTTCAGCCCGATGCGCGACACCTCGAGGCGCGTGAGCAGGTTGCCCAACGTGTTACGTCCCTTGATGCCCACAGTGCTGAAGTCCTTCTCGATGAAGAGCTTCTTGAGCTTGGGATTGGGCTTGAGCGAGATCTTGATGACTTCGGCCTCGCCGTTGGGGTTGGCGGTGAAGTAGGCGATGCGGCTGCCGGGCTTGCCCTGCGTGAGGTCGTAGTCCTTGTCGCGCAGGAGCCCCGTAGCGGCGAAGCGCTTGATGTAGTGAGGGCCGTTGCGCCCGTCGCGATAGACGACGTTGTAGATGGTGCGCCGGTCGTTCTTCTTGAAGATGCCCACATAGAGCACACCTGTGCCCACGAACATCTTCTCGGCAACCTTCACCACCTTGAAGTGCCCGTCCTTGTAGAAGATGATGAGGTCGTCGATGCTGGAGCAGTTTGTGACAAACTCGTCCTTCTTGAGCGAGGTGCCAATGAAGCCGTCTTCGCGGTTGATGTAGAGCTTCTGGTTGGCTTCGATGACCTTAGCGGCGACGATGTTCTCGAAGCTGCGGATCTCGGTCCTGCGGGGGAAGGCAGCGCCGTACTTGTCCTTGAGCATCTGGAACCAGCGTATGGTGACAGACGTCATGTCGGAGAGCTCGCGCTCTATCTCATCGATGTCACCCTTGATGCGCGCGATGAGCTCTTCGGACTTGTCTTTGTTGAACTTGAGGATGCGCGCCATCTTGATCTCCATCAGGCGCAGGATGTCGTCCTTCGTCACCTCACGGACCATAGAGGGGTACCAAGGCGTCAGCCTCTCGTCGATATGCTCGCAGGCGGCGTCCATATTCTTGGCATTCTCGAACTCGCGGTCCTTGTAGATGCGCTCGTTGATGAATATCTGCTCCAACGTGCAGAAGTGAAGCTGTTCAAGGAGCTCATCGCGGCGGATGACAAGTTCCTGGCGCAGGAGGCTGAGGGTGTTGTCCACAGAGCGGCGCAAGACGTCGCTGACGCCGAGGAACTGAGGCTTGTGCTCGTCGATGACGCAGCAGTTGGGCGAAATGCTCACCTCGCAGTCGGTGAAGGCATAAAGGGCATCGAGCGTCTTGTCGGAGGAGACGCCGGGGGCGAGGTGCACAAGAATCTCCACCTCAGCGGCGGTGTTGTCGTCCACCTTGCGGATCTTGATCTTCCCCTTCTCGCCCGCCTTCAGGATGGACTCGATAATGGTGCTGGTGACCTTACCGTAGGGTATCTCGCGAATGGCGAGGGTCTTGTTGTCTACCTTTTCTATTTTCGCGCGCACGCGAAGAGTTCCTCCTCGCTCGCCATCGTTGTAGCGGGAAACGTCGATGTATCCGCCCGTGAGGAAATCGGGATAGAGTTGGAAGTCCTCACCCTGCAGGTAGGCGATAGCTGCGTCGCACAGCTCGTTGAAGTTGTGGGGCAGTATCTTCGACGACAGACCTACGGCGATACCTTCGGCTCCCTGCACGAGGAGGAGGGGGAACTTCACGGGGAGCGTGACGGGCTCCTTGTTGCGTCCGTCGTACGAAGCCATCCACTCGGTGGTCTTGGGATTGAAGACAACCTCGAGGGCGAACTTCGAAAGGCGCGCTTCGATATAACGCGAGGCAGCAGCCATATCGCCCGTGAGGATGTTACCCCAGTTTCCCTGACAGTCGATGAGCAGCTCTTTCTGGCCCATGTTCACCAACGCGTCGCCGATGGAGGCATCACCGTGGGGGTGAAACTGCATAGTGTGCCCCACGATGTTTGCCACCTTGTTGTAACGTCCGTCGTCGAGACGTTTCATGGCGTGAAGGATACGGCGTTGTACAGGTTTCAGTCCATCGTTCAGATTAGGAACCGCGCGTTCCAGGATAACATACGAGGCGTAGTCGAGGAACCAGTTCTTGTACATGCCGCTCAGCTGATGCTTCGCTTCGGGGTTGTCGTCGGCAGGCATACGATAGGCAGAATGCTCCTGCGTGTCGCCTGCTGCGCTGACGTCTGCAGCAACTTCCTCTGCAGCCGTTTCAGTACGCTCTTCCACTACTCCATTTTCTTCTTGCAACTCACCTTTGGGGGATTTATGAAGGTCTTCTTTCATCTTTTAACAATATTCCTTTGCAAAAATAATCACTTTCTTGAAAAAAAACACTTACTTTGCATCCCAAATTTCAAAAACTGACAAAAAATGGCACAACAAGAAGATGTTTTCAAGAAAATCGTATCGCACTGCAAAGAGTACGGATTCGTTTTTCCCTCAAGTGAAATCTATGATGGACTGGGCGCCGTGTACGACTACGGACAGCTGGGCGTCGAGCTGAAGAACAATATAAAGAGCTACTGGTGGCAGAGCATGGTGATGCTTCACGAGAACATCGTTGGCATTGACTCCGCCATCTTCATGCACCCCACCATTTGGAAGGCAAGCGGACACGTCGATGCCTTCAACGACCCTCTTATCGACAACCGCGACAGCAAGAAGCGCTACCGCGCCGACGTGCTCATCGAGGAGCAGATGGCGAAGTACGACGACAAAATAGAAAAAGAGGTGGCAAAAGCCCGCAAGCGTTTCGGCGACAGCTTCGACGAGGCACAGTACCGCGCCACATCGAAGAACGTGCTTGAACATCAGGCCAAGCGTGATGCCCTCCACGCTCGCTACGCTGCTGCGATGAACGCCAACGACCTTGCTGAACTCAAGCAGATTATACTCGACGAAGGCATCGTCTGCCCCATCAGCGGCACACGCAACTGGACCGACGTGCGCCAGTTCAACCTCATGTTCGCTACCGAGATGGGCTCCACCGCCGACGGTAACATGAAGGTGTACCTCCGCCCCGAGACTGCTCAAGGAATCTTCGTCAACTACTTGAACGTGCAGAAGACTGGCCGCATGAAGGTGCCCTTCGGCATCGCGCAGATAGGCAAGGCCTTCCGCAACGAGATCGTAGCCCGTCAGTTCATCTTCCGCATGCGTGAGTTTGAGCAGATGGAGATGCAGTTCTTCGTACGCCCGGGCAGCGAGCTCGAGTGGTTCTCCAAATGGAAGGAAACTCGCATGCAATGGCACCAAGCACTTGGCTTCGGTGCGCAGAACTACCGCTTCCACGACCACGACAAGCTTGCCCACTACGCTAATGCCGCTACCGACATCGAGTTCCTCATGCCCTTCGGCTTCAAGGAGGTGGAAGGAATCCACAGCCGCACCAACTTCGACCTGAGCCAGCACGAGAAGTTCTCCGGCAAGAGCATCAAGTACTTCGACCCCGAGCTCAACGAGAGCTACACTCCCTTCGTTATCGAGACATCCATTGGCGTCGACCGCATGTTCCTCAGCGTTATGTGCGCCAGCTACCGTGAAGAAACGCTCGACGACGGCGAGACACGCGTCGTCCTCAGCCTGCCCCCCGCTCTCGCGCCTGTCAAGCTCGCCATTCTCCCGCTCGTCAAGAAGGATGGTCTTCCCGAGAAGGCTCACGAGATCTACCGCGAACTGCGCTTCCAGTTCAACTGCCAATACGACGAGAAGGACTCCATCGGTAAGCGCTACCGCCGTCAGGATGCAATCGGTACCCCCTACTGCATCACCATCGACCACGATACGCTCAACGACAACTGCGTCACCCTGCGCAACCGCGACACCATGCAGCAGGAACGCGTGCCCATCGACAGCCTCAGCGCTATCATCGCCGACAAGGTGAGCCTCTGCAGCCTTCTCCGCAAACTTCAGTAACGATTCTTTATATCTATCAATAGCATGAGATACCTCCTCCGCACCGTCCTACCCCTTCTCGCTACCGCAGCCCTCCTGCTCGCGGCTTGTGAGGAGACCAAGGACACCGACGAATATGCCGACTGGCAGGCACGCAACGAAGCGTTCATCGACTCCATCGCACGCGTTGCCAACGCCAACGCTGACGGGCGCTGGGCCAAGTTCCTCTCCTTCAAGCTCAACGACAAGGACATCGATGGAAAGGCTACCACTTGGGAAAACGACCGCTACGTCTACTGCCACATCGAGTCCAACGGAAGCGGCACCCAAAGCCCACTCTTCACGGACTCCGTGCTCGTCAATTACCGCGGACGCCTTATCCCTACCACCGAGCATCCCTACGGCTACGTCTTCGACCAGTCGTATCAAGGTGAGATCAACCCCGCTACCAACGTTCCCGGCAAGTTCTGCACAGGAGGCGTCGTTGAGGGGTTCAGCACCGCCCTCATGCACATGCACGACGGCGACATCTGGCACATCTACATCCCCTACGACCTCGGCTACGGCACCACGAAGAAAAGTGACATCCCCGCCTACTCGACCCTTATCTTCGAGCTCAACCTCGTCTCCCACACCCCCGTAGGCACCGTCGTTGTGAGATAAGCCTCAACGAAAGGCAAAGGGGGCAAATATGGCGACTGCGTCGTCTACGATAACGATACGGCACTGCGTGCCTACGATAGCGATAGCTAACGGCTAAAATGGCCAAGAGGCTAAGGGGTTAATTAAAAAGGAAGTACTTCAGGCCTCTTAGTCAATGATGGGTATTTCGTCCCTATGAGGACTATTTCCCTTTGTTTTTCTGTCGGTACGATTCTACCGTCATGATTCCCTCCACCGCTTTGTCGGGACTCTCGGCATCCTTATAGAAAATCCAGTGGATGATGCTTGTGGAACCGTAGGACGATGTGTAAGCCTGCAGGAAAGACCAACCCTTGGCCGACATATAGTTGCCGGCATCAACCATACTGTTAAAAGGGATTTCCTTGCCGTTCTCGTCGACGAATTGCTGATTGCTCTTCAGCCCGCCCCATTCCGTATAGATGGGGTTGTTTCCGAAGTCGAAGACTATTTTCAGTCCTGCCCCTATCGCCTTCTCGGCTCCCTTGACCTCACAATAGTATCTCTTGTCCTGGGCCTGCAGCCCCATCAACACAAAAGAAAGGACGATGATAAGATATACCTTTTTCATATTTGATTAGATATAGAAAATCTTCCAATTTTTTCCAGAGCTTTACTTTCCATCCTTAAAATCATCTTCTCGCAAGCTGGATTAACCCTCTTTATTCATTATAAAAACATTACCTCACGACCGTGATAGAGGAAGTTGCCAGCAACGAGATACTCACGGCAGTAGGGCGAAAACTGATCCTCAACGGAGATATGCTCGTGCCCCGCAAGGATGCAGCGCAGGAGCGGTTCCGTCTTCAGGTAACTGATGAAATCTCGCGTCACAGGATCGTCCTGCTGCACTCGGTAGTCGCCCGTAGCTTCGGGCACTTCGCCCGAGGTCATCGGCCCCTTGTCCCTCCAAAGGCGCATAGAAGCACGCCAGATGTCGGGCGTATAGAAAGGTACATGCATACACAGCACGATGGGCAACCCGCGCTCCACTTCGCGGCGGAACAGCGCCACCTGCTCCTCGGTGACGTAGCCGTACACGTCGTCGAGGGTGATGAAGTTCACCCCGTGCACCACCTGGCTCTGAAAGCGTACGTCAAAAGGATACACCTCCTGCAGCAACGCGCGCGTGTTGTCCTTGTATGCCTCACTATGCTCCTCTTTGGGCTCGCTCAGCCACATGTCGGTGCTGAACTCATGGTTGCCCACAGAGCCTATTGCCGACTCGCCGAAGTACCGATTGACGAGATCGAAGTTAGCCCGGCTCTGCCAATCAATCAAGTCGCCCGTGTGTACCACATAGTCAACGTGCTGTCGCGCCCAAGCAAGCGTATCGCGCAGCGCCTCCTCTTGCCTTCCGCCAAAGGTAGCAGAACGGCTTTCGTGCAACTGCTGTTTTTTCGTATCCTCGCTGTCGTAAGCTGCCGTGAGGTGCGTGTCCGAGATGTGAAGCATCGAGAACGGTTTCTCCGCTCCTATCCTCACCGTAGCATAGCAGAGCGACAACCGCTCGTACTGTCCCCTGCGAGTGAACAAGTCAGTACCGACTGTCAGTTCTTCATCATCTGCCCACACGGGCAGCGCCGATGTAGCGATGAGCGCCCCGCTTCCTGCCAAACGTTTGATAAAGTTTCTTCTGTCCATAACATATCCCATTGACTACTGACACCGGAGTGTCTGCCGCAAAGATAACCAATTTCTCCCAGAAATACACGCTCCTTATCGAAAAAAACAAGTCCTTATCCTATTCCGTTATAAACCTTTTACTTTCCCCCTACGTTTTTTTCATTCTACTACTAAAAAGTTTTCTTGTTAACACTAAGATGATAGCTAATCTGCATTCTGGAGCCAAACCGTTCATAATTGCCATAATTATTCAGGTTATTATTTTTTTCTGTTTCCGAATTGCATTATCTTTGCGGGGAACAAACACCAATATTTGTGAAAAAGAACTTGACAACTTTTTTCTTTGTTTTGGCTTTGTTCTGCGGACTTTGGGGCTCTGCAGGCAATGCCGCTGGAATGGATGTTACCAAGTCTCAGCACGCAGAGAGGTGTTTTGACGCAGAGCAGAATCACAACAAATGCACACAGAACTCATCGGAGCGCCAGGATTCGCCGTTCGGTCCCGCCCTATGTTCTTCCTGTTCGTCCAACCACATTGTATGCTCGCGCCCTTCCCGTGTGACAGCTTCGCAGAACTGTCAATCGGAGCGAAGCCTTTGGCGCCTCTCATGCATCGATTCAAATCATCTACCTAATTACAACTTTTTGCGCCTGCAAGGCTTTGCCCTTCATCTGGCGGGTGCTTCGTCTCCTCGCATTTACTATGTTATTGCGTTGAGGCGTATCCTTTGTTAGCGATAGTCGTTTTTTTAGAGTAAAAATTACATACTATCAACTAACAAAAAAAATGAAATCATGGCAAATATAATGAATTTGCAGATGTGGAAAACCATCTGCACAAATAATCGTATAGGCGTCAGCAAGTCGATGCTGGGCCTTCGTAAAAAAGTAACGTACCTGCCCACCGAAAGCCCCATTGAGGCAAGGGTTATGGGCTATTCTCCCGAAACGGGAGCCCGCTTGAAGTACATCTTTGAGGCTCCTGCTGCCGAGCGAGGAAAAGCCGCAGCCGGATTCCATCCGCAACAAGTTGACAACGGCAACTACCTGTTGGAGCTTTGTACTTCGCGCGACGGCTCTTTCGTCGCCGTGTTGCTACTCCGATACATGCTGATGAACTATGAGCCTATAACGGATGTATTGGTCTTCGAGAAGGCTGACGCAAAGATCATCTGGCAAATGTTTCAATAAGAATAAGTCGAAGCACGCCAGAAAAAACAAATTATGTCGTTAAGAGCGACTTTTTCACACATTTCAGCCCGTCGCCCAGGAAACCTAGGCGACGGGCATTAAAGCCACGCAAAGAATGATTTTTGGGATAGAGAATATTTTCTTCTTGGGTGCGGTACTCATTTTCATAAGCATCGTCATCAGCAAATGGGGCTATAAGTTCGGGGTTCCCACGCTGTTACTATTTCTGTTTACGGGCATGCTCTTCGGCAGCGACGGACTGGGGCTGGAGTTTCAAAACTACGAGTCAGCTCAGTTCATCGGAATGCTTTCGCTAAGTGTCATCCTTTTTACGGGAGGGATGGACACGAAGTTTCAGGAAATACGTCCGGTGTTGGCTCAGGGGCTGTTGCTTTCTACCGTCGGAGTGATTCTTACGACAGCTGTCACGGGACTCTTGATTTATTATCTGTCGGTTTGGACTCGCTTGGATATAGGACTTTCTCTGCCGCTTTCTTTCTTATTGGCAGCAACGGTGTCTTCGACAGACAGCGCTTCCGTCTTCAACTTACTGCGCTCGCAAAGAATAGGCTTGCGCCACAACCTGCGTCCCACGCTGGAACTGGAAAGCGGAAGCAACGACCCTATGGCTTATATGCTAACCATCGCCCTTGTCGACCTTATTGTCTCTTCTGGGCACTTCTCGGCTGGTTCCTTGCTGCTGAAAATCGGCATTCAACTTCTTGTCGGGGGTGGGTTTGGCTTTCTAAGCGGAAAGCTGCTGGTGTGGATTGTCAATCACATCAACCTGCCCAATCCTTCGCTCTATCCCGTACTGATGCTATGTCTGATCATGATTATCTTCACGATGACAGACTTGCTTCACGGAAACAGTTATCTGGCTGTCTATGTGGCTGGGCTGGTAGCGGGAAACAGTCGCTTGTCGTACCGACGCGAGACGAGCACATTTATGCAGGGAATTACGTGGCTCTTGCAGATTGTCATGTTTCTTACGCTCGGCCTGCTTGTCAACCCGCACGAAATGTTGTCGGTTTGGCTGGTTGCCCTTGCGATAGGCTTATTTATGATGTTCTTCGCGCGTCCTGTCTCCGTCTTCCTTTGCCTGCTTCCTTTCCGCGTACCGAGAAAAGCAAAAATCTTCCTTTCGTGGGTAGGATTGCGAGGAGCTGTTCCTATTATTTTCGCCACATATCCGATTATCGCAGGTATTGAGGATGCCGATTTCCTTTTTAATGTTGTTTTCGTGATTACATTGCTTTCCCTCTCGCTTCAAGGCACAACCATTTCTTCTGTTGCGCGCCGTCTGGACCTTGCACTCCCCGAGCCCAAAGAAGGCAACGAGTTTGGCGTGGAGCTTCCCGAGGAACTTAACTCGCAACTCACGGAAATCATCATCAAGCCTTCGGATCTATCGGAAGGAAGCCGCTTGGCCGATATGCACTTCGAGGAAGGGACATTAGTAATGATGGTGAAGCGAGGAAACAGCATTATTGTTCCCAACGGGCGCCTTGTGTTATGCGAAGGAGACATCCTGCTTACAATCACTCACCAAGAGACGCCAGAGCCTACCCGTTAATAAAACTACAAGGAAACCAACAAGGAAGTATTCACATCACCAGTAGCGAGGCTGCGGCAATGAGTTGCGCTATCGGTAAGGAGGGCTGTACCTTCTCTCCCGGACGTTACCGAACGGGGAATAGACAGGCCAATAACGACACCGACTAGCAGAGCTGCTGCCATCCAGAGAGGCGACATGCGGCGACGAGAGGAGACGAAAGGCGCGGGATGCACTTCGGCAACTTCTTCTGCTGTAGAAGACTGGGCGTAGGGAC
The DNA here is from genome assembly GCA_017615125.1 of Bacteroidaceae bacterium. GTDB lineage: Bacteria > Bacteroidota > Bacteroidia > Bacteroidales > Bacteroidaceae > UBA1189. The sequence continues at coordinate 77,306 of JAGAAS010000029.1, forward strand.
GACATTCGCGCAAAGTGAGCGATTCGTTTTCTTCGGCAGTCTGCTCATGCAGTAACTGAAGCAGTTCTTTGGATTCGGCTTCGAGACATGTGAGTTTATCGGACTTTTTCATAGGATGAAATGGTTATTCGTTTTGTTTGAATTGTTTACGGAGAGCCTGGAGGGCTGTGAACAAGCGCGACTTGACGGTTCCCACAGGAATGCCGCAGACGACAGCCACCTGCTCAATAGATAGTTCCTCGTCGTAGCGCAGCATGAACACCTCGCGCTGTCCCACAGGAAGGTTCTGAACGGCTTGCGCAAGGAGGCGCTTCTGTTCGTCGCGCTCAAGGGTGTCAAAGAAAGGGGCGGCTTCAGAAAAAGCGCTGCGTGCCTCCTGGACATAGGTCTCAACGACGATACGATGACGATACTCGTTCTTGCAGAGATTGTAGGCTATCGCATACATCCACGTTGCGAAGGAGTCTGCCGAGCGGTACTCGCTGCAATGCTCCCAGATGCGGGCGAAGAGCTCCTGCGTGAGGTCCTCGGCAAGAGGACGGTCGTAGCCCGTCATGCGCAAGAAGAAGCCTTGCGCACGACGGCCATAGGTGCGATAGAGTTCGTCGAACTTCTCAGCGGTCAATCTCGTTGTGGTACTGTCTGCGTTCATCGTCGCTGAGGTTTTCGGCGCGGTAGACAATCCGCTTCATGAGGTTGTAAAGACGGGTATAGTTGGCTTTGTCTCCCGTTGTCTTATAATAGTCGAGCAACGACTTGAAGCAGGGGATGTAGTTGAGATTGAGGCGTGAGGCGCTGGCGCCATACGTCTCGGGATACATAGGCTCGTAGAGGTAGTCGGTGAGGTAGCCCCACTCGAAGTTGCGCTTTTTCATAGAGAGATTGTCGTAGGGACGCTCGCTGTAGCGGTAGATGAGCCCCTCGGAGTAGAGCTTGTCCTTGAACGAGGGTATTTCCATGAGGGTGGAGAAATAGACGGTGCGCTTCGTGTGGGCAATGACGTGCTGCTCGAAACCCTCCTCCCACGCTTTCGCATCAGTCGTCGACGTGCCGAAGGCTTCGTAGAGAGGTATGCCGAGCTTGCGGCAGATGGTCTGTCGGTAGGCTTCGTCCCAGAGCAGGCTCACGCAAACGACGGTAATCTGGGGGAAGAGTCCCTTGCCTTGACCGACAATGAGCTTGGAGTAGGTGGGCACGTCGCCGTTAACGAAGATGATACCGTCGGAATCCATTCCTATCATCTCATTATAGGCATATCCGAGTAGCGAAGGCGAATACTCCCCGCTCTCGTACCAACGGTGCAGGATGTCTTTGAGCAGCTCTTCGTTGTCATGCGAGAGGAGGTAGACGACATAGTCGGGATAGTAGCGAACGTTGTCGGGACGCATGCGGATAGCCTCCTCCATGTGGTCTTCATAAGGATGATGAGTGGATGTCATTCGCTGGTTGAAGTTCTCGAGGATATACTGAGCGTAGCTTTCGGGATAGGCCTGAGCTACTTCGTCGACGATAGCGTCGAGCCGCTTCCCGAAAGAGTCTTCCTGCTCTTCGGCATCGCCCCAGTAAGCATAGCGCGTAGCGTGATAGTAGTTGAGCCAGGCATCGTCGTTCCGGGGATTGCGCTCCGTTTCGGCTTTCCACAGGGCTGCCTGACGGATATACCACGCGGGCTTGTGTTCCTGCTTGATGATGCTGATAATGGGCTGCGGCGTGTTGTCGTCCTGCTCGGGAATACTGGCTTCGGATGTGGCGGAGGCGCCAGCCATCAGGGTGACGGCTGCCAAAGCAAGGGTGGTGAACAAATAGTTATGTCTCATAAAAGAAATTGTTAGTTGTGATTTGAGAAAGTCTGGAAACAGGCCTTGTTTCCTTTTTCCAGAAGCGCTTCGTGATGGCATACACGCTTCTGCTCAAAAAGTTCATTCGTCGGCTCATTTTCTGCATTTCGTCTTTTAGGCAAGGTCCTTTTCGCACGGTTACCTACTCGAATACCTGCCATAATATGGATGCAGCAAAGATACAGCCTTCCGCTGAAAACAAAGGCCACAACCCTATATCTTTTGATGTTAAACTAAGTCAAAGCTTTCTCCGCAGATGTTTCTGAGGGTATGCTTTTCAATGGGGGTCTACCAACGCGTTGTCACACGTCTATCAACGCGTTGTTAGACCTCGATCAACGCGTTGATCGACCCACGAAGTCAAAGAAAAAAAACGGAAGGCTAAGGAATCGTCTCGGAAACGTAGACACTTGACATCATGCAAGGCAAGAATTTGCAAAAATCATCAAGAAAGCTCTTCCTTTCATTAACGCCTGGTAACTGCTTCTTCAAAAAAAGGAAAAGGAACCTTTTCTTCCATCTCGTCCTTCAGGTAAATGAAAGTGTCGCATCCGTGAACAAAACGGAAAACTTTCACGTCGTCCGAAGCTTCCACATGCGACGCTGGAAAGGGTAAACGGAACACTCTGGGAGAAAAAAGAGAGGAAAAATTCCCCTTTTGAGACGGAAAAAGGGAGAAAAAATCAAAAAAATGCACTTTTTTAAAAAGTTTTCCACAAAAAAGTGAGAAAAAGTTTGTTCGTTTCATTTACAGCAATTATTTTTGCGCACATAACAAATAGTGTGTATGGCAAGATTAAACATTGGAGCCCAACCATTCGTCAGGTGGCAAGGAAGCAAAGGTCAGCATCTGCTGATACTGAACCAAGCATTACCGACCGATTTTGCCGACACTCCCAACGTTACTTACATCGAGCCGTTCGTCGGCGGAGGAGCTATGTTGTTCCACATGCTCCAGACCTATCCGAACATCACGCGCGCCGTCATCAACGATAACAACCTCGACCTGATGCGCGCCTACAATACCGTGCGCGACAGATCTGCCGAGCTCATCGCCGCCCTCAAGCGCATACAGAAGGAGTTCCTCCCCCTGAGCGAGGAGAAGCGCCGCGAGTACTTCGACAATGCCCGCCGGCAGCTCGACCAGCGCCTCACCGACGGCATTCACCACGCCTCGCTCTTCATCTTCCTGAACAAGACCTCGGTGAACGGGCTCGGACAGAAGTACCATCCCTGCCACCGACCCGTCATCTGCGACGAGGCCACCCTGCAGGCCGACGCCCGCGTGCTGCAGCGCGTCACCATCCTTTGTGACGACTACGAGAAGACCTACAACGAGGCTTGCGGGAACACCTTCTTCTTCCTCGACCCGCCCTACCGCCCGGCAGGCAAAGCCCGCGCAGGCGAATGGGATGACAAGGAGCAGGTGAGGCTGAAGAAGTTCTGCGACTTGCTCAACTTCCGACACTTCCAATGGATGCTCACCAACAGCGACGGAAAGGCCAAGGACCCCAGCGACAACTTCATGGAGCAGCTCTACGGCAACTACGACATCCAGCGTATCTGGTCGCAGCAGGCCATTGTCGCCAAACCCGAGAAACGCGACAAGCAGTCGGAACTCCTTGTGCGCAACTTCGACCGCGAGATACTCTCGCTACGCGACCTTCGCTGCCAACAGCTGTCACTCGCCTTCTAAAAAGGCTCCTATACAAACAAAAAATCCAGCAAAAATCGCCGAAAAAGAAAGTTTTTCGGAGAATTGCTTTGTCGGTAAAAAAAAAGGCCGTATCTTTGCCGTCCGATTTACGCAACCATTACACATTTATTGTTACCAGCAATAAAAAACGGAATAATAAACCAAAAGACAAAGATATGAAAAAAGGTATTCATCCAACCAACTACCGTCCGGTCGTATTCAAGGATATGTCGAACGGCGACTGCTTCCTGAGCCAGTCAACATGCGCAACAAAGGAGACCATCGAATTCGAAGGCGAGACTTATCCTCTCTTCAAGCTCGAAATCTCCAACACGTCACACCCGTTCTATACCGGCAAGAGCAAACTCGTCGACACCGCAGGACGCGTGGACCGTTTCCAGAACCGCTACGCTGCTCTCAAGAAGAAATAAGCAGCCGCACACAAACAAGAAAAGTGTATTGGAACAGCTTCCGATACACTTTTTTCGTCTATATTCCCTCGCAAGCATGCTGACTCGTCGATCGTTTTCCCGCTTCCTGGCTCTTTGCCTCCTCTCGCTCGTAGCACTTACCGCGTGCCACGAGCCTGACGACATCACCCCTGACGACGAGCTGCTTGTCAACGATAACCAGAACCCGCCCGAAACCTACGCCCGCAGGCTTGAAATGCCCGCCCTCGACAAGCGAAACACCTTCATCACGCATACCACGCTTTTCAAAGGAAAGGAAACCATCACCTACAGCCTCGAGTATGACGAAAAGCTCCACCATTCCAAATGGGTCGCCTTCACCTTCTACAACGACACGAACGAACGCAACTGGAGCCGCAGCAACTGGTACAGCACCAGCTGGGGAGGAGATCCATTCCAGAAAGATCCGCTATTAAGCGACAACGCTTGCCCCGACCGCAACTACTTCAGCGGAAGCGGAGGGGTGAGAGGGCACATCTGCGCCTCAGCCGACAGGCTCTACTCAAAGGAAGCCAACGAGCAGACGTTCTACTACTCGAACATGTCGCCCATGAGCTATGACTTCAACGGAGGGTTCTGGGCAGACTTGGAAATTGCCCTTCGCGACACGTGGGCCTACAAGCAGACTTTCTGCGACACGCTGTACGTTGTGAAGGGAGGCACCATCCGTCAAGGCGAATACCGCATGTCTGACAACGGGAAGCTCCCCATTCCCAACTACTATTTTATGGCTCTCCTCTGCCGGAAAAACGGCACCTACAAAAGCATCGGCTTCTGGGTGGAGCACAAGCCTTACCTTAATAAAACATTCCTTGACTGCGCCGTCAGCATTGACAAGCTGGAGGAGCTTACGGGCATCGACTTCTTCTGCAACCTGCCCGACAAAGTGGAAAGTGCTGTAGAAGGTTCCTGCTATCCTGGAGTCTGGGGGCTAAACTGAGTGCGGGGCACAAACTTCCCTTCTTCCCACACATAGACATACGATGACGAAGACGCGGTAACAGATGCTTCCTCGTCTCCGCCTTGAACATACGTTTCGCTCCGAAGCGTGACGCTTAGGGCATCCTCATCAGCCGAAAGAGAAATCTCCGTTGCCGTCCATCTTTCTGCTTCAGACGGCAAGCTGATGAAATCGTTTGCAGAAAGAGGAGCCCACGACTCATCATAGAAACAGACTCGAGAATCGGCAACAGGAAGCAAAACGGTATGCACCACGCAGAGCACAAAAGTCGAGTCTTCCACAGGAAGCAAGCGCATCTCTACTGTAGAAGCCGTCGTGTACTGCCACTTGGCGTATACATCGGAAAGCGCTTCCAGTTCCGTCGTTCCCTGCATGCGATTGGTGACCCGCGCCTGCATACCTGCTTCGCAGAAGTCAATACAATCCACACGATTCACCTGCGTGAGCAGAGGAAGGACTGAATCTGGCATATTCATAATCATCTCGCGCATTCTCGTTCGGGAAAATGCCGATTGCGAAAGGGAAACTGCCAGCAGCAAAAGAATCAGGAAACGTCTCATCATCGTGAGCCAAGATATAGGAAGATAAGAGCCACAATAATTACTGCCAAGCCTGCAGCCTTGCTGCGCAAATTCTTCTCCTTAAAGATAAGCGCCCCGCACAGGAATGAGACTATCACGTTTCCTCGACGTACCATCGAGACAACCGAGATAAGCGCGCCCTCTTGAGAAAGGCTGCTGAAATAGGCAAAGTCGGCAACAGAGAGGAAAACGCTGATGAACAAGATTGCCCACGTCCAATGGAAAGGCTGAAGTTTGCGCTTCGGATACCAGAGTATCATGAATGCCACAAACATGATTATCGCCACATACAGATTGCACCACGACTGCACAAACATCGCGTCGAAGTGGCGCACGTTCATGATGTACTTATCGTACAAGGCGCTGAAGGCACCGATTAATGCCGCAATCACCACAAAAAGAATCCATTTGTTGTGCACGAAGTTGATGCCTTCCTTCTTTCCCCCGCGACTCAGCAGGAAAACGGCGATGATTGCCAAGATAACGCCTATCCATTGATAGAGATTCAGGCGCTCCCCGAAAAACAGCAAGGCACCCAAAAGCACTATCACAGGACGAGTAGCATTTATCGGCCCTACTATCGTAATAGGCAAATTCTTCAAGCCGAAGTATCCGAATATCCACGAAGCCGAGACGATGAGTGCCTTGATAATGATGTAGATATGCGCATCCATCGACTCCGTCGGGACATAAACCATCGATTCCGAGGGGATAACATTCGTAGCCGACAAGACAATGAACGGCAGGAAGATAAGCGTCGAGAATACCGTGCTGAGAAAAAGTACGGGAATAACGGCATTGTCCTTGAGCGACTGCTTCTTAAAGATGTCGTAGATACCCAAGAGGGCAGCAGAGATAAAAGCTAATATCAACCACATAGTTCAGGAAAGATCAAGATTAATTACAGGATTCGTTATTTGGTTTGTTATCGTTCATAGTTGGAGAAACATCATTCAGGAAAACAGATTCGGGGTAATCCACACGCTCAAGGAAGAGTCCTTGGGCAGGAACGGACTCTCCTGCCGAGCATCTGTCTTTCCGCTCGATGATTTCGCAGAATTCCTTCACGGAAAGTTGCCCTCGTCCCACAGCAATAAGCGTGCCCACGACAGCTCTCACCATATTCCGCAGGAATCTGTCGGCTGTGATAGTGAAAACCCATCGGCTCTCGTCCAACTGGCTCCAGCGCGCAAAGGAAACGCGACAGTCGTTTGTCTTCACATCTGTGTGCAGTTTGCTAAAACTCGTGAAGTCAATGTATTGCAAAAGGCAGGATGCCGCTTCGTTCATACGCTCGAAATCGAGCCCGTTGAAGAGCCGCATCGAATAATTCCTGTCGAAAACTCCCTTTTCCAGCGACACATAATAACAATAGGTACGCGCGCACGCGTCAAAGCGCGCGTGCGCATCGTCTCGCACGCGTCGGACTTCCAGAACGGAAATGTCGGGAGGCAACAGACGATTCAGCTTATCTGCAAGCCAATCCTCCGCCCTCTTCCCGAACGGGGATGCCGCTTCTGCCAAAGATGCAAACTTCTCCTCCGTCAAGTCAAAATGCGCAACCATGCGACGAGCGTGCACTCCCGCATCCGTTCTTCCCGCTCCCACGATGAGAGTTTTCTCCCGCAGCAGCGTTTCCAAAGCGCCCTCAACGGTTTCTTGAACCGAAACGCCATTCGGTTGAGTCTGCCAGCCGTGATAGTTGGCTCCGTCATATGCTATGAAAAGGAAAAAACGCATGCTGAAAAGGGGAATTTTTATATGGAGAACTAGTAATTATTTTTCGAGAAGGAATCTCGCCGTATGAAGAAAGAATCTCGCGAGATGTAGAAAGAAAAAATTTTTATCGAGAAGGAATAATTTTTTTTGGAGAAGGGAAAATATTATATGCTCAAAGAAAAAATCAATAAGAAGAAAACATACTCATCAGATGAACGGCAACCAGCGCTGCTGTCTCTGTGCGCAAACGGCTATGCCCCAGACTTACCGACTGGAAGCCAAGCGAAAGGGCAAGCTTCACTTCCTCGATGCTGAAATCCCCTTCGGGGCCTATGAGCACAAGCGCATCCTGCCCGGGACGCAGAACATTCTGAAGATCAGCACGGAACTCCGTCGGACGATAGGAAAGGGAACGGTCTTCGTCATTTTCCGCCCCAGCCTTGATCTCTTCCTCCGAATAGCAATGAGCTATGTAGCGCCCTCCGCCAAAAGGCTGACGCACAAACTCCGCAAAGGAACTCATCTCGTTGAGTGTCGGCTTGCGGGCTTTCAGGCTCTGCTTCATAGCCGCGACAAGGATCTTCTCGAGACGTTCCGTCTTCACGATATGACGCTCAGAGAAACGGCAATCCAGCAGGCTGATTTCATCGATGCCGATTTCCGTTGCCTTCTCCACGAGCCACTCCATACGGTCCATATTCTTCGTGGGAGCTATCGCCAGATGGAGATGCTCCTTCCAGGAAGGCTTCTCCTCAGTAGAGACAATCTCTACGAAGCACCGCTTTCCCGCAACATCAGAGATGAGCGCGCGGAAAAAGCGCCCCTTTCCGTCGGTAAGCGTCAGCTCATCGCCCTTCCGCATACGCAGCACACGCAGAGCATGAGCGGCTTCCTCCTCGGGAAGCTCCTGCGAGAACTCTATGTCGGGGGTATAGAATAGCGGCATCGTTCGGATTCATTCGTTCGTTTACTCAGAAACCTGTTTTACGGGCTTTCTCTCGTGCTTATACTTGAAAATGATGGCAAAAAGTACAGCTACTACCAAAGCGTAGGCAGCAAAGGTGTACCACGTTGTGGACCAAGCCTGAATCTGCGCCTCTCCTGCGGGTTGCGAGTAGACAAGCTTGTTGACAACAGCCTGAGCGCTGAGGGTGCCGACAGTTGCTCCGAAGCCGTTCGTCATCATCATAAAGACGCCCTGCGCGCTGGAGCGGATGCTTTCCGTCGTGTTCTGCTCCACGAAGAGCGAGCCGCTGATGTTGAAGAAGTCGAAAGCGACACCATACACAATCATCGACAGGATGAAAAGCCAAACGCCGCTACCGGGATTTCCCACAGCAAAGAAGCCGAAGCGGAGCACCCAGGCAAGCATTGCAATGAGCATCACCTTCTTTATCCCAAGTCGGCTGAGGAAGAAGGGGATTAGCAGGATACAAAGCGTCTCGCTTATCTGGCTCAGCGATATCAGGATATTGGCATGCTTCACGGCAAAGGTTCCAGCATACGCGGGAATGTCGGCAAAGGCTGAGATGAACGTATTTGCATAGCCGTTGGTAATCTGAAGCGAGACGCCGAGCAACATAGAGAAAATGAAGAAGATGCACATCTTCTTGTCCTTGAAGAGAGAGAAGGCGCGCAAGCCGAGAGCATCGACGAGCGACTGTTTCTCTCCGCTCTTCTCCTTATTTACAGGACAGTTGGGGAGCGTCAGCGCATAGAATCCCAGGATAACGCTCCAGGCAGCGCAAACAAGGAACTGGCGATAATCGTGCTGGAAGCCCATCAGGTCGACAAGCCACATCGAGCAGATGAAGCCGACCGTACCGAACACGCGAATGGGCGGGAAATCCTTCACGGTGTCGAGCCCAGCCTTCGTCAGCGCGTTGTAGGAGACGGAGTTGTCGAGGGCAATCGTCGGCATGAAGAAAGCCACGCTCAGCGCGTACCAAGGGAAGAGCTGCCCGAAGGTGACGTCGGCGCCGTACTTCATACCCTGCCAACCTGCTATCCCCATGAAGGCGGCAGCCAAGAAGTGGCAGATGCTAAGCATCTTCTGCGCGGGAATAAACTTGTCGGCAAGGATGCCAATAAGCGCAGGCATGAACAGCGACACGAAGCCCTGCACGCTATAGAACCAGCCTATCTGAGGCCCCATTCCCACTTGGGCGAGGTAGGAGCCCATGCTTGTCAGATACGAACCCCACACGGCAAAAACCAGGAAGTTCAGAATGATAAGACGAATCTTTGTTTTCATACGACTTTTATGGATTAATGTTTACGTTTTTGTCTTTTGGTTTCAGCCCCATCTCAGCAGCCTTCTTGAGCAGATAGGCATAAGCCGCATCATGCTCGTTGGGAATGATTCCGTCGAGGATTGCATCCTTGACAAGCGCTTTCAGCGTGCCCACCTCCGCGCAAGGTTCCATTCCGAAGGTTTCCATTATCTCGGTGCCGTCGACTGGAGGCTGGAAGTTACGGATTCTGTCGCGCTCCTCCAAGTCCTTGAGCTTCTGGCGCACGAGCAGGAAGTTATCGAGGAAGCGCTGCTTCTTCTCGGCATTCTTCGAAGTGATGTCTGCTTCGCAAAGCAGCATCAGATCGTCGATATCATCGCCCGCCTCAAACAGAAGACGACGCACGGCGCTGTCTGTCACCTCCTCGTCGGCAATAGTGATAGGACGCATGTGGAGGCCAACAAGCTTCTGCACATACTTCATCTTCTCGTTCATAGGCAGTTTCATGTTTCGGAAGATTCCCGGCACCATCTTCTCGCCTATGTAATTATGATTGTGGAAAGTCCAACCGAGCTTCTGATCCCAACGCTTGGTACGCGGCTTTCCGATATCGTGCAGGAGGGATGCCCAACGGAGCCAGAGGTTGTCCGAATTTTTTGCCACATTGTCGAGTACCTCAAGCGTATGATAGAAGTTATCCTTATGCCCGCGCCCGTTCATCACCTCCACTCCCTGCAGGGCAGCAAGTTCGGGAAAGACAAGCGGAAGCAATCCGCAACGATCGAGCTCCACGAATCCTCTCGAAGGGATGGGTGAAGCAACAATCTTGTTGAGTTCTTCGGCGATACGCTCCTTTGAGATGATGTGGATGCGCTCTTTGTTGCGCTCGATAGCCTCGAAAGTCTCGTCGTCGATGTAGAATTTCAGTTGTGTGGCAAAACGGATGCAGCGCATCATGCGAAGAGGGTCGTCGCTGAAGGTAATATCTGGGTCGAGGGGCGTGCGAATAAGGCGATCTTCCAAATCGAGAAGTCCGTCAAAAGGATCTACAAGCTCCCCGAACGAGTCGGCATTGAGGCAGACGGCCATCGCGTTGATGGTGAAGTCGCGCCGGTTCTGATCGTCCTCCAGCGTGCCGTCCTCAACGACGGGCTTTCGCGAATCGTGACTGTACGACTCCTTGCGGGCACCCACGAACTCCACCTCCATATCTTTCCACTTCACCTGAGCTGTGCCGAAGTTGCGGAACACGCTCAGGTTGGCACCCTTTCCGCAGCGGTTTCGGAAGGCCTCAGCGACAGCAATACCGCTGCCTACGACGACAACATCGATGTCGGTAGACGGACGCTCGAGGAACAAGTCGCGCACGTAGCCGCCCACGACATAGCACCTCAAGCCCAGCGAATCTGCCGACTCCGATATCATCCGAAACACCTTCTTGTCGAGGGCTCGAACCAAATCTTCCTGATTCAGCTTTACCATAGTGAAAAATAACGATTGCAAAGATAGCGAAAAAAATCATTATCGCATCTTTAACCTCCGGTTTTTGATACTTTCGCTCGGGAGAGAAAAGAAAAATGACTTTTCCTTTTCTTTCCTCTCGCTTAATCGTATCTTTGCAGAGAAATAAACGCATCATCAACATGAAACCATATCTCTTCCTTACCCTTCTCGGAGCTTCGCTCCTTCTCCTCTCCTGCGCCGAAAACACCGAAAAATCGGCTCAGCGCTATCTGCAAGCCGCACAGACCTGCTACGATGAAGGCAACTTCAGCGAAGCAAAGAAACAGATCGACAGCATCCGCATCCTCTATCCCAAAGCCTTCGAAGCACGTAAGAAGGGAATCGCCCTCATGCAGCAGGTGGAGCTGAGCGAGGCACAACAGACGTTGGAGTATGCCGACAGCCTCGCAACGCTTAACAACGCGCGCCTTGAAGAGCTCCTGCCGAAGTTCATCTACGAGAAAGACGCACGCTATCAGGAGATTGGCAACTACTTCGCCCCCTCACAGAAGATTCAGGACAACCTCGGGCGCAACTACCTGCGCGCTACCGTCGACGAGAAGGGACACATGCGGCTGACGTCCCTCTATCGCGGGCCAAGCTACATCCATCATCGCTCCATCCGCGTGAGCGCGGGAGGAACCTTCGCCCAGACGCCCCAGTCGGGCAACCTCTACGAGTCGTCCGACATCATGGGGAAGACCGAGCGCAACGATTTCTCACTTGGAGCCGACAGCGGCGTAGTTGCCTACATCGCGCAGCACGCTGGGGAGCCCGTGAAGGTGGAATATCTCGGTGACAAAAACTATGCCACAACCCTCCTGAAGACAGATACCCGCGCTATCGCTGACGTCTACGAGCTGGCGCTTGCCCTGCAGGCAGCAGCCAACATCAATGCGATGCAAGACGAAGCCGAGCGAAAGATAGCCTTCATTCAGTCGAGACAGAAGCCCTCCGAAGAAGACGCTGAGGAGTAAGCCCACACTTGCGGGAACTTTTCTCTTCATCACACGAAAAGCATCTTTGCTCCCATCTAAAGCCTTCATGTAAAACGCCGAAACGGGCATCTCCAGTTTTTCTTTCTTCATAAAAAATTTTCCCTTCTCGAAAAAAATTTTTCCCTTCTTCATACGGCGAGATTCCTTCTCCAAAAATCTTTTTTCTTTCTTCATATCAAAACCGCCCTTCTGAATATCTGAGAACCCCTTATACACAACCTAAAAACGACAAGCACCATGAAACAGACATTCCTCGCCATTCTGGCAACATTCGTCCTGCTTCTGCTCGGCTCCTGCCGCACGAAGCCCGCAGCCAATGAGGCTGACTACGAGAGCCTTAACCCGCTCCCCATCCTTTTCGGCGACCCATTCGTGCTGCTCGCCTCCGACGGGAACTACTATATGTACGGCACATCCCTTGCCGACGGATTCGAAGCCTACGTCTCCCCCGACTTGCGGAAGTGGGAGCCTTGCGGGCAGGTTTATCGCGGAGGTACCGACGACGACTGGAACGTCGACTGCTTCTGGGCGCCCGAAGTATACGAACGAAACGGGAAATACTACCTTTTCTTCAGCGCCAACAGCAAAGACAACCCCACGAACGAAGGAGAGAACTTCCAGATTGGCGTTGCTGTAGCCGACAGCCCCAAAGGACCTTTCGTGAACCTGATGAATCGTCCCGTCTTCAAGGCGCCTTATCCCGTCATCGATGCCAACGTACTGTTTGACAACGACTCAGGACGCACCTATCTCTATTTCTCGCGCTGCTGCTACAAGCATGCTGTTGACAGCGAAATAGCCGACAGCATGAAACGCGCAGGAACTTTCGGCGAGATAGAGGAAAGCTGGGTGTACGGTGTGGAAATGGAGCCCGACTTCAGCGGAATCATCGGGGAGCCCACGCTTCTTCTCGCTCCGCCCTCCACGCTCAACGATACGCAGGCCGAATGGGAAAGCCGCTCGGTAACTGCCCGAGAGGTGAACCGCAGATGGACGGAAGGCTCGTTCATCTTCAAGCACGACAATACCTATTATATAATGTACTCCGCCAACAGCTATCAGGGCGCCTACTATGCTGTAGGCTATGCTACATCGGACAATCCGCTCGGGCCCTTCAAGAAATCCGACTACAATCCTGTTCTTCAGGAGAACGTCTCGAAGGGAGGCTCCGTGATGGGTACGGGACACAACATGATGTTCCGTACTGCCGACGGAAAGATGATGACATCCTATCACGGGCGGCTCACATCCAATCCGCAGGAGCGCGTTGTCTTCATCGATCCTATGGAAATCGATGCAGAAGGGCACCTTATCATTCACGGGCCTACGCTTCAAACGACAGAAACTCAAGAATAAGGAACCGTTATCCGAGAAACCGATACAGAAAGCGCGTGCTTGTCAGCCAAGAAGAACTGACAAGCACGCACGCTTTTTCTGCCGCATAGGAAACGAGAAGCAAACGCTTCCGACGGCAACTCAGAGCACTATCTCACGCAGGAAGGCAACTGCTTGAAGAAATCATTGCCCTTATCATCCACAAGGATAAAGGCTGGGAAGTCCTCAACAGTAATTTTCCAGATAGCCTCCATACCCAATTCGGGATATTCCACGCAGTCGATGCTCTTGATGCTGCTCTGCGAAAGGACGGCAGCCACGCCTCCTATCGTTCCCAGATAGAATCCTCCGTGTTTCTTGCACGCATCCGTAACCTGCTGCGTGCGGTTTCCCTTCGCAATCATCACGAGAGAAGCGCCGTGCGACTGGAACTCATCGACGTAGGGATCCATTCGGTTTGCCGTCGTAGGTCCCATAGAGCCGCAGGGATATCCAGCAGGCGTCTTTGCGGGGCCTGCATAGAGAATAGGATGATCCTTGAAATAGTCGGGCAGTTCCTCTCCCGCATCCAGACGAGCTTTCAGCTTAGCGTGAGCTATGTCGCGCGCCACGATAATGGTTCCCTTGAGATTGACGCGTGTGCTTACGGGATATTTGGTTAGTTCTGCCCGCACGGCGTCAATTCCCTTGTCGAGATCTATTTCGATGCCCTTTGTGCCTTCTCCCGGCTTGCGGAGCTCTTCGGGAATGAGCTCGGAAGGATTTTCATCCATCTTCTCGAGCCAGATTCCGTCGCGATTGATCTTTGCCTTGATGTTACGGTCGGCTGAACAGCTGACACCCATACCGATAGGGCACGAAGCACCGTGTCGAGGAAGGCGGATGACGCGGATATCGTGCGCCAGATACTTTCCTCCGAACTGGGCGCCGAGCCCAATCTTGTATGCTTCCTGAAGCAGCTTCTTCTCCAGATCTACATCACGGAAGGCGCGCCCTGTCTCGTCGCCTGTGGTAGGAAGGTTGTCGTAGTACTTGATGGAGGCAAGCTTCACGGTGAGGAGGTTCTTCTCGGCACTCGTACCGCCAATGACGAAGGCGATATGATAAGGAGGGCAGGCAGCGGTGCCAAGATGCTTCATCTCCTCGACAAGGAACGGAAGCAGCGTGCCTTCGTTCTGAATGGTAGCCTTTGTCATCGGGTAGAAATACGTCTTGTTTGCCGAGCCTCCGCCTTTTGCTACCATCACGAAGCGGTATTCTGCTCCTTCGACGGCTTCGATATCTATCTGCGCGGGAAGGTTGCAGCGCGTGTTCACTTCGTCGTACATGTTGAGCGGAGCATTCTGCGAATAGCGGAGGTTGTCGTTGACGAACGTATTGTACACGCCGCGCGAGAGGGCCTCCTCGTCCTCAAAGCCCGTCCAAACCTGCTGGCCCTTTTCTCCGTGAATGATGGCCGTTCCCGTATCCTGGCAGAAGGGAAGCACTCCCTTGCTTGCCGTATCGGCGTTGCGAAGGAACTGCAGGGCTACATACTTGTCATTTTCCGAAGCTTCCGGATCGGAAAGGATTTGAGCCACTTGGAGGTTATGCTCGCGCCGGAGCAGAAATTCCACATCGTGGAACGCTTGCTGGGCAAGAAGGGTAAGAGCCTCTGGCGCCACCTTCACAATTTCGTGTCCCTCAAATTCACTCACACTCACTCCTTCTTTAGTAAGCAGGCGGTACTCGGTTTCATCCTTTCCCGTCTGAAACATAGGAGCGTACTTAAACTCTACGTTTGCCATACTTGTTTTTTTATAACTGTTAATTTTATGTATGAAGATTCTGTCCTTGTTTCCTTAGCCTGTTGTACGTGATTTGCCACAAAGAGAATAGCGAATTCCTGACCTGTGGGTTTTTTCTTTGACTTCCTGGGTTGCTCAACGCGTTGAGCAAGGTTACCCAACGCGTTGTGCAACGTTACCCAACGCGTTGAGCAACCCCCCTTGAAAAACCAGGCAATCCGGAAGTCTCTGCTGGTAACGCGTTTGCTTCGCTTTGCGCCAAATAGCAGATGGTTTTCATTCTTTTGTATTACTCATATTGCAACAGTTGTTCTCAAATAATCACTCCGTCTCTTCGTTCTCGTCGTATGTCTGATAGAGGAAGTCGTTGTAGGGATACTTCTGCACGTGAAGTTCGCGCACCTTCTTGTAGAGGACTTCGCGAAGCCCGTCGATGTTCTGCTTCTTGACGGCAGATATGAACAGGCAGTTGTCGTTCATCCTCGCCATCCAGGTTTGTTCCAGTTCCTCCAGCGTGATGTTCTCCTTGGTGCGGGGCGTCAGGTCGTCGGCATCCTTTGGAACGAAGGAATAGGCGTCTATCTTGTTGAAGACGATGAACATAGGCTTCTCGGCGCAATCCAAGTCGGCCAACGTCTTCTCCACAACACGTATCTGTTCCTCAAAGTCGGGATGCGAGATGTCAACCACATGTACCAGCAGGTCTGCTTCGCGTACCTCGTCGAGCGTGCTCTTGAACGAGTCGATAAGGTCTGTCGGCAGCTTGCGGATGAAGCCAACCGTATCGGAAAGCAAGAAGGGGAGGTTGGAGATGATAACCTTGCGCACCGTAGTGTCAAGCGTGGCAAACAGCTTGTTTTCAGCAAACACTTCGCTCTTTGCCAGCAGGTTCATAAGTGTTGACTTCCCCACGTTCGTATAGCCCACGAGGGCAACGCGGATAAGGCGCCCGCGATTTTTCCTCTGCGTGGACTTCTGACGGTCGATGTCTGCCAGCTGGCGCTTGAGCAACGACATGCGGTTGAGAATGATACGACGGTCCATCTCAAGCTGCGTCTCGCCAGGTCCTCTCAAGCCTACCGAGCCCTTTCCTCCTCCGGCGCCGGAGCCTCCTCCCTGTCGCTCAAGGTGTGTCCACAGGCGCTGCAGACGGGGTAGCATATAGCGGTACTGCGCCAACTCGACCTGCGTCTTTGCGCTTGCCGTCTGGGCACGCATCGCGAAGATGTCAAGTATCAGGGAAGTCCTGTCGAGAATCTTCACCTGCAGCACCTGCTCAATGCTTCGGAGCTGCTTTGCCGAGAGCTCATCGTCGAAGATAACCATTCCAACAGGCTCCTCTCCGTCGTCGATGCGCTTCTGAAGGTAATCCTTTATCTCCTGAAGCTTCCCCTTTCCCAGATAAGTGACGGAATTGGGCCCGTCAACCTTCTGCACGAAGCGACGAACGGCTACGGCTCCCGCTGTATCTGCAAGAAAAGCTAACTCATCGAGATACTCCTTTGTCTTTTGCTCATTCTGCTGGGGCGTGATAAGTCCTACCAACACCGCCAACTCTGTCTGGGCTTCTGAAATTACAAACTCTTTCAATATCTATAGAATCTATCGTGTGCCAGCTGCCGACGAACGGCAGATTGACTCTGTTAACGTATAAGCACTTTGCGTCCGTGCCAAATGTAAATCCCGGAAGAAGGATGAACTACAACACGACCGAATAAATCATACATTTTCTCATCCGCAGGCTCCGAAACGGTTCCTTCATCTTCTATCGGGATGATACCGGAAACGGGAAACTCTCCTATCTTTACCAATCGCCAAGGGGAAGGAGTCGTCCGGAACTGAGCATATCCGTTTGTCGTCGTCTGGATTGTCCATACGCCCTCGTCGGTAGTGAAATTGATGCCCAGGGAATCTTCCGAGACGGAAACCTTGAAGGATACGGGATCCAGATCTCCCTCCAGGTTGAGGTACTTGCTGGAGTTCACGCTCGTTGCAACATTTGCGAAATGATTGAAGACATACACTTCGCTCTCCCCTAAGCCCTTCTTGAAATAGAACCAGTAATGACTGTCGTCGATATCGTCCAAAGGCGAGGTCTTTATGTTTCCCTGATAGCGGCTGTTTCCCTTGTAGACGCTCGTTCCATCATCGAAGAAGCAGTAGCCTCCCGTAGAAATGTTTTGGATATAATAGAACACAAAAGTCTCTTCATCGGATAGCAAAGGCAAGGATTGCTTCTTGCTGTAGCCTGCGCTGACTACCTCGAGAAGTGTTTCCAACTCCGCGGCGCAGTTATCTATCAGGAAAGGCAAAGAATCACGAACAGCCTCCAAAGCTTGATATGCTTTCACGAGCTTCTGCACATTCTCTGCAAAACCTTCTCCTTTCACTACGATATCGCCACAAAGCGTCAGAGGCTCATAAGTGGCAACTACATCCTCCAGCACATAGGATGCTTTGCGCAGCAACTGATCTGCGTATTTGCCGACAGCTTCCGTATGATTGTCGACGACAGATTTCAGCTGCCACAACGAGGCTGCCTGCGTACCGCTTCCCACTACTTCCTTGCTGCTGTTGTAACCCAGATAAACCGAAGTCTTTTCTTCCTTCAGGCTATACTTGCCCACAGCATATTCTTCCAACGTGAAAACAAGCGCATCCGCCTGCTTTGACGAGCCAGCCTTCGCCCTTTTCCCCTTCTCGCAGGAGGTAATATATAGGTCCTCCTCGGGATTATAGATGTAGTATTGCTGAGGGTTGGACGTACCCGCAGGAACAAACTGCCACAGCTTGGAAGGCAAGGTTGACGGATCGGTTGTATTTGCCTTGAGCCCGCTTGAGAGATAGTTGGCGCTATATTTGGGATAATCGCACAAATAAAGAGCATACAGATTTTCTTCGTGAAGTTTCACTCTCGCATCCTTCTTTTCTACCAGCTCTGCAACCGCATCGTCAACGATTAAAGACCATTCGCCGTAGCCATAAACGCTCTGATCCTTATTACTTTTTGCCAAAGAGGCTTGATCGTAGATCTCCTGCAAGTCCTGCAAATAATAGCCGATAAACCATCCTACAACGCTTGACGATTCGTCAGACATATCCAGATAGGACTTTGCGACAGCAAGCGATGCCGTAAGGGCTTCCAACTGTTCCTCCTCAGTACCGGCAATAGCGCTTGAGGGAATATCGAAATCGTTGTTTCCCAGAGGAGCAGCAGCAACAATGCGCACTTTCTTCCCCGTCAGCGAAGCAGGAAGGGAGAACTTGTACGAATTGCTGATAGCGACCAGCTTCCCTTCTAAGTCATACACCTTGAATCCGACTGCGCCGGAAGCGTTTTCGTGGTTAATGACGATATTCAGTCCCTTCTGCGTATAGGTATATCCTTGAGGCACAACGTCATCATTATAATCGAGGTACTGTCCCACATCGCCCATGCTTCCAAAAGGCCACTCGCTGTCGTAATTGACACGATTGACGGAAGGATCTCCAAACGGAGCACGCCCTTTTGCCGGATAAATTCGGTCTTCCACAAAGACGAGATTGCCGAGTTTCTTCTCAAACTTCTGCATCTTCTCCTTGTACTGCTGAGAAACCTTTTCCGTCAGATATACATTCGAGTTGGAATAGTCCGAAACGAAGAACCCATCCAGCGGGTTGAAGAAGCCGTAGCATTCAAAAAACTCCGACAAATCGGCATTTGCTATCTCGCAACACTTCAGCGCGAATTTCAGCCAGCTGTCCTGCCCGTAGACGACGCTGCTTCCGTGCGCCGTAAGCCTATCGGCACGCAGGGCGCGGAAAAGCTTCGGCAGGAACTCCTTGTCGTGTCCCTGCTCATAGAAGTAAAGGTACAGCTGATAGTACATTCGCGTCTGCTGCCAGATGTCGCGCTCGAACCACGTTTTCCCAAAGTCCACACAAACGCCCTTTTTCACGCCTACACCGCGCGACGTCGCCCTTCCCGCCGAATAAACGCAGATGTTCGAGAACATATTGTTGGAAACCTCCGTCCCTCCCGGAAAGGTGATAAGGTTTTGGTTGTTGTGCCCTATCTCGTGCGCAGGGCCCCACCAGCCTCCTCGTCCGTCCGAGAAGTTCTTATAATAAAGGATGCTTCCCAAAGTACTCTCGTTGTAGGCAGTACCGTTGCCGTAGGCAAACATATAGTTATAATCCACGCTGACGCAGGTAAGATAGAAATCGTGCTTGGCGGGGATGTAATCGTCCATTCCCATCTGACGACATTCCCACACCTGTATGCTGTCCCAAACTCCAATGGATTCTACAATATGATCGGGGACGTATTTTCTGACAAGACTGCTGTTCATATGCCACAGGACGTGCTCTCCGCTGACGTCGATAGCAAATGCGCTGAACATACCCTTCGTTTTCAGCATGTCCTCCCAGTCTTCGTTCGTGTGCTTTCGCGAATCGAAATATCCGTTCAGCGTTCCTCCCTGAATGTTGACGTGCAACGTGGGCCAGTCGGCAAGCACCTTTGTCCCGTTGACTGTCGTGTTTGCAATATAATAAAGGAAGAGAAGTCCGTTGTCGCGGGCGACAGGGACGATATTCAAACCCTTTTTCAACGTCTTCGAGGCAGTAGAGAAATCGCCTGCGCCGTAAACGACGCGTGCCTCAACGGTTGCATCCGAGGGAATATCCTCAGCGATAAAGATATAGAGCAAGTCCAGATTGTCGGCGCGGATGCCTGTAGGATTCCACAAGACTCCTTGAGCTCCGTGTCCCATCTGATTAGCCCAGTAGCTGGGATTGCCGTTTGGGCGGTATTCGCTTATGCGGAACGGTTTTTCCCATTTGTTGTCCCACGTATCCGTCGCCAGCTTGCACATATAGTTGACAAGCACCTCGGGGATATCGTTCACCTCCGCCCGAATCTGCTCGGCGCTCATAGAGGCATAAGGAGCCTTGAGAACTGTGCACTCGATATCCTCGAAATACTTCTTGAGCGCGGCAGAATAGGCCGACGTATTGTTTACAGCTTGCTCCATCTCATCGTAGCGAGCCTTCACATCTGCCAGTTTAGCCTCGTCAACTGTTACTGGAACAACTGTCCAGGCGCTTCTGTCGTTGTCCGTTCCGTTATAAGCACTCCACGTGACGAGATTCTGCGTCCCCCCTTGACTATTCCAGTAGCCACTGCTGCCTTTAATGATGTCCAGATAGTTTGAGTTGACTTTGTTCTTCTGTACAGTAAACGAGCCGCTGGATGCTCCCGTGTAGAACTGCCCGCTGGAATTCGGATTGATGTATTTTCCTGTCAGCAGGTTCTGGAAGCTGTACATATTGCCTCCTTCGTTCTTCAGTATCCACAGTTGGTTATAGCTCTCGTCGCCGTCGTACGATTTAAGGTAGCATGCTCCGTTGAGCACATCTTCTGTAACGACAAGCCCGTTGCCCACGCAATTCACTCGATAAATTCCATCCTCGACGACTCCCGCTACCAGCCAGAAGGTCTGCAGGGCAAGGATTAGTGTCAGGCAAATTTTCTTCATAGGACTATTTTTGCAAATGTTATTCTTCGTTTTTCTATTCTCTCGCAGTTATGTCTTCTTCGCGTAATTTTTTTCTTTCTTCTCCCGGAATTATTCTTTCTTCATCTCGCCGGCTTCTTTCTTCATTTTTCTTTTTCCCT
Organism: Bacteroidaceae bacterium; assembly: GCA_017615125.1. Classification (GTDB taxonomy): domain Bacteria; phylum Bacteroidota; class Bacteroidia; order Bacteroidales; family Bacteroidaceae; genus UBA1189. The sequence goes on from JAGAAS010000029.1 coordinate 98,087, forward strand.
TCTTCTCACGCTCATTGCCCTGAGGAAGGACGAAGGGAGAGCTCGTAGGCGTGACCTTTTTCCGTCTCGAGGGTGAGGAAGATGTTACCCTCCTCGTCGGGAGCCTTCTCGACAACGGATTTTCCTGTCGTCAGGTCAACGACAGCGTACTTTCCCTGCGCGTTTCGATACATCACGCGGCACGTTCCTCCTGCAACGGATGTCACTACCGCCTTCTGCAGCACGCCTTCCTTCCAGTCGATGTCCACATCGTAGTTTCCCTGCGCCTTCAGCCCGTGAATATATCCCTGAGGCCATTCGTCGGGAAGGGCTGGCAAAAGCTGGATGTAGCCAGCATGACTCTGCAGCAACATTTCGGCAATCCCCGCGCAGGCTCCGAAGTTCCCGTCAATCTGGAAAGGAGGATGGGAGTCGAAAAGATTGTCGTAGACGCCCGCTCCAGCACCACTCATATCGACTCCGCTCTTTTTCTTGCTGCTGGCTAAGGCGTTGTGTAGCAATGTATGGGCGTTGGCGCCGTCTTGAGCACGCGCCCAGAGGTTTATCTTCCATCCCATCGCCCATCCTGTAGCGCTCATCCCGCGCCAGGAGAGGGAACGTAGCGCTGCCTCATAAATGCTGTCATCGATAGCAGGGCTTATGAGCGTTCCCGGATAGAGCCCGATGAGATGAGACATGTGCCGATGATGAGGCCATTCGCCCGTGTTGTCTTGACTGTAGTCCTTCCACTCTTTGAGGAGTATCTCCCCGTTAGCACGAGCCACACGCTCGGTATGAAGCCCGTTGTCAAGCTCTGCAAGGTATGCCTGCATGGATGCCTTCTCGGCGCTGCTCACTCCGCTCTCCTCGCCCAGCTCTTCGCAAGCCTGCAAGGTGTTTTCAAAAAGCGTGTAGACGAGTTGCTGCGCGTGCGATGTGGTAACATCTCCCGGCCCGTTTTCCGGACTGAACTCGTGCGGACATATCCACTTCCCGTCGTTCGGATCTCTTACGAGCCTGTTTTTCCAGAACTCCACCGCGCCGAGCATCACAGGGAGCGCTTTCTGCTTGAGAAACTGCCTGTCGAGCGTATAAAGGTAGTGCTGCCAGAAGTGCATGCAGTACCACGAATTCGCTACCGCGTAGTACTGCCCCATCCAACGCGAGCAGCGCCCGAAAATGTTGTTTTCCGTCGTGAGGAACCATCCTCCGCGCTGCTGAAGGTTCCTGCCGTCGGTAGAAAGGTAGCGGTAGACGTTCTTTTCCCATTGGGTGTCGTTGAGCAGCGAGCCTCTGCCGACAGCCTCGTTGTAGACATAGTCGAGAAACGTCGTGTGGAGCTCGCTGAGGTTGGTGACTTCGGCAGGCCAGTAGTTCATCTGCACGTTGATGTTCGAGTGGATATCGCTGTTCCAGGCGGGATGGTTGTTATCGTTCCAGATTCCCTGCAGGTTGCTCGGAAGGGCGATGCCCCTCGCGCTGCCCAGCATGAGGTATCTCCCGTAGGCGAAATAAAGCTCCTCGAGGAAGCGGTGCTCTCTGCTTCCCTCAGGGGAAGCGTTGTAGGCAGCGATGAGCTCGTCGGTGGGCAGGGCGTCAGCCTTCTCGCTGATGGAGAAGCGGCAACGGTCGAAGAGGGCTCGGTAGTCGGCAACGTGCTCTGCCTTCAGCTCGCAGAAGTCCTTCCTCAGCGCATCCTCCACAAGGGCATCGACAGCGGGCTTCAGCTCGGCTACCGGGAAGATGTATGATGCCGACGTGGGGGAAAAGTTCGTGTTGCCGCGCATTATAATAAGGAGCGAGTCGGCGTTGCTGCAGCGTAGCTCGCTTCCCGACACGAGCGTCTGGGCCTTGCTCCCGTAGGCGTGGACACCCAGACGGTAGTAGTAGTTCAACAAATCCAGCTTGCCGGCAAACGAAACGCCGTCGGATGTGTAGGCCATGTGGGCGTCTGAAGGGTAGTCCTCGGCATTTCCGTCCGTCACGCGCAGGCATACGTTCACCTTAGCCTCCTCGGAAGCCGTCAGCAGCACAGCTACAACACCCGCGGGATAGGAAGCCAGGTACTCGCGACGATAATCCACATCGCCAATCGAGTAGCGAACCGTCCCGACGGCATTTTCTATGTCGAGCTCGCGACGATAGTTCGTCACCCTCGTGTCGCTTCCCACATCGGTGCTTCGGATATAAAGATCCCCGAAGTTCCGATAGCTCCCGTAGCCGCTTCCCGCACCGATGGGATCGCCGCTGGTTCCTGTCCAGAGCGTCTTGTCGTTGAACTGGATGCGCTCCTCCCTCACGCCGCCGAAGAACATTGCCCCGAACTGCCCGTTCCCTATCGGCAGCGACTGATTCATCCAGTCGGTGGACGGCGAGTCGTACCAGAGCGTCAGCTTCGCCTTCGGCAAGATGCTGTGCGAAAGGGGTTCGATGCGGCTGCATTCGGCCCACGCGCCGTTTCCTTCGTTACCGCTTTCGGCAAAGGAGACAGCTGCCGATGCGGCAAGCATCAGCGCGGCTAAAAAAGCTCGTTTAGTGTTCGCTTTCTTCATATCTTCACTTCGCGGGTAATCAAACGACAAAAATACATTCTTTTTTGAATTTTCCCCAATCTTTTCCGAAAAATATTGCGAGTATTCCTTTTTTGCTCCCTTGTCGGCACGTCAGGAGAGCGAGTCAAGCCGTCGGCGCGCTCTTTCTTCTGCGAAGAAAACAGAACGTATCCAGCCTTTTCCGCAACGGTTTTTGTTTATACCTTCACGAAGGAACACGTTCGCCTTCGTGAAGGAACACGTAAGCCTTCGTGAAGGAACACGTGTTCCTTCGTGATGTCAAAACAAATTGGAGAAGGAAAAAGAGCGGCTAAAAAGGGGAAAAAAGTCGCTTGCCTTGAAAAAAAATGCACTTTTTTGACCTAACGGGCGGATGGAAAGAAGAAAAAAGCTACTTTTGCAGAGTAGAATCAAAAAAAGCTATGCTTTACACCGCCGCCACAACCCAGACGACAGGCTTCTCCTTCGAAGTGCTCCCGCCCCTGAAGGGCAAGGGAATAGACTCTCTGTTCGACACCGTAGATGCCCTGCGCGAGTTCAATCCCGTTTGCATCAACATCACCACGCACCGCAGCGAGCATGTGTGGAAGGAGCTGCCCGACGGGTCGTTTGAGCGCATGACCATCCGCAGGCGCCCGGGCTCTGTGGCTGTTGCTGCCGCCATCAAGAACAGGTACAACATACCCGTCGTCCCCCATATACTGTGCAGCGGATTTTCCCGCGAGGAGACCGAATATGTCCTCATCGACCTGCAGTTTCTCGGCATCACCGACTTGCTGGTGCTGCGGGGCGACAAGTCGGCCGAGGACAAGCACTTCGTTCCCACGCCGGGCGGCTACTCTCACGCCGTCGAGCTGCAGGGCCAGATAAACCGATTCAACGAAGGACTTTTCGACGACGGGAGCCCGATAGAAAGCGCCGTCACTCCGTTTACCTACGGCGTCGCCTGCTATCCCGAGAAGCACGAGGAGGCTCCCAACATGGAGCGTGACCTTTACTGGCTCAAGCAGAAGCAAGACAACGGCGCCGGATATGCTGTGACGCAGCTTTTCTACGACAACGAGCGTTTCTTCCGCTTTGTGGAACAGGCCCGGGAGGCAGGCATCACGATACCTATCATTCCCGGCATCAAGCCCCTGAAACGACGCGCGCAGCTGAGCATCATCCCCCATACGTTCAAGGTTGACATCCCCGAGCCTTTGGCAAACGAGGTGCTGAAGTGCAAAGACGACGATGAAGTGCGCCAAGTGGGCATCGAGTGGGGAATCAGTCAATGCAAGGAGCTGATGGCGCACGGCGTCCCAGCCCTCCACTTCTATACGGCAGGCATAACCGACAGCGTGAGAACTATAGCCAAAGCCATCTATTAACCAACACCCCAGGAAAGCATGCTGTTCACCGATATCATAGGACAAGAAGCCATCGCGGAGCGCCTCATTCAGGGCGTTCAAGAAGGGCGCATCCCACATGCTATGCTCTTCTCGGGCCCTGCAGGAACGGGCAAGCTGCCTATGGCTGTCGCCTACGCGCAATACCTTGTCTGCTCGGGGAAGAGCGGAGGGCTCTTCGACGAGGGGATAGCTGGCGAGGCATGCGGAAGCTGCCCCGCTTGCGTGAAGATGAACAAGCTGGTACACCCCGATGTCCATTTCATCTATCCCACCTACAAGAGGGATCCCTCGAGAGGCGACAAAGACACATACCCCGTCAGCGACGAATACATCAGCGAGTGGCGCGAGACATTCCTTCAGAATCCCTACCTGGAGCTGGGAGAATGGCTCAAGACAATAGGTGCCGAGAAGCAGAAAGGGGAGATTTACGTTGCTCAGGCAAACGAAATCATCCGCAAGCTCAGCCTTCGCTCCTCGGAGGGCGGATACCGGGTTGTCATCCTTTGGCTGCCGGAGAAGATGAACGACACCTGCGCCAACAAACTGCTGAAACTCATCGAGGAACCTCCTTCCGAAACCGTTTTCCTCCTGGTAAGCGACGACACCGAGAACGTGCTGCCCACCATCCGGAGCCGCGCGCAGCTCGTAGCCTTCCATCCCGTTCGGGAGGAAGCCATCCGGCAAGCCCTACAGCAGCGATTCGGCATCGACGAGCAACAAGCGGCTCAGATAGCGCATACAAGCGAAGGCAACTGGAGGAAAGCCGTAGCCAACGTCAACCAAAACGACGACACGCAGCCTCTTCTCGACGCTTTCATCCAACTGATGCGCCTCTCCTACGGACGACGCCTGAAGGAGCTGAAGGAATGGAGCGACGACGTTGCCTCGTGGGGACGTACGCCTCAGCGACAGTTCCTCCTCTATTGTCAACGCATGATACGCGAGAGCTTTATCTGCAACTTCCGCTCACCCGAGCTCAACTATATGAACACAGCCGAGTCGGCATTCACTCAACGCTTTGCCCCGTTCGTCAACGAGCGGAACGTCGAAGGACTTGACAAAGTCCTCGAGGAAGCCGGCAGGGATATCGAGGGAAACGTCAACGCCAAGATGGTGTTCTTTGACCTATGCCTCAAGATGATAATGCTATTGAAACAAAACTAAAACCCAGATAGAACCTTCACTATGGACGATTATAAAACCAACGGATGCGATTCGCTCTGCTGCCGAGGATGCAGCAAGCTCAACTGCCAGCTTCACGTCTTCGACTGGCTTGATGACGTACCCGGCAATCAGGCAGAGACTGACTTCGTCGAAGTTCAGTTCAAAAACACACGCAAAGGCTACTTCCTCAACAGCAATCACATTCCTTTGGAGAAAGGAGACATCGTCGCTGTGGAAGCTAGTCCTGGGCACGATATCGGTACAGTAACACTCACGGGACGGCTCGTACTCCTGCAGATGCAGAAAGCCAACTTGCGCGACGATGCCCCTATCCGGCGCATCTACCGCAAAGCGCGCCCTGTGGATATGGAAAAGTATCAGGAAGCGAAGTCTCGCGAGCACGACACGATGATTCGCTCGCGCCAGATTGCCAAAGACCTGGGCCTGCAGATGAAAATCGGCGACGTCGAATATCAGGGCGACGGAGGCAAGGCCATTTTCTACTACATCGCCGACGGGCGCGTCGACTTCCGCCAGCTTATCAAGGTGCTTGCCGAAGCCTTCCGCGTGCGCATAGAGATGAAGCAGATAGGCGCGCGCCAGGAAGCCGGGCGCATAGGAGGAATAGGCCCTTGCGGGAGGGAGCTCTGCTGCGCCACGTGGATGTCGTCGTTCGTCAGCGTCTCAACGAGCGCTGCACGCTACCAGGACATCGCTATGAACCCGCAAAAGCTGGCAGGACAATGCGCAAAGCTCAAGTGCTGCATGAACTACGAAGTGGATGCCTACGTTGAAGCCCTCAAGCGCTTCCCCTCGCGCGACATCGTCATCGAAACGCTTGACGGCTCCTACTACTTCTTCAAGTCCGACATCCTTGCCCATACCGTCACCTACTCTACCGACAAGAACCTCGCAGCAAACCTCGTCACCATAAGTACCCGACGCGCCTTCGACATCATTCAGATGAACAAAGAGGGAATAAAGCCCGAGAAACTGAGCGAAAGCGAGGCAGAAGAAACGACTTCCAGCGACTTGCTCGAACAGAACAGCCTGACGCGCTTCGACCAAAGCCGGAAGAAGAAAAACAAGCACGGGAAGCAGCGGAACTCCGGGCACGAGCACGCAGAGAATGCTTCGCGGCAAGAGCACGATAGAAGAAGGCAAGACAGGAGAAATCTGCCTCCCCGAAACGAAGGAAAAAGTCCCGCGAAGGAAAGAGAAGGTGAGCAGCAGAAATGACGCTCCACACATCCCTCTCGTTTCCTGACAGTTGACTCTCTTCCTGCTTTTTATCGCTAAGCCAAAGCGCATGCGATGAATGATTTCGCTTTGATTCTCCGACTTAACAAAAACGCCCCTTTCCCACCTTAGTATGTTTCTAGGACAGGTCATCTCCTTAGTTGTTGCCTGCTTTTGGACGGCAACAGCCTTGTTTTCGGGCGAGGCAACCCGTCGCTTAGGGTCTCTTCCTGCCAACATCATCCGAATGTTCCTGTCCATCATCCTTCTTGCCGTCACGCTGCTGATAGCTACCGGAAGCCCCTTGCCCCTCTATGCAACAGGGAAGGCTTGGCTCTGGCTCTCCCTCTCGGGGCTCATCGGCTACGTCTTTGGCGACTACTGCCTTTTCAATTCCTATTTAACTATAGGTTCCCGCTTCGGGCAGCTGTTCATGACTCTTGCTCCTCCCACAGCTGCTGTGCTTGGGTGGATGCTTCTCGGCGAAAGGCTGACGATGCTTTCCCTCCTGGCTATGATTGTCACCCTCTCGGGCATCTCCCTCTCCATACTCTCGAAGGGAGAAAAAGGCCACATCCATTCCCAGCTCCCGCTGAAAGGTGTTCTCTACGGGATAGGCGCAGGCGTCGGGCAGGGTGCGGGGCTGGTTCTCAGCAAGATAGGGATGACATCCTACGCGCTGCCCTCGGATGCTACGCCCGTGATGACTTACATCCTGCCCTTCTCGTCAACGATGATTCGCGCCTTTGCCGGGCTTGCGGGATTCTTGCTAATCATGCTCCTCACGCGGCAGACACATCTCCTGCGCGATGCTCTCCACAACCGGAAAGGCCTTTCCCACATCAGCCTCGCAACGCTCTTCGGCCCGTTCTTGGGAGTCTCCCTCTCGCTGATGGCAGTACAATACACCGAATCGGGAATCGCCTCCACCATAATGGCTCTCACGCCCGTGCTGATCATTCTTCCGCATCATCTCATCTATCACGACAAAATCCGCCCGAAAGAGATTCTGGGCACCGTGATAAGTCTTGTGGGCGTAGCCCTTTTCTTCCTCTGAACCTTCCGTCGTGCCTTTTTCGGCAGACGAATTTCTACACTTCTGCCTCTTCCCGGCTTCCCGATAAAACGAATTTTCCTGTCATTTCGGACTCAGAAATGAGGCGTAAAAAGAGCGAATTTTACGCGCAAAAAAATCCCCTTCAGAATATGTTCTGAGCATAGCAAAATATGAAGAAAGAAAAAAAATTTTTCGAGAAGGAATCTCGCCGTATGAAGAAGGGAAAATTTTTTTTACTCAAAACATAATTTTTCCCAAGCAAAACAAACTTCCGCCTGAAGCCTCGGGCGGAAGGGAAAAAACAAGGAAAAACTTGCGAAGAGAGACGCTGCCTCTGGCTTCTTGCTCTTTCAAAAAAACGGCTTTGCGCAGGAGCAAAAATCAATCCTCCCAACAATCGCAGAGACTCTGCATCGAGGAGTAAATCCAACGGGCGCCGGCATCTGTCAGGATAACAGGGTCGAGCGGGCCTGTATTCACAGCTATTGTAGGAATGCCTGCCCTCACGGCAGCCTCAACGCCCAAAGGAGCATTCTCGACTACAACGCATTCCTCTGCCAGCAACGGGCGTCCCAGCATCTGACTGCCTTTTTGCAAGCCCATCAGATAGGGTTCTGGGTCGGGCTTGCCCTTTTTCACGTCGAAGCCGGTTACCATTCTTTCCTTGCGGAAGATTCCTGGATAAAACTGCTCCAGACGAGCAAGCAAAGAAGACGTTCCGCTTCCCGTAACCAGCAGAATCATCAGCTGCTGCGCCTGAATTTTGTGAAGCAGCTCCAATGCTCCGGGCATAGGCTCTGCAGGAGGAAATTCGTTGAAATAAAGCGTCTTGCGCGCGTAGATTTCCTTTACCAAATCATCGTCTGCTTCCCTTCCCTGCCTACGGGCAACGATGTTGATGGTGCCTTTTCCTGTGCGCCCCTCGTGCATATAAGCTTCCTGCACGGAAAGGTCAAGCCCGAAGTCCTCCATAGCACGATGCCAGGCGTTTGCGTGGGCGGGCATCGAGTTAAACAAGACGCCGTCCATATCAAACAAAACAGCCTTCAGAGGAGCAGGGCCGAATTGGGAGACAGAAAAAACTTCATCATGCCCTTCCTTCTCGGGAAAGACATGATGAAAAGGTTGTTGTTCAAGCATTTTTTCCAAAGCGGAAAAAGACTAGAGGCGGGCTCGGATAGCCTTTGACTCCTCTTCGTAGCCAGGCTTGTTGAGCAAAGCAAACATATTCTTCTTGTAGGCTTCTACGCCGGGCTGATTGAAAGGATTGACTCCCAGCACATAGCCGCTTATGCCGCAAGCCTTCTCGAAGAAGTAAAGCAACTGCCCGATAGTCCTCTCGTCGAGGGCAGGAAGGGAGATGCGGATGTTAGGAACGCCGCCGTCGACATGCGCCAGCTGCGTGCCCAGCTCTGCCATCTTGTTGACTTCATCCACATGCTTGCCTGCAAGGAAGTTCAGTCCGTCGAGGTTCTGCTCGTCGGAGGGAATGAGGAGATTATGTTTCGTCGTGTCGATAGAAAGAACCGTTTCGAAAATCGTTCTCTCCCCTTGCTGGATCCATTGCCCCATCGAGTGGAGGTCTGTCGAGAAGTCCACGCTGGCAGGGAAGATGCCCTTTCCGTCTTTTCCTTCGGATTCGCCGTAAAGCTGCTTCCACCATTCGCTTACGTAATGGAGCTTCGGCTGGTAATTCACCAGGATTTCTATTTTCTTCCCGGAAGCATAAATAGCGTTGCGCACAGCAGCATACTGCGCAGCAAGATTCTCCTCAAAAGATACATCTGCGGCAGTTGCCTTCTCCATCTCAACAGCTCCTTTCACAAACGCGCGGATATCGAATCCAGCTACAGCGATAGGCAACAAGCCAACGGGAGTAAGCACGCTGAAACGGCCTCCTACGTTGTCGGGAATAACAAATGTCTTGTATCCCTCCTGGTTTGCCAATGTGCGGGCAGCGCCTTTCTTGGCATCCGTTACGGCAACAATCACTTTCTTAGCCATTTCCTTGCCGCGCTGATTCTCGCATTGCTTTTTCAGCAGACGGAAGGCAAGCGCCGTTTCGGTAGTCGTTCCTGACTTGCTGATATTGATAACGCCAAAGCGCTTATCGGAAAGGAACTCCGTGAGCTCGAAAAGATAATCCTCGGAAATATTATGTCCTGCATACACAACCTTTGTCTGCTGGTTAGCGTAAGCTTGGAAGTTGCTGCTCAAGGCTTCGATAACGGCACGAGCTCCCAGATAGCTTCCGCCAATTCCGGCAACGACAACAACGTCGCAGTTGTTCCGCAAAACAGCTGCCGTCTGCTCTATTTCTGCGAGAAACTCATCGGTAATGCTGGAAGGAAGATGCAGCCAGCCGAGGAAATCGGCGCCTTCGCCTGTTCCGTTCTCCAGCATCTGCATAGCGTTCAACACTTGCGGCTTCAGAGCCGTAACCGCTTCTTTTTGAATGAAGGGAAGCACCTTCGTGGTATCCAATGTAATCATTGCACTATATGTTTTTGTCTTTTTCGTTTTAGCGCATGCTGTCCGTCAGCAACTTTATTTCGATTATCGGGGAAATATTTTCGTAAAGGATATTGTACATCGCATCAAGGATGGGCATGTTGACGTGCTGCGTCCTGTTTATCTCCTTCATGCATTTCGTGCCGTAATACCCTTCCGCTACCATTTCCATTTCCAGCTGGGCTGCCTTAACGCTGTATCCCTTGCCTATCATAGTGCCGAAAATACGATTCCGGCTGAACTGCGAATAGCCCGTTACCAGCAAGTCGCCCATATAAGCACTCTCGCTGATGTTGCGAGGACGAGGGCAGACGAAATCAATAAAGTTGCGCATTTCCACAGCTGCGTTCGACATGAGCACAGCCTGAAAGTTGTCGCCATACTTGAGCCCGTTGCAGATGCCTGCCGCAATAGCATAGACATTTTTCAGTACCGAGCTGTATTCAATGCCCTCGACATCGTCGCTGGCGCAGGTATTTACATAGGAGCAGCTAAGCTTGCTGCCGAAGCGCAAGGCTTTCTCGATATCGGCACAGGCTATCGTCAGATAGGAAATGCGCTCGAGAGCGATCTCCTCTGCGTGACAAGGCCCAGCGATAACAGCGATATTCTCCTGCTGAGCATCGTATTGATGCATGAAATACTCGGAGATAAGCACGTTTTCCTCCGGCACAACGCCCTTGATAGCGCTGACAACAAACTTGTTCGTCAGCTTTCCCCTCAGCTTTGCGAGATGCATTTTAATATAAGGAGAGGGAGTAGCGAAAACGAGGATATCGGAATCCTCAACTACGGCGTTGATGTCCGAAGAGAAATTGATTCTATTGATATCGAACGACACCGACGAAAGATAGGCGGGATTGTGTCCCATCCGCTTGAAGTCGGCAATACGATCGTCGCGGCGCATATACCAGTTAATGCTGTCTTCGTTGTTCAGCACCATTTTTGCGATAGCTGTCGCCCAGCTACCTCCACCCATAACGGCTACTTTTCCTGAAGGGAATTCCATAAGCTTCGCAGTTAGTCCGTTACGTCTTCCTTTTCAAGCGCAGCCACACATGCCGAAACCTGATCAACAGTAGGATTCTTCAGCCCCAGCTGATATTTCTTGTTTATGCCGCACACGTCCATATGTATCTTCTGCGGATTGACTCCGCGAAGAGAGCTGACGACATTATATCCTGCCTTGTAGAACACGGGAACCCACTCTTCGGGGATGCCGATTGCCGCAAAGGCGCTGACAGGATCCTTGGGAGCCTTCCGCTCGGGTTTCATCTGCGGGAACAGAAGCACTTCCTGAATGAACGGCTTGCCCGTCATCAGCATCACAAGTCTGTCGATACCGATTCCTATGCCGCTCGTGGGGGGCATTCCGTACTGCAGGGCGCGCAGGAAGTCATGATCGATAATCATTGCCTCGTCGTCGCCCTTGTCTGCCAAACGCATCTGTTCCTTAAAGCGCTCCTCCTGGTCGATAGGATCATTGAGCTCGGAGTAAGCATTTGCAAGCTCCTTTCCGTTGACCATCAGCTCGAAACGTTCCGTCAATCCAGGTTTGCTGCGGTGCATCTTCGTCAGCGGAGACATCTCCACAGGGTAGTCGATAATAAATGTAGGCTGAACGAAGGTTCCCTCGCAAATCTCGCCAAAGATTTCATCAATGAGCTTTCCCTTGCCCATCGTTTCGTCAACCTCGATGCCCAGCTTGGCAGCAACGGAGCGGATTTCATCCTCGCTCTTCCCGTCAAGGTCGTAGCCCGTCTTCTCCTTTATAGCCTCGAGGATGGGCAGACGGCGGAAGGGCGCCTTGAACGAGATGGTCTTCCCGTCGATTTCCGTCTCGCAAGTGCCGTTGACAGCAATGCAGACACGCTCAAGAAGCTTCTCGGTGAAGGACATCATCCAGTTGTAGTCTTTGTATTGCACATACAGCTCCAAGCAGGTGAACTCCGGATTGTGGTTCTTGTCCATTCCCTCGTTTCGGAAGTTCTTGCCTATCTCATACACGCCCTCGAAGCCGCCCACGATAAGCCTCTTCAGGTAGAGCTCGGTAGCGATGCGCATATACATATCCTGGTTGAGGGCGTTGAAGTGCGTGGTGAAGGGACGCGCGCTTGCTCCTCCGGGGATGCTTTGGAGCGTGGGCGTCTCCACTTCGGTGTAGCCAGCCTCGTCAAGGACGGTGCGGATGGTGCGAAGGACGGTAGCGCGCTTGAGGAATGTATCCTTCACGCCGTCGTTCACCACTAGGTCCACGTACCTCTGACGATAGCGGAGCTCAGGATCCTCAAACTTGTCGTAAGCGACTCCGTCCTTGTACTTTACGATGGGCAACGGACGGAGGCTCTTGCTGAGGAACGTGAGCTTCTGGGCATGCACGCTGATTTCTCCCGTCTGCGTGCGGAAGACGAATCCTTCCACGCCCACGAAGTCGCCGATGTCCATCAGGCGCTTGAAGACGACGTTATACATATCCTTGTTCTCGTCGGGGCAGATATCGTCGCGCGTGACATAGACTTGGATGCGCCCTTTCGAATCCTGCAGTTCCATAAAAGAAGCCTTTCCCATCACGCGGCGCGACATCATCCTGCCGGCAATGCTGACGTAGCGACGATCCTTCTCCATAAGCTCGGCACGCTCGTCGTCGGTGGCGTCTTCAGGGATTACGGGATCGACGAAACTCTCGCGAATCTCCGTTGAAAAAGCATTCGTCACATATTCTGCAGCGGGATAAGGGTTGATTCCCATACGGCGAAGCTCTTCCAAGCTGGTGCGGCGCCCTATCTCCTGCTCGCTAAGTTCCAATATATTCATAGTTCAAATGGTTTTTGTCTTTATTCAGCGTTCTCTTTCAAGAACGGTTTTTTCTTTGTCCAAAAAAAATTATTCCTTCTCCAAAAAAATTTTTTCTTTCTACATCTCGCGAGATTCTTTCTTCATACGGCGAGATTCCTTCTCGAAAAAAAACGGGGCTCTGACCCGCTTCTCCTCGTAATTGGGCACAAAATTACTATATTAAATAGGAAAAGGCAAATTTTTAAGGAAAATAGACATAAAAACCAAGAACTTTATGTTATTTTTGCCTCCTGAAAAGAGGTAACGAATCATCATAACCATAAAAACAAAACCAATGAAAAAGTACTCTATCCTTTGCGCTCTGTTTGCCTTGATGGCAACCGTCTTGAGCTGCACACCACAACCGAAGTCCGTCGAGCCAGCCATCCCGGCAGACCCCTCTATTGAGAAGCAAATCCAGGAAATCCTGAGCCGGCTCACCCTTGAGGAGAAGGTGGGCCAGATGTGCCAGCTGACAATCGGCACCCTCGACAACTATGCGTCGCCCACCGAGTTCGGTCTCGACGAACGCAAGCTCAACCTGCTTATCGACTCCTTCAAAATCGGCTCGTTCCTCAACACTCCGCGCGACGTGGGGCAGACGGTCGACGTTTGGCAGAAGACTATCCGCACCATCCAAGACAAGTCCATCGCCTCGCTGGGCATTCCTACCATCTACGGCGTTGACCAGATTCACGGAGGAACCTACACGCTGGGAGCCACGCTCTTCCCGCAGGGCATCAACATGGGTGCATCTTTCAACCCAGCACTTGTGAAGGAGAGCAGCGAGATTTCAGCCTACGAGACGCGCGCAGCATCCATTCCTTGGACCTTTGCCCCCGTGCTCGACCTCGGGCGCGACGCTCGTTGGTCACGCCAATGGGAAAACTACGGCGAAGACCCCCTTGTCAATGCCGTTATGGGAATTGCCGCTGTGGAGGGATTCCAAGGAACAAATCCCAATCTCCTCGATCAGCAACACGTGGCTTCCTGCCTGAAACACTATCTGGGCTATGGAGTTCCCACTTCGGGAAAGGACCGTACTCCTTCCCGCATCCCCGACAGCGAGATGCGCGACAAGTACTTTGCACCTTATCTGGCTACCGCGCGTGCTGGAGCTCTCTCCGTGATGGTTAATAGCGGCAACAACAACGGAGTTCCCTTCCATGCCAGCCACAAATACCTGACGGAGTGGCTGAAAGAAGGGCTTAACTGGGACGGACTCATCGTTACCGACTGGGCCGACATCAACAATCTTTACACGCGTGACCATATTGCCAAAGATAAAAAGGAAGCTATTAAAATGGCTATCAACGCGGGTATTGACATGAGTATGGATCCTTATGATCCCAGTTTCTGTCCCCTTCTGATTGAGCTTGTGAAGGAGGGAGAAGTGCCCATGAGCCGTATCGACGACGCCGTGAGCCGTGTTCTTCGCCTGAAGTTCCGACTCGACTTGTTCAATCATCCTTATACCGACGCTAAGGACTATCCAAAGTACGGTTGTGAGGAATTTGCGGCAAAGGCACTTGCTGCTGCTGAAGAGGCTGAGGTTCTTCTGAAGAACGAGAACAACGTCCTGCCCATCGCCAAAGGAAAACGCATCCTTGTCTGCGGACCTAACGCCAACACCATCAGAGGATTGAACGGCGGATGGAGCTATACGTGGCAGGGACGTCGGGCAGACGAGCTGGGAGAGCAGTACAACACCATTCTTGAGGCTATGCAGAACGAGTTCGGTGAGAAATACGTCACTTATGCCGAAGGAGTCCGTTACGACGAGGAGAAATGGGAAGAGGATTATACCGATGCTTCCATGCAAGCCAAAGCCCTCGCTGCGGCACGCAGGGCAGACGTCGTCGTTGTTTGCGTGGGCGAGAATTCCTATTGCGAAACGCCCGGCAACCTCAACGAGCTCGCCCTTTCGCCCAATCAGCAGGAACTTGTCAAGACTCTTGTCCAAGCCAAGAAACCTATCGTCCTCGTTCTCAACGAAGGACGTCCGCGTATCATCCGCGAAATAGAGCCGCTGTGTGCTGCTGTCGTCGATATCATGCTTCCAGGCAACTACGGAGGCGATGCTCTTGCCCATTTGCTTTCGGGAGAAGTGAACTTCAGCGCCAAACTACCCATGAGCTATCCTCGCCACGAGCAATCGCTTACCACATACGACTTCAAGCCTTGTGAGCAGACAGATGTTATGGAGGGAGCATACAACTACGATGCTGTTGTGAGCCAGCAGTGGGCTTTCGGCTATGGTATCAGCTATACAACGTATGCTTACGCCAATCTTACCATCGACAAGCCCGAATTCTCCAGCTCGGATAAGCTGACCATCTCTGTTGATGTTACCAACACAGGAGAAGTTGCAGGCGCCGAGCCGGTATTGCTCTTCGCATCGGATCTGGTTGCTTCCTGCACTCCCGACAATCGACGCTTGCGTGCCTTCTCGAAAGTACACCTTGAGCCGGGAGAGACAAAGACTGTCTCGTTTGTGTTGCCTGCTTCCAGCCTTGCCTTTACCGATGAGAACGGAAAGTGGATTATCGAAGAGGGAGACTTCCGCATCCAGGCAGGAGATCAAGTCAAGACGATCCATTGCAACGACACTTATCGCTGGGAAGGACAGAACATCTGACATCCTTTCCCTTCATAAAATACGAAGCCTCCCTGCCGATGCAGGGAGGCTTCGTGCTTTTACTATGCTTTTTACTTATACATGAATCGTTTGATGGACATCTTGGGAGTCTTCTCGAAAGGCTCTTTTACGAGTTCCACCTCCTTGATTCGGCTGTAGGCGGGAAGGCGTCGGTTGGCTCCCTCGGTGATTTTCTTGGGAAGCTCAGCTACAGCCTCTTCGGTAAGTCCGTCTTTCTTAATGGCGTCAGCATTCAGGTAGACAAGAGCAACGAGACGTGTGTTTCTGTCGACAACAACTGACTCCTGCACGTAGCTTTGGTTGTTTACCACAGCCTCCAGTTCCTCGGGATAGATGTTTTGTCCGTTGGCAGAGAGGATCATGTTCTTGCTACGTCCACGAATAAAGATGTTGCCGTGCTTGTCGATGACGCCCAAGTCACCTGTGTGGAGATACCCGTCTTCTGTATAGAGGTGCGAGGTGGCTTCCTCGTTCTTGTAGTAGCCTTTGCAGATGTTGGCGCCGCGAGCCAGGAGCTCTCCTGCCACATGCTCGGGATCCTTCGAGTCTACTCTGACGTCGGCACAGTCTACAGCCCTTCCGCAGGAACCTTGAGCATAGTACCAAGGATCTTCGTAGGCAATCAGCGGGGCTGCTTCCGTCATACCGTAGCCCACGCAATAGGGCAGCTTGATGCGACGGAACCATCTCTCCACTTCCGGGTTCAGCGCTGCGCCGCCCATAATGAAATAGCGTACCTTCCCTCCGAAAGCCGTCATCAGCTTTTCGCGAATCTTCTTAAAGATAACGCTGTTGATGCCGGGAATAGCCGTCAGTACCTTCATGACAGGCTTCGAGAGCACGGGCTTGAGGGACGAAGCGTAAATCTTTTCCATTACCAAAGGAACGGTAATGACAGCGTAGGGGCGCACGTCCTGCATAGCCTTGAGCAGCAGCGACGGAGCCGGGCTCTTGCCCAAGTAGACAACGGGGCATCCTCCCGTGAGAGGATAGATAAACTCGAACGCCATTCCGTAGATATGCGCCATCGGGAGCATAGAAACGATCTTGTCGCCTTCGCGGATGGGCAGACGGCGCAAAGCGAATTCGATGGAGGCATTAATGTTGCCGTATGTAAGCATCACGCCCTTGGGCGCGCTGGTAGTTCCCGACGTATAGTTAATAATGGAAAGGTCATCCTGATTATCCACAGGGAAGTTGACGTCTTCTTTTCCGTAGCCATTCGGATACTTGGCCTTCAGGGCATCGTAACGTCCCTCGTAGGCTGCCTTCACTTTCTCGTCGGCACCGTAGAGGAGGCTGAAGTCGTCGGTACTGATAACAGCCTTCAGCAAAGGCATCTTCTCGATATCCAGCTGCTTCCAAATCTCAGCATTCGTGAAGAGCACAACTGAGTCCGAATGGTGCGTGAGTGTATTGATGTTCTCCGGCAGGAAGTCTGCAAGGATGGGCACGATGACGCGCTCTGTCGTGCAAACCGAAAGGAACGACACAGCCCAGCGTGCGGTATTGCGGGCACAAATGGCTATATGCTTGCCTTTCTCCAGTCCCTCGACAGCATCGAAGAACTCCTTCATGGCTGCTATCTCGGTAGCGAGCTCTCCGTACGAGAAAGTCTTGCTTCTGTAGTCACACACTGCATCTTGTCCCCAGCGTTTGCGGATGGTATCCTGCAAAACGGAAAAATAATGGTAATTTTTGTCGTAAGCCATATTGTTAAGAATAAGAATTTCCGAAAAGGGGTCTCTGGTTTTCGGGCGCAAAATTATATATATAAAGGAACAAATCGCCCATTTCATCGCGTTTTGTGGCGGAACAACCGTCTTTTTGTGGCGAAATAGTGAGAATTTGTGGTGAAATGACGAATTTTTGTATTATCTTTGCCAAAACGTTCGTTCAAGAGTCTCACATGGAAATGCCCAAACATTTCTTCAAGAAACGGTACCTGATACAGTCGGTTCTGTTCATCGTGCTGTTTTCTATTATCTACATGACCGTCTATCAGCCTTTCTCGAAGACGGCCTGGTTTGGGCTTCATCCTACCCGCACGTTCCTGGTGACTTTGCTCTTCTACGCTATCGCGATAGGGACGCTCATCCTCAGCAAGCTCATCATGTATCATTGGCAGAAACGTCACTCGTTTACCGTACAGGCAGCCCTCCTTTGGCTGGCAGCCGAGTTTGTGCTCATCGCCCTTGAATATATTGCGCTGACGGATATCTTCAACATGCGTCAGCAGACAATTTCGCCTCAGCTCATTCTGAACACATCGCTAAGCGTAACGCTTATCCTCGCTATACCTTATATAATAATGGTGCTGTGGGCAGACAATCGCGAGAAAAGCGAGGAGCTGGAAGCTATGTACCTGAGCCGCAACGTCAAGAACGACAAAGTGAACTCGCTCGTTTATCTTTGCGACTACAACGACTCGCTCAAGCTCTCCATCGATGAGAAAGACATCCTTTTCGTTGAGTCTCAGGACAATTACGTCCAGGTTCACTACCTGCTCGACGGAGCCCATCATCATTATCTCCTTCGGTGCCGCACCTACGAGGTTGAGCGCCAGCTTGCCGGAACTTCCCTCGTGCGCTGTCATCGCTCATACCTTGTTAATGTTAATCACATCCATCAGTTTACCCAAGAGCACGGAAAAACTTACGTCATCGTAAAGGTGCACGACAACATTTTCCGCATTCCTGTTTCCAAAACCTACTATAAAAGCCTCACAAGTCAAATGACGAAATAGGCAAAAGGCAAGAAGGACATCTTTTATGGACGAAATCATTATCAATCATTCTCTCGGGTGGAAAATCTTCACTCTCGTCGTATTTGCTGTTTTTATCGGTATTGCTGTTTATTTACTTCAAACAGAAGAAGACAGCAATAGCCCTATGCTCTATTTTGGAATTATCCTTTTTGGGCTCATGGGGCTTTACCTTTTGTATCAGCTTTATAGAGAAAGAGTTGAGAACAAGCCCTATCTGATTATCTCGGAGAAAAGCATCATCGTCGACAAAATATTTAAAAGGAAAGAAGTCTTTTTCTCGGATGTGGAATACTTCTCACCCGAAATATATCCAACTCTCAAAATACTCATACATTATAAAGACGAAAAAGCCCTTCGAAGAAAGACCTATCCCGAAAAACCTTTGCAGGAGATATCTACTTCCGATTTAGCCATAAAACCAGCAACCCTTAGCAACTTGCTCAACGAAAGAGTGGGGCGACTGCAAACCCAAAACGGCTGACAACAATCTCTCCGAGGATATTACCCCGCAAATCATCTTGAAGAAAACAATTTGCAGAAAAAATTCGCCTTTTTGTTGCAGATTCGTTTTTTATCACTACATTTGCAGCGAATTTGTAAACAGAAAGCAAGAAGCATGAGATTTTCGTTTGCATATTACGGCTATTACTTCTATTTTACCTGCCGCCAGACCGGGTAAACAATTGCCGTATAATCAAACTCCATACGATACATTGCCCGGTCGAAAGACGCGGGCTTTTTTGTTGAAACAGGAAAAAGGGTAAAAATAATATGGAGAAGGAATCTCGCCGTATGAAGAGCCGATGGAGCAGCGAGAGGAGAACGAAGCTTGCTTCAGTTATCCCGAGTCGCGACAGAGGAAGAGCATAGAAAAATATGCTCAAAGAAGCCGGCGAGATGTAGAAAGAAAAAAAATTTTTCAAGAAGGGAAAAAATTTTTTTGGACAAAGAAAAAATTAAAAATAGAGAACAATGATTGCCGTATTAAAGAAAGACGTTTCAGAGAGCCAGAAACAGAACCTCGTCAAGTGGCTCAAGGGGCACGGAGTAGAAGTGCACATCAGCGAAGGACAGTATCAGACTGTCGTCGGACTTGTCGGCGACACAAGCCGCATTGACATCCATCTGCTCGAAGGCCTCGATATGGTGGAGAGCGTTACCCGCATCAGCGAGCCGTTCAAGTGCGCCAACAGGCGCTTCCATCCCGCCGACACCATCGTGGAAGTAGGAAGCGGAGAGAACAAAGTGCTGATAGGCGGGGGAAACACAGCCATCATCGCAGGACCCTGCTCCGTTGAGTCGGAAGAACAGATTGTCGGCATTGCCCGCTCGGTAAAGGCATCGGGAGCCTCGCTCCTGCGCGGAGGAGCCTTCAAGCCCCGCACTTCTCCCTACGACTTTCAGGGACTTCGGGAAGACGGGCTGGAACTCCTGCGCATAGCCCGCAAGGAAACAGGCCTGCCCATCGTTACCGAAATAATGAGCGAAAAACATCTCGACTTCTTCGAAGATGTGGACCTCATCCAGATAGGCGCACGAAACATGCAGAACTTCGAACTGCTGAAGGCACTCGGAAAAGTCAACAAGCCCATCCTCTTGAAGCGAGGCCTTTCCGCTACAGTCAAGGAATGGCTCATGAGCGCTGAGTACATTATGGCAGGAGGAAACGAGAAAATCATCCTCTGCGAGCGCGGCATCCGCAGCTACGACACCTACACGCGCAACGTGCTCGACCTTTCCGTCATCCCTGTCCTACGTGAGTTGACTCACCTGCCCGTGATTGTCGACCCAAGTCACGCCACAGGACATTCCCGGCTCGTTCCCAGCATGTCTCTTGCAGCTATGGCGGCAGGAGCCGACGGACTGATCATCGAGGTACATAACGATCCGGCTCATGCCCTCTGCGACGGAGCCCAGTCGCTCACGCCTGCCCAGTTTGACGAGCTGGCACAAAAGATTCGCAACCTTCAATCGGTAATAGGATAAACGTATGGAAAAAACGGTAGGAATAGTTGGATTAGGCCTCATCGGAGGCTCTTTAGCCAAAGCATACAAGAGAGCCGGCTGGACGGTTTTCGGAGAAGACAAAGACACGAGCATTGTCGACTACGCTATGCTGCAGAATGTCGTCGACGCGCCTCTTGACGAACAAACCCTCGCGGATTGTTGCCTCATACATCTTGCCGTCATCCCTTCGGCAGCTATCGGCTGGATGAAACAGCATGCTCCCTCTATTCCGAAGGACTGCCTCCTTGCCGACGACTGCGGCACGAAAGTGCATGTCTGCCAGGAGGGCTTCGAGCTTGCCAAAGCAAACGGCTATACCTACGTGGGCTGCCATCCTATGGCTGGCACGCACCACAGCGGCTTCGCCTGGTCAAAGGCCGATATGTTCTGCGGAGCTCCTATGGTGGTAGTGCCTCCTACGCGCGACGACTTGAACCTTCTGGAGCATATCTGCGACATGCTGGCTCCGCTGGAGCTTGGACGCGTCGTCTTCGCTCATGCCGACGAGCACGACAGAGTCATCGCCTTCACCTCGCAGCTTGCCCACGTCGTCTCAAACGCCTACGTTAAGAGCCCCACGAGCCAGCAGCACTTCGGATTCAGCGCAGGAAGCTATCAGGACCTTACCCGCGTTGCCTGGCTCAACGAGCAGATGTGGACGGAACTCTTCCTTGACAACCGCGAGAACCTCCTTCGCGAGATTCGTTCTCTGGAAGCTTCGTTGGAAGAGTATGCTGTTGCCCTCGAAGAGAACGACAGCGAAACGCTTTGCCGCCTGCTGCGCGAGGGACGCCTCGCAAAGGAAGCAACGATGAAACAAGAAGTGCTGAAGAAATAATCTCCCAACCAAGAAACCCCTCAACCGAATATGGATCTTGAATACTACCGCAACAAGATAGACGAAACCGACAATGAAATCTGCCGGCTTTTCCGGCAACGTATGGATATCGTCAACCAAGTAGGACAATACAAGCGCGAGAACGGCATTCCCATCGACAACAGTTCGCGCGAGCGACAGGTTCTCACACACATCTCCAAACAACTTCGTCCCGACTTGGAAGATTTCGGGCGCTCCCTCTACCGTTCCATCTTCGACATCAGCAAAGCCTACGAGGCAATGCACAAGGAGAAAGACTCACCCCTCTATCAGGAGCTCTCCACGCTCATTGCTGCCGAGCCCGTACCCTTCCCGAAGCGCGCCTCCGTTGCCTGTCAAGGGCGCGAGGGAGCCTTCTCCCAGATGGCTGCCGAGCAGCTTTTCGAAGTGCCTGAAATCATGTTCAACAACACCTTCGAAGGTGTCATCCAGATGGTTACGAGCGGGATGTGCGAATTCGGCATTCTCCCTATTGAAAATTCCAATGCCGGCTCGGTGAACGAGATTTACGACCTGCTCGTGAAGTACGACGTCCACATCGTGCGGAGCACACGCCTACGCGTTGACCATCAGCTCCTTGCGGCACCGGGCACGAACCTCAGCCAGATACGAAAGATCCTCTCCCACCCCCAGGCGCTGAGCCAATGTTCCCACTTCCTCTCCAAGCTGCCCGACGTCGAGCTTGTCCCCTTCGAAAACACCGCGATGGCCGCCCAGAAGGTTGCCGACGACAAGACAAACTCGCTCGCTTCCATCTCCTCGAAGAGCTGCGCCGTCGTTTACGGGCTCGACGTGCTTGCAAGCGACATCAGCAACAGCGACAACAATCACACGCGCTTCATCTGCATCAGTCACGACGTGCGCATCTACCCGGGAGCCGACCGAACGAGCATCATGATGATTCTTCCCCACAAGCCCGGCTCACTCTACGGCGTGCTCTCGCGCTTCAATGCCGTCGGCGCCAACCTGCTGAAGCTGGAGAGCCGCCCTATGCCGGGAAGAGACTTCGAGTTCGTCTTCTACTTCGACATTGAGATGTCTGTCTACAACCCAAAGTTCGCCTCCCTCATCAGCGAGCTCGACCACAGCGGCGAAACATTCCGCTATCTCGGCACCTATCTCGAGAGCATCTGACGAAAAAACCAGCCCACACGCCCCCAGCAGCAGGCCCGCACGAAGCTCCCCACACGCCCCTTATCTCTCCACCCGAGTTTATTTTTTTGTGGAGGGGGTTTATCAACGCGTTGAGACACCTTTATCAACGCGTTGGGACACCTTTATCAACGCGTTGATAAACCCCCGAAGTTAAAGAAAAAAAACGATTACTTTGAATTCCGCACAGGACGGATACTTAGACCAGAACCGCGATCTTGGACACGGTCCGCACCCCTTGAATTCGAATTAAAGCTAATAACCCAAGCGGCTTTGCAGCATCCCTCATCAAGTGTGTGTGACCAGTACCAGCCATCCGAGCCGGTTCGCAAGCTTACGCTCCGACACTTCCTGCTGAGCATACGCCGCCGACAAACCCTGAACAGTACCCTGAAGCTCCATGAACGACTGCTGAAGGAGCGACAGCGACTGCGACGCCTGAGACCAGTTCACAATGCTCCCGCTCAGACGGTCCGCCTCCAGCTTCACTTCCTTCACTGCATCACGGAGCGAATCGGCATCCACCTCCACCTTCTTAAAGGTCCCGTTATCGCTTATCTTTATAAAAAAACTGACCGTTTCTGCCATCGATTAAAACTTTTTCTTTATTTTTGCGACCACACTTACAACTGACATGATGGTTTTGTTTGACATAACCCCGTTTTTGCGCTTGGCACAGGATTATCCATATTTCACAATGGCTATATGTTGCATCGCGGCAATACTTGTATATTTGCTTATTGTCGTAATTCGCACGATATAAGTCCTAATTTCATCCTATCCCGTAACGCTTCTTCGCGGCTTCATAACGGGCCCTTCGCTCTTCCTCGCTCAGCTCCTCGTCATCCTTCCGCCCATTCTCCCCATTAAGTCCATTAGCCCCAACGCCTCACCTACGGGGAAGGACGCAAGGGGGCTTCGCCTTTTTTCCCTCACGCCCCGCACGACGGGGCTCCATTAGACTGGTAGTCGAGAACCTCTACTACGGGGAACACCCCACAGAGACGCTCGTCACAAAGGCGTTCCGATTCGACGAGGAGGTGCTCGAACGTGCGCTCCGCAACATCTATGAGCAGAACTTCCAGCCCATGTCCGACCCCTTCTGGCGTATCTACTACCCCCCCAACGGCTGGAACTGCCGATGCACCGCCGTGCAGGTGCGCAAGGCCAAATACCCCGAGACACCCCACGACGAGGCCATGCAGCGGGGCCGGCAGGCAACGGCCAAAGATAAACGCGGCATCTTCCAGTTCAACGCCGGCATCGAACAAAAGACCTTCCCCGACTACAACCCATACACCATCTCCCGATGCCGCGACTGCGACATTGCAAAAGGGAAAACCTCACTCGCTTTCGTCCCCGAAAACGAGCTCTGTGCCGCATGCCGGCTATTGCATGAGTGCGTAGAGGACAGGACTAAAACCCAAACGGCTATCGAGCGAACACACTACCTCCACGAAATGGAGCCCCTGCTTCATGTCAGACATGAAAAGCCCATCGACGAGGGTGCCATCAAGGTCGGGTTCTCTACCTATGGAAACAAGCACCTTTTCTCTGACACTTTCGGCAGGTCAAAAGTCTTGCTCAAAGAAGACTTGAAAGATTTGGGAACACTCCTTGAAAACAGCACCTACATCAACGATTCCGCACTAACCCATCCAAGGCGGGACAATATCACGCATTTCTACTATTTCAAGGCAGAACTGCATGGAAGAACGATAAGGCTCAATGTTGCAAAACAAATATACAATAGACCTAACGGACAAACCGAAGTAAGATATTTCCTATATTCAGTCAATGATATATCATAAAAAACACACCGGGCGGCTATTAGGTCTCAATTGCCAGTACGCCATTCCCGATGTGTTCTATTTGCACCGAAGGCGGCGCTTAGGACTCAAATGCCAGGTTACCTTTCCTTCAATGCTTTATTCTTGTTGCAAATGTACAACAAATTTCCAAACCTCCAAACAAAATGACGAAAATAAAACAGAAAAATCTCAGAAAATGGCAATTACACACATTTGCCATCACTTTCAACGAACTTCTATTAGTGAAGTATGGGTTAGGGAAAAAGATGGAAGTATTAGACTACTATATAAAAAAACGGACGGCTAACATGATTGTTAGCCCCCGCTGGCGAGGAATCGGTAGTCATTAGCTACGGAATCCTCGATGCAAATGTACAACAAATTTCCAAACCTCCAAACAAAATGGACGAAAATGTTCAGAAAATAATAAAAAACATCCTGCGCGACATCCAGGTAGAGCTCACCGACGAGTTCGACCAGAACTTCGAACGCCAGGCGTTCTTCTCACAGGCATGGCAACGGCGCAAAAGCCCCGTCAGAAACGAGGGAAGGGCCATACTCGTCGACACCGGACAACTGCGACGAAGCATCAAAAGCCGCATCAACGGCGACACCATAGCCTTCTATACCGACCTCCCCTATGCCGCCATACATAACGACGGTGGCGAAATCGTCGTCACAGCCCGCATGAAACGCTTTTTAGTGATTGGAGAAATAGACTCGCTTGACGCGGGACGAAACGCCCGTCATTATCTCGTAGGGAATCGTGTCGAGCCACTCGGCAAGCTGCGTGACGAGCAGATGTGGACCGAAAATCTCCACACTGTCGCCCACGTGACAATCGATATCCGTAACGTCAATCATGCAGACATCCATACAGATATTTCCCACATAGGGAGCCGGGTGCCCGTTTACCAGACAATATCCATTTCCGTTACCCAGATGCCGATTCAATCCGTCGGCATAGCCAATAGGAATGGCTGCGATGCGGGAAGGACGGCTTAGCTTTCCCTTGCGGCTGTAGCCTACCGTCTCCGTCGGAGGAACGTCGCGCAGCTGAAGAATGGTGGTACGAAGGGTGCTCACGACGTGCAAGGAACGATTGTCGATGGGGTCAACGCCGTAGAGCCCGAGTCCCAAGCGCACCATCTCGTAATGCCACTCGGGGAAGCGCTCAATACCTGCGCTGTTGCAGATATGCCGCAGCAGATGATTGCCAAAAGCCTCGCGCAGCTGCCCGGAGGCTTCGGCAAACCGCTGGTGCTGAAGCTTGGAGAAGTCGTCGAAGGAAGGGCTGTCGCTGCCAGCAAAGTGGCTGAACACCGAGCGAGGAACGACTGCCGACTGATGACGAAGCCTTTCGATGAGACGAGGCACGTCGGAAGGAGCAAAGCCCAGACGGCTCATTCCCGTATCAATCTTTATATGAATAGGATAGCAGGTGACGCCCGAATGCTCGCAGGCGTGTATCATCTCCTCCAAGAGCTCGAAGCTGTAAACCTCGGGTTCCAGACGGTTCTCAAGCAACGTCTTGAACGCCGTGCGCTCGGGGTTCATCACAAGGATGTTAGCCGTGATGCCTCCCCGACGGAGCTGCTCCCCTTCGTCGGCAACAGCTACAGCAAGATAGTCTACCTGATGGTCCTGCAGCGTCTTGGCAATCTCAAGGAAGCCTGCGCCGTAGGCAAAAGCCTTCACCATACAGACAATGCGGGTACCTGGGCGAAGGAAGCTGCGGTAGTAGTTCAGGTTGTCGACGATAGCGTCAAGGTCTATCTCGAGGATAGTCTCGTGGACCTTCAGCGCCAAACGGTCGGCAATTCGGTCGAAGCCAAAGCGGCGTGCGCCCTTGATAAGGACTACCTCGTGACTGAGGTTGCGGAACTCATCCGACTCCAGGAACGCCTCCGTTGTCGGATAGAACGAGCGCCGAATGGAAAAGCGGTTGCCTTCGGCAAAGATTTCCCGCCCGATGCCCACAATGCGCTGGATGCCGTGATTCTCGACAAGCTGAGCTACCTTTTTGTAAAGGTTACGCCCGGGCATTCCCGTCTGATCCATATCGGAAAGGATGAGCATGCGCTCTCTTCCTGCCGAATCGGGACGACGTGACATGAAATCGAGGGCAATGTCGAGCGAAGCAAGATCGCTATTATAAGAGTCGTTGATAATCGTGCATCCGCGCAGTCCTTCCTTCACCTCCAGGCGCATAGCAACAGACTCCAGACGGGCCATTCGCTCGGCAATGACGTCGGGCTCCATCCGCAGATAGAGGCATACTGCCAGGCAATGGAAGGAGTTCTCGATGGAAGCATCGTCGATGAAGGGGATGCTATAGGTGTGGCTGATGCCCAAGTATTGATAAGAGATAACGGTACGCTCGGCTTGCTTCTCCACGTTGTTGATAAACAAGGGGCGCTCCTTGTCCTTCCGAGACCAAGCTATCTCATGAACAGAGAGAAGCATTCTGTCGATGCAGTCGGAAATCAGCGGATCATCGCCGTTGTAGATGACAATCTCGCAACCCTTGAAGAGCATCAGCTTTTCAAGGCACTTCTCCTGCAACGAAGAGAAGTTCTCCTGATGAGCTCCTCCGATGTTGGTAAGCACTCCGATAGTCGGGCGCACCATTGAATGCAGCCGACGCATCTCGCCTGTCTGCGAAATACCTGCCTCAAGCACAGCTATATCGGTATGCTCGTTGATAAGCCAGACGGAAAGGGGCACGCCTGTCTGCGAGTTGTAACTGCGCGGGGATCTTGTCACAACCTTATCAGGGCTGAGGAGCTGATAGAGCCATTCTTTCACTCCTGTTTTCCCATTAGAGCCCGTGATGCCGACGACAGGTCCCTCGAACGTTTGACGATGATATTCAGCAAGAGTTTGAAGGGCAAGAAGCGTATCCTTTACAAGCAGGTAGTTTGCATCTTCATGACACTCTGCCGGCATTGTCGAAACAACAAAGTTACGGACACCCCGCGAATAGAGCTCTTCCAAATAAATATGTCCATTATTACGCTTACCGACAAGGGCAAAGAAAAGCGTCTCCTCGGGCAGCCAAAGCGAGCGGCTGTCTGTCAAAAGCCAAGTAACATCTGTATCAACTGTTCCCTTGCGCTTTGCGCCAATGATGGATGTTATCTGTTCAATAGTGTATGACATTGCTGTATTTCTTTTTGCGTATCAAAGTACGGCATTTTTTCCTTAATAGCCTCTATCTTTAACAAAGTTTGACGTATAAAACGTTTGTATTCCTCCGATTCGGGATGAAAAGGACGATGATTCAAGGCTCTTCGTATCTCCGTCCATTCTTCAATGACGCTCCGAGTCTCAGCATCAAAGAATGCTTTTTCAAAACGCTCCCATATATACTGCTCTGCAACCGTTGAGGGATGAGCCATATCATCGGCATAGAACCGATAATCGCGCAGTTCGTCCATCATTATCTCGTATGCGGGAAAATACATCAAAGGAACTCGATTTCCCATTCTTTTTTCCAGTTCATTGACAGCAAGCAGCAGAGTAGCCTTTGAGATTTGGTTGGCATGAGCGCCATCACGCAGATGACGCACGGGACTCACAGTAAACAAGATATGCAAACTGGGATTCAACTCGTGCAAGCGTAGGAGTAGCGGTTCCCATAAGGAGACTATTTCGGGCACCGTCAGCAACACACGTGAAAACAGTCTTTCGGGCTGCTTATGACAATTGGCAACGACACGACCTGTTTCTTTCAACAGATACACCCATGCCGAGCCAAAGGTAATGATAAGGAAGTCCGCATTGCGAAGCCACTCCGAGGAGGACTGCAGGCGGCTGTTCATCTGCGCCAACGCCTCTTCGGCAGACATTGCGGAAAAACGGCTGTGATGTCCCCAGCTACACCACCCTATTCCCTCAAACTCCCGAACGTCCGCTTCTTGGTACATCGTTGCGTCCATCAGACGAGTAAGGCCCTGAGCAATAGACTGAGGATTATAAAGGATTCCAAACGGATTTACATCGCATTGAAATTTATTATCCACTAACCGTTGGCCCATGCTCTCAGCAAAGCACGAGCCCATCAGCGTCAAATGATGAGAATGGCGGATTGAAACCCGACTCAAAGGAATCTGTACCTCGGTTTGGAACTGCATAACAAAGATTTTTTGCAAAAATAACACATATCCCAAAGAAAATCCCTATTTTTGCCCGATAAATGCTTAAAATGGTTTGTCAAGAACCGCGAAAGTGAAAAAAAAGGAACAACAAGACATCAGCATATTACAGACGATCAATTCGCCTGAGACGCTGAGACATCTTAAGATGAATCAGCTACCTGGGCTTTGCGAGGAGTTACGGCAGTTTATCATTGATGAGCTGTCGCACAATCCTGGGCACTTGGGCTCAAGTCTTGGAGCTGTTGAACTGTCGGTAGCCCTTCACTATGTATATAACACGCCGAACGACCGGCTTGTTTGGGATGTAGGACATCAAGCCTATGCCCACAAAATACTTACAGGACGCAGGGAAGCTTTCCACACCAATCGCAAGCTGCACGGGTTGGCACCTTTCCCATCGCCAAGCGAAAGTCCTTACGATACGTTTACAGCAGGACATGCCTCCAACTCCATTTCCGCAGCTTTGGGTATGGCTATCGCCGCAAAGAAACAGGGCGATGAAAAACGTCATGTTGTGGCTATTATCGGCGATGGAGCCATGAGCGGAGGACTTGCCTTCGAGGGACTCAACAACGTGAGCGAGGTTGACAACAATCTTCTCATCATCCTCAACGACAACAACATGTCCATCTCGAGAAGCGTAGGCGGTATGAAGCGCTACTTGCTTGGGCTGAGTACGAGCATAGGATATAATAACATCCGCAATCAATTAGCCAAGTTGCTTCGCAAGCTAGGATTCCTCAGCGAGCGGAAGCGCGACTCTTACATCCGTTTCGGAAATAGCATGAAGGCTCTGCTTGCCCGTCAGCAAAACGTCTTTGAGGGCATGAACATCCGCTACTTCGGGCCCATCGACGGCAATAACGTCAACGAGCTTGTGCGTGCATTACGCGTCATCAAGGATATGAAAGGACCTAAGCTTCTCCATATCCGCACGGTAAAGGGGAAGGGCTATGCTCCTGCCGAGGAAGACGCTATCGAGTGGCATGCTCCCGGGCTGTTTGACAAAGAAACCGGCGAAAGAGTGAGCGGAATTACTGAAGGGAAACCTCTACGGTTCCAGGATGTCTTCGGCAACACGTTGCTTGAGTTGGCAAAACAAAACAAGAAGATAGTCGGCGTCACTCCAGCGATGCCCACAGGCTGCTCGATGGATGTTATGATGAAGGTTTTCCCTTGTCGCTGCTTCGACGTAGGTATTGCCGAAGGGCATGCTGTCACGTTCTCCGGCGGAATGGCGAAAGAAGGACTTCTTCCTTTCTGCAACATCTACTCCAGCTTCCTGCAGCGCGCCTACGACAATGTCATTCACGACATTGCTATCCAACGGCTAAACGTCGTCCTCTGCATCGACAGAGCTGGACTTGTCGGAGAAGACGGCCCCACTCATCATGGAGCCTTCGACCTTGCCTTCCTGCGCCCTATTCCGAACCTCACCATCAGCGCACCTTACGACGAGCAAGAGCTGCGCCGTCTTATGTATACGGCACAACTGCCCGACATGGGACCATTTGTCATCCGTTACCCGCGCGGACGAGGCAGGCTTGCTGAATGGCAATGTCCTCTCGAAGCTGTTCCTATGGGCAAAGGGCGACAGATGAGCGAAGGAACTGATGTCGCCATCCTCAGCCTGGGAGCTATCGGCAATCTGGCAGCAGAAGCTGCAAAGATGGCTCAAAGTCATGGAGTAAGTGTTGCCCACTATGACATGCGTTTCCTAAAACCCATCGACACCGAGATACTACATTCCGTAGGAAAACGTTTTAAAAAGGTAGTGACATTGGAAAATGGTGTTATCACAGGAGGATTGGGAAGTGCAGTAGTAGAATTCTTTGCAGACAATGGCTATACGCCTAAAGTCGTTCGTTTGGGATTACCCGATTCCTTTATTGAACATGGAACCATCCCTGAACTGCTGGCAGAATGTCACCTCGATGTGGCATCGATATGTGAGACGTTGCTAACTATTTAAGAAACATCTATGAGAATCATTATCGTAGGCGCTGGTGCCGTAGGAACCCATCTGGCAAAACTGCTTTCGAACGAGAAGCAAGATATCACCCTCATTGACGATAGTGCCGAGAAGCTCAGCAAGCTGGAGTCGAACTTCGACTTGCTCACTATCGAAGGGGTTCCTACCTCTATCAAGACACTCAAGGATGCTGGAGTGAACGGAGCCGATCTGTTCGTAGCTGTCACACCCGAAGAAGGGCGCAACATTACGGCTTGTATCATTGCTCATAGCTTAGGAGCCAAGAAGACGCTGGCGCGCGTTGACAACTATGAATATATCCAGCCCCGCAACCGCGACTTTTTCAAGGGCTTGGGCATCGACTCCCTCATCTATCCTGAGATGCTGGCAGCCAGAGAAATCGCTGACAGCCTGCGGCTGAGTTGGATTCGTCAATGGGCAGAGCTCTGCAACGGTGCTTTGGTTATGCTGGGAGTAAAGGTACGCGAGGGATGCATGATTGTTAACCACGCTATCAAAGATCTACCCAAGGAACAGCCCTATCATGTAGTTGCCATCAAGCGCGGAGAGGAAACGCTCATTCCACGCGGAAGCGACGAGATACTTCCTAACGACCTTGTCTACTTCATGGCGTTGCGGAAGACCATCAACTACCTAAGTGTCATTTGCGGCAAAGAAGCCTACCAAAAGGTGAAAAACGTGATGATAATGGGCGGAAGCCGTATTGCCGTTCGTGCCGCAGAACTCGTAAGCGACGAAATGTCGGTAAAAATCATCGAGAGCAACCGTGATCGTTGCGAATGGCTCACAGCTCATCTTCCCAGCAACGTCATGATTATCAATGGTGACGGGCGCGACAAAGACCTTCTCTTGCAAGAAGGTATCGACAACACGCAAGCTTTCGTAGCGCTTACGGGCAATGCCGAGACAAACATCCTTACTTGCCTTTCAACAAAGCAGTATGGAACGTTCAAGACCATTGCCGAAGTAGAGAACATCGACTTCATAGGAATGGCGGAGAACCTCGACATCGGCAGCGTCATCAACAAGAAGAAGATTGCTGCTTCATACATCTACCAGATGCTCCTCGATGCCGACGTAGACAACGTGAAGAGCCTTACGCTGGCAAATGCTGACGTTGCCGAGTTCACTGTTGCCGAGAAGGCAAGAGTTACACGAGGGCTGGTGCGAGACATCGATCTTCCGCGAGGAGCCACCTTTGGAGGGCTGGTGCGGGACGGAGTCGGCATGCTTGTCAACGGCGATACGCAGATTATGGCAGGAGATCATGTCGTTGTCTTCTGTCTCGACTCCATGATTCAACGGCTGGAAAAATACTTTAACTAATACGTATGCACTGGAAAATCATCTTCCGCATCATAGGAGCCCTGCTCATGCTGTTAGCAACAGTCATGTTAGGCTGTTCTGCCGTAGCTTTGTTCTTCGACGGGCATGATTTCTTCGCATTTCTGGCTTCTGCGCTCATCACGCTGCTTGTTTCCCTATGGCTACTCTTCTTCGGCAAGGGAGCCACCAACAAATACTCCCGTCGCGACGGCTATCTCACGCTCACTCTCTCGTGGATCTCCTTTGCATTAGTAGGCACGCTGCCGCTATTGTTGAGCGGAACTATTCATAACTTCTCCGACGCTTTCTTTGAAAGCATGTCCTACTTCACAACTACGGGCTGCAGCGTCATCGACAATACGGAAGCGCTTCCACATGCCCTACTCTTCTGGCGCAGTATAAGCCAGTGGTTTGGAGGACTTGGTATTGTGTTCTTCACCGTTGCCGTGCTGCCTATGTTCGGGTTCAGCGGTGTCCAGCTCTTTGCTGCCGAGACTACTGGCTATGCCAAGAAGAAATCCAGCCCTCGCGTCGCTATCACAGCACGCTGGATTCTCACCGTCTATGTTGTCCTTACCTTAGGATGTGCCGTAGCCCTTTGGTTTAGCGGCATGCAGCCCTTCGAGGCTATCTGTCACGGGCTCACGACGATTTCCACGGGAGGCTTGTCAACCCGCAATGAAAACATTGCTGCCTTCCAGTCGGCACGCATCGAATGGGTTCTTATCATCTTCATGTTTATCGCGGGTATCAACTACACGCTGCTCTTCCTATGCGTGCTGCGAGGCAAGTTCCGCAGCCTTTTCCGCAGCAGCGAGTTCCATTGGTACCTGTTCACGGTTGGGATTTTCACCCTTATCCTTACCGTTGGAATGATTTTAGGAAATCATCTGCCCGCAGGAGCCTCGTTTACCGATGCCCTCTTTATGACTATTTCCGTACAGACAACTACCGGGTTCACCTGCGGCGGGTATCCCACATGGCCCGTTTGGGTTTGGATGATTCTCTCTTTCGTCATGTATTTCGGAGCAATGGGCGGCTCGTCGAGTGGAGCCATGAAGAGTAGCCGAATAGCCATTTTTGCCAAGAGTATTCAGGCAGAGCTACGCCGCATTCTCCATCCCAACGCCGTACTTCCCGTACGTATGGACGGGGAAGTCATCAGCAGCACGACGAGGACTACGGTGCTCACGTTCGTTTGCCTCTACATGTTGCTTATCTTCTTCGGATGGCTGATGATGATTATCTGCGGCGTTAACTTCGCCGACTCTTACGGGCTCACGCTCTGCTGCGTGGGAAACGTAGGCATCATCATGCCGGGAATTTCCTGCGCGTCGCTCCCCCTGCTTGCCAAGTGGGTAACCAGTTTCCTGATGCTTGTCGGGCGCTTGGAGCTCTTCTCGGTACTCCTTATCCTCACCCCCTCGTTCTGGCGCGAAGGGAACTTCTAAGGCCTTCTATCGTTAAATAAGTTTAAACGGAAGCAAAAAAAGTGCCACACCCCTTGCAGGTTTCGCAAAAAGCCGTACCTTTGCAACGTGTTTTTCATGGTATTAGATTTTTAAAGTAGAAAGATTGGTCGTCGAGAGGACGGCCTTCTTTTTTTTTATACCAAATTTCCAACCGAAAAAAAGTACGACTTATAGTAAATCAAAAAATACCAACATAAAGAGTGACAAATAAGATATTATTGCCAAAAGTTCCATATATTTGTAACTGAAATCTAGTCGCCCATGAAAACGTACACAAAATTCAAGGAATACATTTGGCTTGTAAACACCATCCGCAAGGCAGGAAAAATCTCTTTTGCTGAGATTAACGAGCGTTGGCTTGAAACTGAGATGAGTGAGGGTGTGGAACTAGCACGAGCTACCTTTAACCGCCACAAAGATGCTATTGAGGACATTTTCGGCATTTACATTGATTGTGACCGTCAAGACGGATACAAGTATTACATTGGCAATGAAGATGTTTTGAATGAAGATACTATTCAGAACTGGATGCTCTCAACGCTGAGCGTCGGCAACGTTATTAGCGAAGGCTTGTCGTTGCAAGACAGGATTTTGTTGGAAACAGCCTCTTCAGGCGGGGAGTATTTACCACATGTGATTGAGGCGATGAAGAAGAGTGTAAGAGTGAAGGTAAGTTATCAACGATATGGAGCAGATGAGCCCAAGCTACTGGACTTTGAGCCTTATTGCATAAAGCTTTTCAACAAGCGTTGGTATATTTTAGGTCATTTTCATCGTGATGATACTGGAAACAGGAAGGCGGATGACTACTTCGGCATGTTTGCCTTCGACCGAATCAGAAATCTAGAACTGACGAATGTGAAGTTTCAGATTGATCCAGACTTTGATGCCACAACTTATTTCAGCGAAAATTTCGGTGTATTGGTGCATGATGGCACTTCTATGGAGCGTATCGTCATCCGTGCATACGGCCAAGAGCGTTTTTACTTGCAAGACCTTCCCATCCATCACAGTCAGAGAATAATTGAAGAGGGCGAGGACTATGCCGACTTCGAACTGACCTTGCGTCCTACTATTGACCTTACTCGGCATTTGTTGGGATTAGGTAGTACCGTTCAAGTCCTCACTCCTGATTGGCTTGCCGATGAGGTTCGCAACATGCATTTGGATGCTGCAATGCTCTATGGAACTCGGTCGATAGAGAAAGCATTGATTAATAGGAATTGATATTTTTCCAACAATAACAACCAAAACATTTTATAATATGAGCAGAAAAAACAGAACGACAAAAGACAACATTGGTATTGTTTACCTTTTCACAAATGAACTTTACGAACGGGAGAATCTGTATAAATATGGAATTACCATTAATCCTTTTCAAAGAAAAAGGGTGCAAAGCAATTCCACTCCCCCGAATTATCGGTTTTATGACAGAATAATAATATTCTCAAAATCATATAAGGAAATTGAAAAGCAATTGACAAAGATTTTTAAAGAAAAGGACATTCTTCAACGAGGCGAGGATGAAGGCCCTTCTGGAACAAGAGGCGGACAAGAATGGATTAAAGCTGACTTATCTTTAATTGTTGTTATTTTTAAAGATATTCTTAAGATCTATCCTGATGCTGAAATGTGCTATAAAGGAAAAAGATATATATACGAAAATGGAATCGAAAGAGAATTAAAACTGCCTCCTTGCCGCTTAGACTTATTGGGAATACTAAATGGCGATACCATCAAATACATTGAGAATGGTAAATATTATCAAGTACAGAATAATAAAATAATTGTTGGTGGAGTAGAGATGACTTTATCTGGATTTGTGAAAACACAGAAAAAGCGGGAAGGAAACACAAATGAATATAACGGTTACATGTACTTTACATATAAAGGACATAAAACGACTCTTTATGACATGTGGCAAAGCCTAGTAATAGGAAAAGAAAAAAGGCAATAATGAAAGAAAAATAGAGGTTGTCCCACATTTTGAGACAACCTCTATTTTTCTTTGCATCGTGATTCGTAAGTTTAACTAAAAAAAGAATGCAAAATGAGTAAGTTCACCGAGATGACAGACGAGCAGTATTTCGCTGCACATGACGAATTTATGAAAAAGTTTGGTGCTCCTAAGTGCGAGCCCATTGAGGTTTTGGACTTGATTATGCGCAGGGAGTTTGCGGAAGAAATTCTTAGCGGCAAGAAGAAAGTAGAGGTTCGCAATGGAACAGACTTTTATATGAATCGCCTTACTGACAAAAAAGTTGACAAGTGGATGACAGAACATCGTGATGACACAGAAATGGATATTGATGCTTTCAATGAGTTCATGTGTGCTACCCGCCCAGTATTGAATATACACTTTCATGACTATAACAAATCATGGTTCTTAGATGTAGAATGTTTAGAGAATGCATTGATTGATTTGACAAGGCAGAATATAGAGGCTTTGCAGCAGCGCTTCGACTGTCATGAGTTTGACGAGCTTCTTGCTGACTTTGAAAGTCGTAACGACGATAATCGTCCGCTTTTCTATTACTTTGTCTTGGGAGATGTATTGGGAACAGATTTGCACTAATTTGTAAAATTGCTGATATTTTAAATAATAGAACTATAGCTATGGGTTGGGATGTTGTAGAAATTGGCTTAAGGCATAACTTGCCAGTTAAGGATCCTTTTGCAACAGCACAAGAAGTTGCAAAAAGAATGAAAAGGAATATCAGGCTCGGATATAGTAATGATTACGAGTATGACATTGCGAATAACGTCGTAAGCGGAGTGAAAGATTATGAATTTATTGAACTTGGGAGGTATGAGGAAAATGAATCTGAAGACTTCCTGCGGATGACAATCTCTAATTATCAAGCACATCAAATACTGGAATCTGTAGGTATAGACAAACTGCGCCAAGCAACCTTTGTCGATGATATTGCTGAGTTTATACTTAGTGATATCGAAGAACCTTTCGAGTTATACGAGATAGAAGATGCTGATACTTATATAAGAATTTTCAAAGAGAATGTAGACCTTGATGTTTATGTAGAAGGAAGATGGCGCGTTTGGGAAGATGCATTTCTTCCTTCAAGTCCACATCGAGAATGGTTGCGCAATTATCGGATGCAAATATATAATCGAGCGAAATTATTTGGCTGCCAAGAGGTGATTATCTGTTCTGACCAAGGCCCAACAGAAGAGATTTACGATAAAATGAACTTTTCGGCAGATAAACTCAAGGAATATGCCCATTCTTTCCAGTATCTAAAAGATTCCAATTGGGTGGAAGAATGGGAGAAAGAAGAGTGGAAAAAGAATGCAAAGCATATTATGTTCTCATCGTATTTCCAAAATCAACTTGATTTGTCTGGGGAAGATTTCGTAGAAGTTATCTATGATGACTTTAGCGATATTGATACCCCATGAACAGAGTTTTTTGCTGATGTTCAGAACGTTCAATATGCGGGGGGATGTACCACGAAAGTGGAGCCTCCCATCTCATTTTTAGGAAGATGTTCCACGAATTAACCGCGTTGAACGGTCATTACGGTCGGAAAACGAACTTTTTTACATTTTTCTCTTGCTTGTCCCACGATTTGAGACAACATTCAACTAATTTTGCAGCGTCAATTGGTCATAAACGGGCGCGATAAATTCAAGCTGCACCAATCTGATATGCCAGGATGTCGGCGAGACGGCGCGAGAATTTCAAGCTGCCCTTCTTGGCATTGGTTGAAGACTTGCAAGTCCCTGTAAGTTTCCTACCGCCCCAGTAATTCATAGGACATCTATAGGTAAACGACCTACCGTCTTATGATGTCTGGTTGGATGGCGCGAGTAGAACTACGATATATGGTAACGGAAAAACCCTAATAGGGATAGTGGAACAGTTCGAATCTGTCGCTCGCGTCATCCTTTTAAGAAACAAAAACGCCATCGACGCTGGTGGGCGATAACTACCAGACAGGGAGGTTCTTGTCCTACCGCCTAAATCAGCTCTGCTTCGGCAGGGCTGATTTGATTTAGAATCTATGAATTTCACTTTTCCTGTCTGAATAGAAGTATCATCCATGAACTCCGTACTTTCTCGTTAATTCTTTCCATTTTTCCGTTATTTCCTCTGTGTCATTGTCAAACTGAAAAACCACCTTTCTCGCTCCTTGATGTTCTATCGCGTACTTTCCGTAATTTACTATATTGTTATGACTTTTTGTTACCTTCGTTTTGTTGGTAAATCTAAAGCCCAAAACTATCTGCACCTCGCCGCTCCGATTGCGGCAGCCTCAGACAGTCTTGGGCTTAATCATGACTCTGCAAAGATAATAAAAGAATTAAAAAACAACAAATAATTAAGAAGATTTAGCAAAAAATGGCGCAGGAAATAACAGTTGCGAGAGAAGGCGGAGCCACCTGTTGCAACAAGAAAGCCTCTAAATAAACAGGTTTTTGAAAAAAATACTACACACTACACGATTTCATACGTATGTTGCTGAAAGGCAACGGCTTTTCTTTTGACAGCCTTGAAATTACTACACGATTACTACACAATTATTACACGATTACTACACGATTTAGACAATGACGATATGGCTCTTCGAGCCTACGATAGCTATAGCGATAGCAAAGGCGGGAAAAAAACGATAACAATGACGTTACGGCACTTTGTGCATACGATGACAAAAAGGAACCTACGTACAAGGCATTTGTACCATGAGTACAGTCCTTTTGTACTGCGAGTACAGGGCTTTTGTACTGAGAGTACAAAGCATCTGTATTGTCGGTACAGATTGCGTATGACTCGCGTTTTCTTTTGTTCCTGGGAGTTTAATTTTT
Source organism: Bacteroidaceae bacterium (assembly GCA_017615125.1). Classification (GTDB taxonomy): domain Bacteria; phylum Bacteroidota; class Bacteroidia; order Bacteroidales; family Bacteroidaceae; genus UBA1189. The sequence continues at coordinate 135,863 of JAGAAS010000029.1, forward strand.
CAATGGGAGTTTATCAACGCGTTGGGACACCTTTATCAACGCGTTGGGACACCTTTATCAACGCGTTGGGACACCTTTATCAACGCGTTGGGACACCTTTATCAACGCGTTGATAAACCCACGAAGTAAAAGAATAATAACGAATGGAGAAGAAGGTGCATCGTTTCCTTTCAGAGGATGCCTGAAAAAGAAAGCGCCACGCTCGGACAGGAGCGCGGCGCTTATCAGTTCGCCTTTCAAGGCACGAGGAGCACTTCGTGGATGGCTTCCTCGTAGGAGTCCTTGGGCATTGCGCCTACGGCCTTCTTCGGCAGTCCTTTCATCGGGATGAAGAGGACTGTGGGAATGCTTCGGACGCCGAAGAGCGCTGCCAGCTCGGGCTGTCGATCGATGTCTATTTTATATACATCCACCTTGCCTGCATACTCGGAAGCAAGCTGTTGAAAGATGGGAGCCACTTGTTTGCAAGGCCCGCACCAGGTAGCGTAGAAATCGATGACGGCTGGTTTGTCGCCCGCATACACCCATTCCTTCGGATGTGCTTCGAAGTCCATCACCCGCTGACGGAACGTCTCTTTCGTCAGTTCAACGGGAAGGACTTTCTGTGCCTTCTTTGCCGTCAAAGCAGGCACAGAATCGGAAACGGAAGTAACTTCCTGTGCCTCAGCAAGGAAGGGAAGCAACGACATCAGCACAACGAGGAATAGGGTGAAAAACGTAGATTTCATATCTGGGAGATGTTACTTTGTGAGCGAGAATTTAAGGGACATTCCGAAGTCGTTAGTGGAAGTGGGATAGCTGGAGGTACTTACGACGGGGATGTTTGTCTGGTGATCGAAATAGGCGCTGAGGGTGAGCATGCGGCTGTAGGCGTAGTCGGCCGAGAGGCTCAGCTTGATAGCGCGGTTGCCGCTCGTTGCCTGCGTGGTAAGGTCCTGAATGCTGCGGCAAAGGGCGCTCTGATCGCGGAAGGAGAAGTCGGCACGCAGGTTCATGTCGTTGCTCGTCTTCCCGCGCCCCACGGTACGCCCGGCGCCTAAGATCTTGAGGTTGGTAATCTTGTAGCCGAACCCGACAACGATGTCGTCGGAGCATGTTTCTACCAGCTGAACGGCAGTCATCGAGAGGTTCATGACGCGAGTCTTCTTGTACTCGAGCTTGGTAGTGAGGTTGTTGAGCATAGTGACGTCAACGCCGATGAGAGGCGAGAACTGCTCGTTGATGCTGACGGAGCCGATGTCGAACATGCTGCTGGGGATGGGGTTCCCGCTGATGACATCCTCCACAAAGCCCAAGTCGCCCATATAGGACATGAACGAGCTGTAGGTTCCGAAGGAGCCGACGGAGTAGACACTCTTGTAGGAGTGATTGATATTCACCGACTTGAAGTATTTCTGGAACAGTTCCAGCTTTGAGAGCCCTCCGTAGGTTATCTTCCAGTTAGGCAGCATGCTCAGCAACGATGGGAACAACGAGAGGGAAGAGCCCGAGGCGTCCCTACCGCTATATACCGCGAGGAAGGCAGGAATCATCACATCGGGAGAATACGACGAGACAGTTCCGTTAGATGGATCGAACGTCTGTCCCGACAGGTTGCTGGAAGCCGGATAAGAGGCTCCCGCATACTGCGACTGCACGCGCTGCTGCATAGCATTAAGGCTGGCGATGAAACGGTCGAAGTACTTCGAAGCATAGCCCTCGCTGCTTCGGCGCGGCTCAAAGGCGCTTCCAATAGTAATAGTGGTCATATTGAACTGCCCCGTGCGCGTTTCGGGCATACCTGCATACATGAACTGTACCGTGCGCGAATCGTTCTTCATCCAGTTGCCGTTCACATCGATCTTGAAGTCCTTCACAGGCTCGAGAGTCACCTTCAGCTGCAACTCTTCGACGGCACTTGACGAAGACGAATAGGCTACAGAGTCGTTCTGCAGGAGCCATCCGTTGGAGCGTGCGCGGGAAAGGTAGCTGTCGTCCGTCAAGCCGAAAGCGAAATCCCATCCAGGAGCAGCGCCTGCGCCGAGAGTACTCTGCCCGAAGGCTTTTCCCATCTCGGGCATGAATCCCGGAAGAGCCATCGAGTAGGTATTCTTATACGTGAAGGAAGCGTTGCGCACCATCATAGCAAAGCGCGAAGTGTACTGCGCTGCTTTGTACCATCCCTGCTCCGACAGCTCGGGCCCAGGAACAACAGTAACCTTAACGGCAGTACTGTCCTTTGCCTTGATGCGGATAGTATTCTCGTCCACAACCTTGAACTTAACCTTGTAGGAACGCCCTTCCATCGTACGCACCGATACTTCGGGGCGCTTGCTCTTCAGGCTGTGCTTGATTTCGAAGGTACTGTCGGGAACGAATTTATATTCCTGCGAGAATTTCTTTGCTTTCTTCTCCTCTTCTTTTCCGTTATTCTTATCGGCTTGCTTGTTGTTCTTATTTGCCTGATTGTTGGAGGTTGTGGAGGAACGACGCGTGCTTCCGCCAGAAGAAGCAAACTTCTTGTTTACCTCCTTGAGGAAGGGAACATGATTGTAGAGCGTCTCCAGGTTAGCCTTTCCGTTGATGGTAACAGCACGCTGATTGGAGATATTGTTTCCGTAGGTATGCCCGTTGCTGAGCGTCGCGCCGCGCTTCCAGTTATATGAGGAGTTGTAGTTTCCGTCAGCTGTGAGCCAGTCAAGGACGGGAATCTTGTCAATCGGCGCCGAGTACGTGGCGCTGAAGGTCTGCTGATGGGTAAGCGGGCGTCCCATCTGCAGGAGGCTGTAGCGCACGCTGTCTTTCCATATCTCATACTCGTTCGGGTACATAGCGCTGTTGACAGGAGCATAGGGCTCCTCAATCTCGGCATTCGTGCCCGAGGAGAAGTTGGTCTTCAGATTCTTCGTCATATCCCAGCGGAGCGTCATAGAACGATTCCACAGGAACTCTTGCGAGAAGCTGACAGGAATACCCGACGAGCCGTAGGAACCTTCCAAATCGCGCATCTGCAGTTCGTAATAGACACGGTTGAGGTCTGTATTGAGGGCTATGCTCTGAGGAAGCGGGCTGATACCTATCTCGCGCAGAATGTTGAACCAATCCGACTTGCTCTTGATGTTCTTGAAGGGCTCCCAAGGCTTCATCGCTGGCGCATAGGCATAGGAACCCTGAGCCTTCCAGTTGAGATTATGCTGATAGTCAATAGTGCTTCCTCCGTTATCCTTTGTGCTGCGCGAGTATCCGAAGGAGAAGTTGGAAGGATCCCAAGGCATCGGCACCTTGGAGGTGATATTCATCTTAATATTTGAAAGAGAGAAGTTGCGGGTTCTCGTCACCTTGTTCGCAATGTTAAGCAACGAATCGCGCTCTCTATCGTCTGCCAACGTTTCCATCATCTCGTCCAGATAAAGATCCGTCTCGAAAGGACTATACCGAGGAGAGAGCTTCTCCTGAGAAACGGAATAGTAAAGTGGAAGGGAAACCTTGAGCTTTTCCGGGAAGAAGCGTCCCAGATCGAAATTAGTGGTGAAGGAATACTGGTAGAGATTGTCGTCGCGACGCTGCGAGACGCCCTGCTCCAATCCTCCGAAGCCTGCCGTCTCAGCATGTCCGTTGACATTGACGCTGCCCACATCGGCAAGCTGGACATTCAGCGTGCTTTGCGCAGCCCATCCTCCTTCGTTCTCAAAGCCCGTAAGGCGGAGCTCATTCACCCAAACTTCGGCAGAACGAGTAGAACGGCTGTTGTTACGAACACCAATCATTACCGTTTTTACCTTCCCGATGGTTGGATTACCAATAACGCTGATACGATTCTTCGGGTTGTCTTCATCAAAGACGCTATATAATGACGTCTTTGACACGCTGGAAGAACTGTTTGCTTCGGTGTTACGAAGACGTTTCAAGTCGGTAAACTTAGAGAAGTCGATATCCAGCATGTTTTCTTCGGGCCAGACAGCTTCTCGCCCGCTTGTTGTATTCCCATCGTAGTATCCTTCGGGAGTAACCTTCAGAGGTATCTCGTACTCATAATAGTTACTCTTATAATCAGAACCGATACGGATAAACAGACTTATCTGATCGTCCTCGAGAGGAATATCACTATCGACGAGCTGCTCTGCATGAACAAACATCTGAATGTGCTGATAACGGCGCAAATCCAGATTGGATTTCTTGTCGTAAACAGCTCGGGCTTCGTTGGGTTCCAATCCGCTCACCTTGATACTCATTGCCTGCTCGTTGTCCTGCCTGAGCTGCGGCTGACTGGGGTCAAGGATACGAGTAATACCGGGAGGCATCGTGTAGTTAATAGGAGAACGGTCTCCGTTTTCTTCAATATTGACTGAGCTTACCACCATCTGGCCACTCACCTTTGGAGAGGTGTTGTTAGCGGAATAGATAGGTTGGTCATAATTGCGCCAAGTACCCTTTATCAGTTCAAACGAAGCCAACCTTACAACAACCGGCTCTGCAAAGTGCGTCATATAAAGACGCATAAAGCGAATGGAAGTAAAATCGCGAATGCTTCCTACTACAGATTCATAATTATCAATAGGTACACGGAACTTATACCAATTCACGCTTTCGTAATTCCCGTTGCGAAGTTTCGTCTTGACCGTACGCACATCCGTGATGTGATTGCGCCCCATAACCATATCCTTTGGACGCAACGAAACATGATACTCAAAGTATTTCTCGTACTCATCAAGTGTGTAATCCTGATTGATATCCTCGACATCGGGAGTTGTCTTTGCCGATTTGTCATAGCTCTCTGTGTTTGTAGTAGAAAGAGAATTACCTTCCGTACCGTTGTAGTGCTTATATCTATCAAGGATTGGCTTTTGGGCAATATCGTAATCATCACCCCGATAATAATGGAAAGAATCATTGGCAGGATCGGCACGGAACTCCGCTAACGTCTGTGCATCTACCTTTCCTTCAATAGCACTAAGCCAAGAAGCATAGGTGGGGAAAGTCTGTTCTTCCGAACTGCTCAAGCCATTCAGTCCTACATCCTGGCGATTACGGTTGTTGCTATTGTTGTCAAAAGCATATACAAGGCTTGTTGCTTTGGGCACACGTCCCCACACAGTTTCGGTATAGGGAACAGAGTCAGTGGTAAAGGTAGCCGAAGTCATTCCGTTCTCATAGAATTTCTTTCCATCCTTCAGCACATCTTCCGAAACCTCGCCTAAATCCAGATAGAAATCACCTCCTTCTGCATCAGGATTGTAAATGAATGGATCCAACATCCAGAACTCTATATACTCGATGTTGCTTGTCTCGAAATCGGTTGTGGTGAGCTGGCGCATGATTCCTCCCCAGCGCTCTCGGGGATTCGTCAACTTACCATCATGCGTAAGATCTGTATCAAGATTGTATGGTCCTCGTTCATCGGGATAATAAGCCAGGTTGAGGATGTTTAGCGTAGAAGACTCTCCGTATGTACTCTCCTTATTAGGATAAAGTTCCCTTTCGTATACCTCGCGCACATAATGATTGGACAATTGCTCCAAGTCGCTTTTCAAGTGTGCAGGCGTAAGGGAACTGTTACGACGCGTAAACAGCGGGTCAATAGTAAACCAGTTGAACAGAGCACGCCCCATTCCCGTGCGGATATCATTCGTCAGCGAAGCATAAGGCTGAGAAGACGGGATACTGGCAAGCATCCATTCGCTTGGAGTATTGATTCTTATTCCTGTCTCACTACTCTCAAAGTCATCAAGATAGCTGGCGCTTCCCTGCACTTGATCGCTCACGCCAGCTACCAGCTGCGCAAATTCTGCCGTAAAGTTGATGTTTGAAGGCTGCGTCACATGCAATCCGGGCAAATAGTCGAGCATATTCGTGAGCCATTGGCTCTCGCGCTTGTACGACATATTCAATCCCCACAAGGTATTCTTAAGGGGTTCATCGCCCATCGTCACCTTACTCGTAAGAGGCTTTTCGCTAAGGTACATCATCGTTCCGCCCAGTTTGAAGTCCTTGCTGAAATCGTATGCCCAATTCATGCCGAGCATTGTCTTGCGCTGCATGTTGAAGGTAGTATTGCTCTCAAGGCTGACGTTAACAGACGTTCCTGCATCGATAATACTCTGGTTGATAATCGTGACTTCGCCGTTTGCGTAGTCAACCGTATAGTCGCTGTTTTCCGTAAGTGTGACTCCTCCTGCCGTAACGACAACAGATCCTCGCGGAATATTGTATGCTCCCAACGAAATGACGCTTCCTCCCGAACCTGAATACTGTCCCGTTAAGATAAACTTGTTTTTCTCTGCAATCTGCTTGGCTGTTGTCTTCGTGCTGTCGTAAAGTTCCTCGAAGACGTATTTGTCGGCAATAGCGTCGTTGCCGATGACCTTACGCAGCCAAGCGCCGAAAGGCTCGGCAACAGGAAAGATAATACGCCCTCGACTTGACTGAACCGTGTAGCCCTCGATATAATCGAAGAAACCGTTGGGATTAGAGTTTTGCTTGATATCCAACCTGTCGAGGTTGAGGAGCTGAAGGAGGGTGCGGTCCTTCAGCTTAGCTTCAGGAAGATACGTGAGGTTCGTGCCCGTGCTGTCGCTCTCGTACTCGATGTTAAGAATGAAATCCGTGCTGCTCAGCGAGCGGGCTCCCAGATTATACACGTTCTTCATCATCAAGTCCCACGTGCCGTTTCCGGGCGACATGCTGTTGGACTTCAGCAACTTCACATACAGCGCCGTCCCTGATGCTTTCTGATCGGAAGAGAACTCTCCCACTTGGTAGGTTCGTCCTCCGAAGGTGTATTCGAAGGCAACGCCTAAGACCTCATCGCTCTTCAGCGTCGTAGTCAGCGAAACGTAGCCCAACGTGCTGTTGAGCGTATATTCCGAAGAAGAAAGCAGACGCGCATTGGAAATCTTCTCGTAGTCGGAGCTTCCGCTGAGGAAATCGCTGAAAACAGCGCCTACCTGATCGATATCCCTCACGGCGCTGTAGTCGTTCACCATCTGGTAATAGAGGTTGTTGGCATTATTCGAAGGCAGGGAAGTCGTGCCCGTAGGGCTCCAGATGGGATTGCTGATGTGGCTTGCTTCGCCCAAGTCGGTAAAGGCGATTACGTTGCGGGGGTTGTTGTAGTTGCTGGTTTTGTTGGTAACCCAAAGCTCAATGCGCGTTATCTTGATGCCCGAGACAATCGTCGGGAGCTGAGCCATACTCTGGTCGTAGGTATCGTGGAAATAGTGGGCGAGGAAGAAGTGCCTGTTTTCGTCGTAGTCGGTAGCGTCAATCTCAAACTCCGTAGCCACGCTGCCTCCCTTGCTGCTCACGGATGTTGACTCCGAGGTTTTCTGCGAGACAACCGTCTGCAGCGAGAGCTTGCCGAACTGCAGGTCGGCGCGGATACCGAAGAGCTGGGTGCTTCCCGTGATGAGCGAGCTGTTTGTGGGGAAGCTCACGTTTCCTGCCTCGAGCAGCTTGATTATCTCGTCCTCCTTTCCCTCGTACTTCAGCTTCAGCTTCTTGGTGTCGTAGTTGAAGGTAGCCTCTGTGTCGTAGTTCATGTTAAGGTTTACCTTGTCGCCCACCTTGCCGTTGACGCTCAGCTTAATTTTCTCGTCGAAGTCAAATCCGAAGGTGTTTCGGCTCCTTTGGGGCAGCGTAGGATTGTCAATACTCTTCTGGTTGAAGCCGAATTTCAGCTCAGCGGTTCCCTGTGTCTTGATCTGGACGCCTCCCGGGCCGAAAATCTTCTCTGCAGGCCCAAGGTCGAAGTGCATATCTGAGAAGTCGAACTTTTCTTTCTTGCCCTCCTTCTCAAACTCCTCCTCGTTCTTGCTTCGGAAGTAGGCGTTGAGCGACTGCCGCATGCTCCACTCTGCATACTGCTCAGGCGTCATCAGCAAAGGAACGTTCAGGTATGAGTCTCCCAGCTTCTTGCCTACCGTATAGGTATTGGAGTTTTCGTCGTAGACGGTGGTAGTTACCACATTCTCAGGGTCTTTCAAGTCTGCCGTCTTCTTCTGCAGGTCTTCCTCGCTGTCGGGAGAAGTCTTGGCTACCTCGTAGCGAGGCTTCGTCTCTATCGTATCGCCAAGTACGACAACAGGCTCTGCCTTTCCCTTCGTGGGAAACGCAAGGCTGCCGAGCAGCAGAAGGAGGAGAAGACGACGATACCTCAAGGGAAACCGAAATGATGAGTGATTTAGAGCCGCTTGAGCCCTTCCTTGATTACCTGCTCAACCGTGAGGGAGGGATTTTCCTTCAGTATGGCCGAAACGACTTTCTGCGATGCTGCCGACTGGAATCCGAGCATCGTGAGGGCGCTTACCGCCTCGTCGAACACTTCCGCAGAAGGAACGGCTGTTGCCGACTGGGACACGCCTCCTACTCCCGTCGGGCTATACGAGCCGGAAATGCCGCCAATCTTGTCCTTCAGGTCGACGATGATTCGCTGGGCAGTCTTCAAGCCTATTCCCTTCACCGATTTCAGCAGGCGCTCGTTCCCCGTGCTTATCACCGTGCAGAGCTCGGCAGGAGTGAACGACGAGATAATCACGCGCGCCGTTCCGCCCCCTACGCCGCTCACGCTGAGCAGCTGCATGAAGAGCTCGCGCTCGTGCTTGTCGGCAAAGCCGTAAAGGATGTGAGCATCCTCGCTAATCGCCTCATACACATATAGCTTGATCTCTTTCTTCCCTTGAATAGCGCTATACGCATTCAGCGAGATATTGAGCATATACCCTACGCCCGCACACTCTACGACAGCTGTCGCCGGCGTCAGTTCTGTAAGTTCTCCTTTGATGTATTCTATCATTGTTGCAAGACAGGTGGAAACCGCGCGTGAGCGCACACCCGTGTTTAAAAAACGTAGGGGAAACGCTTTTATTGTTGCCTTCCCGAGATTTTTCCTTCATCATCGCGCAACGGGAGGTAAGAAAAAGCGTTTGCTTCTCCTTCACTTGGCACTAAAAGCAGTCGTTGCCGAACGGTTTTTTTGGCCATACGTTTTTTTTCTTTGACTTCGGGGGTTTATCAACGCGTTGAGACACCTTTATCAACGCGTTGGGTAACCTTGCTCAACGCGTTGAGCAACCCCCCTTGAAAAACACCCGCTCAGAAGTATCTGAGGATAAAGCTCCCACTACGCTTGACGTCAAAGAGCCGTTTGTTACCAAAAAGCGTTCGTTTCTCTTTCCCTCTATCTGTTTTTTCCGCTTCTTTTTTCGCATTCTCGAACGAATTCCTTATTTTTGTCCCCACAATCCGAAATGAAGTGAAAGAGAAGCAACCATACAAGATTTCGTCCATTGCCCGCTGGATGTGGAAAGCTTCCGCAGGCTCGCGCAAGATGATTGCCTTCGCCACGCTGATAGGTATTGTCGACGTGGCCCTGGGGCTGCTCTTCGTCTGGCTCTGCAAGCAAACCATCGATGTGGCGACAGGAAACGTAAGCGGCAGCTTGACGACATATGGCATCTGGATGTGTGTGGTGATGCTGTGCGAAATCGGCATGAGAGCCCTCTCAAGCTGGATAGCCAACACGATGGGGGTGCGCAACCGCAACCAGCTCCGCATGCGCCTGTTCTCCCGACTTATGCAAGGGGAATGGCACGGATTGGAACAGCATCATTCGGGAGACGTCCTCAACAGGCTTATCAACGACATCAATACAGTCTCCGGACTCATCACAGATACGTCTTCCCAGCTGATAATCACTATCGTCCAGCTGGTTGCCTCCTTCATCTTCCTCTTTTCGATGGATCCGTCGCTGGCAATTATTTCCGTGCTCATCATGCCCGTTTTCCTGCTGTTCAGCCGCTTCTATGTGAAGCACATGCGGCGAATGACGAAGGACGTGCGCGAAAGCGACAGCCGCATACACGCCACGATGCAGGAAAGCCTGCAGAACAAGATGGTTATCAAGACACTGGAGCACGATCAGGAGATTCTGAACAAGCTCGACGGGCTTCAGGATGTGCTTGAAAAACAGGTGCTTCGCCGCACGCGCTTCAGCATCGGCTCGCGCACGTTTGTCTCCGTCGGCTTCTCGGCAGGATATCTTACTGCCTTCCTTTGGGGAGCCTATCATATCGCTATTGGAAAAATCACGTTCGGCATCATGACAGCCTTCCTTCAGTTAGTGGGACGCGTGCAAAGGCCTATCACCGAGCTGGCTCGGATGATTCCCGGCATCGTGGGAGCCTTGACATCAAGCGAAAGGCTTATGGAGCTGGAAGAAATGCCGTTGGAAGAAACGGGAGAGCCTCTCACCACACAGGGAGTAGCAGGAGTACGGCTCGAGCACGTCACCTTCCAGTACGACGACGGAACGAAAAACATCCTTCAAGACTTCTCTGCCGATTTTCCGCCGCACTCCACAACTGCTATTCTGGGCGAGACAGGCGCTGGAAAGACAACGCTCATCCGACTGTTCCTGGCGCTCATCAAACCTCAGGCGGGAACCGTCACTATCTACGACAACGAGGGACATTCCTTCTCCGCATCGCCCAGCACCCGAAGCAACTTCGTGTATGTTCCTCAGGGAAACACGCTATTTAGCGGAACCATTCGCGACAACCTTCTCCTGGGGCGCGCCAACGCTACCGACGACGAGATGTGGGAAGCACTTTCTTCCGCGTGTGCCGACTTTGTGCGTGAATTGCCAGAAGGGCTGGACACTCCGTGCGGAGAAAACGGAGGGGGACTTAGCGAAGGACAGGCTCAGCGCATAGCGATAGCACGCGCTCTTTTGCGCCCGGGCTCCATTCTGCTGCTCGACGAGGCTACGTCGGCTCTCGACGCCGAGACGGAGCAAATGCTCCTCGAGCGCATCACAGCAAGCGAAACGGGGAAGACTCTCGTCTTCATCACACATCGAGCAAGCGTCATCGACTTCTGCTCGAATGTCCTTCGCATAGAAACACTCGCTTGATGTTTCCTTCTTGCCGGAAGGAGATGCAGAAATCTGCAGCAAAGCTACTTACATCGCCAGCCAGGCTGTTACCGCATCTGAATAGGTGCGCGAAACGGGCAAGTCGGGAACGCCCTCCAGCCCCAGCTCTGCAAAGAATCCATCCTTGTCGCGACGAAGCACCTTCACCCGATCCATATTGACAATATAGGATCGATGACAACGCAGGGCAGATGTTCCCTCCAACTGCTCTTCCATATGCCCCATCGTCATACGAAGCATAAGCTTACGAGGTTGTTCGTTCTTGAGATACCACACAACCACATAGTTGTCAGCCGATTCAACATACAGGAAGTTCTCTTTGGCTATCGAAAGCTGCATTTCCCCCTTCTCGTCGAAGAATGATATCGAGTCCTTCGACGCTACTTTCTCCGTAACGGTATTTGCCAGTTTTCCCTTGAGGTATTCTATCTCTCTTTTCTTCTCATAATTAGCCATATACAGCACGCAGAGGAAGAAGGAGACGAGATAAATGAAGGAGGTGTAGGCAAGCGAAACGAGCAGCGCATGCATGAAATCTCTGTCGAGACGGATGCAAAAGATGCACACAGCGAAGACTACCGACATCACCAGCAGCTCTCCCAGCACCCACGCGCTGTAACCCAAGATGGAAACCGTCCTTCGGCGCCACACCAGATACTGCAGGAAATGGCTCAGAACCATTATCAGCACGCCAAAGACAACTATCACCAACGACCAGACGAAGTGCATGAAGGGCGTATTCCCCATACTCCTCGGAAGGGGCCCGTCTGCCACAACGCCGAGCTTGTCGATGTAGTCGGGCAGCGAAGGATAAATGAAGCAATTGACTACCAACAAGGCAAAAAGCACCATGAAAATGAGCGTGCTCACTTGACGGCGTCTTAAAAAAAGGTATTGAGGAGCCGGCTGGCTTAGGATATCATTCAGGTCAACGTGTTCTTTTTCGCTCATTGAGACTATCTCCTATGTTTAATTATTTCAAACTAGTTTTTATTGACAAAGAAAAAAGGATTATGAAGAAGGGAAAAAAATTATGAAGAAAGAAGCGCGCCGTATGAAGAAAGAATCTCGCCGTATGAAGAAAGAAAAAAATTTTTTCGAGAAAGAATAATTTCTTTTCGAGAAGGGAAAAATTCGTATTCAAAAACATCTTCATCTGCCGGGCTGGGAAAGGTTCACCGATGGCTCACTCCCCACATCATCTTTTCCTGAAGCGTCTTGAAATAGGTATTTCCCTCTTGCTTGACTACCTTAATGCGGAAGGGAGCTTTCTTGACTGACACGCTGGTGCCTACGGGATAGCTTTTGCTCTCTCCATCGACGGCGATGAGGAAACTTCCCGTACGGCTCTCCACGTTGAGAACTATTTCTTTGTCGTCCGAGAGGATAATCGGGCGCATGTTCAGGCTGTGGGGAGCAACTGCCGTCAGCACGAAGACTGCCGACTGAGGATGGATGATAGGTCCTCCGGCGCTTAGCGAGTAGGCTGTGGAACCGGTAGGCGTAGCTACCAGCAGGCCGTCGGCTTGATACGATATCAGCTCTTCTCCATTGACTGAGGTGTGGACACAGATAACCGAAGCGCTGTCGTGCTTCATCACCGAAAGTTCGTTGAGCGCGTAGAAACTCTCTCCCTTCGGAGCCTCAGCAGAAGTCTCCTCAACGGGAGAAACGATGTCTATTTCGAGCACGCTTCGCTCACGCACTTCGTACCTTCCTTCGTGCACTTTTTTCAAAAAAACCTCGATTTCATCGGCAGAAACGTCGGCAAGGAAACCCAGATGCCCCAGGTTGATTCCTACAATAGGAATGCCCGAAGAACCCACTTTGTGGGCTGCGCGCATAAACGTTCCGTCTCCTCCAAGGCTGATGACCATATCGACGCTTTTGTCTACCTCAAAGACAATCTCATCGCCGTACTGTTCCAGCAAGCGAAGCAGATTCTTTGCCTGCGCCGACTGCATCGTTTCGGAAGATGTCCCTATCAAAGCAAACCGCATATTCTTTCTTTTTGGACGTTTGGACGACAAAATTAGAGAATATTCTTTAAATAAAGTATAATTCATCCGAAAAAGATACAACATTTGGCTTTTTAGATTAACTTTGCGCAGTTATTATCATTCCTGCCCCTTCGGGCAAGAACTTTTGAATATGACGAAGCTAAGTGTAAACATCAATAAAGTAGCCACCCTGCGCAATGCGCGCGGAGGCAACAACCCGAATGTGCTGTCGTTCGCCCTTGACTGCGAGTCGTACGGCGCAGACGGAATCACCGTGCATCCCCGTCCCGACGAGCGGCATATCCGCCGAAGCGACGTGCTGGAGCTTTCTCCGCGCCTTCGCACGGAACTAAACATTGAGGGATATCCCGACGAGCGGTTTATGGAGCTGGTTCTGAGCGTCCGACCCAATCAAGTGACGCTGGTTCCCGACTCTCCCGATCAGATTACTTCCAATCACGGATGGGACGTCAAGGGCCGTTTCGACGAACTCTGCCCTATCATCGACACGCTCCGCGGGGCAAACATCCGCACTTCGATTTTCGTCGATGCCGACAATGAGGCTGTCGAGTGGGCTGCCAAAACAGGCACCGACAGAATTGAACTCTACACAGAACCCTATGCAGCCCTCTATCCCGAAGACAGGGAAGAGGCTATCAAGCCTTACCTCGAAGCTGCAAAGAAAGCCCGCACTTTGGGTCTGGGATTAAATGCCGGGCACGACTTGAGCCTGCAGAACCTCCGCTATTTTCACGAGCAGATTCCCTGGACCGACGAGGTTTCCATAGGGCATGCTCTCATCTGCGATGCTCTCTACCTCGGAATCGCGGAAACAATCAACCGATACAAGCAATGTCTCCTATAAAAGAACTCACCAAACAATCAGAATACTAACAACAAGAATCACATATCCTTATGATTTTCCTTCAAGTAGAATCCGCAGCCAACATTGCCGAAGACATGATGGCCAGTCCCGTACTCACCGAAGTCGTTGAGACAAGTAACAAAATGAATCTTTGGAGCATGACGCTCAAAGGCGGATGGATAATGGTAGTCCTTGCCGTGCTTTCCATCATCTGCTTTTATATCTTCTTCGAAAGACTTGCCGTGCTCAACAAGGCAAAAAAGATTGACGCCTCCTTCATGGACCGCATCCGCGATTACGTTCAGGGGGGCGAGACAAAATCAGCCATCAACTACTGCCGCGTAGTGGGAAATCCCATCGCCAACATGATTGAGAAGGGCCTCGAGCGTCTTGGGCGCCCCGTCTCGGACATTCGCGCCGCTATCGACAACGCAGGAAACCTGGAAGTAGCCAAACTCGAGAAGGGACTTCCCATTATGGCAACGATTGCGAGCGGAGCCCCGATGATCGGATTCCTCGGCACCGTACTGGGAATGGTTCGCGCCTTCTGGGAAATGGCAAACGCAGGCAACAACATTGACATCACGCTGCTGTCGAGCGGCATCTACGAGGCAATGATTACCACCGTAGGCGGCTTGATAGTCGGCATCATCGCCATGTTTGCCTATAACTATCTCGTATCCCGCGTCGACAGCATCACCAACTGGCTCGAGGCGCAGACACTTTCGTTTATGGATATCATAAAAGACTAACTATGAGCCTGAAGAGAAAAACTAAGATCAATCCTTCCTTCAGCATGGCGTCGATGACGGATATCATCTTCCTTTTGTTGATATTCTTCATGATTACCTCCACTATGGTATCGCCGAATGCCATCAAGGTGCTGCTGCCGCAAGGAAAGACGCAGACCTCCGCCAAGCCCCTCACGCGCGTCATCATCGACAAGGACCTCCAGTATTATGCCGCCTACGGGAACCAGGACGAGAAGCCCATCACCCTTGACGAGCTACCCGCCTTCCTTCAGCAGCGCGCTCAGGAAGAGCCCGAAATGTATGTCGCGCTTTATGCCGACGAGCGCGTTCCCTACCGAGAGATTGTAAACGTGCTCAACATAGCCAACGACAATAACTTCAAAATGGTATTAGCCACACGTAAACCAGACAAGAAGTGAAACTCGATAAATCAAAGACAACAGGCATCGTAGGCACAGCCGTCGTCCACGCGATAGTCCTTCTCCTCCTGCTGGTGCTCTGCTTCCGCGTTCCTGCCCGGCAAGAGGAAAGCGGAATGGAGGTAATGCTGGGCAATACCGACAACGCGCAGGGAGCCAACGAAGCGTACAACTACACGCCCGTCGAAACCCTCCAGCCCGAGGTGACTCCCCAGAAGCCTGCCACAGAAAACGTGGCGCCTCCCGTGAAAAAGGAGCCCATCATCACCCAGAAGGACGAACCTTCAGCCCCCATCGAGACAGCCGAGGAGATAGAGGCGCGGAAAAAGGCCGAAGCAGAAAAGAAAGCCGCCCAGACAGCCTCGTCGCAGATAGCTAGCGCCTTCGGCAAGAGCAGCAACATGTCGGCAGCCAAAGGAAACGAAGGGGATAACACGACAGGCACTCAAGGCTCGCCCGAAGGGAATCCCAACTCGCCGAGCACCAAGGGGAACGGCATCGTAGGAAGCTACGACCTAGGAGGAAGAAGTATTGTCGGAAGCCTTCCCGTGCCCACCGAGAGCATTCAGGAAGAAGGCAACGTCGTTGTCAACATTACCGTCGACCCTGCCGGCAACGTCGTAGCGACAAGCATCAACCTGCAATACACCAACACCTCGAACGAGCGGATGAGGAGCATAGCCGAGAAAGCAGCCAAGCGAGCCCGGTTCCAGCCCACCAACCAGACGGAGAACCAGAAGGGAACCATCACCTATTCCTTCAAGCTCCGATAGACAATCGGCACAGCACCCTTCAGAACCTCGAGCGATGCATTCCTAAGTCAAAAAGAATTTTTCTTAACCCATACGGATTTTTTCTTTCTTCTAAAAAATTTATTCCTTCTCCAAAATAATTTTTTCTTTCTACATCTCGCGAGATTCTTTCTTCATACGGCGAGATTCCTTCTCCAAAAAATCAAGCCCCTCAGACATACGTTTCAATCCTTTTAAATTATCATCCCGCTAACAAACAAAATCCCGAAAATACCATGAAAAGAGTCTACGTTTTTTTCGCAAACGGCTTTGAGGAAATCGAAGCCCTCGCTCCCGTTGACATCCTGCGCCGCGCGGGCGTAGAAGTAACCACCGTTTCGATTTATGAAGATATGACGGTGGTGGGAGCCCACGACATCACGGTTATGGCCGACACCATCTTCAGTCTTTGCGACTACGACGACGCCAGCGTCATCTTCCTCCCGGGAGGAATGCCCGGCGCCGCTAACCTGCTGGCTTGCGACGACTTGTGCAAACTGCTCGAAGAGAAATCGAGAGAGGGAGTTACGTTGGCAGCCATTTGCGCTGCTCCCTCCGTTCTGGGCGAACTCGGGCTCCTCAAGGGAAGGAAGGCAACGTGCTATCCCGGCTTCGAAGAACATCTGCGCGAAGCCGTTGTCGACACCGAAGCCCTCCTTGTCAAGGATGGCGAGAGCCTTTTTACCGCCTGCGGGCCGGCAGCTGCCTGTGAGCTGGGCTTTGCCCTCGTGGAACTCCTCTGCGGAAAAGAAAAAGCCGACGAGGTGCGCGCGGGAATGATGTTCAACAGAACGAAGATTACCGACTAACACCCTCCTCCTTTGGAACGATTCGTCATCATAGTTGCAGGAGGAAGCGGCTCGCGCATGGGCTCAAAGACTCCCAAGCAGTTCCTTCTCGTTCGGGGGAAGCCTTTGCTCATGTGGACTTTCAAGCGATTCTACCAGTTCGACCCACAGATAAAAATCATTCTTGCTCTTCCACAAGATAAAATAGGATACTGGGAGACGCTTTGCCGTAAATACTCCTTCGACATCCCTCATTCGATAGCTGTCGGAGGGAAAACGCGCTTCGAGTCCGTACGAAACGCATTGGAGCAGATTGAAGCCGACGATAACGCCTTAGTTGCCGTACACGATGGAGTGCGCCCCCTTGTGAGCGAAGAAGTCATCAAGAACTGTTTCCTTACGGCATCCACGAAAGGAGCCGCTATCCCCGTTTGTCCCATCGTGGAAACCATCCGTGAAGTAAGCAAGGACCTTACTTCGAGCCGCACCGTCGACAGAGATGAATACAGAATCGTGCAGACTCCTCAGACGTTTCAGTTAGGACTCTTGCGCAAGGCCTACGCCCAACCTTACAACGATTCTTTTACCGACGACGCCTCCGTTGTAGAAGCCCTTGGGGTAGATGTCTTCTTGCTGGAAGGCAACCGCGAGAACATCAAAGTCACAACTCCCGTCGACCTGAAAATAGCCAAAGCACTCCTGTCGTGAAAGATCTTCGTCTGATAGATATCCAATATCTTGCAGGCGTCGGACCAAGCCGTGCTGCAGTACTGAGCAAGGAATTGAACATCAATACTCTGCACGACTTGCTCTATTACTTCCCTTACAAGCATATCGACAGAAGCCGGCTCTACTACATCAGCGAAATCGATGGCAATATGCCTTATATCCAGCTCAAGGGGCGCATTCTGAGCTACGAGACGGTTGGAACGGGGCGTAAGATGCGTCTTGTGGGACATTTCAGCGATGGAACAGGACTTATCGACTTGGTCTGGTTCCAGTATGGAGCATACATACAAAAGCGGTATAAGCTCAACACGGACTACATCGTTTTCGGCAAGCCAACCGTCTTTAACGGGCGCATCAACCTAGCGCATCCCGACATTGAATCGGCAGAGGATCTGACGCTATCGGAAATGGGTCTTCGTCCCTACTACAACACCACCGAGCGGATGAAAAGGATGAACCTCACGTCAAGCGCTATGCAGAAGCTGGTTACCACTCTTTTCGCCTCGCTCAAAGAACCTATTCCCGAGACTCTTCCTGCATACTTCATCGAGCAGAACCATCTTATCTCACTCGACAAAGCCCTGCACGACATTCACTTCCCGAAAAATCCCGAGCAGCTGCGCCAGGCTGAGTTCAGGCTCAAGTTCGAGGAGCTCTTCTACATTCAGCTCAATATCCTCCGCTATGCTCACGCGCGTCAGCTCCGCAGCAAAGGGCTTCGTTTTCCCATCGTGGGGCAGCTCTTCCACGATTTCTACGCACAGAAGCTACCCTTCCCCCTCACCAACGCCCAGAAACGCGTCATCCGCGAAATGCGCGACGACATGAACAGCGGGCGCCAGATGAACCGCCTTCTGCAGGGCGATGTAGGAAGCGGAAAGACGCTTGTAGCAATGCTAACGATGCTGATAGCCATCAGCAACGGCTATCAAGCCTGCATTATGGCGCCTACGGAAATACTTGCCGAGCAGCACTTTGCCACCATTTCATCAATGCTTGAGGGGCTGCCCGTCAACGTTGCCCTCCTCACGGGAAGCATCAAGGGGAAGAAGCGCGAGCCTATCCTTAGTGGGCTGCGCGACGGGAACGTCAACCTGCTCATTGCGACGCACGCCGTGCTCGAGGACACCGTCTCGTTCCACGCTCTCGGCCTTGTCGTCGTCGACGAGCAGCACCGCTTCGGCGTTGCCCAGCGCGCGAAGCTCTGGAGCAAGAACGACTTCCTCCCTCACGTACTCGTGATGACGGCAACTCCCATCCCACGCACCCTTGCGATGACGCTCTACGGGGACCTCGACGTCTCCGTCATCGACGAGCTCCCTCCCGGCAGAAGGCCTGTCGTCACCGAGCATCGCTACGATAAGGAAAAAGCATCTCTCTACCAGTTCATCCGCACCCAGATCAACGAAGGGAGGCAAGCCTACATCGTCTACCCCCTTATCAAGGAGAGCGAGAAGATGGACCTCAAGAACCTGGAGGAAGGCTACAAGATCATCACAGAAGTCTTCCCCGAGTTTAACATCAGTATGGTTCACGGGCAGATGAAGCCTGCCGACAAGGAGAGGGAGATGCAGCGCTTCGTGGCAGGAGAGACGCAGATAATGGTTGCCACAACCGTCATCGAGGTAGGTGTCAACGTGCCGAACGCAAGCGTTATGATCATCGAGAATGCCGAGCGGTTCGGGCTCTCCCAGCTCCACCAGCTGCGCGGAAGGGTGGGAAGAGGCGCAAGCCAGTCCTACTGCATACTTGTAACCTCCTTCAAGCTGACTGACGAGAGCCGCAAGCGCATCGAAATCATGACGCGCACGAACGACGGCTTCGAGATAGCGGAGGCAGACATGAAGCTGCGCGGACCTGGCGATCTGGAAGGCACGCAGCAGAGCGGCATCGCCTTCGACCTCCACATTGCCAACTTGGCTCGCGACGGGCAACTCCTGCAGCACGTACGCCAGCTGGCAGAGAAAATCCTCAACGACGACCCAGACGAATCGCGCCCCGAGAACGCCATCCTTTGGCAGCAGCTTCGCCTGCTGAAGAAGGAGAACGTCAACTGGTCCGCCATCAGCTGACACCCCACGCAGAAATGCTTCTCCACCGACGAAAGGAGAAGCTTTTCCCTCCTTTCCACAGACACTTCTGAGCGGATGTTTTTCAAGGGGGGTCTAACAACGCGTTGATCGAGGTCTAACAACGCGTTGTCACACGTCGATCAACGCGTTGAGCAACCCCCGAAGTCAAAGGAAAAAAACGAATAGAAAAAGTATCGTCTCGGAAAGGAATATTATTGCAACCGGATGAAGGGAAAACACCTTTGAACAAGAAAGGCGGAGGGCGGAAGATTTCGCGTTGCGTTAAAAAAGGTTGACAAATAGCACTTTTTTATTAAAAGTGACAGCATTTTGTTGCTCGTTCAGCCCGTTTGCAGTAACTTTGGCGTTGCTGAACGAACTTCAGCCCCGAAAAGGAAAAGAAAAACAAGTTTTCTTTTTGCTTTTCGCTCATTTTGCAGTAACTTTGTTCCGTTTTAACGGTTCCGTATCGAATATGCGCATAAGAACATTGTCCACAATCCTCTTCACCCTGCTTCTGGCCTTCTTCTTGCCAGGAAGAGCCCAAGATGTGCGGACTGAACAGGCAATGCCCGACACGCCGATGCCTACCGTTGAGAACCTGGAGCTAAGCTATCTGGCCATCAGCAGCGACGAGGAAGGCGAGGACTATGACGACCTGTCGGAGGACTTCTATCCCGACTGGAACACGGAAAGTCTCTTCGGCTACTCAGGCGTCGCTCTGCCCGACACCTTTGTCATCAACCTCAAGGGATACTGCATGCCGACGACGCACACCCAGATAACCGACGTCTTCGGCTACCGCCCCCGCCGTCGGCGCTTCCACTACGGGCTGGACGTGAATGTAAACCTAGGCGATACTATCTATGCTGCCTTCGACGGCAAAGTGCGCGTAAACGCTTTTAACCGACGCGGCTACGGATACTACGTCGTCATCCGCCACAACAACGGGCTGGAGACGCTCTACGGACACCTCTCGCGTAGCCTCGTCAAGGAGAACGACGTCGTGAAAGCAGGCGAGCCCATCGGGCTGGGCGGCAGCACGGGAAGGAGCACGGGCCCCCACCTTCATTTCGAGACACGCCTGCTCGGCTCTGCTATCAACCCCGCGCTCCTGTTTGACTTCCCTCATCAGAGAGTAACGGGCGATACCTATACATACCGCAAGGCCAAGCAAGTGAAAACCAGCAGTGTGGCCTACTATAAAGTGCGGCAAGGTGACACGCTCTCGAAGATTGCTTCGCGCAACGGAACAACGGTCAAGCAGCTCTGCAAGCTCAACCAGATAACCCAGAAGAGCATCCTGCGTCCCGGGCAAGTGCTCCGAGTAAAATAACGACTTCCCTTATCTCCCACCCATGAAACCTGACACCAATCAACAGTTTGAGCAAACGATAGCTCTTTGTCGGGACCTCTTCGCCAAAAAGCTGAAAGACTACGGAGCAGCCTGGCGCATCCTGCGCATTCCCTCCGTCACCGACCAGATATACATAAAGGCCAAGCGCATACGCACCCTTGAGACAACGGGCGTCGCCCTCGTCGACGAAGGCATACGCCCCGAGCTGATAGGCATCATCAACTACGGCATCATAGGCCTCATCCAGCTGGAGCACGGCCCTGCCGACGGCTGCGACATGACTGCCGAAGAGGCGCTGGCGGAGTACGACAAATTCGCCCGCAAAGCGCTGGAGCTCATGAAGGCCAAGAACCACGACTACGGGGAAGCGTGGCGCGAGATGAGAGTAAGTTCCTACACCGACCTTATTCTGATGAAGCTCAACCGCACAAAGGAAATCGAAGACAACAACGGGCATACTCTTGTGTCGGAAGGCATCGACGCCAACTATATGGATATGATCAACTACTCCGTCTTCGGCCTCATCAAGACAAGCGAGGAAAAATAGCTAAGCAACACTTCGTTCTCATTCTGCAATGCCCTCCGCCAAACGACAGCAATCAAGCAGCAAGGCTCTCAGCATCATCGCCAACGTCTTGCGATTCATCCTGGGAAGCGTCTTTATCTTCTCGGGATTCGTCAAGGCTATCGACCCGTGGGGCGTTGTGTATAAGCTGACGGACTATGCCGAAGCCTTCGGCCTGACGGTTTCGCAGACAGGCCCCCTTTGGCTCTGGCTCGCTATGCTGCTCTGCCTCTTCGAGTTCGTGCTGGGCAT
This sequence comes from Bacteroidaceae bacterium, assembly GCA_017615125.1. Classification (GTDB taxonomy): domain Bacteria; phylum Bacteroidota; class Bacteroidia; order Bacteroidales; family Bacteroidaceae; genus UBA1189. The sequence goes on from JAGAAS010000029.1 coordinate 157,362, forward strand.
CTGCATCTTCTTTGCCGCGTGGCGCAAGACAGCGCTCTCGACAGCCCTCTCCTTCCTGCTCGTAATGACGCCGCTGACGCTCTACCTGGCTATCGCCAACCCTATCTCCGACTGCGGGTGCTTTGGCGAAGCCATCAAACTCACCAACTGGCAGACTTTCGGGAAGAACGTTGTCTTGCTTGCTATAACCATTTTTCTGCTGTTTAACTGCAAGAAACTCTTCCATCTCATCAGCCGCACGTGGCAATGGATGGTGATAGGCTTTGCCATCGTGTCGCTCTACCTATTTATGAACGGCAACCTCCGCCATCTTCCCGCCGTCGACTTCCGTCCCTACCACATAGGCGCAGACATCGAGACGTCGATGGAGGTGCCCGACAGCGTCCCACAGCCTGTCTACGAGACTAAGTTCATCCTCGAGAAGGAAGGGAAAAAGCGGGAGTTCACGCTGGAAGACTATCCCGACAGCACTTGGACGTTCGTCACCTCCCGCACGACACTCAAGAAGGCAGGATACATTCCGCCTATCCACGACTTTGAGCTCATCGACACCGAAGGGAACGATTTGACAGAGACGCTTTTCGAGCCAGGCTACTGCTTCCTTATGGTCATCAGGGAACTTTGGGCAGAAGATATGCACGACATCATCAATGACCTGTATGACTACGCCCAAACGAATGGCTACCCCTTTTTCGCCCTGACGTCAAGCAACGATGCCGACGTATCCCGATGGAAGGAGCAGACAGGAGCCTTGTACGACTTCTGCCTCCTTGACGACATCACGCTGAAGACAATGATTCGCTCCAATCCCGGAGTTCTCCTCGTGAAAGACGGCATCATCGTCAACAAGTGGAGCCGTCACGACATTCCCCGAGACGAACTGCTTACCGCCTCGCTGGATCAGGAGCCTTGGGCAGAGCGCACAAAGGAAGAATTGCACAATCGCTTCCTGAAGATTCTCTGCCTGATGTTCATCCCTTACTTCCTCCTTGTAGGCATCTCTTATCTTGCCCATCGCAACAGGAAAGAAAAACGAACAGAAAAGAACGAAACAAACAATACGTCTAACTAATTTATTATTGAAGAAATGAGAAAGAAAATTGTAGCAGGAAACTGGAAAATGAACAAAACCCTCCAAGAGGGTATTGAACTTGCAAAAGAGTTGAACGAAGTCCTTTCCGCCGACAAGCCCCATTGCGACGTCGTTATCTGCACTCCTTTCATCCACCTTGCTTCTGTAGTGCCTGTTGTCAACAAAGACATTATTGGAGTAGGTGCTGAAAACTGCGCCGACAAGGCATCTGGCGCTTACACAGGCGAAGTATCAGCTGCAATGGTAGCCTCGACAGGTGCGCAGTACGTTATTCTCGGCCATTCCGAGCGTCGCGCCTACTATCACGAGACAGTTGCCATCCTTGAGGAGAAAGTCAAGCTGGCTCTAGCAAATGGTCTGAAGCCCATCTTCTGCATCGGCGAGGTGCTCGAAGAGCGCGAAGCCAACAAGCAGAACGAAGTGGTGAAGGCACAGCTTGAATCAGTCTTCAGCCTTTCTGCCGAGGAGTTCGGACAAATCGTTCTGGCCTACGAGCCCGTCTGGGCAATCGGCACGGGCAAGACTGCTACGCCCGAGCAGGCTCAGGAAATCCACGCCTACATCCGTTCGCTGGTTGCTGAGAAATACGGCAAGCAGGTGGCTGACGACACCTCCATCCTTTACGGAGGAAGCTGCAAGCCATCCAACGCAAAAGAGCTGTTTGCCAACCCCGACGTTGACGGAGGCCTTATCGGAGGCGCTGCACTCAAAGCAGCCGACTTCAAAGGCATCATCGACGCTTTCAAATAAACCATTTCCCATGTGGCAATCTCTCGGGATTGCCACATCCCTTTCTTTTAACCATTTCGCCATGAATAAGAAAGTTGTTCTTTCCGTTCTTCTCCTTTCTGTGACGCTCGGATTATCTGCGCAGCAGAAGATTACCGACAGGCTCGAGCGCAACGAATGGGGCGCAGGAAAAGTCACTGTCCATCAAGACAGCCGACTCTACAAGCTTCTCGGCAATATCTACGATCCGACAAACACGCAAAAGCTACAAACCAAAGGATATCGCATCCAGGTTTATGCAGGCAACAACACTCGTGCTGCACGCGAGGGTGCCATCCGAGCTGCAGAAAAGGTTCGCTCCAACTGGCCTCAGCTCTCAGTATATACTGAGTTTATCTCTCCTCGCTGGGTATGCCGCGTAGGAGACTACCGCTCGTTGGAAGAAGCAGACCAGATGCTGCGTGAAATGAAGAAGACAGGACTCTTCCGCGACATCATCCTCCTGCCAAACCAAACTATCAACGTGAGCCTGAGCTACTAATGCTTCTTTGTCTCCGAGATATAGAGTTCAAACTATTAGCAGTATGACAGAAACAACATACGAAGATCCCCAGATTACCGAGCAACTCAAAGAGCACACGAAAGCCGTTCTTCAGTTGATAGGCGAAGATGCCCAGCGCGAAGGGCTTGCCAAGACGCCTGAACGCGTAGCTAAAGCCTTGCAGATGCTGACACGCGGATACCGCCAAGATCCTGCCGCAGTACTTCGCTCAGCTATGTTCAAGGAAGACTACCAGCAGATGGTCATCGTCCGCGACATCGATTTCTATTCGCTCTGCGAACATCACCTACTGCCGTTTTTCGGCAAAGTGCACGTTGCCTATATTCCTAACGGCTACATCACAGGGCTGAGCAAAATTGCGCGTGTAGTTGATATCTTCAGCCATCGGCTACAAGTACAAGAGCGCATGACGCTTCAAATCAAAGAGTGCATCCAGAAAACGCTCAATCCGCTTGGAGTTATGGTAGTTGTCGAAGCGCAACACATGTGCATGCAAATGAGAGGAGTGGAAAAGCAAAACTCTATCACCACAACTTCCGACTTCACGGGTGCTTTCAATCAGGCCAAGACGCGCGAGGAGTTCATGAACCTGATAAAGAATAAGCTTTAAAACAGAATCTTTGGCGAAAGGTTTTTATGGGAAGGGGACGTCTTCGGATGTCCCTTTCTCTTTCTTTTATCAAGAGGCAATAACTCTGTTTCCCAGCTGCTTAGCCAGCTCTCGTTTGATAGCAAGCAACTCATTGTAGTTCTCCATAACACTTTGCATCTGCTCCGGATTGTTTCGCAGCTCGGGTGATTTCAGCTGCGACTTCACCTGCTTGATTTCCTCTTCCACAAATACCATTTTATAATCGTTGAGCAGATGAGGAATGACTTCCTTCAGAGCCAATTCGTCCGAAGAGGATTTTCCCGGCTCCTCCTTCCCAGATGACGAATCGGATTTCGCCGAAAAAGACTGGCTCAGTTCGTATTTGTCCGTCAGCAAGTCTATTGCCAGCCCGCTAACGGCAGGATCAGCATGATTGCGGAAGAAACGGGAAGCCTCGAAGCCCTCTTCGTGAACGTGCTGCACCAGCTCCTCCGTCATCCGCTGCATCAAAGGCTCGGAAAAGGAGAGTTCGTCGTTCTTCATATCATAATAGATGCATTCGGCTACCGTCAGAGGCCTCTCCTGCCCCTGTTCGTCATCCACAACATCGATAACCCTTTCCCCGTGACGCACCATCTCGCTCATCAGGAGCAGCTCCTTTTTATAAAGAATGCTTCCCTGAGTCTGCGCATTGAAATGAAGAGCCAATGAAGACATTTCCTCTGGCTGGGTGACATCGGCCTCAGCCGTTTTCGTCTCAGGTAAGTCCACAGGCACGTCTGAACCAGGATTTGACGCGGAAATATTTGCCTGCCGCTCCTGTTCCCTTTCGCGCGCTCGCTGCTTTTCTTCTCGTTTTGCCTTGCGGATGCTATTTACTTCGTTTACGATGATCTTTTCATCCATCTGGAGCAACTGACTGCAAATGGATATATTCGTGGAACGCGACAGTTCATCGGGAATCACACAGATGCTGTTGACGATATCCTTAATAAGGTTCGACCTTTTGAACGGATCGTTCCCCACATCCTTCAGTAGCAGGTTTGTCTTGAAGCGGATGAAGTCCACCTCGTTGTCTTCAATGAACTGCTGGAATTCCGTCGCATTGTGCTTCTGCGCAAAGCTGTCGGGGTCATCCCCATCGGGAAGCAGCACCACTTTTACCGCCATTCCCTCCTCGAGAAGCATGTCGATACCCCGAAGCGAGGCATGAATACCGGCGCTGTCTCCGTCGTAAATGAGCGTGATATTGTTCGTAAAGCGGTGTATCTTCCGAATCTGCCCCGTTGTGAGCGACGTGCCGCACGAAGCAACTACGTTCTCCACGCCTGCCTGATGCATCGAAACGACATCCGTATTTCCCTCCACGAGGAAGCACTTGTCGTTCTTCACGATAGCACTCTTCGCAAGCCATATTCCGTAGAGCTCTTCGCTTTTCAGATAGACCTCCGTCTGGGGAGTATTGACATACTTGGCTGCTTTGGCTTCCTTGGTGAGAACACGCCCGCTGAACCCCACAACCTTTCCAGAAAGCGAATGAATGGGGAACATCACACGCCCGCGAAAACGGTCGAAGACATGTCCGTCGCTCTCGCTTCGGATACAAACGCCCGCGTCAACCAGATTTTCCTCCTTGTAACCCTTCGCCGAAGCTTCCTTCGCCAGAGCGTCAGAGATGTCGGGGCTATATCCGAGCTGGAACTTCTCAATAATGTCGTCGCGGAAGCCGCGCTTGCGGAAGTAGGCCAGTCCTATGCTGCGCCCCGCATCGGTGTCGCGAAGCTGGTGCTGAAACCAGTCGCGCGCGAACTGATTGATAATGAACAGGCTCTCGCGCTTGTTCTGCGACTGCCGTTCCTCGTCGGTCATCTCCTTTTCCTCAATCTGGATGCCGTATTTGTTGGCAAGCCAGCGAAGCGCCTCGGGGAACGTCATCTGCTCGTGCTCCATCAGGAAGCGCGCAGCATCGCCCGACTTGCCACATCCGAAGCACTTGAAAATTCCCCTCGCGGGATTCACGTTAAAAGAAGGCGTACGCTCGTTGTGAAAAGGGCAAAGACCGATGTAGTTGACGCCTCGCCGGCGCAACTGTACGAATTCCGACACTACGTCAACGATCTGTGCCGTATCGAGAATCCTGTTCTTTGTGCTCTCGTCAATCATCACGGCAAAAGTAATGAAAAAGGCGCAATTTTCATAGGATAATCCGAAATAATTTTCAGTTCCGCGCAAGAAATTTTTCCTTCGTGCCCAAAGACAAAATCAGAAGCCGAAATGTATTCTCAAAAAACGAATATTCTTTCTTCATACAAAATTTTACTTTCTCCATAAAAATTTTTCGAGAAGGGAAAAATTTTTTTTCTTTCTTCATACGGCGAGATTCCTTCTCGAAAAATCTTTTTTCTTTCTTCAAAAAAAATCCTGCCCAGAAAGCCTTGTGACGCACGGAAAAAACGGTAGCAAATTTGCCCGAAAATGAATTTTCTTGCGCCTGCTCTTGCGGGTTTGCATAAAAAACCGTATCTTTGCCTTCCGAATGGACAACAGACTCTCAAGGAAGCAAAAAACGCTTGCTATCGCCCACACGGTAGTGATAGGCATCTTCGTCGTGTGCCTTCTCGCCTGTCTCTGGCAGGCAGTTTCCTGTCGCGGGAACAAATCCACAGACAAGGAGGACATTTACAATCCCAACAACAAGGACCATCGGGAGCCTACGCGGAGCTACTCAAAGCTGCTCAACGACTTGCAGGAGACGCAGATTGTGGCAGCACAAAAGAACGGCATCAAGGAAGATTTTACGCGCGAAGACCTTGCCTCGGGCAAGTACGACGTTACGCGCATCGAGACTTGCAAGCGCTACGTCGTCGACAAGCTTACGCACTCTTCCCCCTATCTTGTGCCTAAGGCCGCGCGCCTTCTCGACGATATGGGAAAGGCGTTCCAGGATTCCATCTATCGACGAGGATACAATCGCAATCACCGCTTCATTGTCACAAGCGTTACACGCACACGGGAGGATGTAAAAAACCTTTCGGGCAGGAATGTCAACGCTACCGAGAACTCCTGTCATTGCTACGCTACTACTTTCGACATTACCTACACGCGTTTCGACTGCCCCGCTTCTCACGCTATTGAGGACACGAACAAACTCTACGATATCCTCATGCAAGTGGCCTATGACTTCCGTCAAGACAAGCGTTGCTATGTAAAATGGGAGCGCAGACAGAAGTGCCTGCACATTACCGTCAGATAAAAACGGCTCCTTCTCTACTCAACCCGACAGAAGAAGAAGCCTACTCTTCCAGCAGTTTCTTTACCTCCTCGTCGGTTTTGTAAAGCGTATCCTTGCAGAACTTTATCAGCTCCTGCGCCTTCTTCATCTGCGATGTCAGTTCATCGATGTCCAGCTCGCCGTTCTCAATCTTTGTGACAATCTCGTCGAGCTGCTTCATTGCCTCTTCGTATTTCATATCAATCTTCTTTATCCGTTTTCAAAATCACCTTGCTCTGCACCGAGCCCAAAGCAAGTCGCGTGCTGAGGATATCGCCCTCGCGTATCTCGGAAGCATCGCGCAGGACCTTTCCGTTTAGAAGCGTGATGCTATACCCGCGTCGGAGAATGTTCTCGGGAGCCGCGCCTGCCAGCACTTTTTCCACAAGGGCGACTTTATGTCTCTGCTCCGAGAGGAAGGCTCCCGCTCCTGTCGACATCCTCTGTCGTAGGCGTTCCAGAAGATGCTCCTCCCGCGCCTTACTCAGCGCATACGCTGAAGGGATACGCTGCGACAGATATTGCAGGCGCTGATTCTCGCGGGAAATCTTCTCGCGAATGCCGCTACTAATTGCGGCAATATACTCGTCCAAGCACATCGCCGTCGTCATCGCCGCGTCTATCAGGAACGAGGCTGCTGCCGTAGGTGTTTTCACCCGCGTGTGGGCAACAGCATCCACTACCGTATCGTCTCTCTCGTGCCCGATACCCGTAATGATGGGCAGCGGGAACTGCGCGCAGTTGGAAGCAAGCGCATAGGTGTCGAAGCCAGCCAAGTCGCTCGTGGCTCCTCCGCCTCTTATTATTACTACGACATCCCAGCATCCTTCGCTAGAAGCAATAGCGTCGAGCGCCGCGATAATGGATTCTTCCACCTTGTCTCCCTGCATCACAGCGGGGAAAAGGCGCGTGTAGAAAACGAGCCCGTAGGTGTTGTTATGCAACTGGTTGCAGAAATCGCCGTAGCCTGCGGCAGTCTCCGAGGAAATGATGGCTACCCGCTGAGGAAGCAAGGGCATCGGGAGCTCCTTGTTCATAGTGAGCGTGCCCTCCTCCTCCAGTTGCCGCAGAATCTCCCTTCTCCTGCGGGCCATATCCCCCAGCGTATAGGTAGGGTCTATATCCTGCACGAGAAACGACATCCCGTAGAGTTCGTGGAACTGTACCGTCACGAGCAGCTGCACGCTGATGCCCGCAACGAAGGCCTGCCCCGTCTCCTGCTCGAAGTATCCTTTTATTATCGGTAGCCGATTGGCCCAAACTGTAGCGCGTGCTTTCGCAAGGAGGCTGTTGTTCTTCTCGTTCTTCTGCACCAGCTCGATGTAGCAATGCCCCGCTGCGTTGACATTCACGCTGCTCATCTCTGCGCGCACCCAGTACTCCTCGTTTAGCTGCCCCTCGACAACTTTGCGTACTTTGCTGTTTAGCTCGTATAGACTGAATACTTCCATCGATAATGTCTTTTCGTTTCTATTGCTTCAGGCCTTCATGCTCCACGTATTGTCCTAATCCCTTCTGCGAAGCGATGAAAGCGCCTCCCACGAGGGTTTCTCCCCGATAAAACACCGCTGACTGCCCGGGAGTGACGCCTGAGGCTTCTCCCAGGAAATGAACCAACGAGAGCCCGGGGGCTACCTCCTTCATCAGCTCGCACGGAATGGGCTTGCTGCGGTAACGTATCCTCACCGTCAGGGGAGCCTTCTCGCTGCCGTTATCAAGACGAAAGATATCTTCGGGCGTGCCCTCAACCAGCATGTATTCCGTCCTGAGGTCTTGCTCTTCGCCCAGCACCACCGTGTTTTTGTCTGCGTTAATGCGGAGAACGAAAGCGGGCTTGCCCAGAGCAATGCCCAGCCCCTTGCGCTGACCTATCGTGTAGAAGGGAAATCCCTGATGCGTACCCAGCACTCGGCCTTCCTTGTCGACAAACTTCCCTTCGCCGACAGCGGAGTCAATGTCGGGGCGTTGTGCGCGGAGGAAACTGCGGTAATCCTTCTCGATGAAGCATACTTCCATACTCTCCCCCTCGCGAGCCTTTGCCGTGAAGCCTTTCTTCTCCAGATAGGCTCGGACATCCTTTTTCGTCCATTCGCCCAGAGGAAACAGGCAGCGCGCAAGCACCTCCTGCGGCAAGCGCCAGAGGAAGTAGCTCTGATCCTTCGTGACATCCGCTCCGCAGACGATGCGCCAGATGCCGTTATCCTCGGAGAGCCGCACGTAGTGCCCTGTGGCAATGTGCTCGCAGCCAAGCCTGTCGGCCCAGTCGAGGAGTAAGCGGAACTTGAAGAGCGGGTTGCACACCACGCACGGATTGGGCGTGCGCCCTTTCAGGTACTCCCCGCAGAAATAGTCAACCACCCTCTCGCGGAACATTTCCCGCCCGTCAGCCACATGATGCTCGATGCCTAGGAAGAGGGCACACTCGCGAGCCTCGACAACGCTGAGCGGCTCGTCGCCCGTCATCTGCGAGGGGACGTCAAACATGCGCATCGTAAGTCCAACGACTTCGAAGCCCTGTTCCTGCAGCAGCATGCACGTTGCCGTGCTGTCGATGCCGCCGCTCATTCCTACCAACACTTTTCTTTTCATCTTGCGAGTGTTCATGCAAAGGTAATCCTTTTTCTTTATTCTTGAAAGTTTTTTCCTTCTCGAAAAAAATTTTTTCTTTCTACATCTCGCCGGCTTCTTTCTTCATACGGCGAGATTCCTTCTCCATAATTTTTTCCCCTCCTTGCACGATGTTTTTCGCCCGGAAGAAAATTTTCCTTCGTGCAGTCGTCTCGCAAAACGACGAAAATTACTACCTTTGCACCCAAACAAGCCCCCTTCGGGGAAAAAAGACCTGAGGACAATGTCAGAGAAACATATACCCACCGAGCTCGGCACCGAGAAAATCAGCAAGTTGCTGAAGAAATACGCTATCCCCTCCATCGTGGCGATGATTGCCTCGTCGATATACAACATCGTCGACAGCGCCTACATCGGGCACGGAATCGGGCCTATGGCCCTGAGCGGCTTGGCGCCCACGTTCCCGCTGATGAACATCTCTGCAGCCTTCGGGGCGATGGTAGGCGTGGGAGCATCGACAATGATCTCGGTACGCTTGGGGCAGAAAAACTACGAGTCGGCGCAGCGCTTCCTGGGCAACGCCTTCGTGCTCAACATCTTGGTTGGCATCATCATCGCCGTCGTCACCCTCTCGTTCCTCAACCCTATCCTCCTCTTCTTCGGAGCTTCGGAAAACACGCTGCAGTTTGCCCGCGAATACATGTTCTGGATACTTCTCGGCAACGTTATCACGCATCTGTACTTCGGCTTTAACGCCATTCTGCGGAGCACAGGGCATCCCGACGTCGCGATGAAAGCCACCATCCTGACGGTTGTCGTCAACTGCATCTTGGATCCGATTTTCATCTTCCATTGGGGACTTAACCTAGGCATTAAAGGCGCCGCTATCGCCACTATTCTCAGCCAGAGCATCTCCCTCTGCTGGCAGCTGCGCGTGCTGACTGACAAGCGCGAGCTCCTTCACCTCCATCGGGGCATCTACCGTCTTGAAGGGCGCATCGTAAAGGAGATTCTCTCCATCGGCATCTCCCCGTGCCTCATGAACCTCGCTGCCTGCATCGTCGTTATCTTCGTGAACCGCGCCCTTCTTACCTACGGCGACGACTATGCTGTGGGCGCCTTCAGCGTTATCCACAAGGTGACGTTCGTCTTCGCCACACTCGTGTTCGGCATGAATCAAGGCATGCAGCCTATCGCGGGATACAACTACGGAGCGCAGCGCTACGACAGGGTGATGGGCGTGCTGAGGCTGACTCTCCTGTGGGCGACAGCGGCAATGACGCTCGGATGGATTGTCTGCGAGTTCCTGCCGCGCTATGCCGCCCTCATCTTCACTACCGACGAGCAGATGCTCACGGAAATCGTCCGAGGCATGCGCATCAACGCCCTCGTCTTCCCCCTTATCGGCTCACAGATGGTTATAGGCAACTTCTTCCAGGCTATTGCCAAGCCTTGGACGTCTATTTTCCTCTCCCTCTCGCGGCAGTTCCTGTTCCTGCTTCCGTTCCTCCTCTGGTTCCCGACATTCTGGAAGCCAGCCCTCAACGGAGTCTGGTACGCGCTCCCCGCTTCCGACCTTGTCTCGTGCATCACGGGCTTCATCCTGCTGGCTCGTCAGATGAGAATATTCAGAAAGCACGTCAACAGCAACCCCGTAACCCCTGCGGCATAACCCATCCACACTTCCCAAATAATAAGTTAACCTAAGAGATACAACCACATCCTCTCCATATTTATAATAAAGGACATCTTCATGAAAAACCTCATCATCACCATCGGACGCCAGCTGGGCAGCGGAGGACGCTCCGTAGGCAAGCTCCTTGCCGAGCATTACGGCATCAGCCTCTACGACAAGGCGCTCATCAATCTTGCTGCCGAGCAGAGCGGGCTCGGGAAAGAATTCTTCACGAATGCCGACGAGCATGTCTCGCGCTCATCGCTACGCTCGCTCATTACCAGCAGGGGACTCGTCTCCAGCCATTCCAACAGCCCTCTCTCCAACGATGCCCTTTTTCAGGTGCAGAGCGACGTTATCCGCGAGCTTGCAAGCAAGGAGTCGTGCATCATCCTGGGACGTTGCGCCGACTATATCCTGCGCGACAATCCCGGGCTCATAAGCATCTTCCTCTCTGCCGACAAGGAAGACCGCCTGAAACGTATTGCCGAGCACGACAACATCAGCATCGAGAAGGCGCGCACTCTTATGGAGCAAGGCGACAAGAAGCGCGCTACCTATTATAATTACTATACCGACGGCGTTTGGGGAAGTGCTTCCACGTATCATCTTTGCATCAACACCAGCGTGCTGGGCATCAAGGGAACAACGCAGTTCCTCATCCAGTATATCGACTCGCGTAACAAGTAATCCCAAACGCCCCGCCTTCCAATATGAAGCGCATAGGTTTAATCAGCGACACGCATGCCTACTGGGACGAGCGCTACGCCCAGTATTTTCGCGACTGCGATGAGGTCTGGCATGCTGGCGACATCGGCTCCCTGGAGGTTGCCGAGAAGTTTGAAGCCTTGCCCGTCACGTTTCGTGCCGTATACGGCAACATTGACGGCTACGACATCCGCCTACGCTATCCCGAGATAAGACGCTTCACCGTCGAGGGTGTCGAAGTGCTGCTCAAGCACATCGGAGGCTATCCCGGCAAGTACGACGCCTCCGTGCGCGGCTTGCTTTTCACGCAGCCTCCCAAGCTTTTCGTCTGCGGGCACAGCCACATCCTGCGCGTCAAATTCGATCCTACGCTCGACATGCTCCACATCAATCCCGGCGCAGCAGGCGTCTACGGCATCCAAGCTGTGCGCACCCTTATCCGCTTCAATATCGACAAGAGCGACATCAAAGATCTTGAAGTCATCGAGCTGGGAAACAGGAAAAGCTGATTTCTCTTCCTTCTCATTACGGCGTTTTTGAAAAATAACTTTTTTTCAGAAACCGTCTTTAAACTTTTCCTTCGTACACGAGTCTTAAGTATGTCGTGATTATGCTGAACGACTTGTTTAACCCCTTAAATATCTACAACGTTATGAAGAAAATTCTTTTAGCCCTTGTAGCAATGACATTGACTCTTGGAGTCTATGCACAAGGCCCGCAGCGCGGGGAACGCCGTGAGTTCAAACCTGAAGAGATGGCTACCCGCCAAGCTCAGCGCATCAAGGAAGCTTGCAACGTCAGCGACAAGCAGTACGAGCAGCTCTACAACCTGTTCATCGAGCAGGGAAAGGCTATGCAGAAGCAAATGCAGGCTGGCGAAGGCCAGAGAATGAGCCGCGAAGAGATGCAGAAACAGTTTGCAGAACGCGAAAAAGCCATCAAGGCTATCCTTACCGAAGAGCAGTGGACTGCTTACGAGAAAATGCAGCAGGAACAGCGCCAGCGTCGCGGCGGTGGCCCGGGACGACAAGGTGGACAGCGCCCTCCGCGTCAGTAAGAAATCAGAAGAACGCACTCAGCCGAACAAGCGAGTGCGTTCTTCTCTTTTTTATCGGAACAAGAATCTGCCTATGCGTTTTCCATAAGCAGATTTCTTTTTATCTGCCCGTAAACTGCAGGTAATGGAAATCGCAGAGCGAGGTGTCAGGCTCGCTTGCCGTGAAGCGGAGATAAAGGGCGTGCTTCCCCTTCAGCTTGCGTGCCTTGCGTACTCTCACCTTCAGCTCCGTCATCTCCTGATGCTTGCGCTTGCTTATCTTCACACGCCCGAGAAGAATGCCTCCCTTCTCCTTCCAAGGGCTGTCGGCAAAGACTTCGATGCGCCCGCTCACGCCCTTCGGCACAACCTGCAGACGAAGCTTTATCCACCGTTTATGGGATAAAGCGTCGAAGTTGAAGTACTTGTAGCCGACGACAGAGCCGCTGGTGTTGTTGACGACAGGATTGTGATTGATACTCAAGTCATAGACATCTTCCAGAGAAGTCGGCTCCACGCCGTCTTCAAGGTATTGTGCCTGCACATAGGAACCCGTATAGAGGAAGTTAGGATAGTCGTTCGTAGCTCCTCCGGGACCCGTGTAGTAGCAAGCGATGCCTGCCGAATAGCGTTGCAGAGGATCAAGCCCCCCGAGCTGAAATCCCTCCGACGTGTACTCTCCTTCCGAGATTACCACTTTTCCTCCAGGCCCTTCCGTCACATCCACCGTGATGGGAGCCACCATAGCCTGTCGGGCAAACTCATCGGTACCCGACTGCCGATGATAGAACACATACCATTGCCCTTCTATCTCCGCAATGCTTCCGTGCGTGTTGCCCGTAGGCGTAGCCGTGAAGATAGTTTTTCCCTGCAAGTCGGTATCTCTGGCACGCGCGTCGATAATCGTTCCGCCGTAGACGAACGGACCGAGAGGAAAGTCGCTGTAGGCGTAGGCAAGCGTGTAGTTCGTATCTTTCAGCCCGAATTCTCCGTCGTAGGTCCAGCGGCTGTAGATGAACACATACTTATCCTTTATCTTCCGTATGGAAGAAGCCTCGAAGAAGCGGAAGTCCCCCTCCTCGTGCAGATGTGAAATCATCCCCTTCACGATTTGCGTGCCGGGCTTCACGGTAGCCATCGTCTCGGGATCGAGTTCAGCTCCGAACGACTCCTGGAATCCCCAGTAGCCGTAGACTCGACCGTCGTCGTCGACGAATACAGCCGGATCGAAGCGGAGCACGCCTTCCGTCTCCTGCGGATTCGTCTTGCTCCAGTTGCAGATGCTGAAAGGCCCGTCGGGACGGTCTGACTTCGCTACCGTTCCCTGCCTTCCGCCGTTCTGAGTGTTCGGATAGAGGTAGTACGTCTTCTTGCCCGTCTGCGGATCGGTCCTGACAGCCACATCGGGCGCATACAGCAAGTCGCCTTTCCCTTCGGCGTTGAGCAGATTGCCGTTGGCATCCGTCCTTGACTCAAAGATAACGCCGTCGTAACGCCAGCGGCTCAGGTCTTCCACAGGAGCCGACCAGACGACTTGATCCAGCCCGCAGTAAGCCGTGCGAAGATTGTCGTGCGAGCCGTAGACGTACACTCGGTACTTCCCCGGATTGTCGGGATCTTCAAACACATAGGGTTCTCCGTCAGGAATATGCTCCCACAACGGAAGGTAGGGATTCTGCGCACCCAGCGACAGCCCCGTGAGGGCAAGCAACAAGCAAGCGGTTCTTCTTTTCTTCATGTCGATACTTTTTCGTTTCAGATAATGACGATGCAAATATACGATATTCCCAGAACTTTGCAAGTTTTTCAGCCACATTATCTCATCGCCAAGCAGAATCCGGCCCTTCGCTACAGACTCTTCTGGATGGCTGTTTCCGAAGAGGGGTTGCTCAACGCGTTGAGCAAGGTTACCCAACGCGTTGTGCAACGTTACCCAACGCGTTGAGCAACCCCCGAAGTCAAAGAAAAAAACTGTATTATTCGTTGTTTTTCATAAAAAAGCCCTATATTTGTGACTGAAATCATACCGCCTATGAAAACGTACACGAAGTTCAAGGAATACATCTGGCTTGTCAACACCATTCACGAAGCCAAATCTATCACGCTGGCTGAAATAAACCGGAAATGGGTGCTGACGGAGATGAGCGAAGGGGAAAAGATGCCCCGCACCACTTTCTACCGCCACAAGTGCGCTATAGAGGATATCTTCGGCATCATCATCGACTGCGACAAGAAGAACGGCAACAAGTATTTCATCAACAACGACGAGGTTTTGGACGAAGAGACGGTACAGAACTGGATGATTTCCACGCTGAGCGTAGGCAACCTCGTTGAGGAGAGCCAAAGCCTGCACCATCGGATTCTTCTCGAGCACACGCCCTCGGGCGGAGAAAAGCTTCGTCAGGTCCTCAAGGCGATGAAGGAGAGCCGATGCTTGATGATTACTTACCGACGCTACAGCGCTCCCGCAGGAAGCAGCTTCACGATAGAGCCCTATTGCGTAAAGCTATTCAGCCAAAGGTGGTATCTGCTGGGAAAGCTCTCCAACGGCTTCTTGGCTACTTTCTCTTTCGACAGAATAGAAAGCATCGATTTGTTGGATTTGACGTTTGAGCTGCCGGAAGACTTTGATGCGGCTTTTTATTTCAAGGATAGTTACGGCATTGTGGTAGACAACAAAGCCAAGCTGGAGCGCATCGTTCTTCGGGCTCATGGATTGGAGAAATACTATCTGCGCGACTTGCCCTTGCACCCTTCTCAACAGGAAATAAACACAAAAGAAGAATATGCCGACTTCGAGCTGAGACTTCGTCCTACCACAGAATTCAAGGCAGCCCTGTTGTCGCGAGGACAATGGATAGAGGTTCTTGAGCCCCAGACGCTTGCCGACGAAATCGTCGAATGGCATCAGAAATCCATCGAACGTTACCAGAAAAAATAGGTAAAAAAATCCTTCATCTGTTCCATGATTTGAAACATCCCCTCCTTTACTTTGCACTCGAAACAGTTTTATTAACCAAACAAAGTAAAGAATTATGGAAACAAAGAAGAAGTTTTTTATGTCTTGCTGTGTGGCAGGAAAGAAGTATCACGATGCAGACGAAGTGTGGGATAAGCTGAAAGTAGGAACCTTGCTCCAACTGCAGCGCGATCTTGACAACCGTTTTGACCCCGATGCTGTAGCGGTAATGTTTCACGACGAAGAAACAAACGAAGACTATTGCTTAGGCTACATTCCTCAAGAAGTCAATAAGCATTTCTCCGCAATCCTTGAAATGGGCTGGACAGATGTTTTCGAGTGCCGCATCAGCAGAACAAGACTTGATATTCTTCCCGAGGCTCAAATTCAAATGACTATCAAGATAAAAAGAAACGTTGCGTAACTATCTCAATAGCACCTATCTTGCAATCAACCCACAAACGAACAAGATAGGCTCCAAAAACCGCAAGGTGATAGGCAAAATGAACTACGAATTGAACTACGACAAGCTGCGCGGGATGATTGCTCGCTGCCAATGGACATTTGCCAAAACGATGCCCTTTGCGCCACATGAGTACATCGTCAGAGGCAAATGCCCGCTTACAGAAGAAGAATTTCTATACTTCGTAGATATGCAGCGCCGCTTTGGGAAAGAAGAGAGGTGGGGAAGATACAACTTTCCCTACCTCTATATCGATGACTATAAATACTGGACGATGGGAGCACCATACGAGGAAACAACCGTTATCAATCGGGCAAGAGTAAATACGTAAAGAAAAAGAAGATAACCATATAACTATTGAAAAAAATCACTATCTTTGTAGGTAGAAATACCACATTAAAACCATAAAAACAAAAAAGCATGAAAAAAGAAACAACCACTCTAAATATAGTTAAAGGGAAAACAATTGAAATTCCCGTCAATTATCAGCACTTTATCCTTGATTATTCTTCTACTCCTGAAGGACACGGATATGCGAAAGAAGATGTTATTTACATCCTTGATTGCCTCAAAAACGGAAATCTTGAAGACTTGGATTTAGATGGCAATCTAATGAACGACATTGGAACGTTCTTCGATGATGGTGTGTGCGTGCAACCAGACATTGAAAAAGCCGTTTATTGGTACGAGCAAGCTATAGAAAATGGCAACGACCTTGCCCGAAGCAATCTCGCAGACATACTGCGCAAAGGAAGTCAAGGCTATCCCAAGGACTTGCGACGCGCATTTGACTTGTACAAAGAGTGCGGATTACCTTATGCCCACTATCGCGTAGGAGAATTCTACGAACACGGCTGGGGAGTAGAACAAGACTTGGAAGCAGCCAAAGCCTACTATAGGCAGGCTTATAAAGAAGGACACGGATTAGCAAGGAAGAAACTGAACGAGTGGAACTTCTTGGAATAGAGTCTTGTTTTTCCAACAATCGCATAAGCTATTCGTCAAAGACGTAGAATCATTTCGTGAACATCGAAAGAGTTTTTTATAAACATGGATGAAACAAATAGGAAACAAGACCTCGTTCGTGGCTCATTGATAGGAGGCGCAGCTGGGGATGCTCTGGGTTATCCCGTAGAGTTTATGTCTTGGCAAGAGATAAAGAACAGATATGGGAACAAAGGTATTACCAAATACGAACTCACCAATGGTGTGGCACAGATTAGTGACGACACTCAGATGACTCTTTTCACAGCAAATGGTATGATGATGGGGTTGACACGAGGGTATTTGCGGGGAATTGGTGGAGAACCTCAGTTTTATGTACAATACGCATATCAAGATTGGTATAATACTCAAACAGACAGTTACCATAATCATATTGACAAGGAAGGCAAGTATAAGCCTTTTGGTTATTCTTGGCTAAATGGAATACCTGAACTATATTCCCGCCGAGCACCAGGAAACACTTGTTTGTCGGCCATCAAAGAATTCATCACTAATCATCAGACACCTCAGAACAACAGCAAAGGATGTGGAGGAGTGATGCGAGTAGCACCTTGGCCTCTGTTCTGCGCTTGTCATGAAATCAGATATTCTATAGAGGAAATAGATGTTGCAGGAGGCGAAATAGCCCGTCTGACACACAAGCATCCTTTGGGCTGGATGCCGGCAATTGTTCTATCACACATTCTCTATCGTCTCGTGAAGGAAGAAAGGCTTTCTTCTTTCTCTACAGAAGCCTTGAGAAACACTTTTGCAGAAATCGTTGAAGAAGCATTAATGATGTTGCCCAAGTTAATAGTGCTAAACAATGTGTCAGAATTGACTTGGGATAAGCAGCAAACATTGGATGAAGCTTTCCATAAAGACATCAACTATTTCATCAAACTAATTATTAAAGCGCTCTCGCTCGCTAAAAACGAATCGAGTGATTTGGAAAACATTAGACTGCTTGGTGAGGGCTGGGTTGGCGAAGAAGCTTTGGCTATAGCCATTTATGCCGTTGCCCGCCATATAGATAGCTTTGAAGACGCGCTGATTGCTGCTGTCAATCATGATGGGGATAGCGACTCAACAGGATCAATAGCAGGAAACATTATTGGAGCTGTTGTGGGATACGAAGCCATTCCTATACATTTCAAGCGGCATCTCGAAATCCGCGAAGTCATTCTCTCTTTAGCAGACGACCTTCACCAAGGTTGCATCATTAGTGAATACAGGCCTATAGAGACTCCAGAACAAAAACAATGGTTAGAACGCTATTATGAGATGATGCCTGCATTTGAGATTTCCTAACAATTAACACCCACATCGTTTTATGGCAAAGAAAAAATATCTTCCTGATTTTTATGTTCCCACAGCAGAAGAAGTTAAAAAATTCATTGTTCGTCCGTATAGCGATAATCCATTAGTAGGTAACAAGAAGGACGACGCTCTTTTCAAGTTGTTTAGAGATTTAATCCCCGAAAACAAGAATATTCAGGACATCATTATCAAATGCTCTACCTTAAACGCATTGGCTAGTACAAATGTAATTGAGATTCAGTATATAGCCGAGCATATTCTGATGCTCAACATTGATGAAAGATTAAAAAGGGGAGATCTATCATTAGTGGACGATATCGGCAAAAAGATTAATGTAGGAAACTCAAAACAAAGGTCTCATTATTCATTTGCCTCAAAGTATTGTTGCTTTCATCAACCCCAATTATATTCCATCTATGATCATTACGTTGCTTTGGTCTTAATGGAATTACAAGAGAGAGATAAATTTGGCGATTTTAAACATGGGGGCTTGAAAAAGTATGAATGCTATATGAAAGCTCTCGAAGATTTTCGCAAGCATTATGGTCTCCCTGAAAATGAGTTCAGCAAAAAAGACTTAGATAAGTATCTTTGGTTGTTTGGTAAAGAGTGCGTTAGTGAGTATAACATAAGAATAAATAAATAGTAGTCCCTTGAGGATCAAAGAAACAGAAGATGATTATTGAGCAACGCTATTTAGGACAGGAAGAACTTAAGTATGTTTATGAATCTGCTACAAAACGGATGGAGTGTCACCCTGAAATAGCAGAGAAATATAGAAGGATAATAGAACAATCGCCTTTCTATAATGATAGGGATGAAGCAATAAAAGTTGCCGAGGCTATATGTAAAAGCGATGGTTCTAGGTGCCAAGTGTGGGCAAAGGTTGGCAAAGATAAAGAGCACTACTACATTGAAGATTATTATATCGTATCAAATGACTACAAGATAATTATAGCAGCGGAATACATAGGGATGGAACAAATTTTCATTGATTAGAATAGTGCAAAAGACATGAAAGTGTATATGAATAAGAAAGATTTGCCACAGGGTTATATACCATCTGTTAAGGAGGCGGAATGGTTCCTAAATTATTGGAAAGAACTTCTTAGTTATTCCAATCATGAAAGTTCTTTGAATAAACTTTTCAAAAAGTTATGTGCAAAGAATGACAATATTGAAGATATCCTCATCAAATGCTCTTCTTTAAATGACTTCTATAGTACGAATATCTTTGACATTCATACTGTTGCTCAGCATATTTTGTCGCTAAATATTGACGAACGATTAGAGAGAGGTGACTATTCTTTGGTGGATGAAATTGCACATGTTGAAGTTAATGGAAAAGATCATTTCTTCTATTCCTTTGCAACAAAGTATTGCAGTCACCATCAGCCAGAGAAATATGCTATTTATGACAATTATGTTGAAAAAGTCCTCATCTCGATGAATAAAAGGAAACCTTTTACAAATTTTAAGCGAGAAGACCTGAAAGATTATAGCAAATACATGAGTGTGATCAGAGCGTTTCAGCAACGTTTTGGGTTGGTGCAATACACCATTAAGCAATTAGACCAGTATCTCTGGCAATTAGGAAAATGGTACTTCAACAACTATGGCCTGATTTATAAGTACTACAATAGAGAAGACGAAAATCCATACCCTGTGGACGACGTTCGCAATAAGTTTTGGTATGGAGAGATGATGTTTGTAACCAATGTTGTCAAAAGTCCTCACCAATCTGTTGGCTATTGGAAAGAAGAAGGCAAGAAATGTCTTAAAGATGCGAATGATGATATTCGTAAACTAGCAGCAAGGCTTACTCCAGAACAATTCGGGGTTGTTGTCTACATCTCTTCTTTATTTGGCAAAGGGTGCCCTTATGATGGCCAAGAATGGATTTTAGAATATTAATGATATGGGCGTTTGTGTTGAAGGTTTGATAAGAAACGACTTCTATGATTTTGACAACATAGAAGTTGTAGAGGCAGAGCTAAATCGAGCCTCGAAATGTCTCAATGACTACTTCCACTTAGAGGGTGAAGATGTATATTATCCTGAAGGCTTAGATTGTAACGACTATCAAGTGTATAGTGACACTCACCATATGTTTCGTATGATCTTGAAAAAAGGCTATTGGCATGTAAGCCCTGCCTACAGGTATCACCAGCTTTTTTCTCCACCTCTCTTCGTAAGAAAAGGTTTTTACGATGTTGCAAAGGCTTTAGGGAAAAAAGAAATATGGTATTGCGACGAATTCCGTTTGGATAATTCTGGAGATAAAAATTGGGATTATGATACGCAATCGTTTGAAGAGTGGCTTGATTATATTCATTCCACCTATGGTATAATAAAAGAGTTTCCTGTTGATGAAATTATGTCGTTTAAAGAAATGTGGTTCCCTGCTGATCCTGTTTATCATGACAGCTTCATGGACTTGGAATGATAGGAAAAAGAAGCTCTATGCAATGAGACGACTATTAAAAGGAACACCTCCGAAATCGAAAGCAAGCTTTCACTTCGGAGGTGTTCTTATTGTGATCCCGTTGGGATTGACTTTGCCGTCTTTCCCGTAGGCTGGCGCCAGCCATCCTACAAAAAGGGAAGAGCCTCGAAGATTGAAAGCTCGTTTTCATCGTTCGTGACTCTTTCCCTTTTTGTGATCCCGTTGGGATTCAGATGCTATGCATCTAGATCCCTTCCCCTGCCACGGGCCGATCTTCAACAAGAACACCTCCGAAATCGAAAGCAAGCTTTCTCTTCGGAGGTATTCTTATTGTGATCCCGTTGGGATTCAAACCCAAGACCTTCGGAACTAGAATCTGTCAGTTGATTCTTTCCCTATCATCTGTATAAATGGGCTTCTTCTGCTTGCCTCAAAAACGTATTTGTTCCCGATTTGTCATGCATTACTCCCTATGTCGTTTGCAAAGGAAATAGAAGTGCGGCGAACGATGCAATCCATAAATGTTCTATTTTTGACGATGCTCATTACTCATGTATCGTCATCTTCCTAGGCCACCTTGACAGCATGAACTATTTTGCAGAAATAACAGAAAGTGTTTTGTTTTTTCTAAAAAGGATTTGTATATTTGTAGCAAAATAATCACAAATATGAGGTGTATTGGCAGATGCGATAATAATGCAAAGAATAAAAACGTTATAGAAATAAAGAAGACGAGATATGGACAATTTACAAAAGAAATACAGCCAGGCAGACGAAAATAACCGAAGACTCTCGGCATATCGTCCACTACCGACTGAGACGTTGAAATCGCTGCGCGAATACTACCGCGTGGGCTTGACTTACTCCAGTAATGCCCTGGAAGGCAACAGCCTGACAGAGTCGGAGACCAAGGTGGTTATTGAGGATGGTCTGACGATAGAAGGCAAGCCTTTGCGTGACCACTACGAGGCCGTTGGGCATGCGAAGGCCTACGACTATATCTACAGCATCACCGAGAAAGATAGGCTGGAAGAAGAAGACATCCTCAGCCTGCATCGTCTGTTCTATCAGCAGATTGATGCCGAGAAGGCCGGACACTACCGAAACGTGAAGGTGTATATCAGCGGCAGTCGCTATGCCGTTGCTGCCGTATCGAAGATTTCTGCTGAAATGCAGAAACTCGTCAAGTGGTACAACGAAAACGAGAAAAAGATACATCCTGTGGAATTGGCCGCCACATTGCATCAGCGGTTCGTGTTCATTCACCCCTTTGTGGATGGTAATGGCCGTGTAGCACGTCTGCTAATGAACCTTGCCCTGTTGCGAAATGGCTACACCATCGCCATCATTCCGGCTATCCTTCGACACGAGTATATCTATTCGCTTGAAACAGCCCATACCCGTCCAGAAGTTTTTACAGATTTCATTGCTGACCGCGTAATAGCTACCCAGCTCGACCTGCTCCGACTGATGAAGGACGAGAATGATACTGTAAATGATACTGTAAATGATACTGTAAAGCGCGCTGACGCTACTCTGCTATCCAAGACTGAACAAGCGGTACTGGATGCCGTCAGAATGCATCCAGACTTCTCCTATGAACAGCTGGCAGCAACATGCGGTGTGTCGCGCCCCACCATTGCCAGAACAGTCAAGACCTTGCAAAGCCATAACATCATACAACGTGTAGGCTCTGATAAGACTGGTCATTGGAAGATTGTTGAAGAGTGATGGCATACTCTACCTATACAATTAGGGTTCAAGGTTAATGGTTCAAGATGTTCAAGGGTTCAAGGTGTTTAAGAGTTCAAGAATAAAAAGATGACGATACGGCATTTTCATGCCTTCGGTAGCGATAGCGAATAGGGCTCCAAGCAGGAAACGAAATTCGTTTATCAAGAAGGAGCCATAAGTACAAAGCTTTTGTACTCCTAATACAGAGCATTTGTACTATGTGTACAGGGCATATGTACTCTCAGTACAACTTTGTTGGACTATCGTAAAAAAAGTGTCGCAGGCTTTTGAAGGTCTGAGATACCTTTATCCCGTTGGGATTGACTTTGCCGTCTTTCCCGTAGGCTGGCGCCAGCCATCCTACGAAAAGGGAAGAGCCTCGAAGATTGAAAGCTCGTTTTCATCGTTCGTGACTCTTTCCCGTTTTGTGATCCCGTTGGGATTCAGATGCAATGCATCTAGATCCCTTCCCCTGCCACGGGCTTATCTGCAATAAGAACACCTCCGAATTTGAAAGAGCTTTCACTTCGGAGGTATTCTTATTGTGATCCCGTTGGGATTCAAACCCAAGACCTTCAGAACCGGAATCTGACGCTCTATTCAGCTAAGCTACGGGACCAATGACGTTGCAAAGGTACAAAAAACTTTGATTGGGCTGCTGTTTTGCCGGAAAATATGCCCTCCTTTTAAAAAAATATTCCGCGGGGAGCTGCTTTTTTTCTGATTTTTGTTGCTTTCACAAAAAAAAACGTATCTTTGCAGATGTTGCCGATTAGTGGCAACAAGGATTAAAAACGTCATTATTTCAAAGCATACTATTATGAAATTACCACTATTAATCGGAAACCTCGGTACAACCGAGATCATCATCATCGCGCTTGTTGTACTGCTCCTCTTCGGAGGCAAGAAAATCCCCGAGCTCATGAAGGGCATCGGAAAGGGCGTGAAGAGCTTCAAGCAGGGCATGAACGAAGTTGAAAAGGAAATCAACGACATCGACATGACTGCCGACGACAAGAACGAAAAGAAGTAAAACGATCATTATTCCCCAACTTTTAATCTAATCCATTATGTCAGAAGAAATCTCAAGAAGACAATTTCTGAAGCAGGGCACAGCCGCTGCTATCGGTCTGACCATTGTCCCCAACGTTGTTCTGGGTAAGGACTTCGGTCATATCGCACCAAGTGACAAACTCAACATCGCCGGCGTGGGCGTCGGAGGTATGGGTAATGCTAACCTCCGCAACATGGAGACGACGGAGAACATCGTTGCCCTCTGCGACGTTGACTTCGACTATGCAAAGGATGCCTTCAACCGTCATCCCAAGGCTAAGAAGTACAGAGACTTCCGCCAGATGTACGATGAGATGGGCAAGAGCATCGACGCCGTTCTCGTAGCTACTCCTGACCACACGCACGCTATCGTTGCTGCCAACGCTATCGCTATGGGCAAGCACGTGTATGTGCAGAAGCCCCTCACCCACACCGTTTATGAATCGCGTCTGCTCACCAAGCTTGCCAAAGAGTATAAGGTAGCTACCCAGATGGGCAACCAGGGTGCTTCCTCCGAAGACAGCGACCTGGTATGCGAATGGATCTGGAACGGCGAGATCGGCGAGGTAACCCGCGTTGACTGCGCTACCGACCGTCCTCTCTGGCCTCAAGGCCTGAACACGCCTACCGAGAAGATGCCTATTCCCTGGGGACTTGGCGGTCCTGAAGGCTGGGATCTCTTCCTCGGCCCGGCTAAGTATCGCCCCTACAACCGTGCATACCATCCTTGGGACTGGCGCGGATGGTGGGACTACGGTACCGGCGCCCTCGGCGATATGGCCTGCCACATCATGCAGGTTGCCTTCAAGTCGCTGAACCTGCTCTATCCTATCAGCGCTGAAGGCTCGTCTACTCCGCTCTTCCCCGACTGCGCTCCCAACGCCCAGCACGTGAAGATCACCTATCCCGCACGCAAGAAGTTCCGCAAGATCAACATGCCTCAGGTGGAGATCCACTGGTACGACGGCGGACTGCTGCCCGAGTTCCCTAAGGGCTGGGAAGCTGGCAAGAGCCTCATGCGCGAAGGCGGCGGCGTCACCATCTTCCACGGAACGAAGGACACCCTCGTCTGCGGATGCTACGGACAGAAGCCGTTCCTCGTATCAGGCCGCGTGCCTAACGCTCCGAAGGTTGAACGCCGCGTAGGCACCAGCCATGAACAGGACTGGATTCGTGCCTGCAAGGAGAGCCCCGAGAACCGCATCCTCACGAAGAGCGACTTCTCGTTCTCAGGCCCGTTCAACGAAATGGTTGTGATGGGTGTGCTCGCAGTACGTCTGCAGGGCCTCAACCGCCCGCTCCAGTGGGACGGCCTCAACATGCGCTTCACCAACATCGGCCCCGACGAGGAACTCAACCTCAAGCAGACCGAGATGAAGGTTATCGACGGCGACCCGAAGATGACAACCATCGACCATAAGGTCAACGCCCTCGCATACGCATCCGAGCTCATCAAGCACACCTACCGCGACGGCTGGACGCTGCCCGAAATGCCGAAATAAATATGAAGAACCGATTGAGCAGCGAGCGGAGAGCCAAGTTTACTTGAGTTATCCCGAGTTGCGAAAGAGGAAGAACAAAATTCATTTTATTCAAAGAAGCCGGCGAGATTCTTTCTACATCTCGCCGGCTGAAGAAAGAAAAAATTTTTATTCTTAACACATACGAAAAAACAATGAAAAAACTATTTTCAATCGTAGCTGTCGCATCCCTCTGCCTCATCGTGGCATCGTGCGGCAACAAGAAACCCGCAGCCCCCGCTGAAGAAGAGGCATCGGCTGTACCCGCATACACCGTAGTGGAAGCTCCCGAGGTAGACCTCGCCGAGTTCCCCGTAGACGAAGACGGTTATATCGTTCTGTTCGACGGCACTTCCCTGAAGGGCTGGAGAGGCTATGGAAAAGACCGCGTTCCCTCACGCTGGGTTGTTGAAGACGGCTGCCTGACATTCAAGGGCAGCGGCGGAGGCGAAGCCCAGGAAGGCGACGGTGGCGACCTCATCTTCGCACACCAGTTCAAGAACTTCACCCTCGAACTCGAGTGGAAGGTAGACAAAGGCTCCAACTCCGGTATCTTCTACCTCGCTAAGGAGGTAACCACGAAGGACGAGAACGGCAACGAGCGCTACGAGCCCATCTACATCTCGTGCCCCGAGTACCAGATCCTTGACAACGCCAACCATCCCGACGCACAGCTGGGCGTAGACGGCAACCGCCAGTCGGCATCCCTCTACGACATGATTCCCGCCAAGCCGCAGAACTCCAAGCCCTTCGGCGAGTGGAACAAGGCAAAGATTATGGTGTACAAAGGCACCGTCGTTCACGGACAGAACGACCAGAACGTGCTCGAATATCACCTCTGGACACAGCAGTGGACCGACATGCTCCAGAACAGCAAGTTCAGCGAGAAGAACTGGCCCCTCGCCTTCGAGCTGCTGAACAACTGCGGCGGTGCAGAGCATCAGGGATACATCGGCGTGCAGGATCACGGTGACAATGTTTGGTATCGTAACATCCGCATCAAGCTGTTCGACTAATCCCTTCTACCAGTCAAATCAGAAATCCCTTTCGTTGGAGGGCCTCGGCTCTCCAACGATTTTAAAAAGAACAACCCTCTATGAAACAGACACTATTTACCCTGATACTGGCATGCATGTTCCCAATGGTGTTCACATCGTGCAACAGTACGAAAGGCAATGCCCTGCCTAAGAAAGAGATGGCCATCCAGCTCTACTCTATGCGCGACACCCTGAACCGCTGCGGCACCAACTACATGCCCGTGCTCGAGCAGTTGGCTTCGTGGGGATACACCGCTGTGGAAGCTGCCAACTACAACAACGGACTCTTCTACGGCACGACTCCAGAGGAGTTCAAGGCCAACGTCGAGAAGGCCGGCATGAAAGTCCTCTCCTCGCACGTAGGACACAACCTCAACGGCGAAGAGACTGCCAACCACGACTTCACCGCCGCCCTCGAGTGGTGGAAGAAATGCGTTGCCGACCATAAGGCAGCAGGCATGAAGTACATCGTCAATCCAGGTATGGGCGTGCCCGCTACGCTGGTTGACCTTCAGACCCAATGCGAGTTCCTGAACGAAGTGGGCAAGCTCTGCGCTGCCGAAGGCATCAAGTTCGGCTACCACAGCCACTCGCACGAGTTCCGCCGCGTCGAAGGCAAGGTCATGTACGACTACATGCTTGAGAACACCGATCCGCAGTACGTCTTCTTCCAGATGGACGTCTACTGGGCTGTCGTAGGCGGCGTAGCTCCCGTGGAGTACTTCAAGAAGTATCCCGGACGGTTCACCCTGCTTCACATCAAGGACCTCTGCACCCTGGGCGAGAGCGGAATGGTGGGCTTTGACGCTATCTTCAACAACGCCGACGTAGCCGGCATGAAGGAATACGTGGTAGAAGTAGAGTGCGACCCCTACCCCAGCGTAGAGGAGAGCGCCGTCTATCTGCGCAAGGCTCCCTTCGTGAAGGCTTCCTATAAATAACTCATAACAATTTACTTATCAGTTTGCATCCCGTTGGCACGTACCAACGGGATGCAACGCTGAAAACATATTTCTGTTACCTTCTTCGGGAAAACCTTTTTTACATCGATGACAAGAAATAAGGATGATAACAACATGTCGTTCTGGGATCACCTGGAAGTGTTCCGCAGCTCGCTCTTCCGCGTGCTCGGCGTGTTGCTGGTATTTATGATAATCTATTTCTCTATTCTGAGGCTTTTCTTCGACAGCTTCGTCCTCGGCCCCACCACCTCCGACTTCTTCCTCTATCGATGGATTCCCTACTTCAAGTCCGATTTCCACATCGACATCATCAACATCAACGTGGCGTCGCAGTTCATGACGCACGTTTCCACCTCGTTCTGGTTCGCGCTCGTCACCGCCTTCCCCTTCGTCATCTGGGAGCTGTGGCGCTTCGTGAGCCCGGCACTCTATAACAACGAGAAAGCTCCGATCCGCTTTGCCTTTAGCTTCGGCACAGGGATGTTCTATCTCGGCTGCCTCGTTGGCTACTGCATCGTCTTCCCCTTCACCTTCCGCTTCCTCACCGAATATGAGCTGAGCGCCGACATCACCAACCAGATATCGCTCAACTCCTACATGGGCACCTTCCTGATGATGATCTTCGTTATGGGCATCGTCTTCGAGATGCCTCTCCTCATCTGGGTGCTCTCGCGCATCGGCCTTGTCAACAAGCAGATGCTGCGCAAATACCGTCGTCACGCCATCGTGGCCCTGCTCATCCTCGCAGCTATCATCACCCCTTCAGGCGACCCGTTCACGCTCACCGTCGTCTTCGTTCCCCTCTACCTGCTCTTCGAGCTGGGCATCGTGCTGGCACGCCCGGCAGAAAAAGAGGAGGACGACGATGAAGAGCCAGCTCAGGCAGACAGCAAGCCTGAAGACAACCCTAGTGACGACACTCCTGCAGAGCCCGACAACGAAACTCCTGCAGAGTCCGAGCCCACGGAGCCGCAGGCAGAATCCGTTCCCGAGCAGCAGGATTTGTTCTCCGGGCAACAAGACCTGTTCTCCGAGCAGCAGGACTACTCCTACGAGCAGGACATCTTCTCTACCGCACATCCTTCGGAAGACACCTCCGAACAACCATAATTCTATCAACCCTATGAGCCAACTGATCATTCCTAAAGACTACCGCCCGCTGCTCGACATGCAGCAGACCGAACAAGGAATCAAGCAAATAAAGGATTTCTTCCAGCAAAACCTCTCCACCGAGCTGCGCCTGCACCGCGTCACCGCCCCTCTCTTCGTGCTGAAGGGACTCGGTATCAACGACGACCTCAACGGCGTTGAGCGCCCCGTCAGCTTCCCCATCAAGGATCTGGGGGATGCCCGCGCCGAAGTGGTTCACTCGCTGGCAAAATGGAAGCGGCTCACCCTCGCCGACTATCGCGTGAAGCCCGGCTACGGCATCTACACCGACATGAACGCCATCCGCGCCGACGAGGAGCTCGACAACCTCCACAGCCTCTACGTGGACCAATGGGACTGGGAGCGTGTGATGAACCCCGATGACCGCAACCTCGACTTCCTCAAGCGCACCGTCCGCCGCATCTATGCCGCCATGCTGCGCACCGAGTACATGATTAGCGAAGTCTATCCCGTGCTCACCCCCTCGCTGCCCGACGAGATCCACTTCATCCACAGCGAGGAACTGCTGCAACGATACCCCGGGCTCGACGCCAAAGAGCGCGAGAACGCCATCGCCCGCGAGTACAAGTCGGTGTTCATCATCGGCATCGGAGGCAAGCTCTCCAACGGCGAGCCCCACGACCTGCGTGCCCCCGACTACGACGACTGGTCCACGCCCAACAGCGAAGGATACAAGGGGCTCAACGGCGACATCATCGTCTGGAACGACACCCTCGGGCGCTCCTTCGAGCTCTCCTCGATGGGCATTCGTGTCAACAAGGAGGTCATGCTCCAGCAACTGCAAATCTGCGGGAAGGAAGAGAGAGAAAAACTCTACTTCCACCAGCGCCTGCTCTCCGGCGACCTGCCGCAGACCATCGGAGGAGGTATCGGGCAGAGCCGTCTCTGCATGCTCCTGCTCAAGAAAGCACACATCGGCGAGATACAGGCCAGCATCTGGCCCGACGACATGCGACAGTCCTGCCAGCAAGCCGGCATACCTCTTATCTAAATAGACGAAGCCTAGCAAGGAAACCCTACCGTCTACTACCAAAAAACGCTCTGCCTATGAACGTACGCATACACCCCAGCTGGCAAGCCGTGCTGCAAGAGGAGTTCGACAAGGACTACTTCGTACGCCTCACCGACTTCGTGCGTCAGGAGTACGCGCGCACGACCATCTACCCTCCCGCCCGCCAGATCTTCAGCGCCTTCGACCACTGCCCCTTCGACAAGGTGCGCGTCGTCATCATCGGGCAGGACCCCTATCACGAGCCGGGACAAGCCAACGGGCTCTGCTTCTCGGTAGCTCCCGGCGTGCAGATGCCCCCCTCGCTCGTCAACATCTTCAAGGAGATCCAGAACGACTTAGGGAAGCCCTTCCCCCCCGACGGCGACCTCACCCGCTGGGCCGATCAGGGCGTCTTGCTGCTCAACGCCACGCTCACCGTGCAGGAGCACTACGCCGGCTCGCACCAGCGGCGCGGCTGGGAAGAGTTCACCGATGCCGTCATCCGCCTGTTGGACAGCCGGCGCGAGCATCTCGTCTTCATCCTCTGGGGTGCCTACGCGCAGAAGAAGGGCGCCTTCATCGACCGCACACGCCACCTCGTGCTACAGTCGCCCCATCCCTCCCCGCTGAGCGCCCATCAGGGCTTCTTCGGCAATCATCACTTCAGCCTCGCCAACCGCTACCTCACCGAGAA
Source organism: Bacteroidaceae bacterium (assembly GCA_017615125.1). Taxonomy (GTDB): domain Bacteria; phylum Bacteroidota; class Bacteroidia; order Bacteroidales; family Bacteroidaceae; genus UBA1189. The sequence goes on from JAGAAS010000029.1 coordinate 186,929, forward strand.
CGGAATGGAGCCCATCGACTGGTAACTTTTTTATTCTTACATATATGAAATACAAACGTATACTTCTCAAGTTGAGCGGCGAAAGCCTGCAAGGAGAACAAGGATATGGCCTCGACGAGAAACGTCTGGCCGAGTACGCACAGCAGATCAAGGAGATCCACGATATGGGCGTCCAGATCGGCATCGTCATCGGAGGAGGTAACATCTTCCGCGGGCTCAGCGGCGTGGGACGCGGCTTCGACCGCGTCAAGGGCGACCAGATGGGTATGCTCGCTACCGTCATCAACAGCCTCGCCCTCAGCAGCGCTCTCGTTGGCGCAGGCGTTCCCGCACGCGTGTTCACAGCCATCCGCTTGGAGCCCGTAGGCGAGTTCTACACCAAGTGGCGCGCCATCGACTCGCTGGAGGCAGGCGAAGTGGCCATCTTCAGCGCCGGAACAGGCAATCCTTACTTCACCACCGACACAGGCTCATCGCTGCGCGGCATCGAGATCGAAGCCGACGTCATGCTCAAGGGCACACGCGTCGACGGTGTATACACCGCCGACCCCGAGAAAGACCCCACAGCCACGAAGTTCTCCGAGATCACCTTCGACGAGGTCTACAACCGCGGGCTCAAGGTCATGGACCTCACCGCTACCACTATGTGCAAGGAAAACAACCTTCCCATCTACGTCTTCAACATGGACGTTGTCGGGAACCTGCGCAAGGTCATCGAAGGAGAGCACATCGGCACCCTCGTACACAAGTAATCGCCCTATCCCTTCCAGGGAGTTGCCGCACGGCACTCCCTGCAGGGCATAAGGAAGCTATAGCTCGCGTATCCAGATGTTGCGGAAACTGATGGGTGCGCTGGGGTCTCCGTGCGACTGCAGGCGGATGGGCCCTGCCGCGTGCTGCTCCTTGCGGGGAAGACCTATGTACTCGGTTGTTCCCAGTATCTCGACATTGTTCTGCACGAGGACGCCGTTGTGGAGCACCGTGACGCGCGGATAGTAGAGGTACGTGCCGTCTTTCTTGAATACCGGAGCGGTGTACACGATGTCGTACGTGTTCCACTCTCCCGGCTGGCGCATAGCGTTCACCAGAGGGGCCTGCTGCTTGTATATCGACGCGCTCTGCCCGTTCACGTACGTCTCGTTCCCGTAGCTGTCGAGAATCTGTATCTCGTACTTGTCGTCAAGGAAGATGCCGCTGTTGCCCCTTCCCTGTCCGCTTCCGGTGATGCCCTCGGGCACGCACCACTCGATATGCATCTGGAAGCTCCCGAACGTTCGTCGTGTCAGGATGTCGCCCTTCCGTTTGTTCACGGTCACGATGCCGTCGTGCACATCCCATTCGGCCTTGCCTCCGTTTGCCGACATCCATTGGTCCAGGTTGGAGCCGTCGAAGAGGACAACAGCGTCGGAGGGAGCCGACTGCGTAGCCGCATCGCCCGGAGTAACCACTACGGGCTGGAGCGTCCACATCTCGGTCATCTCAGGCCGCATGCCCATAGGCGCTGGGTACTTCTCCTTATACTCGTCCCAGGCCTTGCGTACGTTCTCGATGGAAGTCGCGGCAGATCCCAGCATATCCTTTGCGCCGAAGTGCTCGACGGTGAACCATCCGTCATACCCTGTCTTGAGCAGGCCTGTCACCACCTCGTTCAGCGGCATCACACCCGTTCCTATAGCTACCGACTCACCGCTGCGCACCGCCCTGCGGTCCTTGAGATGGACGTGATGGATGCGGTTGCGGAAATGCGCCAGCGCTGTTGTCACCTCCTCGCCGCAGAAGAGATAGTTGCCTGTATCGAACACATGGTTCAGGTCAGGGACAGCCGCAAACAGGCGGTCGAGCGCCTGCGTGTCGAACGAGGGCGAGCGCGGATTGTCGTAGTCCTCCACCATCACGTCGAGTCCTTCTCTCTGTGCCTGCGCCACGAAGGCGCAGGTTCGCGCATACACCCGTTCCGTCAGCTCCGGCGACGCCTTGTCGGGCAGCAGCCCCAGCACCAGCAGAAGGCGCGGGTAGTGGTTGCGGTGCATAAAGTCGAGAGCCTTCCGGCACTCCTCCGCCTGATCGCCTTTCACAAAGTCCATATCGACAATAGCGCAGGCGTGGCGGAAGCCGAGGCTGTCGAGCGTGCGCAGCTTCTCCTCGCCCAGCGTGACACGCACGTCGATGCCGCTATATCCCAGCTCCTTCACCCTCTTAGCCGCCTCGGCGAACGAGAGGCCCTGTTGACGGGCAATGTCCTCCACGTGGTCGCTGAAGATAGAAATGCGCTGCTGCGCATGCACCGGAGCCAGCACGAAGGCAAGCACAAACAGAACAGATAGTAAACGTTTCATAAGCTCTTTCATCTATAACAAGGTTTCTTGCACAAAGATAATAAAAATATGGAGAAAGAAAAAATATTTTTTTCCTAGCAAAAATCTGCGCTTGTGCCTCTGGCTTATCAGCGCTTTCACGCTAAACAATAGCCCAATGGGTTAATCATTCAAAGAAAACCTTGAAAACTCTTCCTAAAAGGAAGAAAAACCCCGCTCCGCAGAAAAACCTTTTTTTTGATAAACGAACACTAATTGCACGAATAGACACGAATTAACGAATATTACGGCGGCTCTTCGAGCCGGAAATCTTTCAAAAATCGGTTCGAAAATCTCTCTGCGACATGCCAACCGTTCGTTTTCCAAACTTCGTTCTTCCTTCCTCCCAGCATGCCAAAGCTCAAACACGTTTGGCTTGTGTCCTGCCGGCAGGAAAGGCCTTCGCCCAGGCGACGGCTGTAAACGAACTGCTGTCTTGCCGAATGCATTCCCAAAGCTTGAAATTAACCTTCCGCAGGTTGGTAGCAATCAGGCAGCAGGGCGGTTTAGAATCGTCGCAGCGCGAGGATGCACGGCTACTTGTGTGGCAGCGCCAAGTTCGCTTGAGCGATGACAGACGAGGAGCGGGCAAAGAGTCCAAAGGACTCACAACCGCCCAGCGAACTGCCGAGTGTGAGATTTTTGAACTAGATTTTTGTAAGATTTCCACCCTGAAAGGGTGCCGTCAAAGAATTCGTTAAATTCGAGAAATTCGTGTTCGGAAAATTTTCCCTTCTCGAGCCGGCGAGATGTAGAAAGAAAAAAACTTTTTTCTCCTAGCATAATTCTTTTTTCTCCTAGCAAAATTTAGCGGAGAAAGAGTTCCAGCTTTCGAGAAAAAACGCATACATACGATGCAGTAAACCGCTCTTTTGCTCTCTGTTTCCTGCCACTTGAGGGTCAGTTCTGCCACTTTACCCTCTCAAAAGTGAGTTTTGGTATCAGTTTTCCGCAGCGAGACAAGAGCGCTAAGTAGAGAAAAAAGTGTTAAAACGAGGATTTCATGCCTGTTTTTTGATGCCAAAAAGGCCGTTTTTGGAGCCTCATTTGTCCTTTTTTGGGACTTCCG
>JAGAAS010000030.1 GCA_017615125.1 Bacteroidaceae bacterium
AACTTCAAGAATACCATCATCATTATGACGTCAAACCTGGGGAGCGACTATATCCGCCAGCAGTTCAGCCATCTTACCCCGAACAATCGCTCGCAGCTGATAGAGGAAACCCAGCACACCGTGATGGAGCTTCTGAAGCAGCAGATAAAGCCGGAATTCCTCAATCGTATAGACGAGACCATCATGTTCCTTCCTCTTACGCGAGACGAAATTCGTCAGGTGGTTCAGTTGCAAGTCGATTCGGTATGTTCTATGCTGAAGGAGAATGGCGTCTCGTTGCATCTGACTCCCGAAGCAGTTCTCTGCATCGTGGATGCTGGGTACGATCCGGAATACGGAGCGCGTCCTGTGAAAAGAGCTATCCAGACGCTGTTGCTGAACGAGTTGTCGCGTCGATTGCTTGCTCTTGAAGTCGAGAAAGACAAGCCCGTCTTCGTGGATGCTGATGGGCACGGAGGGCTTGTGTTCCGAAACGAAGAGTAACGATAAGCTACTCGACGCCAGGCGAAGTAAAAGCATCAGCAATAGTTGCTTCTGAAAAGCCTGGTTTTTCGGGAGGGGTTGCTCAACGCGTTGGGCAACCTTGCACAACGCGTTGGGTAACGTTGCTCAACGCGTTGAGCAACCCCCGAAGTCAAAGAAACGAATTGTGTGGAAAAGGAATCATATTTGCAGCAAATACTTTTGGCATCAGGCGGAGGAAAAACTTTGTTTATAATTCCTTCATAAAACCCGCCAGACTTGTTTGCTTTTCGTGAAATTAGCACTATCTTTGCGCTTAGATAGTGCTTTTTCTTTTATGATTGACTATAGGAAGGATTTGAACGAGAGCCAGTTGGCGGCGGTAGAGTATATCGACGGCCCTTCGTTGGTGATTGCAGGCGCAGGCTCCGGGAAGACGCGCGTGCTGACGTATAAGATTGCCTGGCTGCTGGAAAACGGATACGATCCTTGGCGGATACTCGCGCTGACGTTTACAAACAAGGCTGCGGCGGAGATGAAAGAGCGCATCGCAAAGCAAGTGGGCGAGGAGAAGTCGCGCTACCTTTGGATGGGGACTTTCCACAGCATCTTCGCCCGTATCCTGCGTCAGGAGGCCGAAGTGCTTGGGATTCCCTCTTCGTATACCATCTACGATCAGTCCGATTCGCGCAGCTTGATAAAGGCAATCATAAAGGAGATGGGACTTGACGACAAGACCTACAAGCCAGCTGTCGTGCAGAACCGTATTTCCGCCGCAAAGAACATCCTCGTCACCGCGAAGATGTACTTCAACGATGCTTCTTTCTTGAACGAGGACAGACGAAACCGTCTGCCGTCGATTCGCGACATCTACATGCGGTACTCCGCTCGCTGCGCTAAGGCGGGAGCTTTGGACTTCGACGATTTGCTGTTGTGTACCTACTATCTGTTTCAAAATCATCCCGATGTGTTGGAGAAATACCGCGAGCGGTTCTCCTTCGTGCTGGTGGATGAGTATCAGGATACCAACAAGGCGCAGCACGAAATCGTGTGGCAGCTGACGAAGGAGCATCAGCGCGTTTGCGTCGTCGGCGACGACTCTCAGAGCATCTATTCGTTCCGAGGGGCGTGCATCGACAACATTCTCGGCTTCCAGAAGCTCTATGAGAACCCGCGCCTCTTTAAGCTCGAGGAGAACTATCGCTCCACGCAAACCATCGTCGAGGCAGCCAATTCGCTCATTAAGCATAATTCGTATCGCATTCCGAAGAAAGTATATTCTAATAAGGATAAAGGAGAGCGCATCGTTGTCTTCGAAGCCGCTTCGGACAAGGAGGAAGCGGGCTACGTAGTTCGTCAGATACAGGCCCTTCGTCATCGGTACAGTCTCAGCTATAGCGATTTTGCCGTTCTCTACCGCACAAATGCCCAGTCGCGTACGTTTGAGGAGGAGATGCGCAGGAATAATGTCGACTATCGTATTTACGGCGGGCTGTCGTTCTATCAGCGCAAGGAGATAAAGGATGTAATCGCTTATTTCCGCGTTATCGTCAATCCGAACGACGAGGAAGCCTTCAAGCGCATCGTCAACTATCCGTCGCGCGGTATTGGAGACACGACGATAAGCAAGCTTCTCGCTGCGGCCGAGGAGTCAGGCGTCAGCATGTGGGAAGTGGCGTCACATCCCGAGCATTATCCCAACGAGCTCAATTCCTCCGCCTCCCGCAAACTGAAGTCTTTCTGCGAGATGATGGAAGGCTTCCGTGAGGTTGCCCGAACAAAAGACGCGTACGAGACGGCATTGGAGATAGTGGAGAAGAGCGGCATCAAGGCGGATATGTCTGGCGATACGTCGGACGAAGGGCGCGCCCGGAGCGAGAATGTCCAGGAACTGCTCGACGGAATCTCTGCCTTCGTGCAGGAAGCGCGCGAGGAAGGGTCGGATGCAATCTGGCTTTCCGACTTTCTTAGCAACGTAGCCTTGTTGACAGATCAGGACGATCCTTTTGCTGCCGATGTACCGCGTGTTACTCTGATGACGGTTCATTCAGCCAAAGGACTGGAGTTCAATACCGTCTTTGTCGTCGGGCTTGAAACTAATCTGTTTCCCAACGAAATGGCTGTTACGACAGCTGAAAAGGAGGAGGAGCGCAGAATCTTCTATGTCGCACTCACTCGTGCCGAGACGCGGCTTTATCTGACGTGGGCGAAGATGCGTTTCCAGTACGGGAAGCCCTGTTTTCACGAACGTAGTGAGTTTATTGCCGACATAGACGCTTCTTGTCTGTCGGGCGATATAAGTTCCTCGCGCTCGGGATTCCGCGTGACGAATAGCGATTCTCCTAGTTCGCGTTGGATGGATTCTCGTAGAGGAACCGAGCGAAACGGAGGCGATACGTTCAGGCAATCGGCTCCGAAGGTAGAGCCGCAACGCCCGTCGGCTCGATTTGTTCCACTCAACGGCCCGCAGTCGTCCTCGTTGCCACAAGGTGCGCGCCAGGTGGCTTCTTTGTCGGAAGGGCAGCGGATAGAGCATGAACGGTTCGGAAAAGGGACGGTATTGCGCGTTGAAGGAACGGGCGATAGTATAAAAGCGTTGATACGGTTCGATAATGTCGGTGAAAAGACGCTTTTGCTAAAGTTCGCCCGCTTTCGCGTAATGGATGAATGAGGCTTTTTTGTCCGCCCGAGAGGCTTTTTAGGGGCATAAAATCGGTTTTTTAGTCTCAATAATAGCCCTCGAAGCAAAAAAAATGCATTTTTGTTAAAAAAAAAGTCGATTTTTCTTTGCAATATCCAATTAATCACTACCTTTGCCGTGAACATTCATTTTAATCTAACAATCACTATGGAAATTGTAGCAAAAATTGAAGCCGCTTTCGCAGAGTTCGTAAAGGACGCAAAGGCTCAGGCAGAAAAAGGAAACAAGGCTGCTGGAACACGCGCACGTGTTACTTCTCTTGAAGTAGAGAAACTGATGAAGGATTTCCGCAAGGCATCTCTCGCAGCTTCCAAGAAGTAATCGGCAGACTTTGACCGATCAAAAGCCATCGGAGAACCCGATGGTTTTTTTATATCTGCTCGTAAGGTCTCCCGTCTTTCTGCAAGCTCTGCCGGCAACAGATAATGTTGACGGCTTCCTTGTCGGGACGATGGAATGAGTTATATATCTGCTCGTATGTATAACACTTAGGGCTTTTTCTGTAATACCTATATGACGATGAATAATAAAAAAGAAGAGGACATCTGTCGATGGTACGTGATGAGTGCTCCCTACCGCAATGAGCTCCGTGCTCGTGACGAGCTGGCCAAATGGCAGATGGAGTGCTTTGTTCCAATGCACTACGAGGTAGTGGAAAAAGGGGGAGTGAAAACGAAGAAATTCGTTCCTGCTATACACAACCTCATCTTTGTGCACTCCACGCTGGAGCGCATTCAAGACTTCAAGCGCTACAAGGGAATCATCCAGTATCAGGTACGTCCTTCCCGCACGGGAGGAATGGCGGAAAAGCTGTGGGTGCCCGACAAGCAGATGGCGCAGTTTATCGCGGTGTGCGAGAAAGGCGACAATAGCCTCCGCTACATTAGTCCTGATGACGTACATATTACTCCTGGCACACGTGTGAGAGTGCACGGAGGCCCGTTCGACGGGTTCGAAGGCAACTTCGTAAAGGTTGCCGGAAGACGCAACCGTCAGTTTGTCGTTTCCATTTCCAATCTCATTGCCGCTTCCGTATCTGTGTCTGCAGATATTGTCGAAGTGATTCCCGACGAAAAGTAAACCATTTTCTTAACCCTTTGGCCCTTTGACTCCTTAACCAAAAAATAACAAACGATACCAAATATCATGAAAAACAGAATCTATTCTCTCTTATTCATCCTTTGTGCTATCTCATTCTCTGTCTCCGCGCAGACGGTGATTCGTGTATCCACTAACAATACCGACCTTATCCTTCGGACGGGAAACGACGGGCGTCTCTACCAGTCGTATCTGGGTGAGCGGCTGCTTTCCGAACACGACATCGCTCATCTTCCGTTGGGCAGGGAGGTGTATCTGACGCACGGAATGGAGGACTACTTCGAGCCGGCAATCGAAGCGCACTTCGAGGGAGGCAAGTCGTCGGTCGTCTTAGCTTATGTAAGCCACACGCAAAGTGCCGTTTCCGACAACGTGGAGGAGACAACCGTTTTGCTTCGCGATGCCTTGCGCACCATTTCTGTTGAGCTGCATTACGTTGCCTATAAAGACGAGGATGTCGTCCGCATGCATGCTGAGATAACGAACGAGGGCAAGAAGCCCCTCCAGCTTGTCCGCTACGCCTCTTCTATGCTTCACTTCAAGGAAAAGGCATATTTCCTTACCGAATACTCGGGCGACTGGGGCGAGGAGGCGACGATGTCGACAACGCCTCTCACTTTCGGCAAAAAGGTGCTCGACACGAAGCTGGGCACACGCGCGTCGTTCTTCACTACCTCGCAGTTCATCCTCTCCCTTGGCGAAGAGGCAACAGAGCATACGGGGCGCGTGCTTTTCGGCACACTCGCTTGGACAGGCAATTTCCGCTTCACCTTTGAGGTAGATCAGGAGGGAGGCCTCCGGGTGATTAGCGGCATCAATCCTTATTTCTCGGAATATGAACTGAAGAAGGGCGAGAGGTTCGTAACGCCCGATTTCATCTATACTTTCTCGTCCGAAGGAATGGGAACAGCCAGCCGGCACCTTCATCGCTGGGCACGCAAGTATCAGCTTCATCAGGGCGATGAAGGGCGCTACACGCTGCTCAACAACTGGGAGGCTACCTATTTCAACTTCGACGAGGAGAAGCTCGAACATCTCATGAGCAATGCTGCCGACTTGGGGCTCGACCTCTTCTTGCTCGACGACGGATGGTTCGGTAACAAGTATCCCCGAAGCAGCGACAACGCCGGCTTGGGCGACTGGCAGGCAACGAAGGACAAGCTGCCCGGAGGCGTAAAGCACCTGACGGAGGCAGCAAAGGAGCGGGGCATCCGCTTTGGCATCTGGATTGAGCCGGAAATGGTTAATCCCAAGAGCGAGCTCTACGAGAAGCATCCCGACTGGGTAATCCATCAGCCCGATAGGGAAGAGTACTATTTCCGCAATCAGCTCGTGCTCGACCTTTGCAATCCTGCCGTTCAGGACTATGTTTTCAGCATTGTCGACGGACTCATGACGGAGTGTCCCGAGATAGCCTTCTTCAAATGGGATTGCAACAGCCCTATCACCAACATCTGGTCCCCTTATCTGAAAGAAAAGCAGACGCATCTCTATGTCGACTACGTGCGAGGGCTATATAAAGTATTGGAACGCGTACGCGCGAAGTACCCCGACCTTCGCATGATGCTCTGCTCGGGAGGAAGCGGGCGCATCGACTACAAGGCTCTCTCGTACTTCACCGAGTTCTGGGCGTCTGACAATACCGATCCTGTGGCGCGCCTTTTCATCCAGTACGGCTACTCCTTCTTCTATCCCTTGAAGGCAACGTGCGCGCACGTCACCTCGTGGAACCGTACGGCAAGTGTCAAGTTCCGCACCGATGTGGCGATGATGGGCAAGCTGGGCTTTGACATCCGTACCGACGAGATGACGGATGCCGAGCGTGAGTATTGCCGCGAGGCTGTCAGCAACAGCAAGCGCCTCGCTTCCGTCATCTGGGACGGTGATATGTATCGTCTCGTCTCGCCCTACGAGGGGAACCACGCTGCCACACAGTTCTGTGCCGAAGATAAGAAGCATGCTGTCGTCTTTGCGTTTGACATTCATCCCTCACACTCCGAGCGGCTGCACGCCGTGAAGCTCGAGGGGCTCGATCCCCAAGCGAACTACAAAGTGGAGGAAATCAACCTGATGCCCGGGCAAAGGTCCCGTCTGCGCGGAAATGGCGACACCTTCTCAGGCGACTTCCTGATGAAGGTAGGCTTGAACCTTTTCAGCGAACGCGACTTGCAAAGCAGAGTCATAGAGCTGACGGAGCAGTAAGAGGAAAGAAGAAAAAGCAGCGCTTTTCTCTACTTTCCCGAGTCGGGAGGGAAGAAGAACAAAGTTCAACTGACTGCTGAATAACAGAAAGTAGGGCTCAAACGTATTTTGAGCCCTACATTTTTTTTGTTTAACAATAAAAATTTAGAGTTAAACTCTACGGCGCTAAAGTTTAACTTTATCGTAGCGAAGTTAAACAAAAAAATCCAAGCGTCAACGAAGGGCAAAAAAAGAGATTGCTCGCTCTTTTTAGGAGGATAAGAATGCTCGCGCGTTTCATCTAAGATTATCGAGAAGGGATAATTTCTTTTTTTTTCAAAAGAAATTATCCCTTCTCCATATTTTTATTCCTAGAGTATAACAAATAAATTTCACTAAGTGATATTATTTGCTGAAATCTCTTTTCAAAAGAATCTTTTATTAACTATGCGGAATTAGAAATTAGAGTCTATAAAATCAAGAGGGTTGTATTCCCAAGCCCATGATAATTCTTTATCTTCTTTCTCGTCAGCAAATCCACCATGTCCGAGGCGAGCCAGAGCTTCTACATCATTAAAGTTCTTATCAACCAACTCTTTCATTCCAGGTGTAACCTTATAAGACTTGATGATACGGTTGAACATATAGCAAAAAAGTTTCCATTCCTTCCTAATATATTCCGCAGTGTATGGCGGCTGCTTCATCGCTTCTCGTCTGTGGAGTTTGCAGTCCATCATATATGTAAAAATGCTTGCTTTCTCTTCTTCCGTGAAAGCAATTGATTCCCATCCATTAGTATCAGGTTCTTTCTTGGGTCTACGGTTTATTACGGGATTAAAATGCCAGTGTCCTTTAGATTCATAATATTCCAAAATAATAAAATTTTCCATAGTCATAGTATTGTTATTTACACTTATTCTACTATTTCAATAAACAACCTTACAAAATCCATGTAGGTGCATCTGGGGATGTTGGTGATGTGCTTCTCCTTCGGATGTAACAACCTTACAAAATCCATGTAGGTGCATCCAAAACAGAATCCCTTATCGTGCGTATATAGATGTAACAACCTTACAAAATCCATGTAGGTGCATCTTTGCTCTGCATGTGGTGAACCCCGATCCGGATGTAACAACCTTACAAAATCCATGTAGGTGCATATCGCGCTTCATCTGACGGATCCACGCCTCGGATGTAACAACCTTACAAAATCCATGTAGGTGCATCGGAGTACGAGCGGATGATGATTGCCGACTAGATGTAACAACCTTACAAAATCCATGTAGGTGCATCCTATACATAAGATTTCTGTTGTTTTCCTGTTTCAACCTTGCTGGTTGCAATCCCATTCACAGAGAAACGGGAGAGCAGAGCCGTCAAGTCCGCAGGCGTAGATTCGGGATAATCCGTCCCTATTTTGTGATTAACTAACTGCCC
>JAGAAS010000031.1 GCA_017615125.1 Bacteroidaceae bacterium
AAGAAAAAGCAATATGTAGAAAGAATCTCGCGAGATTCTTTCTACATATTGCTTTTTCTTCCTGCTTCCCTGCTTGCTACTCAAAGCTGTGGAGGAGGGCGATTTCCTCGGCCCACAGCGACTCGTCAGGCGTCTCAAGGATGAGGGGAATCTCGTCGAAGCGCGGGTCTTTCATGAGCTTCTTGAAGAAGTCGATGCCGAGCAGCCCTTTCCCTATGCTGTGGTGCCTGTCGACGCGGCTTCCGAGAGGTTTCATGCTGTCGTTCAAGTGAATGGCGCGCAGGTATTGGAAGCCTACGACGTCGCCGAACTCGCTCCAAACTTCCTCGTAGTGCTCTTTCAGATCATAGCCGGCAGTAAACGTGTGGCACGTGTCAATGCAGATGCCCACGCGGCTTTTGTCCTTCACTTTGTCGATGATGTGCGCCAGGTGGTAGAACGAGAATCCCATGTTGCTGCCTTGTCCTGCGGTGTTCTCGATGACAGCGGTAACGCCTTCCGTTTTGTCGAGCGCCAGATTGATGCTCTCGGCGATTCGGTCGAGGCATTCCTCATCGCTGATCTCCTTGAGCGAGCTGCCCGGATGGAAGTTGAGCATTGTCAGCCCCAGCTGTTGGCAGCGCTGCAGCTCACCCACGAACGAGTCGCGGCTCCGCTCGATGCCTTCCTCAGTAGGATGCCCGAGATTGATGAGGTAGCTGTCGTGGGGGAGGATGTATTGCGGCTCGTAGCCTGCTTTCGCACAGTTTTCCTTGAAGGCGTCGATGCTCTTCTTCGTGAGAGGAGGAGCAAACCACTGACGCTGGTTCTTGGTGAAAAGAGCGAAAGCGCTTGCCCCCACAGACTGAGCGTTGAGAGGAGCTGATTCTACGCCTCCTGCTGCCGATACGTGCGGACCGATATGTTTCATAGCCTCACTTTTTCCTGTTGATTGCATCAGGCTTTCCCTCCCTTATCGGGTGAAGACGAGGGAGACGGTAGCGTCAAGGGGAATGGTGCTGAGATCAAGGTCGAGAACTTCCTTGACGATGATGCTGACTACCTCGTTGGCCGAAAGGCTGAGTTCCATGCGTGTGTCGGTGAGCTCCAGAATGTCGTTGACAAGCATGATGTTGTTAATGGGAAGCGATTCGTCGGAGATGATCATCGTGAGCGTCTTGCCGTCTTCGCTTACCTGATAGGCGCAGGCATCGTTGCCTCCCACGCTCAGTCTGCCGTTCTCGCCGAAGGTGAAGGTAGTACTGCCGAAGACGCTCTGAAGAGCCCTGTTGTTAAGGGGCGTTCTAACCTGATCCTGGATGTAGGCGAGCTTGTAGGCGGCTGTTGCCTGCGTAAGCGTCCAAGTACCCTCGATGTGGTCGGTAATCTCTTTCTGGGGATCTTCCTCCTGGCACGATTCGAACAAAGCGAATGTCATTGCCACGATGAGGCTTGTGATAATCCAAAGTTGTTTTTTCATCATTGTAATGATTTATAGTTGTGAATAGATTTCTTTTGTCAGCGCGAGAACCTGGTTTGTAACAGCTTCTACAGTAGGATAGCAGCGGAGCGAGCGTGCCAGCTCGTTGACGTCGCTCTCGGCAACCCACGCGTGAATGTTCCTGTCGATGGCTACAAGGTCTTCGGGCAGCAGGAGACTCGTCTGCTGGCTGTCATAAAGGCGGATGAATTCTTCCAGTTTCTCGCTAATCATAGCTGGTGTCGATGGCATCAGTACGAGCGGGCGAAGAGCACGCGGCGTGCGCTAGGCTTGCCTGTGAGCATATCCACGCCGGGTTCTTTGTCCATCACGCAAGCGGGATAGTTGTCGTCGTCAAAAGGCACGCAGCGGATAGTGGCCTTTGTCTCGTCCTTGATGCGTTCTTCCGTCTCGGGCGTACCGTCCCAATGGGCGAGGATGAATCCTCCCTTCTCAATTTCCACCTTGAACTCCTCCCAGGTATCCACAGTTTTGCACCAGCCGTTGCGCTGGGTAAGTGCCTTCTGGAAGATGTTCTTCTGAATGTCGTCAAGCAGCTGACGTACGTAGTCTTCGATGCCTTCGATGGCTACTGTCTCTTTCTCGAGAGTGTCGCGACGCATCACCTCCATCGTTCCGTTCTCCAGGTCTCTTGCTCCGAGCACGAGGCGTACGGGAACTCCTCGAAGCTCGTAGTCGGCGAACTTGAATCCTGGGCGTTTGTTGTCGGCATTGTCGTACTTCACGCTGATGCCCATGTTGCGCAGCTTTTCAATGATGGGAGCTACGCGAGCGTCGATGGCCGACAGCTGCTCTTCATTTTTATAAATAGGTACGATGACAACTTGTATGGGTGCGAGCTTCGGAGGAAGCACCAGTCCGTTGTCGTCGCTGTGTACCATGATGAGGGCTCCCATGAGTCGTGTGCTGACACCCCAACTCGTTGCCCACACGTAGTCGTTCTTGCCGTCCTTGTCGGTAAATTGCACGTCGAAGGCTTTCGCGAAGTTCTGCCCGAGGAAGTGGCTGGTGCCGCTTTGAAGAGCTTTCCCGTCTTGCATCATCGCCTCGATGGTGTAGGTGTCGAGGGCGCCGGCAAAGCGCTCTGTGGCACTCTTTACTCCCTTGATGACAGGCACAGCCATATAATTCTCGGCAAAGTCGGCATAGACGTGCAGCATGCGCTGGGCTTCCTCTTCAGCCTCCTGGCGTGTGGCGTGGGCGGTATGTCCTTCCTGCCACAGGAACTCGCTCGTGCGAAGGAAGGGACGCGTGCGCATCTCCCAGCGCATAACGTTGGCCCACTGGTTCACAAGAATGGGAAGATCACGGTACGAGTGTATCCAGTTCTTGTATGTATTCCAAATGATAGTTTCCGACGTGGGGCGTATGATGAGCTCTTCCTCCAGCTTGGCAGCAGGGTCGACGGTGACGCCCGTCTTGTCCTCGTTGGTTTTCAGACGGTAGTGGGTGACGACGGCACACTCTTTGGCGAAGCCCTCCACGTGCTCAGCCTCGCGGCTCAGGAACGACTTTGGGATGAGTAGGGGAAAGTAGGCATTCTCATGCCCTGTTGCTTTGAACATATCGTCGAGCTGACGTTGTATCTTCTCCCAGATGGCGTAGCCGTAGGGCTTGATGACCATACATCCGCGCACTGCCGACTGTTCGGCAAGGTCTGCCTTAACCACCAGGTCGTTATACCATTGTGAATAGTTTTCGCTTCGCTTTGTAAGCTGTTTAAGTTCTGCCATATTTTTGCAATAATCGGTTGAATTATATAATTACGGGCCTTCTAAGCCGGTGCAAAAGTACGACTTTTTTTGCGAAATATAAAAAAAATAGCAAAAAGCGTTTTTACTTTCAAAAAGATAGTTTACTTTTGTCGTCAGAATATGAGAAATTATTCCTATTTATAAACTTAATTTCAACTACAATGAAAGCAAAAAGTATTCTTACGCTTGGTTTGTGTGCAACGCTGCTTCTGTCGGGTTGCAATTTGTCTAAAACCGCTACGGGTTCTCTTATCGGAACTGCCGCAGGTGGTCTTCTGGGAGCTGCAGTAGGTTACTACACGGGTAATACCGCTGTAGGTGCTGCTGTAGGTGCAACCGTAGGCGCTGGTGCTGGAGCACTCATCGGCCACAAGATGGACAAGGCTGCCGAAGCTGCTGCTGCCGTTGAAGGCGCAGATGTGCAGAAGATTACCGATGTTAACGGCCTCGAAGCTGTGAAGGTTACCTTCGACAGCGGCCTTCTCTTCGCTACTGGCAAGAGCGACCTGAGCTCAAGTGCAAAGGCTTCTCTGACCAAGTTCGCAGGTGTACTCAAGGAGTACAGCGATGCCGACGTTGCCGTTCAGGGCTACACCGACAATGCTGGCTGGCGCAACAGCACCGCTGAGCAGAGCGCACAGAAGAACCTCACCCTCAGCCAGCAGCGCGCTGACGCCGTTTCTTCTTACCTGAAGGCTCAGGGCGTTTCCGCTGATCAAATTGCAAGCTCCACTGGTTTCGGAGAGAGCAATCCTGTTGCCGACAACGGTACCGTTGAGGGCAAGGCTCAGAACCGTCGCGTTGAGGTTTACCTCTATGCAAGCGAGGAGATGATCAAGGCTGCCGAGGCTGGCACGCTTGAATAATCATCGGCTCGGAATGAAAAAATGCGGGCTTCGGCCCGCATTTTTTTTACAAATTTGCCCTGCGGCAAATAGTCCTCCCCATTAACTATTTGATTATTTCTATGCTTTCCTTCCCTCACGACGATATTGAAGCCTTCCGTCGGCTCATTGCCGAAGGCTCGTTCTTTGCTCTTACGTGCCACACCAATCCCGATGGTGACGCTCTTGGCTCCACGCTTGCTATGGCCCATTGGCTTCGTGAGATGGGGAAGGAAGCTGTCGTCATCGTGCCCGACATGTATCCCGACTTCCTGCAGTGGCTCCCTGGGGCGCAGGAGGCTGTTCGTGCCGACAAATATCCTGAGAAGGCCAGCCTCACCCTTTCGATGGCTGACGTGCTCCTCTGTATGGACTACAATACCCCTTCCCGTACCGAGCAGCTCGAGTCCTTCGTTCGCGACGCAAAGGGCAAAAAAGTGCTCATCGACCATCATCTCGACCCGGAGCCGTTCTGCGACGTGACATTCAGCGCGCCCCAGGCGTCGTCCACAGCCGAAATTGTCTTCATCCTTATCGACGCGCTGGGAGGTGCTGACAAGCTTACCAAAGCTGCTGCTGAGTGCATCTACTGCGGCATGATGACCGACACAGGAGCTTTCACCTACAACAGCACGCGCCCTGAGGTGTATGCCGTCATCAGCCGGCTTCTGGCATACGGCATCGACAAGGATCGCATCTATCGGCGCGTCTATCACAACTACTCCGAAGGGCGTCTGCGGCTTATCGGCTATTCCTTATTTAAAAAGATGCGCGTCTATCCCGAGCACAAGGCAGCCCTCATCTTCCTTTCCAAAGCCGAGATGGCTCAGTTCCAGTACATCAAGGGCGACACCGAGGGGCTCGTCAACATGCCCCTTCAGATGAAAGGCATCGTCCTCTCGTGCTTCCTGCGCGAGGATACCGAAAAATCCTCTATCCGCGTCTCCCTGCGCTCTGTTGGCAGCTATCCCTGCAACCGTTTTGCCGAGCAGTATTGGGAAGGAGGCGGGCATCTGAATGCTGCCGGAGGCTCCTTCAACGGTACTCTCGACGAGGCAGTAGCTCACTTCGAGACAGCCCTTCAAGCTTTCTGTCCCTGACGTTCGCTTGTCAGAGAACCTTCCACACCCTTAGGCAGATGCAGTCGGTAGCCGGGCCAGGCATACACACAAAGACGGCATCGTTAAGCCAATTGTATTCGCTGTCCTGCGGAGCCTCGAATTTAGGCGTCGTGCGGAAGTAGAAGTTAGGATTGCCCGACGCATCGCGCCCCATCGTAATCAGTCCGCAGTTGCGGATGTGGATATTCACTCCGTCGTCGGTCTTGATGGAATAGATAGCCTCAATTTCGGTACGTCCGTGCTCGGCATCAATGAGCTGATAGTCGGCACCTCCGCCGATAATTTCGCCTTTCATCTTCGGGCCCGAGAATGTGCCTCCCACAATGGGGATAACATTGCGGATGCCCCGCGCTGTCTTGCCCACAGCATAGCCTGGGTCACACTTCACGCGCAGTTCGCATACAAATTCCAGTCCTGGACCTTCGGGGTAGGGAGGTTCGATAACCTGAGCGCCCGCTCCCAAGAGGGGCAGCGCGAAGGCAATAAGCAAAAATACCTTTTTCATATTCTTTTCTCTTTAGTCAGACATTTCTTTATTCGTTTGTTTTGATGCATTCCTCGTAAGGCTTATGCCGGAATGTAGTGCGTGCTGTTGCGATGCCCGAGGCAGAGGAGGAAACCGTCGGCGACAAGGTCCTTCAGTGCCTTGCGGGCTTTGTCGATGCGGATGCCTGAGAGGGCTGCAAACTGGGGCGTGTTAATCTCGCGATGCGTGACGAACCATTCGTTGAGGAGGGCTTTCTGCTCGTCGATTCTCAGGTTGGCGGAGGCACGGAAGCCCGTGCGTGCGCGCTCGATGCCCTCGGCGTTGCAGCGCCGGAGGAACGATTTCGTGGGGACAAAGTTGATGCTGTCGACGCTTATGCTCCCGGCGCGGATGTCGGAGCGATCAGCCACAGGGCCCCCTTCAAGGTGCGGGCTGAACGTCCCGATGTCGCCCAGCCGCACTCGATGGCTGCGGCAGAGTTCTTGTGCGATGACTTCTTCCAAAGCCGTCACGACGCGGTAGACGGTGGGACGGTCACATTTCGTCTCAATCTTGTCGATAAGCCCTTCCAGGTCGACAGTTCCGCGCGAGACGAAGCGCGGATAGTAGTTCTGCGAGGGCTCTTCGCCTTCGCGGGCTGGCATTTGCACGAGGTCGTATTGGATTGACATAGTCTTGTGATAGGGAATTGAATGTTTTGACAAAGGTAGGAAAAACATTTGATTCCCGCAAGTCTTTCTTTGCTTTATTTGCGAAGAAAATACGTTTTTTCTTCAAGGAATAATTGAAACGACGCATGCGTCGCTTATAAACGACCCATGCGTCTTTCATAAACGATGCATGCGTCGTTTGAAAAATAATCTGACGAGAGGGGCTAATTGTTTCTTGAAAGGGCTTAATGGCTTCTGTTAAGTTATGCGTCACGCTGCAAAATAAACTTAATTTATTTTGTCCTTCGCCCGCCTTGCACTATCTTTAACCTCTGGTTTTAGACAGGCTGCGGCTCGGAAGAAAAAATAAACAGGTTTTATTTTGTTCTTCGCTCGCCTTGCACTATCTTTGCCAATCCAAACAATGAATAATATGAAGAAGTTTTTCTCATCCATTCCGCTCTTGCTGCTGGCTGCGCTGGCGCTGCAGCTCACTTCGTGCCGCGAATACGAAACCTATGCTGAACAGAAGGAGAAGGAACGGAAAAATATCCAGTCGTTTATCGACAGGGGAGGAATCGACGGAAGAGACATCAATGTGATCACGTACGAGGAGTTCTGCGCTCAGGACAGCACGACGGACGTGTCGAAGAACGAGTATGTGCTGTTCAGCGACAAGGGCGTGTACATGCAGATTGTCCGCAAGGGCGAGGGCAAGGCGCAGAGCAAGGGCGAGAACCGCAACTACCTGTGCCGCTTCATCGAGTACAGCATCGCCGACGCGGATACGACGGTGGGCAACCTCTTCTCGGCGGTGCCCGACAAGTTTATCTGCAAGCGCACGGGCGACAGCTACAGCGCCTCCTTCACCTACGGGTTTATGTATGCGGCATACGGCAGCGCCGTGCCTACGGGCTGGCTGGTGGCTATGCCTTACCTCACGCCGGGAAGACCCAACGACAAGGGCTCGAAGGTGCGGCTCATCGTCCCGCATAGCGAGGGTACCAATACGGCAGCGCAGTACGTGAAGCCTTACTTCTACGAGATAACCCTCCTGCCTGAGCCGTAAATGCGTTCTTTCGGGTTGCGTAATCGAGGAATTGCGGAAGAGCTGAAGCAGCGAAGAAGCATGCAGCTTAACGTAAATTTAAGTTTAATACTTTAAGCACAACGTGTTTCTTTACAACGATTTAACGATTCGCCATTTCAACAGTTCAACAATAAGAAATCCATTGATAACGATAAAAAACTGATACATCATGTCACTCATTAAATCTATTTCCGGCATCCGCGGAACGATAGGCGGAAAGGCGGGCGAAGGATTGAATCCTTTGGATATAACGAAGTTTACGGCAGCGTATGCCACGCTGATGAAGCGCACGGCTCCCACAGGGCATATCGTCGTGGGGCGCGACGCGCGCATCTCGGGCGAGATGGTGCGCAGCTGCGTGTGCGGCACCCTCATGGGAATGGGCTACGACGTGCTCGACATCGGGCTTGCGTCGACGCCGACGACCGAGCTGGCTGTCATCATGAGCCAGGCTGTAGGCGGCATCATCCTCACCGCCAGCCACAACCCGCGTCATTGGAACGCGCTGAAGCTGCTCAACGCCAAGGGCGAGTTCCTGAATGCTGCCGAGGGAGCCGAGGTGCTCCACATCGCTGAGGAAGAGTCGTTTACGTTTGCCGACGTGGATCAGCTGGGCAAGTATCGTCGCGACGAGTCCTTCGGACAGCGCCACATCGATGCCGTCCTCGCGCTGGAGCTTGTCGACGTAGCTGCCATCCGAAACGCCCACTTCCACGTGGCTATCGATGCTGTCAACTCCGTTGGCGGCGTAGTGCTGCCCCCGCTGCTCGAGCAGCTGGGCGTGGAGCGCGTGGAGAAGCTCTACTGCGAGCCTACGGGCGACTTCCAGCACAACCCCGAGCCGCTGGAGAAGAATCTGGGCGACATTATGGCGCTCATGAGCCACAGCGACTGCGATGTAGCCTTCGTTGTCGACCCAGATGTGGACCGTCTGGCTGTCATCGACGAGAAGGGACACATGTACGGCGAGGAGTACACCCTCGTGACGGTAGCCGACTATGTGCTGCAGCACACTCCCGGAAACACCGTGAGCAACCTGAGCAGTACGCGCGCCCTTCGCGATGTGACACGCAGCTACGGGCATGAATACAACGCCTCTGCCGTTGGTGAGGTGAACGTTGTCACCAAGATGAAGGAGACAGGCGCCGTCATCGGCGGAGAGGGCAACGGAGGCGTCATCTATCCTGCCAGCCACTACGGGCGAGATGCCCTCGTGGGCATAGCTCTCTTCCTGAGCTACCTGGCAAAGAAGGGCTGCACGGTGAGCGAGCTGCGCAAGACCTATCCAGCCTACTTCATCGCCAAGAACCGCATAGACCTCACGCCCGATACCGATGTCGACGCCGTGCTTGCGCGCGTGAAGGGCATCTATTCGTCGGACGAGTACAAGGCGAACGGCGTTGAGATTACCGACATCGATGGCGTAAAGATAGATTTTCCCGACAAGTGGGTACATCTGCGCAAAAGCAATACCGAGCCCATCATCCGCGTCTACAGCGAGGCACACACGATGGACGAGGCAAACGCTATCGGCGAGGATGTAATGAAGGTGGTGCTGAGTATGGTGTAACTCCTCTGGGCTCCTAAGAAACGACTGCGTATGAGAAGGCTTCTGACAGGACTGGTACTTGTGGTGCTCACAGCTACAATGTGGGCACAGCCCAAGACGTCGTACTACAACGACATCAACGGGCGCAAGGATGCGGAGCTGAAGACAGCCCTCCATAACATCATCAAGGGTCACACGGAGCTTACCTACGGCGGATTGTGGGAAGCATTCCGCACTACCGACTGCCGCCCCGACGGCACCGTCTGGGACATGTACTCCGACTCGACGCATTACGAGTTCGGCACGGATCAGGATAAGGGTAGCCATTCAAAGGAGTGCGACACGTACAACCGCGAGCACTCGTTTCCCAAGAGCTGGTTCGGAGGCAAGGTGACACCAATGTACACCGACCTTTTCCATCTGGTGCCCACCGACAGCTACGTAAACGGCAAGCGCGACAACTATCCGTTGGGCGACGTGAAGACACCGACGTATACCTCGCTGAAGGGCTTCAGCAAGCTTGGCCCGTGTGCCGATAAGGGATACGGAGGTGTTGTCTTTGAGCCTGCCGACGAGTACAAGGGCGACTTCGCGCGTATCTATTTCTATATGGCTACGCGCTACGAGGATGTGAACGGCACGTGGTACCAGAACCCTGTGGCTTCCGATCTGCTCGATCCGACGGGCTATTATGAGTTCTACCAGCCTTGGTACGTGAATGTGCTGATAGATTGGCACAGGAAAGATCCTGTGAGCCAGAAAGAGATAGACCGGAACAACGCTGTGGAGACCTTCCAGCACAACAGGAACCCGTTTGTGGACTATCCCGTGCTGGCGGAGTTCATCTGGGGTAAGTACAAAGGAACGGCTGTTGACTGCCAATCGTTGGAATTGTATGCCAGCGAGTATGGAAACACAGGCGTGGCATCTGCGGAAGAAAAACTGGTGCGCGTGGCTGCCTACGACGTGAGCGGACGTCAGGTGACGACGCTCAAGAAGGGCATTTATATTGTCGTCTATCGTAACAAGGAAGGAAAACTGCTACATGTCAAAGAATACAGAGATTAAGAAAACGAATGCGGCACGTCTGCTTGATCAGCAGAAAGTAAGCTACGCGCTTGTTCCTTATGAGGTTGACGAGGCGGATTTGAGCGCGCAGCATGTAGCTGAAATGCTGGGTGAGCCGATAGAGCAGGTTTTCAAGACGATAGTACTTCATGGCGACAAGACGGGTTACTTCGTGTGCGTGGTGCCAGGCGAGAGCGAGATAGACCTGAAGTTGGCTGCTAAGGTGTCGGGCAACAAGAACTGCGCCTTGCTGCCCCTGAAGGATTTGTTGCCTCTTACCGGATACGTTCGGGGAGGCTGCTCGCCCATCGGAATGAAGAAACATTTCCCCACGTTCTTCCACGAGACGTGCACGGCGTATCCCTACATCTTCGTGAGCGCTGGTGTCAGAGGGCTTCAGTTCAAAATTGCACCTCAGGATTTGTTGAATGCTGCTCGCGCGACAACAGCAAAACTTATCATCGAATCATAAATAGACACAAAAAATGAAAATCACTCCCGATATGTTGCGCCCCATCATTGAGCACTTCGAGCGCATCAATTGGAATGCCGAGATGAACAATGTGTTTGAATTGCTGAAGAAGTATGCCAAGCGTGCCGGACGCGTGGCTGCCAAGCCGATGCTGCAGTTCTACTATGTGATGATAGACGAGAACACCACTATGCGAGACAAGGCGCTAATATACGGCTCCATCATCTATGTGATATTGCCTGGCGACTTGCTTCCCCGTAGCGTATTCAAATTTCTCGGCATTGTGGATGACATAGGAGCTTTTATGCTTGCTTACAATCGCGTGAAGAACAAGATAACGCCAGCCATTAACAGCAAGGTCGAAGAGACATTGGATGAATGGTTCGGCAGCAAATGTGAGGTGGTTTAGAATAAACTACTCGTCGGCAAAAAGGTCGACAATGATTCCGTCAGAAACGAGGATTCCTTTTTCCGTAAGCACCAGACGTCCGTCGTCTGTGAGCGTAAGTCGGTTGTCGGCAATGTGTGGCTGAGCCATTTTAAGCAAATAATCCTTACGGGCGTTGCCGAAAAGATGTTCTGTCTCGTGAAGGGAGACTCCCTTCGCGGTTCGCAGATGAGTCATGATGTATTCGTCGTACCGCTCGGAGAGAGAAGAAACTTCGATATGGTGGAAAGAAGAGTTGTCGTAGGTGACGAAATCCTTGATGGAGATATATTTTCTTAAATCTCCCTCGTTCCATTCCCTTTTAGTCCCGTCAAAGGAGTGTGCTCCCGGCCCTATTCCGAGATAGGGGACGTTGCTCCAGTAGTGACTGTTATGAATGGCCTGATGCCCGGGAAGGGCAAAGTTTGATATCTCGTAGTGTTCATAACCATTTGAGAGAAGTTTCTGTCGGAGCATTTGGAAAAACAGAATGCTTTTTTCCTCTTCTACTTCTCTGATATTGCCTTGTTGAAGCATGCGCCAGAGAGGGGTGCTTTTTTCGTAGGAGAGATGATAGGCGGAGATATGTGGAACCCCTAGCGACAGTGCTTGTTCAAGGTCGCTTTCCCAAATCTCTTCCGTTTCATCGGGCAAACCATACATGAGATCTGTGCTGATTTCCGAGATGCCTGCTTTACGAAGAGTTTCTACTGCTTGCTTGGCCTGTAGGGCTGTGTGGCGTCGACCTATGAGCGTGAGGAGATTGTCATCGAACGTCTGGATGCCCATGCTGAATCGAATGGGGCAAGCGCTGCTGGATTGCCTCTCCCATGCTTCTTGAATTTCCTGAACCCATTTTTCGCTAATGTCGTCGGGATTTGCCTCAATAGTCAGCTCGCGTATTTTTTCAGTACCGAAAGTATCCTTAATGGTTGAGAAGATTTCCTCAAAGAAAGCGGGCTGAAGACGCGAGGGGGTGCCGCCCCCGAAATATAGCGTTTCAACGGGCTCGTTGTTAAGGAAAGCTTTCCTTTGGACAAGCTCGTCGCAGACAGCGTGCACGTAGGGCGCACGTAGCTCTTCCATCGTGGTGGAGTAGAAGTCGCAATAACGGCAACGGCGCTTGCAAAAAGGGACGTGTATATAGATGCCAGCCATACGCGGGCAAAAATAGTATAAACAGGTAGAAATAAAAATATTTGTCGCAAAATTTTCTCAATTCATTATTATTTAGTACCTTCGCACCGTTTCGCGGGATTGTAATACAAGTTCTTCTCGGAAAGTATATATAAAACAATAATAATTAATCAATTAGTCAATGAAAGTCTATAAGACAAACGAAATCTCGAACCTCGCTATCGTTGGAGGCTCGGGCGCAGGCAAGACTACTCTTGCCGAATCCATCCTTTTTGAAGGTGGCGTTATCCGCCGTCGCGGTACAGTGAATGCAAAGAATACGGTTTGCGACAGCTATCCCGTTGAACAGGAGTACGGCTATTCCGTTTTCTCCTCCGTGTTCAGCGTAGAACGTGCTGGCCACAAGCTGAACTTCTTCGATTGCCCGGGAGCCGGTGACTTCAGCGGAGGCGCTGTTACGGCTCTGAACATCTGCGACGTTGCCCTCCTCGTAGTGAATGCTGCTTACGGCATTGAGGTTGGTACGCAGAACAACTTCCGTCTGGCTTCAAAGCTGAAGAAGCCCGTTGTTTTTGTTGTCAATAACGTTGATAGCGACAAGTGCGACTACGAGAAGACGCTTGACGACCTGAAGCGTGACTTCGGTGGTAAGGTTATTCCCGTACAGTTCCCTGTATCGAGCGGTCCTGACTTCAACAGCATTGTCGACGTGCTTAGCATGAAGCAGTACACGTATGCAGCTGATGGTACTCCCGTTTCTGTTAGCGAGATTCCTGCAGCTTTGGCAGACAAGGCTCAGAACATGCACGACGCTCTTGTGGAGGCTGCAGCCGGTGGCGACGAGGCTCTGATGGAGAAGTTCTTTGAAACGATGGAACTTACCGAGGAGGAGATGATTGAGGGTTTGAACAAAGGTTTGGTAACCGACGGCATCTATCCTGTTCTCTGCTGCTCTGCACACAAGAACGTGGGCGTAGGCCGCATGCTTGACTTTATTTCTGGAGTTGTTCCTACTGTTGATGAATTCCCCGGCACGCCCAACACGAAGGGTGAAGAGGTTAAGTGCGATGCCAATGCTCCTGTCTCGCTGTTCTTCTTCAAGACCGAGCTTGAGCAGCACATCGGCGATGTTTGCTACTTCAAGGTGATGAGCGGCACGCTGAAGAACGGTACGGACTTGGACAACGCCAATCGTGGTTCGAAAGAGCGCATCACGCAGGTGTTCACTCCCGGACGCGGAAACTTCCGTCAGGCAGTTGACGAGATGGCTGCAGGTGATCTCGGCTGCACCGTGAAACTGAAAGATGTGAAGACTGGCAATACGCTCAACAGCAAGGATGCCGACAACCTCTTTGACTTTATCGTTTATCCTAACACCAAGTATAGTCGTGCTATCCGTCCCGAGAACGAGGCCGATACCGAGAAGATGATGGCAGCTGTGAACCGTCTGCACGAGCAAGATCCTACGTGGGTTGTTGAGCAGTCGAAGGAGTTGCGCCAGATTCTCGTGCACGGACAGGGTGAATTCCATCTCCGTACGCTGAAGTGGCTGGTTGAGAACAACGACAAGCTGAATATCATCTACGATGAGCCGCGTATTCCTTATCGCGAGACCATTACCAAGGCTGCACGTGCCGATTATCGTCATAAGAAGCAGTCGGGTGGTTCTGGACAGTTTGGTGAGGTACACCTCATCATCGAGCCTTACAAGGAAGGCCAGCCCATGCCTGAAGTTTATCGTTTCAACGGGCAGGAATACAAGATGTCCATCAAGGGACAGGATGAGTATCCACTCGAGTGGGGCGGCAAGCTCGTGTTCATCAACTCAGTAGTAGGTGGTGCTATCGACGCTCGCTTCATGCCGGCTATCCTCAAGGGTATTATGGGACGTATGGAGCAGGGACCTCTGACAGGATCTTATGCTCGCGACGTGCGCGTTATCGTTTATGATGGAAAGATGCACCCCGTAGACTCCAATGAAATCTCCTTCATGCTTGCAGGACGAAATGCCTTCTCGGAAGCCTTCCGCAATGCAGGCCCGAAGATTCTGGAGCCTATCTATGATGTAGAAGTGCTGACTCCTGCCGAGTATATGGGCGACGTTATGAGCGATTTGCAGGGACGTCGTGGTATGATTATGGGTATGGGCAGCGATGGTGGCTTCCAGAAATTGAATGCCAAAGTGCCCCTCAAAGAGATGTCAAGCTACAGCACAACGCTGAGTTCCATTACCGGAGGCGCTGCTTCCTTCTCGATGAGTTTCTCAAGCTATGAACTTGTTCCGACGGACGTTCAGGAGAAGCTGATAAAGGAATTCCAGGAGAAGCAGGAGGAAGAATAAACAATCCTCTGATTTTCTTAAACAAAGGAGTGAAGGGTTTTTCCTTTCACTCCTTTTTTATTTCTGTTTATTGCATCATTCTTTCGTTTTTCATTTTCCCTTCTTTGTCTCTTCTTCCTTCCAATTATTCTTCACCCAAGTCTTCATTTACGCGGTTTCTTTATCTCTTGTTTTTTTGTCGTAAATGAAGCCTTCTGCTGTTTTAGGTTTCTTTGTTTGTGTAAAAAATGCAATAAGATTTACTATGTTTTGTTAATTTTCATCAAAGAAGTAAAGAATTTAAATAAAGAATTAACTAACGATAAAAACCCTTTATACATTTGCCATCATGAAAAAGTCTACGATTTGGATTATTGCCGCAATAATGGCTGTGTCGTTTGCAGGCCTGCTTCTTTTGCAGATGTACTACATCAACGATATGGTTTCGATGCGTCGCGAGCAGTTTGAGGAATCGGTGCGTAGAAGCTTGTACGAGGCAGCACACCGTCTGGAGGTGTATGAGACGATGGACTACCTGCAAAGGGATGCCATCCAGATGGAGCGCGCGAAGCTGATGGATAGCACGGCTGTAGGGCAGGGCATTTCCCATTCGTATCAGATTCAGATGCGCGACGGGCAGATTTCGGCTGTGGAGGTGCATTCTATCACTATGCCGGAAAAACCGACGCTCAGAAATAACGGCGGGTTGCCTAAGCCAAAGCTAGAAACAACGATTCCTCAGGCTTCACAATCGCTCCAGGACATTATCCGCAAGCGCTATGCAAACCAGCGAGCCGTGATGGATGAGGTGATATACAACATTCTTTATACGGCATCGAACAAGCCCCTGGAGCAGCGAATCAATTTCCGAGTACTTGACAGGGACTTGCAGACGGAACTCAACAACAACGGAATAACGTTGCCTTACCATTTCTCCGTCTCCACAGCCGACGGGCGCGTAGTTTATAAGTGCTCCGACTACACGGAGGCTCCGCAAGGTATGTCATATACGCAGATCCTTTTCCAGAACGACTCTCCAAGCAAGATGGGCGTTCTGAAAATCCATTTCCCTGGAGCAAACCGCTACTTCTTCCGTTCCGTCCGATTCGTTGCGCTTTCGGCTTTATTTACCGTCATCCTGATAATAACGTTTGTCTTCTCGCTCGTTGTGCTTTACCGTCAGCGCCATCTGTCGGAAGTGAAGAATGACTTCATCAACAATATGACACACGAGCTGAAGACGCCTATCAGCACCATTTCCCTTGCTGCGCAGATGCTGGGCGACGGCTCTGTGGCTAAGTCGCCCCAGATGTCGAATCATATCATTTCTACTATTACCGACGAGTCGAAGCGCTTGCGCTTCCTTGTGGAAAAAGTCTTGCAGATATCGCTCTTCGACAGCCAGACGGCAACGCTTAAATTGCGCGAGATAGATGCAAACGGGGTGATAAAGAGCGTTCTCCACTCGTTCGCCTTGAAGGTGCAGAGCTACGGCGGCACGCTGACAGCCGAACTGGATGCCAATCCTTCGGAAATCGTTGCCGACGAGATGCACTTCACAAATGTCATCTACAACCTTCTTGACAACGCTGTGAAATACCGTCGCGATGATGTCGAAATGCACTTATCCGTGCGTACCTGGAACGAGCCGGGCAAGTTCCTTGTTTCGATTAAGGACAACGGAATTGGCATGAAGAAAGAAGATGTGAAGCACATTTTCGACAAGTTCTACCGCGTTCACACGGGCAACAAGCACGACGTGAAGGGCTTTGGGCTCGGACTTGCCTATGTGAAGAAGGTGATTACAGACCATAAGGCTTCCATTCGCGCCGAAAGTGAGCTGGGAAGCGGAACAACATTCATTATGGCTTGGCCTCAGCCCAAGGAATGATGGAGCAGGAGAGCGTCTCATCCAACCGAGAAAACGACGAAAGAAAGAGAGAATAAAATATTGTTTTACCTTATTTAATAAATGACTACTATGAACGAAACTGTAAAAATCTTACTCTGCGAGGACGACGAGAACCTCGGCATGTTGTTACGGGAGTATCTCAACGCAAAGGGTTATGACACAGACTTGTGCCCTGACGGGGAAGCTGGATTCAAGGCCTTTTCGAAAGAGAAATACGACATCTGCGTGTTTGACGTGATGATGCCGAAGAAAGACGGCTTCACGCTTGCTACGGAAATCCGTCAGCAGAATACGGAAATTCCCATCATCTTCCTCACAGCAAAGACGCTGAAGGAGGATGTGCAGGAAGGTTTCAAAATCGGTGCCGACGACTACATCACCAAGCCCTTCAGTATGGAAGAGCTTACCCTGCGCATCGAGGCAGTTCTTCGCCGCGTGCGCGGTAAGAAGGTGAAAGCCAGCACGTCATATCAGCTCGGAAAGTTCACCTTCGACACCCAGAAGCGCCTTCTCACTATCGGCGAGGAGCACCGCAAGCTCACTACGAAGGAGTCGGAACTCCTGGCGTTGCTTTGTGCTCATGCCAACGATATCCTTCAGCGTGACCTTGCCCTCAGAACCATCTGGATTGACGACAACTATTTCAACGCCCGCAGCATGGATGTTTACATCACGAAGCTGCGCAAGCTGCTCAAGGATGACGAAACCGTAGAGATTATCAACATTCACGGAAAGGGCTACAAGCTCATCGTTCCCGGCGTAGAATAAAATCCGACGTTTTGCCCTAAAAGGCACGAGGATAGTATGCGAAAAGAGGTTCCCAGTCCTACTGGAAACCTCTTTTCATTTGTGGGTGAAGATGGATTCGAACCACCGAAGTCGAGAGACAGCAGATTTACAGTCTGCCCCATTTGGCCACTCTGGAATTCACCCAGGGATGATAGGGTTAAACCCTATCTTCATTAAGAA
>JAGAAS010000032.1 GCA_017615125.1 Bacteroidaceae bacterium
CGGAGCACCCTTTTTCATTCTTCCTAAATATAGGAATATGTGTATCTTTTAAAGTTTAACGACACAATCATAAAGTTTAACTTTATCATTTTATTCTTTAACTCCGCTACCGTAGAGTTTAACTCCGCGATGGGGAAGTTAAACTATCGACTTCTTATGTCTACAAAGTTCATTTGAAGGCAGCTTTGGATGCTTAAAGGTGCTTTTCTGATGGATTATGTTGCGTATGTCGTTGTTCTGTTGTACTTTTGCCGCCCAATCAGATTAATTCATTGAACTTATAGAACTATGAAACATATTATTTTGTTTGGGAAATGGTTGACGGTGATGTCCCTCTTTGTGTGCTTGGGAGTGTCTCCTTTGCGGGCACAGGAGAACCATACAGCTTCATCTGAGAAGGCAGAAAAGCCGAAGGCTGTTGCCGATATGACTTTTACTTATGCTATCCGTGAGTCGGATACGCTAAAACTGGATATCTACCACCCTGCTGCAGGGAGTGAGACGACATATCGCGGCAAGCAGAAGCCTACTATCCTCTTTGTGTTCGGAGGAGGATTCATTGGCGGGAGCCGCGACGACGGCTATAATCGCGAATATTACCATAAGCTTATTAACGCAGGCTACCGCGTTGTTGCTATCGACTACCGTCTGGGGCTGAAAGGCGTTCACAAAATGGGAGTAGGGCAGGCGAAAGTGCTTCAGAATGCCATCATGATGGGTGCGGAAGACTTGCTGGCTGCTACACTCTGGCTCACCCGCTACGGCTCACAAGTAGGCGTGGATGCTTCCAACATCGTGCTGCTTGGCTCGTCTGCCGGCGCTATCGTCTGCATGCAGACTATTTATGAATTGTCCAATCACACACGTCCTACACGAATCCTCCCGAAAGACTTCCACTATGCGGGTGTGATGTCGTTTGCCGGCGCTGTGTTCTCCACAAAAGGAAAATTGCGTTTCAAAGAACCCCCTTGCCCAACGCTTATGATGCACGGAACCAGCGACAAGCTTGTTGTCTACGACCGCATTCAGGTGCTTAGTGTGGGCTTCTTCGGCTCGAATAGCATTGCCGAGCGGTATAAGAAGTACGGCTATCCTCTTCGATTCTATCGCCACAAGGACCACGGGCACGAGATAGCCAGCATCATCGGAGAAAGCATGGACGAAATCAATCAGTTCATCGAGGAAGACGTAATGGACAAACGACGCACGTTCCTCGATGTGACGCTGGAGAGCAAGGAGATTCCCGTATGGAATATCTCTGCCGACGATGTGTATAAATAATCGGTAGGCGAAACGAGACGCTAACGTTCCTGCGATTTCTTTCCTTTTATTTGAAGAAGGGCTTCTGCTGCTCGGCAGAGGGATGCCCGCCTGGGAAAGCAGGCCAACCGTCGTCGGACCAGACGATACGGTCGAGATTCATGACGCGGCCTTTGTATCCGTTCTCCCGCCAGAAGGCGTGGTAGAGCATCCAGTCTTGTCCCGCATCGTCGGTGATAATCTGTGCGTTGTGGCCTGTGCCGACGAAAAGACTATCGGCAGTTCCGCTAAGGATGACATTAGGATAGTCATGATCCAGCAGCGATTCCCCCTCGCGCCCGACAAACTTGCCAAGCGGCTTGCGCGAGCGGGCAACAAGCATGTGATAGGTGCTTCGTGCCCCTTCGCAACAGCTGCCGCGCGAGGTGAAAAGATAGCACCATTTTCCCCGACGAACCATGTAGGAACCCTCCATGTTGTCTGCTCCGAGCTGCACGGGCTTGGCTCCTTTCTTTAACGAGAGACCATCCTTGCTTAAACGGATACCCCAAACACCGGAACCTTTTCCAAGACTGCCCCAGATAAGATATTTCTTTTTGTGATAGACGAAGAGATTTGGGTCGATGCTGTTCATCACTCCGATAGTACCGTAGTCGACAAGCAGTCCTTTGTCTTGGAAAGGTCCTATAGGGCTGTCGCTGACAGCAACGCCGCTGGCGGAAGCCACCAAGTCTCCCCATACACCCATTGCATAATACAAGACGTAATGGCCGTCAACGTAGTTGATATCGGGAGCCCAGAGCCGGGCGCCCTTACGCCATGTAGGAAGCCCGTCGGGAAAACCGTCGCCCACGAATTCCCAGTTGACAAGATCCTTTGAACGATAGATAGGCATAACGACTGAACCTCTTGCCGTAGGGTCTCCGCTGCATTCTGCCTTATTTGACATCGTGCTGTAGGCATAGAACCAGCCTGTGCGGGCACGATCATCAATCACCGTAGGGTCGGGGCAGTTATGCGGGATAACTGGGTTACGGAACGTCTCCTGAGCAAAAGCCACCTTAGGGAGAACGCATAATATCGCAATGAGGACGTAAACGGAAAAGGGGTGGGCAGTTTTCATGAAAAAGGACTTAGGTGTCTGATTTTACGATGAGGATGCGGGCGTCAACGGCTGTGATGTTGTTGCCAGAAGCAAGCAGCGGGTTGATATCGATTTCTTTAATCTCGGTAGCAAAGCGGAGCAGTGTTGATAGACGCACAATGATTTCGGCAAATTTCTGCTCGTTGATTCCCTCCTTTCCACGTGTTCCTTTGATGATGCGGTAGCCTCTGAGGGAACGAATCATGGAGTATGCTTCGGCGTAGGATAGGGGCGCGAGGCCGCTGCTGACGTCCTTGAGCACTTCGACGAAGATGCCCCCAAGCCCGCAGAGCACCACATGTCCAAAGCGCGGTTCATATTTGGCTCCGATGAAGAGTTCTGTGCCGCTCAACATCTGCTGAACCATAACCCCTGTTGCATCGGGAATCTTCATGAGCCTGTCGAACTCAAAGGCGAGATGCTCGCGAGAGCGTATGTTGAGCGTCACGCCTCCCACATCGCTCTTATGGATAGGCCCTACGACCTTTGCTACTACGGGGAAGCCTGTCTGCTCAGCAAAACTCAGAATCTCCTCTTTGTCTGCCGAGACCTTTTCAGCAACCATCGGTATGCCGGCACATGTGAGCAGCTCGCGCACGCTCTGCGGAGGGATATATCCGTTGTCCTTTATCGCGTCGATGATACTTCGAATGCGGATGACGTCAACGCCGTAGAGCTCTATCTCCGATGAAGCGGGGGCAGGCGTCTTCATGATCTGCGTGAGAGCCGTAGCAAGCGTCACCTCGTCGCTGAAGTTGACGTGTCCTTTCTTCAGGAATTCCTCCACTTCAGGTCCTGCTGTATGCAGGCTGGGGAGGATGGGGAAGATAGGCTTCTTGCATTCGAGGATTTTCTGATGCAGGACATCGTATGCCTTGTAAAGCGTCACAAGACCTGGCGTGCCGAAGATGACAAAGATGGCATCGATGTTAGTAAACTTATGCTCGCAGTAGTCAATAGCGATAGCCAGATGTTCGGGTGTGCCCGTAGCAAGGATGTCGATGGGGTTGCTGACAGCAGCACCTGGGTAGAGCTTTGTTTTCAGTTCATCCACGTCGGGCCCTTCCAGCTTGGGGACACAAAGTCCGCCTTTGGAGAGAGCATCGGTGAGCATCACGCCAGGCCCTCCGGCATGTGTGACGATAGCGAAGTTCTTGCCCTTCAGTTCCGGCAGCATGAAGATGGAGCCTACGGTAGTGAGCTCCTCTCGCGAGAAGCAGCGCACGATGCCTGCCTTGCGGAAGAGTGCTTCCACAGCGCTGTCGCTGGAGGCGATGGCTCCCGTGTGTGACGATGCCGCACGGCTCCCGCTTTCACTCGAGCCTGCTTTGATAGCAGCTATGCGGCAGCCCTTCCGGATGAGTGAGCTGGCGTGAAACAATAGCTTGTCGGGATTGGAGACGTTTTCGATGTATAGCAACTTGACGTGCGAATCGGTTTCCGGATTGAAGTGCTGATCCATATATTCGAGCACATCCTCAATACCTATCTGCTTGCCGTTTCCCACGCTCCATACGGAGTTAAACGCCAACCCTTTCGTGACAGCGGACTCGAGAATGAAGACAGCTGTAGCACCGCTGCCGCTAATGAAGTCGGCTCCCTCGGGCGTCAAGCGGGGAATGGGCTTGGTGAAGACGCTATGATGATTGGCGTTGAGCAGTCCGATGCAGTTAGGCCCGATGAGGGCTGCTCCGTAGCGCTCGCAGGTGTCAAGGATTTGCTGCTCAAGCTCTGCGCCTGTCTTCGTCTCCTCGCTGAAGCCAGCCGAGATGATAATAAAGGCGCGCACGCCCTTTTCGCTTGCCAGCTGTTCGACGTAGGAGGGACACAGCTGAGCCGGCACCACGAGGATGGCGAGATCTGTCGGAGGCAGTTCCTTTGCATCGTGGAACACCTTGATTCCCTGCACTTCGTCCTCTTTAGGGTTGATGATGCGGAGGGTTCCTGCGTAGTTGCCTGCGAGAAGGTTGCGCACAACGGCACCTCCTGGCTTGTGTGTATTGTTTGAGCCTCCTACTACGACGATGCTCTCGGGATGGAGTAGTTGCTGGTTGATCATGTTTTTTCTGGTTTAGACTATTGGGATGTAGGAAAAGAAAAGAGAAATCCTTCTGAAAATAGTCGGGAGACCTGTCGGATTTCTCTTTTCTGTAAATGAGGTTGCTTACCAGGCAAAGAGCGGGTAGCCCTTCATCAGGTCGTTGACGTGGGCACGAACCTTTGCAATGACGTTCTCGTCCTCGGGAGCGTTGAGTACCGTCTCGATGAGCGAGGCGATTTCCACCATCAGATCTTCCTTTGCTCCGCGCGTGGTGATAGCAGGAGTTCCTAAGCGGATGCCGCTTGTCTGGAATGCGCTGCGAGAGTCGAAGGGAACCATATTTTTGTTTGCCGTTATGTCGGCTGCGACGAGTGCCTTCTCGGCAACCTTTCCTGTGAGCTCAGGATACTTGCTGCGCAGGTCGACAAGCATCGAGTGGTTGTCGGTTCCTCCGCTGACGATGTTGAAGCCTCGCTTCATCAGCTCGTCGGCCAGACGGGCAGCGTTCTTCTTTACTTGCTGCTGATAGACTTTGAACTCGGGCTGGAGTGCTTCGCCGAAGGCAACGGCTTTGGCTGCGATAACGTGCTCGAGAGGACCTCCCTGAATGCCTGGGAAGACAGCGCTGTTGAGAAGAGCTGACATCATCTTGACTTCGCCCTTCGGTGTGCACTTTCCCCAAGGATTCTCGAAGTCCTTGCCCATGAGGATGATACCTCCGCGTGGGCCGCGCAGCGTTTTGTGCGTGGTGGAGGTGACAATATGGGCGTACTTGAGAGGATTGTCGAGCAGCCCGGCAGCGATGAGCCCGGCAGGATGGGCCATATCCACCATCAGGATGGCTCCTATCTCGTCTGCAATCTTACGCATACGAGCGTAGTCCCATTCGCGGCTGTAGGCGGAGCCTCCTCCGATGATCATCTTGGGACGTTCGCGAAGGGCTATTTCTTCCATCTCGTCGTAGTCGACGCGTCCTGTCTCCTTATTTAAATTATACGCGCACGCGTGATAGATGATGCCGCTGGTGTTGACGGGCGAACCGTGCGAGAGGTGTCCTCCGTGACTGAGGTTGAGTCCCATGAACTTGTCGCCGGCTTCGAGGCAGGCGAGGAACACGGCTGCGTTGGCCTGTGCGCCTGAGTGGGGTTGCACGTTGGCATACTCTGCGCCGAAGAGCTTGCAAACACGCTCGATGGCGAGATTCTCACTCTTGTCCACCACTTCGCAACCGCCGTAGTAGCGTTTGGCAGGATAGCCTTCGGCGTATTTGTTGGTCATGTACGATCCCATAGCCTCCATCACTTGGTCGCTGACGAAGTTCTCGGATGCAATAAGCTCGATGCCCTTTAATTGGCGCTGGTGCTCCTCTTCGATGAGGTTGAAAATTTCGTTGTCTCTTTTCATACGTTAGGTAGTTGATTTCGGGTTGTAAAAGTACTGCTTTTTGTCGGAATAATCGTGCCTTATGGCGAATTTTTTTGTTTTCTGAGTCGGAAGATTTAAGCTGTCAGGAGTATCTTCTGAGGGGGGTGATTTTTTCTTTCTACATCTCGCCGTATGA
>JAGAAS010000033.1 GCA_017615125.1 Bacteroidaceae bacterium
AATATATAGAAAGGAGGGAGTTAGATACCCCCTCGAAAAATAACTGGAACAACTGGAACTGGAACAAAGACTCTCCTAAAAGGCTGTAAAACAGTGATATACATTTTAAGTAATTTCTCGGAAGTCCCAAAAAAGGACAAATGAGGCTCCAAAAACGGCCTTTTTGGCATCAAAAAACAGGCACAAACCCCTTGTTTTAACACTTTTTTCTCTACTTGGCGCTCATGTCTCGCTGCGGAAAACTGATACCAAAACTCACTTTTGAGGGTGTAAACTGGCAGAACTGACCCTCAAGTGACTAGATTCGGGAGCGAAAAGGCGCTTTATTGCATCACATGTATGCGTTTTTTCTCGAAAGCTGGAACTCTTTCTCCGCCGAATTATGCTAGGAGAAAAAAGAATTATGAAGAAAGAAAAAAGATTTTTCCCTTCTCGAGCACGCGAGATTCTTTCTTCATATTTTTCCGAACACGAATTTCTCGAATTTAACGAATTCTTTTATGGCGTCTCCCCAAAGAGGAGCCGGAAATCTTACAAAAATCGGTTCGAAAATCTATCAAAAATCTATCTGCGACATGACACCCCTTCGTTTTCAAGCTTCGCTTTTCACGTTTTTCCCGCATGTCATCGCTCATGCAAGCCTGGCATTGTCCTGCTGGAAAGAACGTCCTTCGTCTGGACGAAGGCAGAAAACGAATCGCTGTCCCGCCGCAGGCTGCGCACCGATTGTCTGCTGCCTGATTGCTATCTGCCTGCGGAAGAATTTTTCCACGTATTATTAATGAGTTCTCGCTTGCCGTGTTTGCATTCAGCCCGTCTGTCGTTTGTCAAGCCATCGGAACCGATGGATGGTCGGCATACTGCAGGGCAGAGCCAGGCTTGCATGAGCTCAGCCGTGCAGGAGGCAGACAGGACGAAGTACGACAAACGACAGACAGGATACGTTGTGTATGATTTTTTATATCGATTTTTGTAAGATTTCCGACCCCGCAGGGGGCGCCGTCAATCTATAAGATTTATTTTCGTTTTTCGCCCGAGGAATCGCTTTTTTGCCTTACCTTTGCGCCTGAGGCAGGGAACAGGGAAAAAAACCGGCAGAGTGGTGCCGTATTTTGCGCGTTCCTGCATTTTATAGGTGATGAATGGATGTCAATCTAACCAAAAAGATATTTGTAGCACTATGAAAAAGACTGGTTTGTATTCCCTCGTCGTGCTGGCAGCGCTGCTGCTGGGCAGCTGCGAGTCGCCCATTGAGCCCGACGACAATCCGCGCCCAACGCCTACGGACGTGAAGGAGCGCATCGAGAACGCCACACCCCTCCTGCTGAAGGCGTCGAGGGCGGAACAGGCGCTTGCCCAGGCGGGCACATCGTTTGCCGACGACCTCTTCGCAGAGGTGTGCAAGAAGGCGAAGAAAGACGAGAACGTGTGCCTCTCGCCCCTGAGCCTGGAGATAGCCCTCGGCATGCTTGCCAACGGCGTGGAGACGGAGGCGCAGAAGGAGCTATTGTCGGTCATCGCCGGCGAGGGTACGGGCATCGACGACATGAACGCGTGGTACCACAAGCTGCGCGACGCCCTCGAGACGACGGGCAACGTGTGCCTCGCCAACGCCATGTGGGCGCAGAAGGACTATCCCATCAACCCCGACTTCATCCACACGAACCAGACCTACTACGATGCCGAGATGGGGCACCTCGACTTCATCCGCAAGACGAAGGAGGCCAAGGACTCCATCTGCCGCTGGGCCGACATCCACACGTTCGGCTGCATCAAGGAGCTCAACCTCCCCCTGACGAGCGACACGCGGATGGTGCTGGCTAACGCCACGTGGCTGGGCGCCCTCTGGCAGGAGCCCTTCGAGGAGGCGATGACGAGGAAGGAGACGTTCACGAGCTCGGGTGGCAAGAAGCAGACCATCAGCATGATGGGGCAGACGAAGGACTTCGCGTACGGGGAGACCGACGACTACCAGCTGCTGGAGATGCCGATGAAGTACCGCTCGTTCAGCATGCTCGTGGCGCTGCCGAAGAAGGGGCGCACGGCCGACGACATCGTGGGCAACATCGACTGGGAACTGGCGACGAAGAGCTGCCCGGTGAAGGTGAGCCTGCCCAAGTTCAACTTCAAGACGACGAACGAGCTGAAGGACTTCCTACCTGAGCTGGGCATACGGAAGGTGTTCGTGCCAGGCGCCCTGAGCGGCATCAACGACGAGCTGATAATAGCGTTCATCAACCAGGATGTCTCCGTCTCGGTCTATGAGACAGGCACAGAGATGGCTGCTGTGACGACGATAGGGATGGAGAAGAACGCCGGCTTCGACCCCACGCCGAAACAGCCCGTGGAGTTCAACGCCGACCACGCGTTCGTCTTCTGCGTGCGCGACAACGCATGCCACAACACCCTCTTCATCGGCAAGGTGGAGGAGATAGGGGAATAACAGGAGGCAAGCCCCTCCTAAATCCTCCCCAAAGGGAAGGACTTAGAGTTCCCCTCCTTTTGGGGCGCAGCCACTGAATGTGGCTGTGCTTGCGACGACGCGAGGTTTATCTCGCCCAAGGAGTGTGCTGTAGCACCCTGGTTAGGGGTAGGCTTCCACGCTCATCAGCGCACGGTGCGGGGTACCTGCGCGGCGGGCACCTCGTCGGCACGGAGCTTGAAGAGCTCGCTGCCTGCCAGGAGGAAGCAGCCGAGGCCGTAGTCCTCGAAGTCGGGCTTCGAGTCGTAGGTGACGGGCTGTCCTGCTGAGGGGTCCTTGCCCGTTCCCTGCACGAAGCCGAGGAAGCCGTCGGCGTGCACGGCATCGGTGACCATCGCATTCCAGGCGCGTGTGACGACGGGGAGGTAGTCCTTCTCGCTGAGGAACCCCTTGCGGATGCCCCAGGCGATGCCGTAGGTGAAGAGCGACGTGCCCGTGATCTCCTTGCCGCCGAAGTGGGTGTCGTCGTGCAGGCTCACGTTCCACAGACCGTCGTCGCGCTGCACGGCCTTCAAAGCCTTACACATCGCCTTGAAGTCGCGGAGGTACTGCTTGTAGTGCTTCTCGCTGGAGGGTATCTCGTTGAGCACGCGCACGAGCGCTGCCAGCACCCAGCCGTTGCCGCGACTCCAGTAGCAGTCCTCGCCGTTGGGCTCGACGTAAGGGGCGTTGTAGTCATGATCACGCCACCAGAGGCCGTCCTTGGGGTTGAACATGCCCGTGCCGTCGTGCACGTCGCGGGTGTAGTGGTAGAAGTCCCACATCTTGTCCCAGTAGCGCTGCTCGCCCGTGATGCGTCCCATCTTGGCATAGACGGGCATCGCCATCTGGATGGCGTCGATCCACCACCAGTCGTGCGCCTGCGGGTTGTTGACGCAGGCGTCGATGTTGATTTTCACGTTGGCGAACATGCGAGGGTCCTGCATGAGCTCGTACATGTCGAGGTAGGTCTGACAGCAGCATTGGTTGTCGGCATTATGGGTGCTCAAGCTGCCGCGCGGCGCCCAGTGGTGCGCCTCACCCCACTGGAGGATGTAGTCGATGTAGCGCTGCTCGGGAGCGATGCCCACGAGCGCCATCAGCCCCTCGTAGTAGACGGCACGCGTCCACAGGTTGCTGGTGCGCTCCTTGCCTCCGCCGAAGGTGGGTGCGCCCGGATCGGGGGTGAGCTTCATGAAGTAGTCGTTGGTGAGCACCATCGTCCGAAGGATGTCGGCCTGCGAGGGGAGCTCCTGCGCGCCGGCGATGAAGGGCAAGCCCGAGACGCATGCAGCCAGGAGGAGGAGAAATGGGATCTTTTTCATAGGTACGTGAATAATCGGTTGTGCAAAGATAGTCTTTTTTTCGAGAACACGCCCTTTGCACCAAAAAAAAGGCCTCTTCGTTGAAAAAAGGAAGAAAAACACGCTTTTTTCAAATAGAAACCTTACTTTTGATGCGGAAAAGATGTAAGACCATGAAAAAGAGACTCCCGCAAGTGCTGCTCTGCGCCGTCGGAACGCTGCTCACGATGATGTGCCTGTCGCTGCCCTCGCAGGCAAAGGAAGAGCTGGGGCGCGGTGTGGTGGCCATCCGCCAGGACGACACACACGTCTTCGTCAGCTGGCGCCTGCTGGCCGACGACGAGCCCTCGATAGCCTTCGACGTGTTCCGCAACGGACAGAAGTTGACAAAGAAACCCCTCAAAGACGCCACCTGCTTCACCGACGACTTCCACGCCGCCACCGACGCCCTCTACGAGGTGCGCCCCCACAAGGGGAAGGCGCCCGCTGGAGCCTACACGCTCCCCGCGCATGCGCCCATAGGCTATGTCGACATACCCCTGCAGACACCCGAGGGAGGCACCTCGCCCGACGGGACGCCCTATACCTACACCGCCAACGATGCCTCGGTGGGCGACGTTGACGGTGACGGCGAATACGAAATCATCCTCAAGTGGGAGCCTACCAACGCCCACGACAACGCCCACGACGGGTACACGGGCAACGTGCTCTTCGACTGCTACCGCCTCAGCGGCGAGCGGCTCTGGCGCATCGACATGGGCATTAACATACGCGCCGGAGCCCACTACACGCAGTTCATGGTGTACGACCTCGACGGCGACGGCTGTGCCGAAGTGGTGATGAAAACCTCCGACGGCACCCGCGACGGGCTGGGACACGTCATCGGCGACGCTGCTGCCGACTACCGCTGCCCGGGCGACACGCTCACGCCGGAGGAGGAGCAGCGCCTCGACAGCATCGACGAGGCCAACCGACGCCAGCGCGAGGAGTGGATGCGCCGCTTCTGGCAGCAGGACTCCACGTTCGCCGCCCGCAAGCAGGGCGACAGCCTCGCGGCAGGAAGACCTCCGCGCAGGGGAGCCGGCGACATGAACGCCAACCTCTGGAAGCGGAAGCCGCCGCGCCAGGGACACATCCTCACGGGCAACGAATACCTCACCGTCTTCTCTGGACTCACGGGCGAGGCCCTCTTCACTACCGACTACCTTCCTCCGCGCGGGGACCTCAACGTGTGGGGCGACACGAAGGGGAACCGCAGCGACAGGTATCTGGCCTGCGTCGCCTACCTCGACGGCTCGCGCCCCAGCGTGGTGATGTGTCGCGGCTACTACACCCGCAGCGTGCTCGTCGCCTACGACTGGGACGGCGTGGCGCTCGTCCCCCGCTGGGTGTTCGACTCCTCGCAGCCCGGCAACGAGGCCTACGCGGGGCAGGGCAACCATAACATCCGCGTGGGAGACATCGACGCCGACGGCTGCGACGAGATCGTCTACGGCTCGTGCACCATCGACCACGACGGCACAGGGCTCTACAGCACACGTCTGGGACACGGCGACGCTATGCACCTGACGAAGTTCGCCCCCTCGCTGAAGGGCCTGCAGGTGTGGCAATGCCACGAGTCGCACGGCAGCGGCTCCACGTTCCGCGACGCCCGCACGGGAGAGATCCTCTTCCAGATCAACGCCCAGGAAGACGTCGGGCGCTGCATGGCTGCCGACATCGACCCCACGAGCTACGGGTGGGAGATGTGGAGCTCGGCATCGGGAGGCATACGCAACATACGGGGCGACATCGTCAACAGTCAGCCGCGAGGGCTCACCACCAACATGGCCGTCTGGTGGGACGGGGACCTGCTGCGCGAGCTGCTCGACGGGGTGAACATCACGAAGTACAACTGGCAGACGGGCGAGTGCGAGCCCTTGCTGCGCCCCGAGGGCGTGACACGCAACAACGGCACGAAGGCCAACCCCTGCCTCGCGGGCGAC
Organism: Bacteroidaceae bacterium; assembly: GCA_017615125.1. Taxonomy (GTDB): domain Bacteria; phylum Bacteroidota; class Bacteroidia; order Bacteroidales; family Bacteroidaceae; genus UBA1189. The sequence continues at coordinate 5,751 of JAGAAS010000033.1, forward strand.
ATCGTGGGCGACTGGCGCGAGGAGGTGCTGGCGCGCACGACCGACAACACAGCCCTGCGGCTCTACGTCTCCCCCATCCCCACCGACTATCGCTTCGTCACCTTCATGCAGGACCGCACATACCGCCTCAGCATCGCCGCGCAGAACGTCGCCTACAACCAGCCGCCCGAGCCGGGATTCTACTTCGGACCCGACAAATAAGGGCGCGGGAAGAAGGGAAACGACCGTATGTATTCATCCTAACAACATATCTGCTTATGAAAAGAGAAGCTTTCAAGATGTTCCTGAAACCAGGATTCGAAGAAGAGTACGCCCGCAGGCACGCTGCCCTGTGGCCCGAGATGAAAAAGCTGCTCCGCGAGAGCGGCGTGTACGACTACAGCATCTTCTGGGACCGAGACACCAACATCCTGTTCGCCGTGCAGAAAGTGGAGGGCGACAAAGGCTCGCAAGACCAGGGCGACAACCCCATCGTGCAGAAATGGTGGGACTATATGGCCGACATCATGGAGGTCAACCCCGACAACTCCCCCGTCTCCATCCCCCTGCCCGAGCTCTTCTATCTGGAGTAGGCAAATCCACTTTTTCAGATAAAATCGCGCGAAAAACATTCGTTTCCTTTAAAAATGTTTTATTTTTGCCGCATAATTGCAGTAACAGTAAGACCGACACCATGAGCGAACAGATACCCAAAGTGATTGATGTGGAGAAAATCATCCGCAGCAAGATAGGCAAAGACGCCAAGATCTGGCCTCCCCTGCTGAAGTACTTCCGCAAGATTCTCCACGAAGACGAGTTCAACGAGTTCTTTGCCAAATACCCCAACATGGAGGGTGCGGATTTCCTCCGCAACACGCTCAAAGAGCTCAACATAACCCTTGACGTGCACGGAGAGGAGAACCTCCCCCCGAAGGACAAGCTCTACACGTTTGTCAGCAACCATCCGCTGGGAGGCCCCGACGGCGTAGCCATCGGACGCATCATCGCCGACCACTACGACGACCACATCCGCTATCTTGTCAACAGCTTCCTCATGGCCCTGCCCCCGCTGGCACCCCTCAGCGTGCCCGTCAACCAGATGGGCGGGCAGGCGCGCAACATGCCCCAGCAGGTCGACTCCATCTTCAGCGGCAACGACCAGGTCATCATGTTCCCCGCGCAGCTCTGCTCGCGCAAGCGCAAGGGCGTCATCAAGGACCTCCCGTGGAAGAAGACCTTCATCCAGAAGAGCATGCAGTACCAGCGCGACGTGGTGCCCATCTACTTCGAGGGGCGCAACTCCAACCGCTTCTACAACATCGCCAACCTGTGCAAGTTCTTCCACATCAAGTTCAACATAGCCATGCTCTTCCTCGTCGACGAGATGTTCCGCCATCGCGGAAAGACATTCCGCATCTACATCGGCAAGCCCCTCGCGTGGGAGACATTCGACAAGACAAAGAAACCAGCCGAGTGGGCCTCCTACGTCCAGGATATCGTCTACGGCCTTGCGCCAGCAAAATAAGCTTATGGAAAAGATTATCGACCCCATTCCACGCGAGCTTCTGAAGCAAGAGCTCACCGAAGACAAACGTCTGCGCAACACCAACCGCGGAAGCAATATCCTCTACGTCTGCACCGCTGCCGACTCGCCCAACGTCATGCAGGAGATAGGCCGCCTGCGCGAGATAGCCTTCCGCCAGGGAGGAGGAGGCACCGGGCTGAGCGCCGACATCGACCGCTTCGACACGATGGACCCGCCCTGCAAGCAGCTCATCGTCTGGAACCCCGATGCCGAGGAGATCATCGGCGGCTACCGCTTCATCTATGGGCCCGACATCCGCTTCGATGCCGACGGGCAGCCCATCATCGCCACGAGCCATCTGTTCCACTTCTCCGACACGTTCATCAAGGACTACCTGCCCAAGACCGTCGAGCTGGGACGCTCGTTCGTAGCCGTCGAGTATCAGGCCTCGCGTGCCGACACCAAGGGACTCTTCGCCCTCGACAACCTCTTCGACGGCCTCGCAGCCCTCATGGTCGTGCTCCCCGACGCCCACTACTTCTTCGGCAAGATGACCATGTATCCCGACTACAAGCGCTACGCCCGCGACCTCATCCTCCACTTCCTCGACAAGCACTTCGGCGACCGTGAGCACCTCATCTACCCCCACCACCCTCTCCTCCTCGACCATCCTGCCGAAGAACTCGACGTGGTGACCTACGAAGACGACTTCAAGGCCGACTACAAGCTGCTCAACGCCGCCGTGCGCCGTCTGGGGTGCAACATCCCCCCGCTCGTCAACGCCTACATGAACCTCTCGCCCACGATGCGCATCTTCGGCACCGCCATCAACGACGAGTTCGGCGATGTGGAGGAGACAGGACTCATGATCGACATCAACGAGATGCACGAGGACAAGCGCGTGCGCCACATCGCCTCCTTCATCAAGGAGAAGCCCGAGTGGGCCCACCGAGTCGCCGAGAACAAAGTCCTCTACCCCCTCAAGAAGCTCATCCGCAAGCGCCGCACCCGCAAGGAGAAGAACGAAGACTAACGAGTGTAGAGTGCAGAGTTCAAAGTTGAAAGTTTTTTCAAAAAAACCTATAAAGCCCGTTAGCCCTTATCTGATTATTTATTATTTTTTGCGTCGCACGTTCATCCTCACCCTGCTTCTCCTGACCTGCCTCGGCCTCCGCGCACAGGAAGAAGTCATCACCGACACCACCGCGATGTCGTACACCCCCCTCCTGCTGCCCATGACCTACTACAGGGTCAACTACACCTACTCCAGCGTAGCCCCCGACGGCACCACGCCCGTCACCCTGTCGGCAGCGCTCGTCTTCCCCAAGGACGTCTTCGAGCACAACAAGCCCCTCACCGTCGGCTCCCGCACGTACGACGCCAGCGGGCTCATCCTCTGCAACCACTTCACCATCACGCGCGACATCGAAGCCCCCACGCAGACCTCCAGCATGGACATCGAGGCGCCCCTCGCGCTCCTGGGCCCTCGCTGCATCATCATCAGCCCCGACGGCTACGGCTTCGGCACCACCGCCGACAAGCCCCAGGCCTACCTCATGGCCGACGCTATCGCCCGCAACAACGTCGATGCCGTGCGTGCCGCCCGGCGCCTCCTCGCCCGCATGGGCTACACCTACGGCGGCCTGTTCGCCCAGCTCGGCTACTCGCAGGGAGGGCACTCCTCCATCGCTGTACAACGCTATGTCGACACGCACGGCACCGAGCCCGACGCCATCTCCCACATCGACTACACCCTCTGCGGCGACGGCCCCTACGACATCAGCGCCATGCTCGATAGCCTCATGGTGCCCGGCGCGCGGAGCATGTATCCCTGCGCCATCCCCCTCATCATACAAGGACAGATCGAAGGCGCCGGCCTCCCCGTCAGCTACAGCGACTGCCTGCGCGCACCCCTCGACACCAAAGCCATCGAGTGGCTCAACGCCAAAGTCTACGCCGCCGACGTCATCAACCACTACATCTACGACACCGTGGGAGGCGATAAAGAGACAGGCGTGCCTGTGAGCGACATCCTCGTTACCGACAATTTCAGCCGTACCGACAGCCCGCTGCTGCCCCTCTACGACGCCCTCGTCGACAACTCGCTCGTCACCGGCTGGCGCCCCAACAAAGACACACGCTTCTGGCTCTACCACTCCGAGACCGACGAGGTGGTGCCCTACTTCTGCATGGAGCACCTGCGCGACTTCCTGCGCGGCTGGGGCCTCGACTCCCGTCATCTCAATGTCTACACCACCACCGGCACCCATACGGGCTCCGCAGCCCTCTTCGTCGTCCTTGCTATGAACGAGCTCCGCCAGATGGAAAACGACTACCTCGCCGGCACCTACATCCCCACCGCCGTCGACATCGTGCCCGACGCTGCCTCCTCCGCTACTCCCGCCGGATGGTACACCCTCCAAGGCCAGCAGCTGCCTGCCGAGCCCCACACCCCCGGCATCTACATCCACAACGGCAAGAAGGTGCTGATAAAGTAACCATAAAAGACGTTTTACTAAAAAAGTTGTTGTACCTTCACGTTGGGACAGTTGTATCAACGTGTTGGGACAGTTGAATCATCACGTTGGGACAGTTAGATCAACGTGTTGATACAACAACATGGAGAAGGAAAATTACTACACGAAAAAACTAAATTCTTCTGTCTCAGCCTTTGCGGCAGGGAATCTTGCGGGTGCGGACATAGAGGAGGCAGAGGAGGGCTGCGAAGAGGGCGCCGGCGCTGTTGGAGGCGAAGTCCCACCATTCGCCCGAGCGGGTGGTAGTGAGGTGGGCCTGCCCCAACTCGATGAGCCCGCTGAAGAGGACGGGGAGCAGGAGCCCTCCCAGCAGCATGCGCCCCACGCGGCAGACCTTGTGGCTGCGCAGGTATTCCACCCAGATGACACAGCAGAAGCAGAAGTACATGCTGAAGTGCACGAACTTGTCGAAATTGGTGATCTCGCCCAGACGGGTGTGGGGAGGGGTGAAGAACGAGAGGTAGATAATGAGCGCGACAACAAGCAGGGAGAACTTATAGGTGCGGAGAAACTTCCAAATCCGTTGCATAGGGATGATTTTTTGCAAAAGTAAGAAAAAAAACGTACCTTTGACAAAAATTTTGCGCGTAATCGCTCTCATGCTGAAGGATTTCTTCTACTTCCCCCGCTCGGAACGGCGCGGCATCGTGGTGCTGGTGGCCGTGCTGATGATCGTCTTGCTTCTCGTCTTGCTGAAAGGGAAACGGGAGGCGACAGACGGGAAGGTGGCGACGGAAGCTGCTGTTGCCGACTCCCCAGCTCCTGCCCCGACGGGAATGCCTGCGGAGCTCTTCTCCTTCAATCCCAACAAGGCGGACTCTGCCACGCTGCGCGCTCTGGGGCTGACAGAGAGGGTGGCGTCGAACATCGTCAAGTACCGCAGGGCGGGAGGCTCGTTCCGCAAGGCTGACGATCTGGCACGCATCTACGGGATGGACTCCGCGACGTTCCAGCGTTTGCGCCCCTACATCCTCATCCCCCACGAGCCGAACGAAAGGGCTGCCGTCGGCCACAAGGGCTATCACCAGCCACGCAATGACTCGCTGACGCCTGCTCCTCCGCGCAAGGAGAGCCCCTACAAGGCGTATATGGAGAACAAGCTGCCGGAGGGCTCCGTCGTCGACGTGAACACCGCCGACACAGCGCTGCTAATGCGCATTCCCGGCATCGGGCCTTACTTTGCGCAGCGTATCGTGGGCTACCGCAACAGGCTGGGCGGCTTCCACTCGGTGGAGCAGATCTACGAGATTGAGAACCTGCCGGAGAACCTGGGCGACTGGCTCTGCGTGGGCGACGAGCCCTGCAGGAAGATTCACGTGAACCGCGCGTCGCTGAAGGAGCTGAGAGACCATCCCTACATCGGCTACTACCGCGCCCGCGCCATCGTGGACCTTCGGAAGAGCGACGGCAGGGTACGGAACCTGCGACAGCTCTCGTTCCTCGACGTGTTCTCGGAGGAGGACGTCAAGCGGCTGGAGCCCTACTTGGACTTTGACTGAGAAGGCTACTCGCGACGGATGGGATAGTGATTGCGGAGCTGCTCAAACAGCTCGGGCGACGCCTTCAGGCGACGGCTGTCGGCATCGATGTCGTAGGGCCCTTCTGCCAAAGGAAGCGGGGGCACCGACACGCGGGGCAGGCCGAAGAACGCGCTGAGGGCATCGAGCGACATCTGCGAGGCGCACGCCTTCCCGTCGGCGCTGTAGCCGGCAATGTGGGGAGTGGTGATGCGCGCCAACGACAAGAGCTCCCTGTCAACAAGAGGTTCGTTTTCCCAAACATCGATGACAGCCTGACGGACAAGCCCCAGCCGCAATGCCTCCTTCAGCGCTTCTGTATCGACCACCTCGCCGCGGGATGTATTGATGAAAAGAGGCTGACGGCGGAGCTGATAGAACCAAGCCTTATCGGCCAAATGACAGGTGGCGTGCGCTCCCTGATACGTCAGGGGTACGTGGAAGGTGACGACATCGCTGCGCTCAAGCAGTTCCTCCATACGATGGAAGACGTACTTCCCGGGATCTTGCTCCTCCAGCGGAGGGTCGCAGCAGAGAACGTTCATGCCCAGGCGGAGAGCCATCGCGCGAACAAGGGAGCCCACGTGCCCTACCCCTATCACGCCCAGCGTACTGCCTGAGAGAGAGAGGAACCCCTCGTGCTGCATGAGCCGAAGGGCGCACTCCACATACTGGCACACGGAGGAGGCGTTGCAGCCGGGCGCATTGGTCCAGCGGATGCCGTGCTTCAGGCAGTAGGCGACATCGATGTGATCGTAGCCGATGGTGGCAGTAGCGACAAAGCGGACCTTACTACCGGCAAGCAACGACTCGCCGACACGGGTGCGGGTGCGGATAATGAGCGCGTCGGCATCGCTGACGGCGCGGGCAGTGATGTCAGAGGCAGGAAGGGTAACGACATCGTCGACGATGGTGCGAAGGGGCTCCTGCAGGTAGGGGATTTTCTCGTCAACGACAACTTTCATGGAGAACAAGCAAACTTTCGGGGCCCATATTGAACAACAGATCGACAACGCTCAGGTTGGGGATGAACCCCGTACGCTCGCGGAAAACCTGATAGTAGGGTGCGGGGTGGAACGTGCTGTCGAGCTGATAGTCGTGCTTCGGATGGATAAGCTCGCGGAAGTCATCCTCCACACCTTCGGGAGAGAACAACTCGGTGGGCTTCAGCAAGGGATGGATGTCGATGAGACGGCACACCAGCTCGAGGAGCTGGAGATTGAAGTCGAAGAGGAACTCGAACCGGCGCTCATAGAACGGGCGGAAGTCATCGGCATAGTAGAGGAAGAAGGGGGTGCTGGCGTAGGACGACACGAGGGCGTTCCAATGAAGATGACGCCAGTTGCCGTGTTCGCTGATGCGCACGTCGCGCATGAGGGTTTTCTGCTCTGTGCCTTTCTCGGTAGGGACGGTGAGCGACTGGACGCCCGTGGGGCCCACGATGCAGCAGCGATTGCGGTAGGTCTGCTTCAAGTAATGGTCGTACTGCTCAATGCGCACTTCCTGCCCCTCGCATGCTGCCAGCTTGGCAACATACCAGACAGGAGGAAGATAGGCGGAGGAGAGCAGCATATTAGTTGTACTTCGACACAGGGGTAAAGAGTCGTTTCCAGCGCACCTTACCCTGGAACAGGGGAACGTCTTTGTCGAGCGAGAGCCAGATGAAACGGGGCTTCCCGACAATGTGGTCCTCGGGAACGAAGCCCCAGTAGCGGCTGTCGAGGCTGTTGTGCCGGTTGTCGCCCTGCATCCAGTAGTAGTCCATCTTGAAAGTGTAGCTAGTTGCCGGCTCACCGTTGATGTAGATGGTGCTGTCCTTGACGACAAGCTCGTTACCCTCGTACACACCGATGGGACGCTCGTAGAAGGGAAGGTTGTCAAGAGAAAGCTCGACGGTGGTTCCCTTGGCGGGAATCCAGATGGGGCCATAGTTGTCGATGCTCCATCCTGTGTGTTTGTTGAGCGGATAAAGGCCGTTGCCCTCTTTCTCGAGCATGGGAGTGATCTCGGCCACGAAGTCGTACTTCTGCAAGGCAGCGATCATCTTCTCTGTCAGCGGCAGTCCGTAGACGGTGCCAGCGGCGTTGTGGTTGCGCAGGTCTTCCACGCTAATGCCCAGCGAGCGGCGTATCTTCTCGGTGATGGGGCGCGTGGTGGTCACCTGATAGAAGTACTGCACGTTGTCGGGCTCCTTGTTTGCCACACCGTCGAGGTAGACGATCTTGTCGCGTATTTCGAGTGTCTGTCCCGGCAGTCCTACACAGCGCTTCACGTAGTTCTCCCTACGATCGACAGGGCGATGGTCGATGGTGCCGAAGACCTCGGGATGTTGCGCCACATAGTTACGCCCATCGGCAAGGAACCGTTCATAGGCCTGACGCTCCTCCCGCGCGCTCATGCCCTCGGTGACGGGATAGCCCTCGTGAATGGAAGCGGAGATATCGCTACACCACTTGTAGTAGTCGCCGGCCTGATACTGCGGGTTGGTGAAAATAGAGTCGCCCGTGGGGTAGTTGAAGACAACGATGTCGTTTTGCTTTATCCCGCCCCACCCCTTCACGCGCTTGTAGTCCCATTGGGGCCTGTCAAGATAGCTTTTGCCTCCTCCCAGCCACTTCGGCATCGTGTGCTGCGTGAGAGGCATAGTGAGAGGTGTGATGGGCTTGCGAGGACCATAGGCCACCTTGCTCACGTAGAGATAATCGCCCACGAGTAGGCTCTTCTCCAACGAAGAAGAGGGGATGGTGTAGTTCTGGAACCAGTAGAGGTTGGCGAAGTAGACGCCGACGAGCGCGAACACGATGGCGTCGACCCAGCTCATCACGCTGCGCCAAAAGCCGCTCTTGATGTTCTTCCACCACGACCACGGAATGAGTTTCGTGATGTAGGCATCGACGATGAACGGCACAGCCAACAATCCCCACCAACTCTTAATCCAATAAAGGAAGGCCAGGTAGAGTACAACCACGACGATGCACTTTATCCATTGCTTGCGAGTTGCCTTCAACGATTTCTTTCCCTTCCCGGGCGTTTCTTCTTTCTTCATATTATCAAATATTTCTTTGGGCATTAGACGCGTCCGCCGCCCGCTTGGTTTCAATGATTACACTTTTTAACTTGTCACACTACTCCATCCACGGGAACAAGTCCTCCATACCGAGAAGTCCCTGATGCTGGGCCGTATATTCCGCTGCCAGCACAGCACCCAGCGCGAAGCCCGAACGGTTTTTTGCCGAGTGGGTAAGGACAATCGTGTCGGCCTCGCTCTCGTAACTGACGGTGTGGATTCCCGGAACTTCGCCTTCGCGGATGCTAGCAATAGGAAACATATCCACACGAGTCAGCTCGCGAAGGATATCATCGCGCAGTGTGATGGCTGTTCCGCTGGGAGCATCGAGCTTATGGACATGATGCGTCTCTTCCATGCTCACCTCATAGTCGGGAAAAGCATTCATCAGTCTTGCCAGCTGACTGTTCACGGCACGGAACAAAGCTACGCCCACGCTGAAGTTGCTACTCCAGAAGAGCGTGTGCCCCCCCTCGGAGCACAGCTCGCGCAATGTCTCCTCGTGCTCCTTGTACCAGCCGGTAGTGCCACTCACCACCTTCACGCCCTGTGCAAAGGCGCGACGCACGTTGTCGTAAGCAACCGACGGCGCGGTGAACTCTATGGCCACGTCGGCGCTGCGGAAGGCATCGCTGTCGAAATCCTGTAAGTTGTCCACATCGATGATGCTTACCACCTCATGCCCGCGACGGAGTGCCGTCTCTTCCAGCATGTGGCCCATCTTACCGTATCCTATTAATGCTATTCTCATCTTGCTTGTTTTTTTATAGGGGATAAAATCCACCTTTTCGCTGCAAAAATAGGGAATTGTCAGCAAAAATCCCTATTTTTGCTCCTAAATTATCCTAATGCCTCATGGAAGAGTTGCTGCACTACGTCTGGAAGCACCGTCTGTTTCCGCTCACCACGCTGAAAACTATCGACGGAAAGTCCGTTGAAGTCATCGACCCCGGCTTGCCGAATCCGAATGCCGGCCCCGACTTCTCAGGGGCAAAGGTAGTCATCGACGGCACCACGTGGGCAGGTAATGTAGAGCTCCATCTGAAGGCTTCCGACTGGTTCCTGCACCATCATGACGAAGACGAGCGCTACGACTCCATCATCCTCCACGTGGTGGAAGAGTCGGACGCTACCATCCACCGACGAAACGGGCTCCTCGTCCCGCAAATGGAGCTACACATCCCCGACGCTATCCGCTCGCGCTATCACGAGCTCATCACCATCGACCACTATCCCCCTTGCTACCAATCGGTGGGAGACCTGAGCAAGCTGATGATTCACAGTTACCTGTCGTCGCTGCTTGTGGAGAGGCTCAAGGACCGATATGAGCAGATACGCCAGAGGTATGAAGAGCATGAGCTCTCGTGGGATGATGCCCTCTTTGCAACGCTTGCCCATAACTTCGGCTTCGGTGTCAATGGAACAGCCTTCGATGCGTGGGCGCGCTCCATACCATTCCGTGCTGTAGACCATCATCGAGACAACCTGCTGCAGGTAGAAGCCTTTTTCTTCGGACAAGCGGGCATGCTTGATCCGCAGATTCTCCCTCCCTATTATCGGGAGAGCGCAAGCAACGAGTCCTACTACCAGCAGCTCCAGAAGGAATATGCCTTCCTGAAGAATAAGTTCAGCTTGGAACCCATCAATCCCTCTCTATGGAAGTTTGCACGTATGCGTCCTGACGGTTCGCCCTTTGTGCGTATGGCACAGTTGGCAATGCTCTATCACAACGAGACTGTCACATCATCGCAGCTGCTGGATGCGCCCGACAAGGAGGTGATGTGCTCGTTGCTCCGCTGCACTGCCTCATCTTACTGGAACACCCATTACACCTTCGGCAGCACGCCTACGACAGACTATCCCAAGCAGATGAGCGACAGCACGCTCAACCTGCTGCTCATCAACACTGTGGCTCCTTTCCTCTTTGCCTACGGACACCGGAAAGACCTGCAGAGCTATTGCGACAAGGCCATCGCGCTGCTTGAGCAGCTGCCTGCGGAAAACAATTACATCATCCGCAATTGGCGCGACTGCGGGCTGCAGGTAACCAATGCGGCTGACAGCCAGGCACTCATCCAGCTCAAACGAAACTACTGCGAGAAAAAAGACTGTCTCCGCTGCCGCATCGGGTATTACTATCTCAAGAGAGCAGAAAACCTGGCTCCTTAAAAAGAAAGGGAAAACGGGAAGCCCACTTCTTTAAAAAGATGAAAGGGAGGAGATTGTTGCTCCTCCCTTTCCTCTTTACTCTTCAGACGTTAACGAGTGTTCAAGATCTTGTCAACAAGAACGACATCGCGCGCTTTTAAGGAAACCTTACAACTGCGCCGTGCGCGGAACCGGATACGGCATATCTCTCCTGTCCCGCTGAGCGTTTCCCTGTCGCCCGTGTTTACGAACGTGGGATAAAGGACTTTCTCGCCGTTGGCATGCAGGCGGTCAAAGGTCAGGTTTTCCATCTCCTTCAAGTTGACGGGCGTGATGTCCACGAACTCCAAGTCAGAAGCGCTATACGGCAGAGCAAAGCCAAAGGCGTTCACCTCGTGCAAATTGCTCCCGAGAACCTTCACTTCGAGCGTCTCTCCTGCCTCCAGCTTTGCAGAGCTGTTCTCCAGTTGCAACGAGCCGTCGAAATGCTCCACATACCGCTCGGCACCCCCACGCAACTGTGTGGCAACGACGGAGATGTCATACACATCAATCTTCCCATTGTAATTGATGTCGCCTCCGCTCACGTAGCCGTCGAAATCTGGATCGCCCTTGCGCAAACCCGTATAATTCATATAGGAGGTGAAGTCGTCCATATCCACTTTTCCATCGTGGTTGATGTCTCCCGGCAGAAGAATTTCAGTTCCGGGAACGCGGAAGACGTACAGCTGACGTCCCGAGCCGAAATCGCCTTTTCCGCGCGTCACCTTCATACGCAGGTAGCGCACGTTGGGAGCTCCTTCGACAATCAGTTCCTTCGTCTGGCTGTCGCCTTCCCAGTGGAAGGGCTGCGGGGTGCTCCACGTCTGGCCATCGATGCTATAAGCCAGCGAGCCCTCAAGCAGCGTTCCGTTCCCGGCATCCTCGCGCGGCAGGTAGTAAAGGCGATCCAGCTGGATAGTGCAACGCAAATCGATGTCGAGCGTGAACGGTACGGCTTTCTGGAACCATTCCGTGTGCCAGACAGTACTCTCGTCAAAGTCGAAGAGGTGCCAAAGGTATTCGCCGCGCTGGTTGGGGCACGATGTCTTTGCCTCGATGCCCTGAATAGCAAACTCCAGCGGATTGGCATCGGTGGTAGTGCTGAAGGACATCCACTTCGAGGCACCGTCAGCATTGACGTAGCGTATCTGGAAGTTGTACTTCGTCTCGGGTTTCAAATCCTCGAAGAGGAACTCCCCTTCGCGCAGCGTGGTGTAGCGCATACCATTGAACATGATTTCCGCATAGTCGGCGTTCTCCGGAAGCACCCACGAAGTCTTCACCTTGTAGGCCGTCGTCTGCCACTTAACCCTCGGTGCATCCAGTGTGCCGTGCTTCTTTGCCAGCGGAAGCAACTTCTGAAGCTCAAAGCCCTTGCAAACGATATAAAGTCCCTCCTTCGTCACATCCATCGTGGGAACTTCAATTATCAGCGAGCCATATTCGTACGTCCACTTTGCATCGACCTTCTTCCCTCTTTCTTTCTTTTTCTTATCATTCTTGAATTTTCGGACGGTTACGCTCTTCGGGGCTGCCGAAGCCTGAATGCGAATCGTTGTGCTTTTCTCAGGCACAAAGCCATCGAATTTTCCTTTCGTTGCATAAATGAAAACTTCCAACTCCTTCTTTTTCTCATCATAGTTATTCGACAAAGCCGTTGCCGCATACTCGCCTCGAAGATAGGCATCTGTCGTTCCGTCGTCGTCGTACTCAACAAGGTCGGCCCAATCCATATAACAAGTCTTATTTCTGGGTATTACCAAGTAGGAACGATGGCTGTAATCGACGTCGCGAGGCTGATTGTGGGGCTCTGTGTAGGGAATGACAGCTCCTTCGCGGATAAAGAAAGGTATGAGTTCCAGCGGAGCATTGTAGCTATTGAGAATGCATCCTCCCTCGATATAGCCCCCTTGGTAGGGATCATACCAGTATCCCTCGGGCAGGAAGATGCCGTTGCGGATGTCGTTACCATCCGCATCCATCTTCGTGTCTTGATAGATTGGCGCCACAAGGAAGTACGGGCCATACATAAATTGATACTTCGTCAAATCGTCGATCTGCTGGAGGTTTTCGATATGGACGGGCAATACATTAAAGTATCTATGCTCTTCTGCATTCCGCAAATAATCGGACATCGCCTGAACCATAGGATTTCCTCCTCGTGCTGCCCCCCAGGCGATACTGTAGGTATAAGGCATCAGCATCGCTTTCGTCTTCAGCCAGAAGCGGTTGATGCCCTCGGCTCGCTCGCCCAAAGCATACGGATACTTTTCGTTGGCACCCCAGCCGTCCATATTCAGCTCCATAGGGGTAAAGGTCTTCCATTGGAAGTCGCGCACGTTGACGGGGATATTCTTCCCGCCGAAAATGCCGTCCATATCGCTTCCCACGTTGGGCTGCCCCGAGAGTCCCGAGCCAATATATGTAGGAATATGGAAGCGGATGTACTCCCATTGCCCGCCTACCTGATCGCCGCTCCAGAGGCCTGCGTAGCGCTGCGTGCCTGCCCAGCCGTCGAGGGTGATGATGAAGGGACGCGCGTGGTTTCCTTCTTCGGGCATGATTGTTGCTACGTCGGCAACGCCGTTCAAGCCGAAGCTATAGCCAGCTCCCACCCAGGCGACGTCAGTCTTTAGCACACGCACGCCAGCATCCCGCACCTCGCCAACAATGTCGCGCTGGAGGAGCGGCTCGATGCCCTCCTTCGGATGAAGGTCGCTCTGTGTCCAGAGCCCTATCTCCACGCCGTGCTCTCGGGCGTAGTCGCCAAACTGCCGCAAGTTGTCGATATTTCCTTCCAACGAGCCCGTCTGCCCATAGCCTGCGCCGTAGCCGTCGTTGGGCAGCACCCAGCCGAGAGGCATATCGTGCGCCGCATAACGGTCCACAACCGCGCGGGCTGAAAACTGATAATTGCTACGCCCGAGGGAGTCGGTGAGCTCTCCGTTCAGGCTCTCGCGGATGCCTCCCGCAATGGGCTTCTGGCTTTCCTTGTAGCGCTTGCCGTCCTCGAAGGGTACGCCGCCCTCGTCCGTCTCCTTCCAGTAGTCACGATTGTAGGCGTTGAGATGTCCCTCGTAGAAACCGAACTTCGGCAGCAGCACGGGCTTGCCCGTCAGCTGATAGTAGCCTTGCAAACAGCTCACGCCAGGACAATTAACCATCAGGAACATATCCAAGTAGTCGGCATTGTGAGTCAACACCACCTCGTCGGGCTTTGCGGCACCGAAGTCGTAACGTCCCGGCTGGAAGGTGTGAAACAAGATGCCGTAGCCCGCTGTGCTCCAGAAGAAGGGCGTAGGGCTGGCGACGCCGCCGTCGGTCCAGTTGTTGGTGTTGACAATCTGTATCACCTTACCCCCGTGGGAGAAGCGTCCGTTCTGCATTCCTCCTCCGTAGAAGCACTCCTCCTCCGTGCGGGAGAGGCGTACCGTTGTTTGGCGGTTTTCGATGCTGACGGGAGCTGTTTCGCTGAGAACCTTATAGGAGCCTCCCTTCAAGGACAATTCAACGGTTTTATACCCCGCCGTCATCAAGCCTGTCTGCTCGTCAAACGTCAGCTGCATAAGCAGCGTGTTGACAGTAAGGCCCTCTACCTTCAGCTGAAACTTGTCACTCCATCTACGCGGGTTGTCAACGAGTATCTTCGCTTCGGGCTTGGCCTGAGGGTCGCGCACGGAATCTCCTGAAGGATCCTGGAAGATGCGCACGATATCGGGAGAGTAGAAATCGAGCAAGCGTGTCTGCCCGTCGGCATAATGAACCTCGACAGTCGTGTCGCCTGTCTTGACGATTTCCTTCACTTGCGCCCTGACTGACACGACAAGCGGCATCAGCATCAGGATAACAAATAATCTTTTCATATTCAGTGTCTTTACGGTATTCCTGCTTGCGAGGTACGGGCATGTACAACGCGCGCTACAATCTCTTTTCTCCTGTTCCTATTCCTCCTGCGCGGGCTCCGGTTCCTCAGGAGTTACCGTGAAGGGGACGTCCACCACAGGTTTCTCCTCGGGCGATGCCTTTGGATCGGGCCCGTATTTGTTAGGCCCTACTGTTCCCGCGGTGCAAAGCCATACTAACAGGACGATAGCAAATGCCAACAGCCCCAGCGACAGAACAAGAAAAATCACAGCATACAATGCGCCGGACATCGCGCCGGACATCTGCACTACATACACGCTAAAGAAAACAAGCAAAACCAAGTCAACTATATAAAAGAGGTAGAAAGCCAGCACCCACCATCCGCTGTGGTTGGTATCGTGAAGGCGGCGCACAAAGACAGCGAGGCTCGGCAGAAGCATAGCAAGTGAGAAGACGCCGCTGACAACCATCGGGGCTCCGCCCAAAGCGAAGATTTCAAAGGGATTAGTCCACGCATCAGCCGCACCAGGCCCATCGGCCAAAAAGAGAGGAAACAGCTTCACCGAACTCCAGATGCTCAGCGCCCAGCTGACTAAAACCATGAAGAGGACGAAGTACCAATACTCGGCGCGACGTGCGCGGCCAGTGAAAACAGCATATTTGCTGAGGCAGGTCTTAATAGCCTTTCCGAAAGTCATTTTTTCCATTTCGTTTGAATCTTTAGTGTTAACACAGACAAAAATAGAAAAAAGTTTCGTTCCTGCAAAGCATCGGCTCTCTTTTTCCGCAAAAAATATGCTTTCAGGGAAGAACTACTCGTGGAAAGGGATAAGAGTTCTTCTGGAAAGGAATCTTTTGCGAGGAGAAGGCGTTCTGATTTTTGGAGAACAAATAAAAATTTTTTGAGAAGGGAAAAAATTTTTTTCTTTCTTCATACGGCGAGATTCTTTCTTCATATCGCGCGCTTCTTTCTTCATAATTTTTCAAAGCTTTCTTTCTGCCGCGCGACGCCCTCTTCATCTGATGCGATACCTCAAAAAACAAAGGGGCTGGAAAAATCCAGCCCCTTTCCCCTCTGGGATCTCGGGATTAATCCTTGATGGTCTCCATTGCCTCCATATCATCGAAGTCGGTGATAGTCTGGCGGTTGGCCATCATGCGCTCATAGTCCTCGCGAGAACCTACGACAATCTTTTCAAATTCACGCTGCCCAGTTCCGGCAGGAATCAGATGTCCGCAGATAACATTCTCCTTCATGCCTTCCAGGTAATCAACCTTACCGTTGATAGCGGCGTCGTTGAGCACCTTTGTCGTCTCCTGGAAGGAGGCAGCCGACATGAACGATGTAGTCTGCAATGCAGCGCGGGTAATACCCTGCAGAATCTGCGTTGACGTTGCGGGAACGGCATCGCGAACCTGCACGATGCGCATATCGCGGCGCTTGAGCGAACTGTTCTCGTCGCGCAGCTTGCGGGCTGTGACAATCTGGCCTTTCTGAAGCACCTCGGAGTCACCAGCATCGATGACAACCTTCTTGCCCCAGATACGGTCGTTTTCATCCATGAACTCCAGCTTGTCAACAACCTGCTGCTCGAGGAAACGAGTGTCGCCGGCTTCTACTATCTGCACCTTGCGCATCATCTGACGAACGATGATCTCGAAATGCTTGTCGTTGATCTTTACGCCCTGCAGACGATAGACATCCTGAACCTCGTTGACGATGTATTCCTGCACCGCTGTGGGGCCCTTGATGGCAAGGATGTCGGCAGGAGTGACGGCACCGTCGCTCAAAGCTGTTCCGGCACGCACGAAGTCGTTCTCCTGTACAAGGATTTGCTTGCTGGTGGGGATGAGATAGCGCTTCACGTCGCCTGTCTTCGAAGTGACGATTATCTCGCGATTGCCTCGCTTGATCTTGCCCATCGTAATCTCGCCGTCAATTTCGCTGACGATAGCGGGATTGGACGGGTTACGTGCCTCAAAGAGCTCGGTAACACGAGGAAGACCACCGGTGATATCACCTGCCTTACCTTGTGCGCGCGGAATCTTCACCATCACTTCACCAGCCTTCACAACGCTGCCTTCCTCTACTACCACGTGTCCTCCAACGGGAAGGTTATAGGAGCGGAGTACATTGCCGTCGTTGTCAACGACACATGCTGTGGGCAGCTTGCTGCGGTCTTTGGATTCAACGATGATAATCTCGCGAAGTCCTGTCGACTCATCGGATTCAACACGATAAGTAACGCCTTCTATAACGTCCTGGAAATGAACTGTTCCGGCAACTTCCGTAACGATAACGGCATTGAAAGGATCCCACTTGGCAATGAGCGTTCCCTTCTCAACCTGCGTCTTGTCGCTGACATAGAGCGTAGAACCGTAAGGCAAGGTGTGTGTGGAGAGGACGATGTTCGTAGCGGTATCCACAAAGCGGACTTCGCCCAAACGGCCTACCACGATACGCACGGGTTCGCCTGTCTCGTCAACAGCATCGACGGTGCGAAGTTCTTCGAGCTCAACACGGCATGCATTCTTTGCAACGATAGTAGCGTTGGCGGCAATGTTTGAAGCGGTACCTCCAGCGTGGAACGTACGAAGAGTCAGCTGCGTACCCGGCTCGCCGATGGACTGAGCTGCGATGACTCCCACAGCTTCGCCCTTCTCAACCAGAAGACCGGTTGCAAGGTTGCGTCCGTAGCACTTCGCACAGACACCCTTCTTGCTCTCACAGGTGAGAACGGAACGGATTTCTACGCTCTCAATGTTAGCAGCCTCGATACGTGCAGCAATTTCTTCCGTTATCATCTCTCCTTGGGCAACGATAAGATCTCCCGTAACAGGATCGGTGATATCGTGCACGCTTACACGTCCCAAGATGCGCTCGGCAAGAGAAGCGACGATTTCGTCGTTGTTCTTCAGAGCCGTGCAAATCAGTCCGCGCAACGTTCCGCAGTCCACTTCGTTGATGATGACATCGTGGCTGACATCCACAAGACGACGAGTCAGGTAACCTGCGTCAGCCGTCTTCAAAGCGGTATCAGCCAAACCCTTACGAGCACCGTGCGTAGAGATGAAGTACTCAAGTACCGACAAGCCTTCCTTGAAGTTGGAGAGGATGGGGTTCTCGATAATCTGTCCTCCTTCAGCACCTGCTTTCTGAGGCTTTGCCATCAGACCACGCATACCAGACAGCTGTCTGATCTGTTCCTTTGATCCACGAGCTCCTGAATCCAGCATCATGTATACGCTGTTGAAGCCTTGATTGTCTGAAGAAATGGTCTTCATCAGGATACGGGAAAGATCGTCGTTGACATGCGTCCAAACGTCGATGACTTTGTTGTAGCGCTCGTTGTCGGTGATGAAACCCATGTTGTACTCATTCATGATTTCTTCCACCTCCTCGTTTCCTTTGGCAACGAGTTCTTCCTTCTCCTTCGGGATGATGATATCGTTCAAGTTAAACGAAAGACCTCCCTTGAATGCCATCTCGTAACCGAGATTCTTGATGCCGTCGAGGAACTCGCAGGCACGAGCCATTCCGGCGTTCTTGATGACATCGGAGATGATATCACGCAACGATTTCTTTGAAATGACGGTATTGATGTAACCGCATTCCTCTGGAACGAGCTCGTTGACAATGACACGTCCGACGGATGTTTCACGAAGTACCTGAACGCGATTTCCCTTCTCGTCATAGTCCCAGACAAGCACTTTGACGGGAGCGTGAATATCAACCTTACCTTCGTTGTAAGCAATGAGAGCCTCTTCCGGACCGTAGAATATCAGTCCCTGGCCCTTTGCTCCTTCGCGCATCTTCGTGATGTAATACAGTCCCAAAACCATATCCTGTGCAGGCACTGTGATAGGCGCTCCGTTGGCAGGATTAAGAATGTTGTGCGACTGAAGCATCAGAAGCTGCGCCTCAAGGATAGCTTCATTACTCAAAGGAAGGTGGACGGCCATCTGGTCACCGTCAAAGTCGGCATTGAATGCCGTACAAGCCAGAGGATGCAGCTGAATTGCTTTACCCTCAATCATCTTGGGCTGGAAAGCCTGGATACCAAGACGGTGAAGGGTCGGGGCACGGTTGAGGAGCACAGGATGTCCTTTCATGACAAACTCCAGAATATCCCAGATGACAGGATCTTTTCTGTCGACAATCTTCTTTGCCGACTTAACCGTCTTCACGATTCCGCGCTCGATAAGCTTACGAATAATGAAAGGCTTATACAGCTCTGCCGCCATCAATTTGGGAATACCGCACTCGCCCATCTTTAGCTCTGGGCCGACTACGATAACCGAACGTGCCGAATAGTCAACACGCTTACCAAGCAGATTTTGACGGAAACGTCCCTGCTTTCCTTTCAACGAATCGGACAATGATTTCAGAGGACGGTTGGCTTCGCTCTTGACGGCGCTGGATTTGCGGCTGTTGTCAAAAAGGCTGTCAACAGCTTCCTGAAGCATACGCTTCTCGTTGCGGAGAATAACTTCGGGAGCCTTGATTTCAATCAGTCGCTTCAGACGATTGTTGCGGATGATGACACGCCTGTAAAGGTCGTTGATATCAGTCGTAGCAAAGCGGCCTCCATCAAGGGGCACCAACGGACGAAGCTCCGGAGGAGTGACGGGAACATTCTTGATGATCATCCATTCGGGCTTGTTGATGTTTCGAGAAGCACGGAAGGATTCTACCACTTGCAGACGCTTCAATGCCTCCGTCTTACGCTGCTGACTGCCATCCTGATCGGCACGGGCACGCAACTCGTACGAGAGAGAGTCCAGATCAAGCCCTACGAGCAAATCGTAAACGGCTTCTGCTCCCATCTTGGCGATAAACTTCTGCGGGTCGTCGTCGGGAAGGTTCTCGTTGCCCTCGGGCAAGCGGTCGAGGAACCACAGATACTCCTCTTCGGAAAGCAGATCGAGCTTTGCCAGAGGACCTTGTTCCTTGTCTTCACGCTCTATGTCAGCAGCGACACCTGGGTTGATAACCACATAGCGCTCGTAATAGATAATGGAGTCGAGTTGTTTCGTCGGGATGCCCAGCAGGTAACCGATCTTGTTGGGAAGACTGCGGAAATACCAGATATGAGCAACGGGAACCACCAGTTCGATATGTCCCATACGCTCACGACGAACTTTCTTCTCCGTTACCTCAACGCCGCAATGGTCGCAGACGATGCCCTTGTAGCGAATACGCTTATACTTACCACAATGACATTCGTAATCCTTGCATGGACCGAAGATACGCTCGCAGAACAAACCGTCGCGCTCGGGTTTGTAAGTGCGATAGTTGATTGTCTCGGGTTTTAACACTTCACCGCTCGAATTCTCAAGGATTTCTTCAGGAGAAGCCAATGAGATAGTAATCTTCGAGAAATTTGTCTTTATCTTATTATCTTTTCTAAAAGCCATATTTGTTTTTTTATTGTGAAGAGTTAGACAATCATTAATCAAGAGCAATGCTTAAGCCAAGACCGCGAAGCTCGTGCAACAATACGTTGAGCGACTCGGGAATGCCCGGTGTCGGAAGGGGATCTCCCTTAACGATTGCTTCGTATGACTTGCTACGGCCGGTAACATCGTCTGACTTGATGGTAAGAATCTCCTGCAGGATATGGGCAGCGCCAAAGGCTTCAAGTGCCCAAACCTCCATTTCTCCGAAGCGCTGGCCACCGAACTGTGCCTTACCTCCAAGCGGTTGCTGAGTGATGAGGCTGTACGGGCCAATAGAACGGGCGTGCATCTTATCTTCAACCATGTGGCCGAGCTTCAGCATGTAAGTAACGCCCACGGTAGCAGGTTGGTCAAACATCTCGCCCGTTTCTCCGTTGTAAAGATACGTTTTACCGTAGCGTGGCAAACCTGCCTTGTCGGTCCAGACGGAAAGATCCTCCAAAGAGGCACCGTCAAAGATAGGCGTGGCAAATTTGATACCGAGCTTACGGCCTGCATGGCCCAAAACCGTCTCGAATATCTGTCCGATATTCATACGAGAGGGCACGCCCAAGGGGTTCAGTACGATGTCGACAGGAGTTCCATCCTCCAGGAACGGCATATCCTCCTGACGTACGACGCGGCTGACAATACCCTTGTTTCCGTGACGACCGGCCATCTTATCACCAACGCCAATCTTGCGTTTCTTGGCGATATAGACCTTAGCCATCTGAATAATACCGGAAGGAAGCTCATCACCAATGGTTATGGCATACTTCTTGCGCTTTATTTCAGCATCCAGTTCCTTATACTTCCTCAGATAGTTGATTATCAACTGACTGATGAGTTCGTTAACATGCTCGTCGGCTGTCCACTTACTCAGCTGAATAGCTGTGAAATCCATCTTCTCGAGTTCGTCCTTTGAGAATTTGGCTCCCTTTGCCAAGATGTCGGCTCCAATGTAATCCTTCACTCCGTTGGAAGTGTGACCTTTGGTAAGAACCAACAGCTTGTCGATAAGAATCTTCTTCAGCGCAGCTGCACGCTCGTCAAATTCTTCGTCAATCTGAGGAAGGATAGCTTTATCAGCCATCTTTGAACTGCGAGTCTTAATGGCACGTGAATACAAACGCTTGTCGATAACAACTCCCTTCAGCGAAGGAGATGCCTTCAAAGAAGCGTCCTTTACATCACCGGCCTTGTCGCCGAAGATAGCACGCAGAAGTTTTTCTTCAGGACTTGGATCAGATTCTCCCTTCGGCGTAATCTTTCCGATAAGGATGTCGCCTGGCTCAACTGTTGCGCCAATACGGATGATACCATTATCATCCAGATTCTTCGTTGCATCCTCGCTGACGTTTGGAATATCTGACGTAAGCTCTTCTACACCGCGCTTGGTTTCGCGTACTTCAAGCATCAACTCTTCTACATGCACGGAGGTAAGGATATCTTCGCGGACAACGCGTTCATTCAAAACGATGGCATCCTCATAATTATAACCCTTCCAAGGCATGTATGCAACCAGCAGGTTCTTACCCAAGGAGAGTTCTCCTTCGGCGATGGAATAACCTTCGGTAAGGATGTCGCCCTTCTTGACACGCTGTCCCTTTTCACAAACCGGGCGCAAGTCAACAGTCATGTTTTGGTTAGTACGACGGAACTTAGGAATCTGATACTCCTTCAAAGCAGGATCGAAGCTTACAAACTCCTCATCTTCTGAGCGATCATAGAGAATTCGGATAGTCGCAGCATCTACATACTCAACCACGCCATCGCCTTCTGCCGTAATCTGCGAGCGAGAGTCAACACACAATTGTTTTTCAACGCCCGTTCCTACAATAGGAGCCTCCGTACGCATCAATGGAACAGCCTGGCGCATCATGTTCGAACCCATCAAAGCACGATTGGCGTCATCATGCTCCAAGAACGGAATCAAAGCAGCTGCGATTGAAGCTATCTGCTGAGGAGAAACATCCATAAGGTCAACCTCATCAGGTTCCACAACGGGGAAGTCTGCATCGCGACGGGCTTTAACCCTATTCCGTACGAACGAACCATCGTCTTTCAATGGAGCATTTCCTTGAGCAATGATTTTTCCCTCTTCTTCTTCAGCCGTCAAATATACAACCCCTTCGGGAGATAAGTCAACGACACCGTCTTTAACTTTCCGATATGGAGTAGCAATCAGACCGAGATGATTGATCTTAGCGTAAATACACAAAGAAGAAATCAAGCCGATGTTTGGACCTTCTGGAGTTTCGATAGGACAAAGACGACCATAGTGAGTGTAATGCACGTCACGAACCTCAAATCCCGCTCTCTCACGCGAAAGACCGCCAGGGCCAAGGGCAGACATACGACGCTTGTGCGTAATCTCTGCCAATGGGTTCGTCTGGTCCATAAACTGCGACAGAGCGTTTGTCCCAAAGAATGAATTGATGACAGAGGCAACGGTCTTGGCGTTGATAAGGTCTGTAGGAGTGAAGACTTCGTTGTCACGAACATTCATTCGTTCACGAATAGTGCGGGACATACGAGCCAAACCCACAGCAAACTGATTGGCCAACTGCTCTCCTACAGTACGTACACGGCGGTTGCTCAAGTGATCGATATCATCAACAACAGCTTTTGAGTTAACCAGCTCTATCAAATACTTGATGATTTCAATGATATCTTCCTTGGTGAGCACGCTGACGCTCATATCGGTAGTCAAGCCCAGCTTTTTGTTGATACGATAACGTCCAACTTCTCCCAAGTCATATCGTTTCTCCGAGAAGAACAGATTATTGATGACTTCGCGAGCACTTGCATCGTCAGCGGGGTCAGCATTCCGAAGTTGCCTATAGATATAAAGGACAGCTTCCTTCTCGGAATTACTTGTATCCTTGCTAAGCGTATTGAAGATAATGGAATAGTCTGACTGGCCAGCCTCCTCATTGTGAACGAGAATGGTTTCAGCTCCCGATTCCAGGATCTCAGCAATATTCTCCTCCTCAATGATAGTCTCGCGTTCGAAGAGAATTTCGTTACGCTCAATGGATACTACTTCACCCGTATCGGAATCGACAAAGTCCTCCACGCGCATCTTCACAATACGCGCTGCCAACTTACGACCGATGCATTTCTTCAGATTAGCTTTGCTGACCTTGATCTCCTCTGCAAGATTGAATATCTGAAGGATATCCTTATCAGTTTCAAAGCCGATGGCTCGCAACAAAGTCGTTACGGGTAATTTCTTCTTACGGTCGATATAGGCATACATGACATTGTTGATGTCCGTAGCAAACTCAATCCAAGAACCTTTGAATGGTATGATACGTGCAGAATAGAGGGGTGTTCCATTAGCGTGAACGCTTTGTCCGAAGAACACACCCGGTGAACGGTGAAGCTGCGATACTACCACACGCTCGGCGCCATTGATGACGAAGGTTCCCTGCTCCGTCATATAGGGAATAGATCCGAGGTAAACATCCTGAATCACTGTATCAAAATCCTCGTGGTCAGGATCGGTGCAATAGAGCTTTAATTTTGCCTTGAGGGGCACGCTATACGTCAGCCCGCGCTCAATGCACTCCTGGATGGGATAGCGAGGCGGATCGATATAATAATCGAGAAACTCAAGAACGAAATTGTTTCGCGTGTCGGCTATCGGAAAGTTTTCAGCAAAAACCTTGTACAAGCCGTCGTTCTTACGTTTCTCGGGCGGTGTATCTAACTGGAGAAAATCTTTGAAAGACTGTAACTGTACTTCCAGAAAATCCGGACGATCGATCGGATTCTTGATGGTAGCAAAGTTAACGCGTTGATTGTTAGTGGTTGAGGACATTTGGTTAAGATATTAGGAACTATAAATGATTTTAGGCACAAAAAGGTTAAGAACCCCGAAAGGGGGATTCTTAACCGTTTACCTATCAAGGCGTCGGGTCTTACTTGAGTTCTACCTCAGCACCGACCTCTTCGAGAGCTTTCTTCAAGTTCTCAGCTTCGTCCTTGGGAAGGCCTTCCTTTACTACGCTAGGAGCTGCGTCAACAAGATCCTTTGCTTCCTTCAGGCCAAGACCACAAGATTCCTTCACAGCCTTAACGACCTGCAGCTTGCTGGCACCAGCAGACTTCAGGACAACATCGAAGTTTGTCTTCTCTTCCTCAGCGGCAGCACCACCTTCAGCGGCACCTGCAACGACAACTGCAGCAGCAGCGGGTTCAATTCCATACTCATCCTTAAGGATAGCAGCAAGTTCGTTAACTTCCTTAACTGTCAAGTTAACTAATTGTTCAGCAAGAGCTTTTAAATCAGCCATTTTTGTATAATTTTAATTTGTTTTCTAATAATAAATAATATTTATCTCTCAAGACATTTATGCTTCTGCAGCAGCTTCTTCGGCTTTCTCTGCCTTGTTCTGGATAGCAGAAACGATATTGCGTATCGGCGACTGCAGCAATGCCACGATGTCGGCAATAAGCTCGTTCTTGCTCTTGATGCTTGCCAGCGTAGCGAGCTGGTCGGCTCCAACATAGAAGCCTTGCTCAACGTAGGCAGCTTTCAGGGCGGGAGTAGCCTTCTTCTTGTCAGCATATTCTTTAAGCAACTTTCCAGGAACGTTAGCCGTCTCCGTGAAGAAGACTGCTGTCGTGCCCTTCAGCGAATCATAAAGAGGAGAATAGTCGATATCAGAAGCTTCAAATGCCTTGTGAAGAAGCGAGTTCTTCACAACGACCATCTTCACGTTAGACTTAAAGCACTTTCTTCTCAGCTCGCTCGTTGCGACAGAATCAAGTGCCGTAACATCAACGAGGTAGAAATGAGGATAAGCGCTTATCGTCTCTTTCAGCTGGTCAATAACCTCCACTTTACGTGTAGGAAATGGTTTTTCTTTTCTCATATTCATAGCCGTTCCCTTTCTTTAGTTTTCGTCACATGATTTGGGATCTACCTTGATACCCTTGCTCATGGTACTCGAAAGATAAATGCTCTTAATATACGTACCCTTGGCAGCGCTAGGTTTCAGCTTATTGATGGTAGCAATGAACTCCTTTGCGTTTTCAAAGATCTTCTCAGGGGCGAAGGACACCTTTCCAATGGAAGTGTGAACGATACCTGCCTTGTCGACCTTGAAGTCGATCTTACCCTGCTTTACTTCTTTGACAGCCTTGGCAATGTCCATAGTAACGGTTCCGCTCTTGGGGTTAGGCATCAAGCCACGAGGGCCGAGGATGCGTCCCAGCGCACCGATCTTTCCCATGATTGACGGCATAGTGATGATAACGTCAATATCCGTCCAACCACCTTTAATCTTATCGATATATTCATCGAGACCTACATAGTCGGCTCCTGCTTCAGTAGCAGCTGCTTCCTGGTCGGGAGTACAGAGCGCAAGCACTCTGACAACCTTGCCAGTTCCATGAGGAAGAGAAACGACGCCTCTTACCATTTGATTTGCCTTACGAGGGTCAACACCCAGACGTACGTCAATATCAACAGAAGCGTCAAACTTGGTAGTAGTAACTTCTTTTACCAATGCTGAAGCTTCCTTAAGAGTGTACAATTTCCCTGCTTCAATCTTCGCAGTGGCCAACTTCTGGTTTTTTGTCAGTTTACCCATTTCAATTGAAGTTTAATAGTTATTTACTTACCGGGAAATTCACCTTTCACACTAATACCCATACTGCGAGCCGTTCCAGCAACCAGTTTCATAGCAGCCTCAACGGTAAAGCAGTTCAGGTCAACCATCTTGTCTTCCGCAATAGCACGTACTTGATCCCAAGTAACAGATGCTACCTTGCTGCGGTTAGGCTCAGACGATCCTTTCTTTGCTTTAGAAGCCTCAAGCAGCTGTATAGCAACCGGAGGAGTCTTAATAACAAAGTCAAATGACTTGTCAGCATAGAAAGTGATGATTACAGGCAGAATTTTACCACCCTTGTCTTGGGTTCTGGCATTGAATTGCTTGCAAAACTCCATGATGTTCAGACCTTTCGAACCGAGAGCCGGTCCTACGGGGGGAGCAGGGTTTGCAGCGCCTCCTTTAATCTGTAATTTGATTATTCCAGCAACTTCTTTAGCCATTTTAATTGAATTTATTTAGAAAAATATAAAAAGGGCAAACACGTCCTCGTAACATAGGACATATTATTCCTTTTCTACTTGCATAAAGCCAAGTTCGATGGGTGTTTTACGCCCAAAGACCTTGACGCTGACCTTCAGCTTTCTCTTTTCTACGTTAACCTCCTCGATGACTCCACTGAATCCCGAGAAAGGTCCTGCATTAACCTTTACAGGCTCGCCGACGACGTAGGTAACAACAGGCTCGGCCTCTTGCTCCTGCAATTCGTCAACGGTACCAAGTAAACGGCTAACCTCAGATGGACGAAGGGGCGTTGGATTGTTCAGGTTCGGCAGGAAGCCCAACACATTGGGCATAAACCGCAAACGTGAAGCAATCTCGCCATTCAATGCCACTTCGACAAGAACGTAACCGGGAAGATAGGTCTTTTCCTTAACAACTTTTTTGCCGTTGCGAACCTGAGCTACCTTCTCTGTGGGAATAAGAACCTGGGATACATATTCGCCAAGGTCACTATGAGCACACTCGTACTCAATGTATTCCTTGACTTTGCCCTCCTTGCCACTAATGGCGCGAAGGACGTACCATTTCTTTTCCTGAGTTTCTGCCATCTCTTAATGTGAAAATTAATGAGGATAGACAAACTCCATCACGCCCTGGAACACCTGATCCATAGCAAAGACAACCAATGCAATCAGAAGGGAAGCTTCTAAAACAACAATTGCACTGCTCGTCAGTTCGGAAAACGTTGGCCACGTAACTTTATGTACAAGTTCGTCGTAAGATTCTTTGCAAGCTTTTGCTAATTTCTTAAACATAGTTTTCAGTTTTTTTCTTTGCAGGGGTGGCAGGAATCGAACCCACATTGACGGTTTTGGAGACCGCTGTTCTGCCATTGAACTACACCCCTAGACAGCGCAGTTCCCCGTAGAAGAGGAACTGACGCTAAAATCGGGTTGTCCTGAAGGATTAATCGTCCAGGATCTCGGTGATCTGACCCGAACCTACGGTACGGCCACCTTCACGGATAGCGAAGCGGAGACCTACGTTGAGGGCAACGGGATAGATGAGCTCAACCTGGATGTGAACGTTATCACCAGGCATTACCATTTCGATGCCGTCGGGGAGAGTGATCTCACCGGTGCAGTCCATGGTGCGGAGGTAGAACTGAGGACGATACTTGTTGCGGAAAGGTGTGTGACGACCGCCTTCTTCCTTCTTCAGGATATAAACGGAAGCCTTGAACTTGCTGTGAGGCTTGATCTGGCCCGGATGGCAGAGTACCATACCGCGCTTGATCTCGTCCTTGTCAATACCGCGGAGAAGCAGACCTACGTTATCACCAGCCTCGCCGAGATCCAAGATCTTGCGGAACATTTCAACGCCGGTAACAACCGTCTTCTTTTCCTCACCGAGTCCGAGGATTTCAACCTCGTCACCGATCTTAACAACACCAGTCTCGATACGACCAGTAGCCACAGTACCACGACCCGTGATGGAGAACACGTCTTCAACAGGCATCAGGAAGGGCTTGTCGATGTCGCGCGGAGGAAGTGGAATCCAGGTGTCGCAAGCGTCCATCAGCTCCATAACCTTGTCTTCCCACTCCTTAACGCCATTGAGGGCACCAAGGGCAGAACCGCGGATGATAGGAGAGCTGGGATCGAACTCATACTGCTCAAGCAGCTCCTGCATTTCCATCTCAACGAGCTCCAACATCTCTTCGTCCTCGACCATGTCGCACTTGTTCAGGAACACAACCAGACGGGGAACGTTCACCTGACGGGCGAGCAGGATGTGCTCACGAGTCTGAGGCATAGGACCATCGGTAGCAGCAACAACGATGATAGCACCGTCCATCTGGGCAGCACCAGTTACCATGTTCTTTACGTAGTCGGCGTGACCCGGGCAGTCAACGTGTGCGTAGTGACGATGCTCAGTCTCGTACTCTACGTGAGCGGTGTTGATGGTGATACCACGCTCCTTCTCTTCGGGGGCGTTGTCGATCTGGTCGAATGACTTCACATTGCCAGCATTGCCTGCGACGCGCTCTGCAAGCACCTTGGTGATAGCAGCGGTCAGAGTAGTCTTGCCGTGGTCAAC
>JAGAAS010000034.1 GCA_017615125.1 Bacteroidaceae bacterium
ACTGTAGCGCTGTAGCAAAAATGAAGGCAGCAAAGGAGATAATATACAGATAATCAAACGATTACAAACCATTGGCGTGCGTTTCAGCGCTGTAAAAGACTTGTCTTCGGGTCCTCAACGTGCCAAAATGGGGGCTTTTGCCCGATTTTCGGGTGTTTTTCGGACGTTTTCACGCTGTTTTCGTCAGTTTGAAAGGTTCAGATTTGAGCGATTTTTTTCCATTTTTCGGCTCGTTTCTGTCATTTTTCGTGTCTTTCGCGTCAAAATCCCACTTTTTCGCCTTCCAGGCAAAGCGGCTTCTCGCAGCACGAATTTTGCTAGGAGGAAAAAGATTTTTGCTAGGAGAAAAAAGAATTATGCTAGGAGAAAAAAATTTTTTCCCTTCTTCATACGGCGAGATGTAGAAAGAAAAAATGGCGAACACGAATGGCACGAATGAACACGAATGCGCGGATATGAACAAAAACCTAGAAAACCCTTCTCGAAAGGAAGAAAAACAGAGAAAACAGGATTTTGACAGCGCCCCCCTGCGGGGTCGGAAATCTTTCAAAAATCTTATTCGAAAATCTTTCAAAAATCTCTTCGGTAGTCCGCTTGGCGGTTCTTGAGTCCTTCGGACTCTCTGTCGGCTTCTTATTTGTCATCATCCAAGCGAGCTTGGCGCTGCCACACAAGCAGCCGTTCATCCTCGCTTCGCGACGATTGTAAACCGCCCAGCTGCCTGATTGCTATCTACCTGCGGAAGGATTTTTTCTGCATTTTAATGAGCCATAACTTGCCGTGTTTACATTCAGCCTGTCTGTCGTTTGTCAGGCCATCGGGTATCGATGGGCAGTCGGCATGCTGCAGGGCAGAGCCAGGCTTGCATGTGCTCAGCCGTGCAGGAGGCAGACAGAACGAAGTTCGGCAAACGACAGATGGGCTGCAAAGTGTAAGATTTTCGAAATAGATTTTTGTGAGATTTCCGTCCCCGCAGGGGGGCGCCGTAAAATTCGTTTAATTCGTTTAATTCGAGTTCGTTAATCAAATCCTGTTTTCCGCGAAGCGGGGTTTTCTTCCTTTTGGGAAGGGTATTATGGGTTTTCTTAGAAAAAACTCTTCACTCTTAACTTTCAACTCTCAACTTTTATAACTGCCAACGGTTAGTAGAGCTTTATCCACTCGTAGGTGTTGCCTGTGGAGTCCATGTAGCGGATGAAGTCGTCGAGGCGGATGTTGAGCGAGGCGCGGTTGTCGTTGGGGTGGAAGGAGACGTGCGTGTAGTTCTTCAGGTTCTCGTCGAGGAAGACGTGGACGTGGTGCTCGGCATCGTTGACGAGGCCGAATGGGCTGACGGAGCCTGCCTTCAGGCCGAGGTACTTGTCCATGCGCCACTCGGAGGCGAGGCTCATCTTGCCCTGATGGAGGATGTGCTCGAGGTCGTGGATGGCCATGTTGTGATCGCACTGGAACACGATGAGGTAGTGGCGGTTGCCCTTGTGGTTGCGGAAGAAGAGGTTCTTGCAATGGGTGCCCGGCAGGTCGCCCCAGTAGGGGCGTCCGTCGTCGATGGTGGGCGTGGCGGGGTGATCGGTGTAGGTGAAGGGGATGCCGAGGGCGCGCAGACGGTCGTAGACCTGTGGCTGGCCGATGGGGGGATAGGAGGTGTCTGGCATAGGGCTTCAGAGCTTGGCGATGGCTTGACAGAGGGTGTCGACGGCTTCGTCGGCGGTGGCCCAGCTGGTGCAGAAGCGTACGGCGGTATGGGTGTCGTCGACCTTTTCCCAGAGGGAGAAGCCGAAGGAGAGGGCGAGCTGCTGCAGCGACGGGGCGTCGAGGATGGGGAACTGCTGGTTGGTGGGGCTGTCGATGAGGAAGGGGATTCCCTTCGCGGCAAAGGCCTGGCGGATGCGCTGGGCCTGCATGTCGGCGCGGCGGGCAAGCCGGAAGTAGAGGTCGTCGGCGAAGAGCACCTCGAACTGGATGCCCAGCAGGCGGCCCTTGGCGAGCATGCCTCCGTTCTGCTTGATGTGGTAGCGGAAGTCCTTCTTCAGCCTGTCGCTGACGATGACGACGGCTTCGCCGAAGAGAGCGCCCTGCTTGGTGCCTCCGATGGTGAAGACGTCGGCAAGGGTAGCCAGCTCGGGCAGCGTGATGTCGCAGGACGAGGACTGCAGGCCGTAGCCCAGGCGAGCGCCGTCGATGAAGAGGGGCATGTCGTACTTATGGCAGACGTGCGAGAGGGCGAGGAGCTCGCTGCGGGAGTAGAGCGTGCCGAACTCGGTGGGGAAGGAGATATAGACCATTCCCGGCTGTACCATGTGCTCGGTGCTCTCGTCGGCATAGTGGGCGCTGACAAACGTGTCGACCTGCTCGGCGGTGATCTTGCCGTCGTGCTGCGGCAACGCCAGCACCTTGTGGGCACCGTGCTCCACAGCGCCTGTCTCGTGGACGTGGATGTGTCCGCTGGCGGCGCAGACGACGCCCTGATGGGGACGCAGGATGGAGGAGATAACGGTGACGTTGGCCTGCGTGCCGCCTACGAGGAAGTGGACGTCGGCATCGGAAGCCTGGCAGGCCTCCTTGATAAGCTCGGCAGCATGCCGGCAGTGGGTGTCCTCGCCGTAGCCGGGCGTCTGCTCCATGTTGGTGGTGACGAGTGCTTCGAGGATGGCGGGATGTGCTCCTTCGTTGTAGTCGCTTTGGAAGAGGATTTTTTTCATTGGAAGGGGGAGGATGGTTTATAGTTATGAGTTATGAGTGAAGAGTTTCTAGTTATGAGTTATGAGTGAAGAGTTTCTAGTTTTGAGTTATATGTGATAGAACGATATCTTTGCGACAGCGTCGCAAGAATCTTGCAGCCATAGGCTGAATACTGTTTGTTATTCGATTATTCGATTATTTGATTATTCGATTATTCGATTATTTGATTATCTGATTATCCGATTATCTTTATGGCGTTGATGATACGTGGGCAGCGGATGCCTTCGCGGCGGGCGGAGTAGAATCGGTCGTTATGCTCGTAGGTGCAGATACCGCAGATGTGGATGTTACGCTCCTGCACACCCGAGGTGCGCAGCAGCCAGGCGTTGGCTTCCCAGAGGTCGATGTGATGTCCTCCCTGCATGGAGCCGGGCATGCGCTCTCCGCGCCACGTGTGGATGAGCGCCATCGGGAAGCAGGCAGCGCGGAAGGCTTCCACCACCTCGTCGCCTACCTGGAAACTGTCGGGCCCTATGCTGGGTCCGATGGCAGCCACAACGGCGGCAGGCTCGGTGCCGTAACGGGCATGCATCACGTCGAGGGTCTTGCTAACGATATGCTTGACGGTTCCCCTCCAGCCGGCGTGAATAGCGGCAACGGCCTTGTGGACAGGGTCGTAGACGAGTACGGGCACGCAGTCGGCTGTGCGCACGCCGATAGCGAAGGAGGGCAGGTCGGTGACCATAGCGTCGATGCCCTGCAATTCGTCGCGTGTGGTGAGCGGGTTGTCGATGACGGCTATCTGCTCGTCGTGCACCTGATGGCATTGCAGCACAGGGTAGGGAAGCACGCCATCGCGACAGGTGGAGAACGCCTCCACGCCCTCGCCCAAGGGGAAGTAGAGAAGCGGCTGAGTTTCGGGCGTCTGTATCAGCTGATATGCCAGACGCTCGGCGCCATTCGCGAGATGGATGATGCCGCAGTAGCGGAAGCCGTTTGACAGAATGACATGCTGCATGATGCGGTTGTCGGCATGCGTGTCGATGCGCAGGTTGCGGCAGCGCGAGAGACAGAAGTCGAAACACGACTTGAACACCCCGTGAGCCGTATGCCGTTTGGCAATCCGATGAATGGTCGCATAGGGCAGGACGTCGTCCACCCACTCTCCCTCATAGATCTTATCATAGGTGGGCTCGATGCCCTGTATGAAGGCAAAGGTGGCGACGACGCCTCCATCCTCTTCCATCACGTAGCTGACGTCCCGCGCGATGTCGAACCGAATCTGTTCCTCCGAGGGGTAGCTGTCGGGCCACTGGTGCATGTTCCCGTCGGCACGCATTTGCTCGCGTGCCTCGCGGAAGACCTCCATCAGCGAGGGGATGTCGGCGTCGGTGGTATGTCGGATGATGTACACGGCGGCTTAGGGATGGTGAAAAGTGAGAATGTCAACGGGAACGGGGACGAGCTGCTCGCTCCGGGAGATGTCGGCAGGGCTGATGCCTGGAACCCCTTGCGGCACGGGCATCTGCATCTGTGTGAAGAGCCGCTGCCAGTAGTCCGAGACGGTGCCGTCGGCATCGCGGAAATCCATCGTTGTCGTGGGGAAGAGGGGCGTTCCCTCGTCGGTGAGGTAGCAGTCCTGCACCAGCTCGCTGCAATAGTGCATGCCGTTGTCGTACTGGAAGGCTATGTCGTAGGGCTCTCCCGTGAAGGTGACGGCAGAGGCGATCCAACGGAAGGCATCGCTGTTGTCGCGGAGCCGCATCACATACATGTCGCAGATGGAGCCGTTGTGGCGTGTGAAGTCGCTGAAGAGGGTATCGAGGGGGTGGCGGTCGACGCCGTGCTTGAGTGTAGCGTCGACGACATAGATGCCGTCGGCCTGCACGTCGAGGGTGGCAACGTGGATGGTGTCGGCGCCGTTATCGTTGCGGGGACGGGTGACGAAGACAAGATCTCCCGTCTGCAGCGTGCCGAAACGGGATGGGGAGAGCGTGTCGGGATGGCTGAGGATGAAGTCGAGGACGGTGTCGTTGAAGGCCTTCGGCTGATCCATGTTGAGCATGTGCCCGCAGTTGGGGAGGATGACGTAGCGGTAGTCGTCCAGCCAGCGCGACATCGAGGGCACCTTTTCGCGGTGCTCGTTCTCTCCCGAGAGGAACAGGGTGGGCACGACAGAGCGACGTTTCTCCAGCACACGCTGTGCGTCGCGCCCGTAGAGCACGCGGGGCTCCTTGTGGAGGGGCTGCCACGCGCTCCAGTCGTCAATCATCCTCTTGAGGGGCTTGCGCATCTTCCTGCTTTCCGTCCCGCCCGTCTTCATAAGCGCTTCGAGCCACTCGGCTTTCATCGCGTCGATACCTTTCGCCTGCAGCTCGGCAATCTCCTTGTCGCGTTGCGCGCTTTCTACGCTGTCCATAGGCTCGGAGGGCCCAGGGAGGGAGCCGTGCAGGCTGCCGCTTGCCAACGTGCAGGTGATGAGCCTCTCGGGGCACATCGCTATCATCTCCGCAGCAACGAAGGCCCCCATCGAGAGCCCGACGATATGCGCCCTTCCGATGCGGAGTGAGTCCATCACGGTGAGCACGTCGTCGAGGTGTGTCTGCTGGAACGTCTCACTCTGCTCCGACGAACGCCCGTAGCCGCGGAAGTCGAAGCGGACGACACGCAGGCCCGCACGGGCAAACGCGTTGAATTGCTTGTCCCACATACGTGTGTCGAGGGAGTGTCCGTGCAGGAAGACGACGGGCTCGCCGCTTCCTTTCTCTTCGTAGTAGAGCTGTCCGTCACCGCGTGAAGGGATAAAACCCTTTTTCAACGTGGATGCATCGTGGCAGGAGACGAAGAGAAACAGGGCGGAGAGGAGGAAAAATGATATTCTGGAGAAGGGATGATTCATTTTACAAGGATTTTTCTTCCGTTAAGGATGATGATGGTTCCGGGCTCCACGTGCGAAGCTTTCCGTCCGAACAAGTCAGCCATAAAGCCAGGCGGTTCCTCGTCGTCCGAAAGGGCTCTGACAGCGGTGCCGTCGCCCTGCACGCGGGTGCTGACGCTTCGTGTAGTGTAGTAGTTGTCTTTCCGGATGGTGCAGGTGAGCTTGATGGTCACCAGCGAGTCGTTGGTGGAGACATGTTTGCCCTCGTCGGTAAGCAAATCGGGGCGAGAGGAGCTCCACGACACTTCAGCACCGTAGTAGGTGGGGATGGACAGGTCGACATCGCCCGTCAGCTTGTCGGTAGCCTTCACGGGTGACTTGAACTGCTGGAAGTTGTAGTCAACGGCAAGGCGCGCATCGGCGTTGCATCCCCAGAGAGCCACACCGCTGTTGGCAACACCGCTGAAGCAGACGGCCTTCATATTGGTGCCGCTGACGACTTGCGGGACGACGACTCCGCTATAGGTGATGGAGCCTGTCTTGCCGCGCTGCCGCAGGTTGATGGTGACATACGACGTGCCAGGCGTGCGAGTCCACTTGCCTACGTAGCTTCCCGTGATGGTGCCGTCGGCAGCAAAGTAGACGGTAGCAAAGGGCGTGCTGAAGGCTTTGCCGGCATAGTCCATCTTGTATGGGTGGAGCATCAGCTGCCAGGTGCCGACGATGTCGTTGGTGCTGCAGATTTCCGTCGTGTCGATACGGTCGAGGGAGTAGGCTTCCCCTTCCTGCTCGAACGGGGAGGCGACGAGCCATCCTTCCTTATTCAAATAGAGCGGATGTACGCGCACCTGATGTCCTTCGGTGCCGTTGTTGAAGCGGGTGTGGTAGATGACATACGCACATCCGTCGTCGTCAATGAAGGCTGAGTTGTGCCCTTGCGACAGTTCGGCTACGTTCATATTTTCCCACTGATAAGGTCCCATGAGGCGTTGTCCTGCTGTGGTGCCGGCATTGGGGCCGTAGTTCATCACGTAGCGGGTGTAGGTGGCAGGGACATTATTGATGTCTTTGTAGGGTCCGTCGGGGAAGCTGGAGCGGAAGACATGCATCTCGTAGCCTCCGTCGGAGTTGAGCCCTCCGTTGGTGACGAAGAGAAAGTACCAGTTGCCTATCTTCTGCACGTAGGAGCCTTCGCCTGAGGCATAGTAGCCTCCAGCGATGCGCTTCCCGTAGTACGGGTCGGTGCCGACGCCGTTTGCGTTGTTGTTGACACCCTGGGGCACGTAGGTGTAGTCGCGCAGGCCGTCAGCCTTGTTGAGCTTCAGGATGAAGATGCCTCCCGACCATGAGCCGTAGGTCATCCAGAGCTGCTCTTCGTCGTCGAAGAATACGCAGGGATCGATGTTGTTGAGCCAACGGTCGCCCCATTTGTTGCCCACGTTGTAGCGCGAGGGGAGGGCTGACTGCGTGCCGAGCACCAGTTCCAGGTCGGTAAGCTTGTAGGAGGCTTCAGGGATGCTCGTCCATTGGAATCCGCTGTAGGTCACGGGCCCCTGATAGACGTAGGGGCCTGTAATCTTGTCGGCTGTGAGCAGCACGATGACCGAGCGCCAGTCGTTGCCGTTGAGACTCATGTAGAGGCACCATTTGTTCATGTAGGGATTCCAGATGACGTCGGGTGCCCATTGCACGCCTTTGAGCTCCACACCGCTGGAGGTGTTCCAGGCGGAAGCGTTGAAGGGCCCAAAGTCCACGCTCACCGTGTCGGAGCCTTGCAGCGCCTGCACACGGGTGGTGTGACTGGTCTGATAGGCATTGGTGAAGCTTGTGAGCGCTTGCACCTTCCCGTTAGCGTCAACGGTGCCGAACAGGCCGTTGCAGCGCGAGGTGTTGTAGAGCTCGGTCCAGTTGAGGAGGTCCGAGGAGTAGGCGACGCCCAGATGCGAGCCGAACACATAATATGTCTTGCTTCCGGCATTCTTGTCAACGACGATAGAAGGGTCGTGTACGCTCACGCGCTTCGAAGAAGTGGTCTTATAGAGCTTGTTGCCTGTGCTGCACTGCAGCTCTATCAAGGTGTCCTTGCTGACCTCCTGAGCTTGCGTGAAGGAAGAGATGATGCAGAATATAAGGATGAGACTGAGGGCGATTCGCTTCATGAAAAGAATGAAATTACTGCTTGAAGGTTTAATGTTTATCTTACTATCATTCAATGTAGTACACAACCATTACTAAACTACTTAAAGGCCTTTCCTTCTGTTGCCGTTCATGCTTTGTCTTGTGTCTTGTCGATGAATGTTTTCACTACATCCATCACGCGAGGCTGCACATACTGCTGGCACACCGCTGCCCAGTCGCCTAACGACCCTGAGCCATCGTCGGAGATGACCTTGACGATAGAGAAGGAGCGGACGGATTCGCGGACGTTATTCTTGAAAAAAGCAGTCAACGTCTCGCTTTCCATATCGAAAGCGGTATCGGGCTGGTGTAGCTCTGGATGGGGAGAAGAGGGGGAAACGAATTCGTGAACGCACTCGAGTCGTGCCCGAGGGAAGCCCATATCGATGTCGGAAAGGCTGCTGGAACATTGCACGGTACTTAGTACGGGAAGCGTGTACGAGCCTGCCGAACCCGTCAGCAGGATGTCAACGGGCTGGCTGAACAAGCCCTCTTCTTGCATCGCTTTCAGGGATCGTCCGGCTTCGTCGGCTCCGATGCCAATGATGGCGATAGCTGTCTGGCTGTTGGCATAGACGAGCCTGTTGTCCTCGTATTGGCTCACAAGGCTGAATCCCTCTGTGAGCAGCCTTTCTGTCCCTATCTCATAGGGATGTGCAACGATAATGATCCGTTTGATATCCATAGTGAGCGCAAATATACGAAACTTTTCGGAAAATCTCTTTATGCTGATGCATTTTCAATTGTTTTGCTCGCTTAATCGTACTTTTAACCTTCGGTTTTAGATAGGCATCGCCTCGGAAGAAAAAATTAAAGGACTTTTATTTTGTTCTCCGCTCGGCTCGCACTATCTTTATCCTTCGGTTTTAAGTACTCACGCTTGGGAAAGAAAAAAAAGGAATTTTTTTTTGCTTTCCTCTCGCTTAATCGTACTTTTGCAGCAAAAGTAGTTTATCAACAAAATGTAATAGGTATGAAAAAGACTTTTCTTTACATGTTGGCACTTTGTGTGCTAGGTATTCTTTCGTATGCCTGTGAAGGGCAGAAAGACAACACCCTTTCGAAAAAGGAGATAGCCGAAGGATGGGAACTCCTGTTCAACGGCACGGACATGAGCGGCTGGAGGGACTTCAATGGCACGGGGCTCACCAACGGCTGGAAGGCTGTCGACGGAACCATCCAGGCTCCTGGCGACGGTAGCGACGGCTCGGGATACATTGTCACCGAGCGTAAGTATGCCGACTTTGAGTTGGCTTGGGACTGGAAGCTCACCCACGGAGGCAACAGCGGAATGATCTACCACGTAGTGGAGAACCCCTGCTACTCCGTTCCCTACGTTACAGGTCCTGAGTATCAGCTCATTGACAATGAAGGCTGGGAGGAAGTGTATGCTCCCGCTAAGCTGGAGGAGTGGCAGAAGCTGGGCGTGGACTACGCTATGCACCTGCCTGACTACTCGAAGATGAACGTTCGTCCGCAGGGCGAGTGGAACAGTTCCCGTATCGTCTTCGACAACGGACACGTAGAGCATTGGCTCAACGGGCAGAAGATACTCGAATTCGAGGCTTGGACGCCCGAGTGGTTCGTGCTGAAGGGTAGCGGCAAGTGGGCAGGAGCTCCCGAGTACGGCTTGGCTCGCGAGGGCGTCATCTGCCTGCAGGATCACGGCGATCCCGCCTCGTTCAAGAACCTCAAGGTTCGTCCGCTCCCGCATAAGGCACGGGGCGAGCAGCAGATTTTCAACGGCAAGGACCTGGAGGGCTGGGAGCTCTTCGGCGATGCGCTCTGCAGCGTGGATGCTGATGGAAACCTCGTCACCGAGAATGGCGAGAGCGGCATTACCAGCTACCTCTGCACGCGCCAGTATTACAAGGATTTCGACCTCACCTACGAGTTCCGTCAGGAGGTTGACGGCAACACAGGCCTCTTCTTCCACGGCTTCATCGACAGCAACAACGGCTTGCACGGAGGGGAAGTGGAGATGGGACCCCGCGGATGGAACAACGGCGGTATCTTCAGCGCTGAGACACGTCAGTTCCTGCTGAAGGTGACCGACGAGCAGGATGCCGTTCTGCGCGTTGGCGAGTGGAACAGCATGCGCCTGCGTGTTGAAGGCAACCACATCCAGACGTGGCTGAACGGCGAGTCGATGGCCGACATCGAGGACGAAGCCATAGGCAATGCTCCCGGACGTCTCATGCTGCAGGTTGGCGGACAGTCCTGCCGCGTGCTGTGGCGTAACTTCCAGTTGACGGAACTCTAATAGCATAGCAGGTTCCTTTTATAGGAGGCTTCTCTCAATGCTGGGAAGCCTCCTCTTGTTTTGTCGAAGGGGAGTATTTACAGGCTTGATTCGGCACAAAGAAGGGTAAGCTATGCAGCATGAAGGCTCTTTACAAGGAGGAATGAGCGGTTTTCGAGGACGAAATCCGGCATATCCTTTGAGGGAAAAGAAATCTTTATTACCTTTGCCGCCCAAACACATAAATGAATAGCATGGAGGAAAGGAAAGACATTGTTTGCCGCCATCAGATGCCGGCTCAGCTGCGGTTCTCGGATGTGGACCGTTTCGGACACGTCAACAACTCGGTCTATTTTGCTTTGTTCGACATGTGCAAGACGAAGTATTTCCTCGATGTGATAGGCCCGAGCGTGTTCGACCGTCTCGCTATCGTCATCGCCAATGTCAACGCCGATTTCCTCGCACCCATCTACTATCCCGATGAGATTGTCATCCAGACGTCGGTTATCGGGATGGGAAACAAGAGCTTCACGCTGTTTCAGCGGGCACTCAACGTGCGCACCCAAGAGGTGAAATGCGAGTGCCAGACCATCATGGTTGTCTTCGACACCGAGGAGAGCCGCTCCGCCCGTATGCCCGACGAGTGGAAGGAGAAAATCATTGCCTACGAGCAGAACGGTTGTTTGACAAGAGCCGAGAAGTAAGCCACAAGGGTGCAAGCCAGCACCAGGAATTGTTGCTTTGAGGCATCCGATGTTTCATTTTTTAAAGAGAAAAGTATGCGTTCACTTACCCAAATCGAGATAGAGGCTCTGAAGGCGCAGGGCTGCACGGCAGAAGACTGGAAGCAGATCAGCGTGTCCGACTCATTCGTTCCCGAACATGTCCGGCACGTCGACTTCTACGGAAAGGTCACCCTCGGGTGCTTCAATGCCTCGCTGGAGGTTGCCAAAGGCTTCTCCCGCCACTCGGGCATCAGCCATTCGACGCTCCGCAACGTGAGCGTCGGCGACGACTGCTTCATCGACCATGTAGGACTCATCAACACCACCGACGCTGCCTCCTTCGGCGAGGGTACCGTTATCTCCACGCTCAACGAGGTGGGCGACGGCAATGTGATGATCTTCAGCGGACTCAACTCGCAGCTGGCAGCGATGATGGTGAAGTACTCTGACAGGAGCGACTTCACGACTGCCATCCGCACGCTCATCCGTCAGGATATCGCACGCAACAGCCAGCCGATGACGACGATAGGGAACAGGGTGCGCATCACCAACACGACGGAGATCTCTAACTGCCACATCAGCGACGACTGCGTCATCGAGGGTGCCTGCCGCCTGAAGGACTGCACGCTGCGTAGCATCCCCGGCGCCGCCGTCCACATCGGCATGGGCGTCATCTGCGAGCAGTCGGTCATCTACGACGGCTCGTTCGTGCTTAACAACGCCAAGATTGAGAACTGCTTCGTGGGCGAGGCCTGCCGCATCACCGACGGCTTCACGGCAGAGAACAGCGTCTTCTTCGCCAACTGCTACATGAGCAACGGCGAGGCCTGTGCAGCCTTCTGCGGCCCGTTCTCCGCCAGCCACCACAAGAGCTCGCTCCTCATCGGAGGCATGTACTCGTTCTACAACGCCGGCTCCAACACCAACTTCTCCAATCACGCTTACAAGATGGGCCCCATGCACTGGGGTATCCTCGAGCGCGGCACGAAGACAGCCAGCGGCGCCTACATCCTCATGCCCGCGCAGATAGGCACCTTCTCGGTGTGTTTCGGCAAGCTCATGCACCATCCCGACACCCGCAAGCTGCCCTTCTCGTACCTCATTGCCTATGGCGACGAGATGTACCTCGTGCCAGGTAGAAACCTCACCACCGTCGGCCTCTACCGCGACATCCGCAAGTGGCCCAAGCGCGACAAGCGCCCGGCTCACGGCAAGAACTCCATCATCAACTTCGACTGGCTCTCGCCCTTCTCCGTCGGCGGCATCATCACAGCCAAGCGCACGCTGGAAGCCCTGCGCGAGGCGGGGGGAGATACGGCTACGTACAACTTCCACGACTACGTCATCAAGAACTCGTCGCTCAAGAAGGGCATCAAGTACTACGACATCGCCCTGCGCATCTTCATGGGTGCCGTCCTCAAGCGTCATACCATAGAGCCTCCCAAGAGCCATGTGGGCGAAGGGCCTTGGAGCGACCTCAGCGGCATGCTCATCCCCCTCAGCGAGGAGCAGCGTCTGGTGCGCGAGATCACCGACGGCACGCTCTCGTCCATCGAGGCCATCCGCGCCGAGCTGGTGCGCCTGCATGACAACTATGCTGAGTTCCGCTGGGCGTGGAGCTACAGCCTCATCTGCGACTACTACGGACTCAAGGAGATAACGCCCTCCGATGCGCTCCACATCAAGGCCGACTATATCATCGCGCGTCGCGCGTGGATTGCCGAGATACGGAAAGACGCCATGAAGGAGTATGAGCTGGGCGACGTCGATATCTCGCTGCTCAACGATTTCCTCCACGCCCTCGACGAAGAGGAGAAGTACGAAAACGACCTCAAGTACGACATGTAGGTCTTATTCCTTTTATTATACGTTTTCTCCCCTGTCCGATGGTTTTTCGGGCAGTGGAGTGCATTTTTTGTGTTAAAACTCTTTCTTGTTTCAAACTAATTTAAGACATTTGCATCCGATTAACCGTAAAATGCGCCGTAGGCGCAGATTTGATTACCTCTTTATCCGATTATTTGATTATTTGATTATTTGATTATCTGAAATGACGATACGCTTTGCTACG
This sequence comes from Bacteroidaceae bacterium, assembly GCA_017615125.1. Classification (GTDB taxonomy): domain Bacteria; phylum Bacteroidota; class Bacteroidia; order Bacteroidales; family Bacteroidaceae; genus UBA1189. Next base: position 12,777 of record JAGAAS010000034.1, read on the forward strand.
ATAACTTTACGACGACTGCGTCGCCTACGATAACGATTAAACAATAAAACGATTTACCAGTTCTCCAATTGGCCCCTTAGCCCCTTAACCATTTAGCCTTCAAAAATTTGATTATTTGCTTATCTGATTATCTATTTTTACTCCATGTCAAGAATTACTACTACGTTTTTCCGTGTGCTGCTTGCAATCGTTGTCTGCTGCAGCACCGCTGCTGTCTGGGCCCAGAGCGAGGTCCACGTTGACAAGGCAGGAACGCTCTCCACGTTGCTCACAACCAACGGCAGCTCGCTCAAGGTGACGGGCTCCATCAACGGCACCGATGTCAAGTATCTGCGCCAGCTCATCAACAGCAAAGGCCTCACGTCGCTCGACCTCTCCGAGGTGAAGATTGTGAGCGGAGGCGATGCCTACTTCGACGACCTCACCACTGAGAAAGACGTCATGGGCGAGAGCATGTTCGAGAGTTGCTCCAAGCTGCAATCCATCCTTCTCCCCACGACGGTGAACGTCATTGGCAGCAAAGCCTTTACCGGCACGGGACTGAAGGAGGTGGAGATACCCAATAGCGTGTCGACCCTCGGATTCGACGCCTTCGCCTACTGCAACTCCCTTGCCAAGGTGGTCGTCGGCAACAAGGTGAAAAACCTCAATCAGGGCGTCTTCTACAGCTCGCCTGTGAAGAACGTCTATATGAAGCCCCTCACGCCGCCCAACACGCCTCCATACCTCTTCTCGTCGAGCCCGAAGATATACGTCTACACCGACGTGCTCAGCGATTACAAGCAAGCCAACTGGGGCCAGTACGGCACTGTCGTGGGCAAGCTGGAGGACTACTATGAGCTGGAGAAAGACTCTGTCACCATCGCTCGCGAGCTGTCAGCCACCTTCTTCGACGATGCCGCCTGCACCGAGCTGAAGGCAGCGTACAAGGCTATGGGCGACGACGAGCTGAAGGCAGCCTTTGCTCAGGGCGGGATGCCGTCGTTCATGACAGACATCGCCCTGAAGGTCAAGAACGAGCAGTGGGCCGCCTACGAGAAGGACTTCCGCATCCACAGCTATGGTGCCTACAGCGACGC
>JAGAAS010000035.1 GCA_017615125.1 Bacteroidaceae bacterium
ATACGGATTTGTTTTGTTCTTCGCTCACTTATTCGTACCTTTGAACTGCGTTCTAAGGTACTTTCGCTCGGAAATGAAAAGAAAAACACGTTTTCCTTTTGCATTTCACTCACTTATTCGTACCTTTAACCTGCGGTTTTAGGTACTTTCGCTCGGAAATGAAAAGAAAAACACGTTTTCCTTTTGCATTTCCCTCGCTTATTCGTACCTTTGTAAAAGCAAATGAAAAACTACATTTTATATAACCCTAAGTGAATATGAGCAAGACTAACGAAGTGGGCAGGACGGGCTTTGACCGACTGTCGTGGACCGAGCGCATCGCGTTCGGCTCGGGTGACCTGGCGCAGAATCTGATATATCAGACTATCAGCATCTGGCTGGCATTCTTCTACACCAACGTTTTCGGACTTGACCCTGGTTATGCCAGCGTCATGTTCCTGGTGGTACGTATCATCGACGTGATTTGGGACCCGATTGTGGGTGCCTATATCGACAAGCACAATCCGAAGCTGGGCAAGTACCGCGCCTATCTGGTGTTCGGAGGCATCCCGCTGGTGGGCTTCGCCATCCTCTGCTTCTGGAACGGCCTGTCCGATGCCAGCGAGACAACCAAGCTCCTCTATGCGTATGTGACCTACGTGGGCATGTCGATGTGCTATACGTTGGTGAACGTACCCTATGGCGCACTGAATGCATCGCTGACGCGTGACACGAACGAGATTACCATCCTGACGTCCACCCGTATGTTCATGGCCAACCTGGGAGGCCTGCTGGTGAGTGCTGGCATTCCTATCTTCGTGTGCCTGATGACGGGCTATGGTGATATCCACAATGCCCTGAGCACCGCCCTGTTCATGGGCCTGGGTTCGCTGCCCGCTTTCATCTTTATGCCGCTGGTGCCTGCCATCAAAAAGAAGGTGGGAAAGAGGGGAATGTTCAACATCTTCCTGACGGTTGCCATCGTCGGTATGGTGCTCCTGTATATCGTTGGCCTGACGGAGCTGAAGAAGAACGACTTCGTCATCAACGTATGTCAGTTCATCAAGTCGACGGGCGTCATCGTGGCTACCGGCTATATGTGGGCATTGGTGCCGGAGGTGATCTCCTACTCGGAGTTCACGAGCGGCAAGCGCATCTCGGGCATTGTGAACGCGCTCACGGGCATCTTCTTCAAGGCAGGTATGGCACTGGGCGGATTTGTCCCCCTCTTCGTGCTGTGGCTCACGAAGTACAAGCCCACGGCTTCGGCCCAGAACGGCACCACCGACCCGAAGGCCTGGTTCACCACGATGCTGATCTACGGCCTTGTGGCGTTGGCTCTGCTCATCTTCTGCTTCGCCAAGTGCAAGGAGCGCGTGGTGATGGATGAGAAGGAGACGAAGAACGTGAAGGTCAGCGACCTGTGGATGGAGTTCATCCACAACCGTCCCCTGCGCATCCTGGCGTTCTTCTTCATTACCGCCTTCGCCATGATGTCGGTGGGCAACGCTGCCGGCGCCTACTTCATGGCCGAGCGCACCAACGAAGCCATCTCGTCGTTCCAGTGGCAGGGCATCCTCTGGCTGCTGTGCATCATCCCGGCCATCCTGCTGGTGGTAGCGATGTTCATCATCTCGAAGTATGAGCTCTCCGACGAGGTCATGGACCGCATCAACAAGGAGATCGAAGACCGCCACGCCCAAGAGGCTGCTCCCGAGAGCAACACGGAGAAATAAAATAAACGAAAAAACCTCTATACCTATGAAACTACCGAGATATTTGTTTCCTGCCGACTATATGGCAGACCCGTCGACACACGTCTTCGGCGGACGCGTCTATGTCTATCCCAGCCACGACCGCGATAGCGGTGATGCCTTCGACGACGACGGCGGGCACTTCCAGATGCGCGACTACCACGTGCTGTCGCTCGACGATGTGGCAGAAGGCGCCGTCACCGATCACGGCGAGATCTTGAATGTGGACAACGTGCCCTGGGCCGAGAAGCAGATGTGGGACAACGACGTGGTGGAGAAGGACGGGAAGTACTACCTGGTATTTTCGGCGAAGGGCTACGACGGCGTGTTCCACCTCGGCGTAGCTGTTGCCGACAGGCCCGAAGGACCGTTCGTTCCGCAGGAGCATCCCATCCGCGGCTCGTTCTCCATTGACCCCTGCCTGTTCAAGGACGATGACGGTCAAATCTACTGCTTCTTCGGAGGCCTCTGGGGCGGACAGCTGCAATGGTGGCGCTCGCTCTATCATGGCTTCGATACCATCCCGGGCAAGTATGGCGACAACAACGGACTCGTCGACCTAGGCCCTGCTCCCGACCGTACGACACAGCTCTTCGCGAAGCCTGAGGCACCCGCCCTGCCGAGCGGTGTGGTACGCATGAGCGATGATATGCTGCAGTTTGCTGAGGCTCCACGTCCCGTCATCATCCTCGACAAGGATGGACAGCCCTTGAAGACTGGTGACCCGCACCGCTTTTTTGAGGCATCGTGGATGCACAAGAAAGACGGGAAGTATTATTTCTCGTACTCCACGGGTGACAGCCACTTCCTCTGCTATGCTATCGGCGACTCGCCTTACGGCCCGTTTACCTATCAGGGCGTGATTCTGGAACCCGTTGTGGGGTGGACTACTCATCATAGCATCATCGAGTACAAGGGCGAGTGGTTCCTGTTCTACCACGACTGCGTGCCCTCCAACGACATCACCCACTTGCGTTCGCTGAAGGTGCAGCGCCTGTTCTACAACCCCGACGGCACCATCCAGAAGGTACGCAACGAGTAGGGCAGCGAGCCATCGGACAAACGGAAAGGAAATAATAGGAGGGTGAGCGTGAGCAAGGTAGCAAGGAACTTCGGGCATCGAATGTCGAGGCACTGCGTGATGCTGATAGCATTGTCGGCATGCCTCCTCTGTGCTCATCCGGCACGAGGGGAGGACGGCAGCAGGCTCTGGCTCCGCTACGACACCCTCGCGACGGCACATGTCGTGGGCGGTGAGGGCACGCAGGCAGCGGAGGTGCTGCGGCTCTTCTATCCCGGGCGGCAGGTGACGCTGAAGACTGACGATGCCCTTCTTTCAGAGGAGGGCTACCGCATCGGGGGTGAAGCCGACGATGCATGGCTCTATGCCCGTACGCCCAACGGGTGGCTCTACGGCGCCTTTGCGCTGCTCCGAGGGGAGAGGGGTACCTCCGAGCCTTGCTTTCGCCTGCGCATACTCAACCACTGGGACAATATTGACGGGAGCATAGAGCGCGGCTATGCCGGGAAGAGCATCTTCTGGACGCATCCCTCTAGCGAGAACGTATCTAAAGGAGACAAGAAAGGCTCCCTGCAGGATGCTGCCCCCCTCACAGCCGAAGAGGCAGAGCGCATCCGACAGTATGCGATAGCCAACGCGTCGATAGGCATCAACGGTGCCGTGCTCAACAATGTAAATGCCTCTCCTCGCATCCTCACACGCGAATATCTTAATAAGGTAAAGGACATTGCCGATATACTCCGCCCTTGGGGCATCAGAGTGTACCTGTCGGTGAACTTTGCATCGCCCAAGGCGTTGGGAGAGGTGCACACCGCCCATCCGCTGGAGCCGAAGGTGCGTGAGTGGTGGCAGCAGAAGGCAAAGGAGATTTATGCGCTGATACCCGACTTCGGCGGCTTCCTTGTGAAGGCCAACAGCGAGGGGCAGCCGGGACCCTCCGACTATGGGCGTTCCCACTCTGAGGGTGCCAACATGCTTGCCGATGCGCTGAAACCCTACGGGGGCATCGTGATGTGGCGCTCGTTTGTGTATGGTGCCAACCATAAGGACGAGGACCGTGTCATGCAGGCGGTAAGCGAGTTCCAGCCCCTTGACGGGGAGTTCCGCAACAATGTCATCCTGCAGTCGAAGAACGGACCTCTCGACTTCCAGCCACGCGAGCCGTATGCACCTATCTTCGATCAGATGGTGCTGACGAACCAGATGGTGGAGTTCCAGATTACGCAGGAGTACTTGGGACAAGGTAACCACCTTGTCTTCCTGGCTCCTATGTGGAAGGAATTCTTCTCGTTCGTCTCGCCTTCACGACTGCTGGGTGTGGCGGGCGTAGCCAATGTGGGCGACGACACCAACTGGTGCGGACATCACTTTGCCCAAGCCAACTGGTACGCCTTCGGGCGTCTGGCGTGGAACCCCTCACTCATGTCGGAGGAGATAGCCGAGGAGTGGGTGCGGCAGACATGGGAGCCCCAGCCATCGGCCGACGTTGTGGACATGATGCTCCGCAGCCGTGAGGCATGTGTCGACTACATGATGCCCCTCGGATTGCATCATATCTTCCGCTTCGACCATCACTACGGGCCTGAGCCCGACGGCTACCGCGCCGACTACCCGCCCGAGTGGTGCCCCGTGTACTATCACCGCGCCGACAGAGAGGGCGTGGGATTTGAGCGCAGCATGCGTGGGTCGGGTGCCACAAGGCAGTACCGGGAACCCTTCCGCTCGATCTATGATGCCCTTGAAACGTGCCCTGAGGAGTATCTCCTGTGGTTCCACCATGTGCCTTGGGACTATCGGATGAAAAGCGGACGAACGCTCTGGGAGGAACTGGAGAGGCACTATCAGCATGGCGTTGACGAAGTGGATGCCTTCCTGCATATCTGGCAGCAGTCAGAGCCGTATGTCGATGCCCAGCGCTTCGGGGAGGTAGAGCAGAAGCTGCGCATCCAGCAGCAGGATGCCCGCGAGTGGCAGGACGTATGCCTGAAGTATTTTGGAAACTTCCTCCCCAGAAAATAACGAATCTTAGGAATAGAGATATTCATTCCTTCTGTTATGTCGTTTTTCTTGGCTCTTTTTAGGTTTTTTAAACCGAAAAAAGGGACACTATTTCAGTCAAAGCAGTAACTTTGCAAAGTTTTTTGAAAAAGGTAAGAAGATGAAGTATACGCTACGCTCGCTAATGTGCTGCCTGATGGTTTTCTGCAGCCTGTGTGTGATGTCCATAACCCGTGCTACGGCACAGCCCCGCATGGAGCTGAAGGTGACGGGAACCGTGATTGACAAGAAAACGTCTGAGCCGTTGGTGGCAGCTGTCGCCAAGGCCACATCATCGGCAGGGGGCGAGGGTACGTTTGCCATCACCAATGATAAGGGACTTTTCACACTCACGCTCGAAAGGCCTGGAAAGTACGTCGTGGAAATATCGTACATGGGCTATAAGACCTTCTCAAAGGAGTATAACTTCAATCCCTTCGGTTCGAATGCCTTGGGTAAAATAAAGCTCGAGGAAGATGCCGTGATGCTGAAGGAGACACAGGTGCTGGGAAAGAACATGCGTGTGAAGCAGACAGCCGACACCACCGTGATAAATGCCGACGGATACAAGGTGATGGAAGGCGCTACGGCTGAGGAACTCATCGCCAAGATGCCCGGCATGAAGGTGACAGACAGCGGCGTGGAAGCACAGGGAGAGACCATCGAGAAGGTGCTCGTCGACGGCAAGGAATTCTTCGAAAACGATCCTAAGCTTGCGCTGAGAACGTTGCCTGCCGAAGTCGTGCAGAGCGTAGCCGTCTTTGACAAGAAATCAGACCAGGCCGAGTTCACAGGCTTCGACGACGGCGAGAGTGTGAAAGCCCTTGACGTGCGCACACGCTCGTATAAGCGTAACGGAGTCTTTGGTAAGTTCACAGCACAGGGTGGACACGACCTTCCTGCCGATGAGAACCTGGCAGATGTGTTCACTCCCCGTTACAACACCAACTTCAACATCAACATCTTCAAGGGTAACCACCGCATCACGCTGATGGGACTCTCAAACAATGTGAACCAGCGTAACTTCTCGTTCGACGATCTGATGGGCGCCGGAGCTATGGGAGGCATGGGCGGACGTATGTGGGGCGCGCAGACAGGTGTGGCTCGTGCCAATGCCCTCGGAGGCAACTACAACGATAGCTTCTTCGACGACAAGCTCACCATGCAGGGAAGCTACTTCTTCAATATGACCGATACGCATCAGGAAGACTCCACCTTTAGTGACTTCCTCACGTTGCCGCGTCGTACGGAAGCCTACTCGACGAGCGACATGAAGAACTTCAGCCATAACTTCAACATGCGCATCAGCTACAAGCCCAGCGATAACGATGAAATCATCTTCCGTCCTCGCATGAGCCTGCAGCGCAATGGCTCGGAGAGCAGTTCGCGCAACTACACCATCACCAACCCTGCAGCGGCTGCTGATACCGCATCGACAACGAACAGCAGTGTTTCCGATGGACAGGGTTACAACATGGGTGGTAACCTCGTGTGGCGTCACAAGCTGGGAAAGGAGGGACGCACATTCTCGGTAGCAGCACAAGGCAATCTGTCTGGTTCGGACAGCAAGTCGCAGGGAGACAAGACCCTCCGCTCTCTTGCAGGCTTCGAACGTTATGAGCAACAGGTCAACAGCGATACACACAACTATAACTATGGTGTGGATGCTACTCTCACGGAGCCCCTTAATGAGAATATGCAGTTGTCGGCTTCGCTCCGCATGAACAACAACCACTCCGAGAGTGAGCGCGAGACACGCTATGATCAGATTACGAGAAACGGTATGGTTACAACTCGCGACTCCGTCGACGTCAACCTCACGAATAACTTCATCAGCGACTATCGCCGTCAGAGTGTTGATTTCGGCTGGCGTTTTCACAATGACTCCTTCAACCTGATGGCACGTCTGGAGGCCGAGCGCGCCGACCTGAGCGGTAAGCAGATATATACGCAGTTCTCCTCCGACGATCCTAATAACCCGTCGTACACCATCGACTCGAAGATTTACTACAACATTATGCCTATGGCAATGATGGAGTGGAACGGCTCGTCGGGCAACAGCCTCCACGTCTTCTACAACAGCGACACGAGTGCCCCTGGCATCAGCAGCCTGCAGCAGAGCGTGAACAACGCCAACCCCCTCTCGCTCTCAACGGGTAACCCCAACCTCGGGCAGGAGCAGAGCCACAGCCTTCACGGGCGCTTCATCCACAGCAATATGGAGAAGGCTACCAACCTGCAATTTCACCTTGGAGCTAGTCTTACGCACAATCCCATCGGTACCGTTACCACTATCACCAACGTTGACACGCAGGTTGACCAGTTGCCTGTAGCTTTCTACCAGCAAGGCGGAGATCAGTTTGCGGGGCTCACGATGGTGAAGGGCGCTCAGATCACTCGCCCCATGAACCTCGACGACAACACCTACTTTACCTATTTCGGAGTGACCTATGGTATGCCCTTCGATCTCATCATGAGCAACGTCAATTTCGACCTCACAGGTAGCTATAACGTCTATCATGGCTTGCAGGAGTACATCAGCGCAGACAACAATGGCAACCTGTTGTTAGACGAGCATAAGACGACAAGCATCAGCCGAAGCCTCAATCCTGGTATCGACATCACCTCGAACATCAGCCAGAACCTCGACTTCACTTTTGGCTATGACCTCTCGTTCAGCGATGTGAAGAGTACGGACAATCCGCGCAACTACCTTACCCACAATGCCAACGCCTCCCTCCAGTGGCTCATTTGGAAGGGCTTCACGATGGAGCACACACTAACGTACTCCTATTATGGAGGCTCGGCTATGGAGGGCAACGAAATCCAGAACCTGTTGTGGAACGCTGCGCTGGGAAAGAAGTTTCTCAACAACAAGTTGGAAGTCAAGATCTCGGGCTACGATATTCTCGGCACACAGCGCTCCTACACGCGTAGCGTCAGCGATATGGCCATCACCACATCGTACTACAACGTGATGCCGCGCTATGTGATGCTCACCGTTGTCTACAACCTTCAGTCGTTTAAGGGCGTGAACTCCACAACGACTAATGGTATGGGTGGCCCTGGCGGCTTTGGCGGCCCTGGAGGTCCAGGCGGAATGGGTGGCCCTGGTGGAGGCATGGGACGTGGCCCGCGCTTCTGATGATAGCTTCGCGCGCTATAGCGGTTCTCCCCTAATAGAAAAAAACTCCGCACAAGCACAGAGTTTGTCGGAGTAAGATATCTGATACTGAGCAAGATATACCGTGCTCAGTATCGGCTTTATATGAAAAAGTGTAAGCTATTCGCAGATGCCTGCACGCTGCCAGGCTTCTGCCAGTTCGTTTGCATCGGCAAGGGCAGTAGCTTCGTCGACATCGTACTCTTCGCAAAGGGCTGCAGCCATATCGGCAAGGGTGAAATCGGTACCGCTGACAGCTTCCCACACAAGGCGGGCGCTTTCGTTTAGGCTGATGATGCGGTTGAAGTCAACGTTTTCAATTCCCTTGGAAATGACGATATGTTGCCCGCAGATGGTGCGTAGCTCAAATCCTGGTTTGATTCTCATAGTTGCTTATGTTTGAATGGTTTCGTTGTTAAATGAAAAAATGACGATAGATCCATAGCAGATATCGCCTTACGGGGAGCAGGCGTACCCACCACCAAGAGTAGCGGCGCCAGCAGCGTCCCTCTGGGTTGTATGTCTTTCCCTTGCGGATGAAAGCCTGCGCATTGGCTACCACGTCGCGACGTTGGCAGTGCTCAGTGCCTCGCACGTTGCCGTCGCCCATAAGGGTGATGTTGTCTCCGTCGACGGCTATGATGCGGTGGAATACATAGTGCCCAGGCGTCGTCTCCGCCAGCACGGCGTCGCTCACGTTGGCGTGTGTGGCTGACGTCAGCACGATGCTGTCACGTCGATCCTCAAGGAATGGACGCATGCTGTTGCCACGCACACGAAGCGTTGTCGTGTGTCCCTCTTCCAAAAGGTGACGCACCTCCTTTAGGAAGATATCGTTGGGCATTTCGATGCTATCCATCTCTTGAGATAATCAGATAATCAAGTAATCAGATAATAGGATAATCAGGTGGGCTGGTTATCTGCTTCCACACAGGCTTGACATACTTCGGCAGCTTCTCTGTCGGGACGGCAGCCGAGAGTGTAGCAAGGCGTGGCTCCGATGAGCAGAGAGATGCTGTCGCAGCAGCCATTATAAACTCGGTCGTCCCACTTCATCGTGGAAATGGAAGGAAGAAGTGAGGCAAACGCCTGCAACGTATTATCGCGTTTGATGCGGTTTTCCTTTTCCTGACGAATGCGCACGAAGGCACCTATGGGAGCCGAAACATTGCGGTAGCAGGGAGTCTTTCCACTCCAAGGCGAGCCCCAAACGGTAGCTTGTCCGTCGGAGGTGACGGTGACAACGGGATTGTCGTCGTTGATAAGCTCGCTTCCCTCTATGTGTCTCAGCCACTGCTGGCTGTGTGTGCTCTTGCCTGTGCCGCTCTTGCCGAGAAACAGGAATCCCTTCCCTTTGTGTCCGATGACGGAAGCATGGAATAGCATCGTCTGCTTATCCGCAGAGGCGAAGGCGTAGAGAAGCATCATGCAGTTGTTAGCGGCATAGGCGCGTGAAGAGTCGTTGCCGCGCAGCGCAGCGATGCCCTCGCTGAAGTCGGAATTTGTTTGCAGCATTCCGCAGTAGGCACCCCCTGGAGGGTTGATAAGGAACTGGTAGCTGCCGTCTTCAAGCTTGTAGACGCCGAAGTCACCGCCTCCGCAGTCGAACTGCCCGATGGTAGCGCCGCGCTCCGAAGGGTAGAAGGTGTCGTCGATGGTGAGGGTAAAAAGAAGGGACGTGCCGTCGTCAGGCTGGCAGACGAAGGGCGCAAACGAGGGCAGGTAGTCGCTTCCGTCGTTCTCGGGAACGCGGAAGGCAAACGTATGCTGGGCCACTCGGTAGTATGTTGTCTTCATAAGTGCTGAGGTTCTGGTGATAGGCATCACGATAGGCTACAAGGCTGGGACGAGCGAGGCAAGGCGCATGCTGTTGGAGCCCTTGATAAGGATGGTCATGCCGTTGAGAGATGTCTGCTGCAGCTGTGCCAACACGTCTTCTACACAGGAGAAAGTGCGGAAAACGGGAGAATTACCCATCGTGTCATCGGAGGGCACCGAGCTGGCAGGCTTGTCGGATGTCTTGTCTCGGAAGTTATTGAGGGCTTGGCGGAAATTGTCGCCCACGAGCCACACCTGCTCGAAGCCGCAGCTTGCCAACAGCTGCACGATAGTGTCATGCTCGGTAGCGGAAGCCTCGCCCAGCTCCCTCATGTCGCCTGCGATAACCATCTTGTGGCTACCTGTCATCTGGCTGAAGTTGAGCAGAGCCGTACGCATGCTGGTAGGATTGGCGTTGTAAGCATCTACGACAAGGGTGTTTGCTCCCGTTTGCACAAGTTGTGAGCGGCTGTTCGAGGGCGTGTAGCTTTCGATTGCGTCGCAGACGTCTGCGGCAGGCACGCCAAAGTGGCAGCCGACGGTAATAGCGCAGAGTGCATTGTCGATGTTGTAGCCACCCACGAGACGGGTGCTCACTTCGTGCCACTCAGCATCGCCGGCTGCTTGCCAGCGGAAGCGCAGATAAGGGTCACAGGCTATCAGCTCGCCCCTGACGTCCAGCGATGTGGAGGGAGAGAATGCTTTCCCGTAGCGGATAGCCTTCAACCCTTCGGCAATGGAGCGCAGATGCTCGTCCCCGTCGTTGAGGAAGATAGTCCCTGAGGGGCGCGTGCGCAGGAAGTCGTAGAGCTCTCCCTTTGTGCGGATGACGCCTTCGAAGGAGCCGAAGCCCTGCAGGTGAGCGCGTCCCACGTTGGTGATGATGCCGAAGTCAGGCTCCGCAATTTCCACCAGCTCGCGGATGTCGCCCGGATGGCTGGCACCCATCTCCACAACGGCCATCTGGTGCGAGGAGGTGAGCTGGAGCAGCGTGAGAGGCACGCCTATTTGGTTGTTGAGGTTGCCGTGCGTGTAGTGTGTGCGCAGCGTGCGGCTGAGCACAGCAGCGACAAGCTCTTTCGTGGTAGTCTTTCCGTTTGTGCCGGTAATGCCGATGATGGGTGTGCCGAGCTCTCGGCGATGATAGCGCGCAAGCTGTTGCAGGCTTGTGAGCACATCGTCGACGAGCACCAGCCGCTTGTCGTCGGAGAGGTAGCGAGCATCGTCGATGACGGCGCAGGAGCAACCTTTCTCCAGCGCTTGCAGGGCATAGGCGTTGCCGTCGAAGCGTTCACCCTTCAGCGCGAAGAACATCATGCCTTCCCCGCATTGGCGCGTGTCTGTTGTCATGCCCGAGGATTGGCAAAACAAGTCGTATAAAAATGGTATCTGTTCCATACGGAGCACAAAAATACAAATAAAAAAAGAAAGAACCACTATCCTTGCGGTAAAAATAAAAAAAGCCGTATATTTGCATGCTAAAGGAAAGTGTAAGCATGAAAAAAATCAGTATTCCGTTGCCCGTTGCTGCGGGAGAGTGCCTGCCAGAGAGCGTAAACGCTCGACTGGTATCGGTGGACCTGCCTGTAGTGATGGGAATTCTGAACGTCACGGACGACTCGTTCTACTCAGCCTCGCGTCTCGGTAGCGAGGAGTCGCTTGTGGCGCGCGCCTTGCAGATGAAGGAGGAGGGAGCCGGCATCCTTGATGTGGGAGCCTGCTCCACGCGCCCGGGCTCGGAGCCTGTCGACGAGCAAACGGAGCTGCGTCGCCTCGTTCCCTCCCTTCGAGCCTTGCGAGAAGTGCTTCCTGGTATGCCTTTGTCGGTAGATACTTTCCGAGCCCGTGTTGTGGAGCAATGCGTGAGAGAGTGCGGGCCGTTTGTGGTGAACGACATCTCGGGCTGTCCCGATACAGAAATGGCAGCCGTCGTTGCCCGCTACCGTCTGCCGTATGTGCTGACGCACAACGGAGGAATGTGCGCTGAGGCGCAGAGAAGGGAAGGGGAGGACATCGTTGCATGTGCGAAGCGGTTCTTTGCCCAAAAGGTGCAAGAGCTGCGCGAGAAGGGCGTGGAGACAATCATCCTTGACCCGGGCTTCGGCTTCTGCAAGACGCTTGAAGACAACTACCGTCTGCTGGCGCACCTCGAAGAGCTTTGCCCGAAGGGAGAGCCGCTGCTGGTAGGCGTATCGCGTAAGTCAATGATTCAGCGCGTGTTGGAGGTGGATGCCGCTCATGCGCTCAACGGAACAACGGCACTTCACGCCGTTGCCCTGCGGAAGGGAGCCGACATTCTGCGCGTGCACGACGTGAGAGCCGCCTGCGAGACAGTAGCCCTCATGCAGCAGCTCGGAAGGGCAGAGAATGATGCCGAAAACGAATGATGTTGACCTTTTTTCCCACGAATGAAGCCTTCGGAATCGTCGAAGAAAATCCTCCGAAACGCACCCTTCTGAAAAGGTGTTCTGGCGCGGAAAAAAGAAGATGAAAATATGAAGAAAGAATCTCGCCGTATGAAGAAAGAAAAAAAATTTTTCCCTTCTCGAAAAAATTTTTTGGAGAAGGAATAATTTTCTCCCCTCAATAAATGATAAACTGAAACCTCGAATCGTATGTTACTCGGACTTTCCATATTAAATATTGTCGACATCTTCTTGGTGTCGCTTCTCCTTTTCTATTTATATAAGATGATGAAGGACTCAGGCTCGCTGAACCTGTTTCTCGGCATCTTCATCTTCGTGCTCGTTTGGCTTGTTGTAGCTCACGTCATCAAGATGCCGCTGCTGGGCTCCATCATGGATGCGCTTGCCAACGTGGGCGTGCTGGCGCTCATCATCATCTTTCAGGAGGAGATCCGTCACTTCTTCCGCGAGCTGGGCTCGCAGAAGCGGTTCCGCAAGTTCGTGAGCCTCTTCAGCAAGGACAAGTCGCAGGTGCAGGGCCAAAGCTATCTGCCCATCGTTCGTGCTTGTCAGAGTATGGCAGAGGGCAAGGTGGGCGCGCTGATTGCCGTTGAGCGCACGCAGCATCTGGGAGAATATATCCAGACGGGTGAGCGTATCGACGCAAACATCAATCGTATGCTCATCGAGAATATCTTCTTCAAGAACAGCCCGTTGCACGACGGAGCTATGATTGTGAGCGGCGACAAGATCGTTGCTGCAGGGTGCGTGCTGCCCATTTCGCACCGCGAAGATATTCCCAAACGGCTCGGCTTGCGTCATCGAGCAGCCCTCGGACTATCCGAAGTGTCGGATTCTATCGTCATCGTGGTGTCAGAGGAAACGGGACATATCAGCGTGGCTCACGATGGGGAGTTCGAGCTGGATCTGACAGCTGAAGCGCTCGAATCCATCCTTTCGAAGGAGAAGCAGTGACAGTTTGTCACTCTTTGCGACAGCACCCGCAGCCGTCTGTCACCGCCTGCGGCACATTCTGTCAAGAATGCCAGGCTGGCATGCTTTTCGCTTGTAAGAAAAACGGTATTGGAAGAAATCAAAACCTAACATAATCATTAAAACCAATTATTCATTATGAACGTAAAACCATTATCAGATCGCGTCCTCATAGCTCCAGCAGCTGCTGAGGAGAAAACTGTCGGCGGCATCATCATCCCCGACACAGCAAAGGAGAAACCCCTCAAGGGACAAGTGGTGGCCGTCGGTCACGGAACCAAAGACGAGGAGATGGTCCTCAAGGTAGGCGACACCGTTCTCTACGGCAAGTATGCTGGCACCGAGCTTGAGCTCGACGGAGAGAAGTACCTTATCATGCGCCAGAGCGACGTGCTCGCAGTGCTCGGATAAGGACATTTTTTGTTTAACCCGAAAAAATCCAGACTATTATGGCAAAAGAGATATTATTCAATATGGATGCCCGCGACCAGCTGAAGAAGGGCGTCGACGAATTGGCAAATGCCGTTAAGATTACGCTCGGACCGAAAGGCCGCAACGTCATTATTGAGAAGAAGTTCGGTGCTCCGCAGATCACCAAGGACGGTGTCACCGTAGCAAAGGAAGTAGAACTTGCCGACGCTTTCATGAACACGGGCGCACAGCTTGTCAAGAGCGTTGCCAGCAAGACTGGCGATGACGCTGGTGACGGAACCACGACTGCCACAGTGCTTGCACAGAGCATTGTGAACGTAGGTATCAAGAACGTGACTGCAGGTGCCAACCCTATGGACCTCAAGCGCGGTATCGACAAGGCTGTCGCTAAGGTGGTTGACAGCATCAGAGAGCAGGCCGAGACTATCGGCAACGATTATAATAAGGTAGAGCAGGTGGCAACTGTCAGCGCCAACAACGACCCTGAAATCGGTAAGCTCATTGCCGACGCTATGCGCAAGGTCAGCAAAGACGGCGTCATCACCATCGAGGAAGCCAAGGGTACCGACACCAGCATCGGTGTTGTCGAAGGCATGCAGTTCGATCGCGGCTACCTGAGCCCCTACTTCGTTACCGATACCGAGAAGATGGAATGCGTGATGGAGAATCCCTATATCCTTATCTATGATAAGAAGATCTCCAACCTGAAAGATTTCCTCCCCATCCTCGAACCCGCCGTACAGACAGGTCGTCCTCTGCTCGTCATCGCTGAGGATGTTGACAGCGAAGCGCTTACCACGCTCGTCGTGAACCGTTTGCGCGGGCAGCTCAAGATTTGTGCTGTGAAGGCTCCAGGCTTCGGCGATCGTCGCAAGGAGATGCTTGAGGATATCGCCATCCTTACCGCTGGCGTTGTCATCAGCGAGGAGAAGGGCTTGAAGCTCGACCAGGCAACCGTTGATATGCTCGGTCGTTGCGACAAGATTACCGTCACAAAGGATACTACCACCATCGTAAACGGCTCGGGAGACAAGGAGCGTATTGCCGATCGTGTTGCTCAGATCAAGATGCAGATGCAGAACACCAAGAGCGACTACGACAAGGAGAAGCTTCAGGAGCGCCTTGCCAAGTTGTCAGGTGGTGTGGCAGTCCTCTATGTAGGAGCCGCTTCGGAAGTGGAGATGAAAGAGAAGAAAGACCGTGTCGACGATGCTCTCTGCGCTACTCGTGCAGCTATCGAGGAAGGTGTCGTTCCTGGCGGTGGTGTAGCTTACATCCGCGCCATCGATGCTCTTGAAGGACTCAAGGGCGACAATGCCGACGAGACTACGGGTATCGAAATCATCAAGCGTGCCATCGAGGAACCTCTTCGCCAGATTGTTGCTAATGCTGGAAAAGAAGGCGCTGTAGTCGTTCAGAAGGTACGCGAAGGCAAGGGCGACTTTGGCTACAATGCCCGAACCGACGTATATGAGAATATGAAGGCTGCAGGTGTTGTCGATCCCGCTAAGGTGGCTCGTGTAGCTCTTGAAAACGCTGCTTCCATCGCAGGCATGTTCCTGACGACGGAGTGCGTCATCGTAGAAAAGAAAGAGCCGCAGCCTCCTGTTCCCGCTCCCGGCATGGGCGGCATGGATGGCATGATGTAATGCCTGCACGAATGGCTCTGTCGGCAAAGGATTCCTTCTCGGGTTCTGCCCGAGTAATATCTGCCGATAGATGAAAAAAGAGGACATATCGTTTGGATGTGTCCTCTTTTTCGTATATTTGTGCCATCGAACAGAAAGAAAATCCGTCATGAAAACGATTCGTCCCCTTTTCCTTGCTTTTGTAGCCTTCTGGTTCACACATCTCTTGCCTGCTGTTGCACAGCCTGGCTTCGGCGAAGCTACGCTTTTTAACGAAGGCTGGCAGTTCCGGCTCGACGAAGAGTCAAATTGGCGTCAGGTCAGCTTGCCACACGACTGGTCGGTGGACTATGCGCCTTCAGATACGCTTTTCAGTTGCACGGGCTATTTCCCTGGAGGCGTCGGCTATTATCGCAAGTCATTCGCAGTCAACCGCTACAACAACCATCGGCAGTACATCTATTTCGAGGGTGTTTACAACCGTAGCGAAGTCACCTTGAATGGTCATCTGTTAGGCGCACGTCCCAATGGCTATGTCTCGTTTTCCTACGAGCTGACCCCTTACCTGCAGGATGGGAAGAATCTCTTGGAGGTGCGTGTAGATCATAGCCGTCAGGCCGATAGCCGCTGGTACACGGGCTCAGGCATCTGGCGCGATGTCTATCTCATTGATGCTCCGCAAGTGCATCTGGCGCAATGGGGAACGACCTATCGTCTCGCGCAATATGAGAACGGTACGGCTAAGGTGGAGGTGGATGTGCAAACGGATGGGCAGATCCCGTCTGCCGAGAGCAAACTTTACACGGTAGCTGCCTGTCTCTACGATGCCGACGGAAGTCTGGTAGCGAATGCCAAGCTTCCTGTCAGGAAGGACGGAACGGTGAGCACGATGCTGACGGTTCCCAATGCCCGCATGTGGGATTTGGATAATCCTTACCTATATAAGTTACAGGTCATCCTGCTGAAGGATGGCGTGCGCAGCGATGTGATGGAGTGCAAGGCAGGCTTGCGCACGCTTCGCTTCGATGCGAGCGAGGGTTTCTTCCTGAATGGCACCAACCGGAAGGTGAAGGGCGTGTGCTTGCATCACGACGCAGGCGTGCTGGGCGCAGCCGTGCCCGAGGAGGTCTGGCGCTGGCGTCTGCTTCAGTTGAAAGAACTGGGGTGCAATGCCATCCGTTGCAGCCACAATCCGCAAACTCCCATCCTTTATGATCTCTGCGACGAGATGGGGCTTCTCGTGATGGATGAGGCAAGTGACGAGTGGGAGTTCCCGAAGCGGAAGTGGCTGAAAGGATGGAACAAAGGCGATCCAGGCTATGAAGGTTCGGCAGACTTCTTCGAAGAGTGGATTGACCGTGATGTTGCCGATATGGTGCTTCGCGACAGAAACCATCCTTGCGTGTTCCTTTGGAGCATAGGCAACGAGGTAGACTATCCCAACGACCCTTATTCACATCCTGTGCTTGATGGCACCAGTATTAATCAGCCTATGTTCGGAGGGTACAAGCCCGATGCACCCGATGCCAAGCGGATTGGTACGATAGCAAAGCGCTTGGCAGATATCGTCAGGAAGAACGATACCTCCCGTCCTGTGACAGGAGCCCTTGCGGGTGTGGTGATGAGCAACGAGACAGCCTATCCGCAGGCTATCGATGTTGTCGGATATAATTATACCGAGAACCGCTACGAGCAGGACCATGCTGCTTACCCCGAGCGTGTCATCTACGGTAGCGAAAACGGGCACGGCTACGAGCAGTGGCTGGCTGTTCGCGACAACCCTTACATCTTCGGGCAGTTTATCTGGACAGGTATCGACTATCTGGGCGAGAGCGGCGCCTGGCCTTCGCGTGGCTTGGGAACGGGCTTGCTTGACTTCTGCGGATTCCCCAAGATGCAGGGCGTCTTCCGCAAAACGATGTGGATGCAGCAGCCAGGCGATACGCTGGCGTGGAACGGAAGAAACACATTGGGCCGACAACGAAACAGAAGAGGATTCGGAGAACGTCCCGACGAAGCAGACTTGCCGCAGCCTGTCAGCATGAGGATGACGATTCTCAACGACAGCCTCCCCGCAATAGATCAACGTAGCAAAGGACATCCTCGCACATTGCTCGTGCTGATAGAACTATTAGACGAGAACGGGAAACGCTGCGAATTTGCCCGCAATCCTATCGAGTGCACCATTGAAGGACCGGCGCGCCTGCTTGGTATGGAGTCGGGAAGCAATTTCGATATGTCGTCGCCCCATGCTACGACACGCTCGGCTTGGCAAGGGAGGATCTTGGCCTATATTCAAACGTCGCCCGACACAAAAGAGCCTTCTCTTGTCACGTTCTCATCACCTGACGTGGCCTCCGCCGTCATCCAGATACGGTAGCTAAAAAGGGGAGATGAGTATAATTGGTGAATCGCAACCTCGCTGCGTGCCAAAGAAGAATAGTTCAGAGCTATCTTTGCCGAGGAGTACTTTTGTTCAACAAGAATGCCGACTATATGGTTAGAAGGACGAAGAGAAGAAAGGGGACAATACACTTTAATAGAATAACGAAATGACAAAGAAACAAGAAATACAGCTTTTTCAGGAGCGTAAAGTGCGGACCGTTTGGGACGATGAACAGGAGAAGTGGTACTTCTCCATAGTGGATGTATGTAGTGTGCTTACGGATAGTAAGGACCCGACAGTATATTGGAGAAAGCTGAAACAACGTCTGAAAGAGGAAGGGAATGAAACGGTGACAAATTGTCACCAGTTGAAACTTCGTGCAGCCGACGGAAAGATGCGGCAGACAGATGTTGCTGATACAGAGCAGCTTTTCCGTTTGATACAATCCATACCATCTCCCAAAGCAGAGCCATTCAAACAATGGATGGCTGGGGTTGCCAGCCGACGCATCGACCAGATGCAAGACCCTGAGCTGAACATAGACCAAGCCATTATCGACTACAAACGGCTATCAACTCAAAATTCTGCATTCATAACTCTAAACTATTAACTCTTGCTATCGTAGGCACGCAGTGCCTGGCTAAAGGCCAGTCGGAGAAAGGGTTAATTGTTTAATCGTTTTTCGCTATAGCTATTGCTATCGTAACGAAGCGTATCGTAATGGAATGTATCGTAGCAAAGCGTATCGTTCCCTCCCTCCCCCTCTTAACTCTCTTCGCCTTTTCACCCTTCGCCCTTTAAAAGTCCTTCCTTTTGGGGGCGCAGCCACATTTAGCTGCCGCTCTCCCATTAGAAGAGGAATTCGGGAAGAATTTTATCTTTCTTCTTTGTCTTCCTTTCGCCAAAGTTTAACTATATCTATAAAAGCCGCCCCCTTTTATATAAAAGCCAGCCCTTTTTATATAAAAGGCGTCCGCTTTTATAAAAATCTCTTTACTCCGCCAACCAGCCGTAAAAGCGCCGGAGCACACTCCTTTGGCGAGAAAAACGAAAATGAAAAGCCGCTTTAGTCGGTGCAGAGATAAAGGAAAATCTCCGATTATCGGCTCATGTTAAGCAAAAAAATTGCGTAAATCAGGCACTTCTTGAGCCGATTTTATTTAATTGACTCATGGAAAATACGGCTTTGTACCGTAATAATGGTACTCCTCCCTTCCGGAAAGCGATATATTCCTCATGTTTCTTCTGTGTGAAAAAGCAGCGGAGCCGACAGCTGGTGTCAGCTCCGCGAAATTAGAAGGAAGAAACCAATGCTTTTTTGGGGCTAACTTCCTTTTTTCTCGGTTCCCGAAAGGTAAGGCTGCGTCTCTTCTCCTTATCGCGTGTCTGTCGTAGGGCACAAGAAGGACACATTGCCTTGAAGAAAAAGCCCTCCAAACATGAGGCATGCACGCTTGGAAGGCCGTCCCGATGATTAGGAGCGAGGAGTATTATCGATGACGTAGATGCATTTCCAGTCGGAACTATTGTCGCAGAAATCCACCACGTCAGTCGTCTTTTCCCACTCTATCTGGCTCCCGTCAGCATAATAGGTGTCACACAACGTGCAAGAAGAGAAATTGTAGTGAATGTTATAGACAGTCTGTGACTTCCAGCTACACTGATACACCTTGTAGTAAGCCAAAGGATAAGCGTCCTTTTCCAGTTCAGTGACTTTCGTGGCCAGCCATTCCGGCATATCTTCCTTTGCCATCAGCGATGTCAGCGATTTCTCCATAAGTCGGGGAGTTTTTCCCAGAATCTCGTCGTTCACTTCGTTTCCTTCCAAGTTGTTGTTGCACGATGCGGCTGCGAGACAGATGGCCGCGAAAGCCATCAGTAATAAAAACAGAGACTTTTTCATTTTGTTGATTAATTAATGGTTAATAAAGTATAGAATTATGGTTACAATAAAAACACAGGAAGAAAAAAATGATGGTAAAATAGATAGGATTAATAAATTTGTGTCAAATTTATCCCAACTCATTTTGCTATCAAAATATTTTCTTGTCTCTTTTTTGAGAATGGTTGTCTCTTTTTTGAGAAAAAACCTAACTAATTGATATCCAAATATAAACATTTATTTCTTTTGTCTGTATTCAAATGAAAAAACAGTTGCTTTTCTTCGATTAATCTTTGATAAGTGTCTTTTAGTCTTTGTAGAACGTCAGGTCTAACCATTCAGGCGTTAACTTAGACCTTAGTTTAGTAGCGCGGCAATAAATAGCATGTTCTGTCGTTCCCATACAATAGGCTATTGTTTTTTTCGACAAACCAAGCATAGCGAGACAACATACATAAATATCATCTCTGTTCAAATCAAGGCAGTCGCAATACAGTTGCCATTGCAAGTCGGCCATTAGTTCATTCAGCGTTTTCTTCAGTTCTTCCTGCTGTTTTTCTCCCATCATTATTGTTTCCTCTCCTAATTTGTATAGCACGCCCCACCTGCTTTCTTCAAATCTGGAACGGCTGTTCTCTACCATTGCTTTTCGTGTTTCATAAATATGCGTTCTTTCCTCTGGAATTGGAACAGCTTCCGTTATCATTGACACCTCTTGGTCTGATTCCCCTTCCTCAAAAGTGTCTGGGCAAGCCGTATTTTCCATAGCTTGTATTTTTGTATCAGCATCTTCCTTTTGCCATTTAGAAACCTTTTTCAGTTTCCTCAATTGCTGCAGAAGAACAACGATAGCAAGAATAGTTAGGAGAAAGAGATTTATGAACATTCTTGTTCTCTTCTCAAGAGTAGCCTTTTGAGCATGCATTTCATCCTCGTGATCCCTAATGATGGAAGTAATTTCAGCATTTTTCGTGAGCCTGTAAACAGAATCAAGAAGTGTCGTGTATTTTTCTGTATAATCATGGATAGGTTCGTCCTTTCCCAACAAGAATGATAATTCGGCAAGTTTCCGATACGAGTTACACTGGGAGAATAAATCTGCTTCGCTGCTTACGGCTGCTTTATGGTAAATGTAGGCCGAATCCAATTCTCCAATGGCATAGAGGACATCTCCTTTCACGGAAAGCCCTGCCGGATTCATTCCTTTATCACCAACCATCGACTGATATTTATTTATGAAATAGAGAGCCGAGTCGCAGTCATGTCTACCATGTAAATAAATCTTGGCTTTTTGAAACATCACGACATCATGGTAAAGAGGTGTCGTCTGGCTGTTATTCCACACATCATCGTAACACGCATTGGCTTCCTCATATTGTTCTGAGCGCATCAAACTCATCCCCAAGAGATAATCAGCATGCACCATCAAGTCTGAATCGTTCTTTATAGCGCAAAGACGCTTAAATGCCCTTAATTGTTCCAATGCTTTGGGGTACATATAATGGATCATGTATAATTTCCCTAGATTCTGCAGACAAAGGGAATAATACCTATTCAATGTGTCAGGAAACAAATCCTTTGCTTTCAGGTTAGCGTCAATACCTTTTAAATCTTCCTGCATCAGCGTATAGACACATCCCAAGGTATACCACGCCATTGCTGCGTGGTAGTTTTTGCGAAGCGGAGTGCCGTAATAGTCGGTAGCGATGCGAACGAGGGAATCGGACGTGAGAGGCTTGTAATTCTTATAATCTGTCTGCGTGCGCAGGATGGCATAGAGCGCAGCCTCCTCGCCGCGCAGGGCGGAGGAGTCGATGCTGTCGAGCACGGCAGAAGCAGCGCGGCTGTCTGTCTCCATCACCTGCTCGGCCCGCTCCAGCTGCTCCCGCACGGAGGACTTAGCGCAAGAGAAGAGAAAGACGACAGAGAGAAGACAGAGAATGGAGGACAGAGGACTGCGGACGGAAGACGGAAGAAAGCAGACGGAAGAGGGAGGACAGAAGCCTACCCTAAATCCCTTCCAAAAGAAGGGACTTTGAATCTTGGGGTAAACATATTTGCGGTTTTTCCCGATGAAAGGGGCTATTCTATTACATTTCATATCTAAGCGCCTTGTATATGTTGTCACAAAGATAGAGACTTTTTGGGAAAAAAGAAAGAAACGCACTTTTTTCCTGTCCTTTCCTTACGGAAACAGCACTCAGCATTCCGCGAAAAGAAGGAACCACTTCCAAAAAAGAAGAAATCACTTCCCGCCTCAAGCAAAACACGCATTCTTCGTTAGGAACTAGGCATTTTCCTCAATGAAAAATTCAAACGACGCATGCGTCGTTTATAAAAGATGCATGCGTCGCTTATAAAAGTCCCATGCGTCTTTTACTGCCTCGAAAAAGACGCGCACATAATGACGAAGGATTCTCCGTTATTGCACAAATTCCTCAACGAAGTAATTTGGATCTTCGGTTACAAGCAGGCGGCGCCTCGGAATAAAAACACGAATTACCCGAATGTCACGAATAAGGGGAAATAACGATATGGTGCTTCGCACCTACGATACGCTTCGCTACGATGGTGATAGCGAGAGTTTCAACAAAAACCGGAAAGACCCTTTTCCCGGATTGAGACTTTGTCTCTGAAGTCGTGTCTGCATGCTTTTTCTTGTGAACAAGCTCACAGACAAAAGCCAGCCCTCACACCTTCAGCCCCTTCAGGGCAACAATCTGTGAAAAGAAAAACACCGCTTTGCTGGAAAACAGGATTTGAATAACGAATACGGATTTTTCGGCACCTCCATTGGAGGTGGAAATCAAACAAAATCTAATTCAAAATCTAACACAACTCAGCCGTTTGTCGTCCTTCGTCCTGTCAACCTGCCGCATGACTGAGCTCATGCAAACCTGGCTCTGTCTTGCAGCATGCCGACCGTCTATCGGTGCCCGATAGCTTGACAAACGACATCTGCGCTGAACTTCTTCCGAGGTAAAGGCTGATAATCAGCGATGTGATTTTTTGACCTTCCTGTCGATACTTGCGAAGACGACATACGAAATCAAGGCACCCCACTAAAGGAATGCCTTGATTTTTTCATATCTTCTGAAGGGTTAGCCGTCAGAAGGCTGAACGAAACAGCCCGATGATGTTGCCTTTTGTTAGGCTTCGGCAAGCAAGTCTCGGTAGTTGATGACGGGATGCTTGGCTGCCAGCGTATCGTCGGGACGGCCGATGGGCGTGTTACGCGGTGCTGCGTGAAGGATGTCGGGATCGTCGGCAGCTTCGGCAGCGATGACGTGCATGACATCTATGAAGGCGTCCAGCGTTTCTTTGCTCTCCGTCTCGGTAGGCTCTATCATCAAAGCCTGATGGAAGAGGAGAGGGAAGTAAATGGTAGGCGCGTGGAATCCGAAATCAAGCAGCCGCTTGGCAACATCGAGGGTAGTGGCTCCTTCCTTGCCTTCGCGGGCTCCGTCGTTGATGAGGCCATCGAAGACGAACTCGTGCTTGCAGACAGAGGGGATGGGGAGCTTGAACACATCGCGCAGGCTTTCCTTTATGTAATTGGCGTTGAGGGTAGCGATGCGTCCTACTTCGCCAATGTGCTGCTTACCCAAAGAAAGAATGTAGGCACAAGCGCGAAGGATGATGCCAAAGTTACCCATGTGCCCGCTAATCATTCCTGCGCTGTGAGCCGTTCCTTCTTCTGCCGTCAGCTTGTCATCTGCTCTTTCCACGTGCGGGTAAGGCAGGCAATCTTTGAGGAATGCAGCCACGCCCACAGGCCCGCTTCCAGGTCCTCCGCCTCCGTGTGGCGTGGAAAAGGTCTTGTGCAGGTTGAGGTGCATGATGTCGAAGCCCATATCGCCGGGACGAACAACACCCATGAGGGGGTTCATGTTGGCTCCGTCGTAGTAGAGGAGTCCTCCGGCTTCATGTACGAGAGCCGCAATCTCCTTGATCTCATGCTCGAAGAGTCCCAGCGTGTTGGGGTTGGTCATCATGATGCCAGCGATATCGGGACCAAGCAGGGGCTTGAGGTCTTCAACGTCGACAAGACCGTTGGCATTTGACTTGACAACCACCACATCGAGCCCGCAGACAGCTGCCGAGGCGGGGTTGGTGCCGTGAGCGCTGTCGGGAACGATGACTCTTGTGCGTGCGAAGTCGCCGCGGCTCTGGTGATAGCTCCTCATAATCATCAGGCCGGTGAGCTCACCGTGAGCGCCAGCACAAGGATTTAAGGTGAAGTACTTCATGCCGGTGATGGCTGCAAGCATCTTCTCCATATCCTCATAAATGGCGTAGATGCCCTGAAGGCTCTCGGCAGGCTGCAGAGGATGGATGTTCTGGAAAGCAGGCATCGCGGCAACCTCTTCGTTGATCTTGGGGTTGTACTTCATGGTGCAGCTGCCCAAGGGGTAGAAGCCTGTGTCAACGCCGAAGTTCATCTGCGAGAGGTTGGTGTAGTGGCGTACGACGTCCACCTCGCTCACTTGCGGCAGACGGGGCTTTGTCGTGCGGAGCAACGAGGAGGGAACCTCATCGCTCATCCGCCGCTCAAAGAGATGCTCGTCGGGGAGGCTATAGCCTTTACGTCCTTCTTTTGAAAGATCGAAAATCAGTTTGTCGTAGTATTTCATGTCAGGCCTCCTCTCTGATAATTTGGATGAGTTTGTCAATCTCAGCGCGGGTGCGCTTTTCCGTAACGCAGAAGGTGACGATGCCGTCGCCTATCGGCTGAGCTGCGAACAGCCCGTTGTCAACGAGCTTCTTCTGCAGCTTGGGAATGTCGACCCCTTGTGCGGCGCGTACGGCAAATTCCTTGAGGAAGGGCTTGTCGTACAGCTTGGTGAACTTACCCGTTGCCAGCAGGCTGTCGTAGAGATAATGAGCTCCGGCAAAGGACTTTTCGTTCACTTCTTTCAGTCCCTCCGTTCCCATGATGGAAAGGTAGATGGTCACCCAAAGTGCCATAAGTGACTCGTTGGAACAGATGTTGCTCGTTGCCTTGTCGCGACGGATATGTTGCTCGCGTGCCTGCAGGGTGAGAACGAAGCAGCGCCTGCCTTCTTTGTCAACGGTAGCGCCAACGATACGTCCCGGCAGCTTGCGCATGTGCTCCTTTGAGCATGCCATGAAGCCCAGGGAAGGACCTCCGAAGGAAAGGGGAATGCCAAGGCTCTGTCCATCACCGACGGCTACGTCGGCTCCATTCTCTGCGGGGGACTTGAGGACTGCAAGCGTGGAAGGATCGCAATACTCTATCAGCAGGGCTTTTGCCTCGTGGATGGCATCGGCGAAACCACTATGGTCTTCGATAATTCCGTACTTGTTGGTGGTAGGAACGATGACGCCAGCAACAGCATGCGCGGCAAGAGCTTCGCGAAGGGCTTCAAGGGATGTCTGCCCGTCTTTCTCAGCTATCTCGACAACGACGGTGCCTGCATAGCGGGCATACGTCTTCACGACCTTTTTCACCTGAGGGAGCAGGGTAGAGGAGATGAGCATCGTATCTTTCTTGCGAGCAGAGGTGATAGCCAAGCGTGAAGCCTCGGCAGCGGCTGTGGGGCCGTCGTACATGGAGGCGTTGCTCACCTCCATACCTGTCAGCTCGCAGATCATGCTCTGGTACTCAAAGATGTAGCGGAGCGTTCCTTGGCTGATCTCAGGCTGGTAGGGGGTGTAAGCTGTGAAGAACTCGCTTCTCGAGGCGATGGCAGCGATAACAGATGGCGTATAGTGGTCGTACCATCCTTGTCCTACGAAGGGAACGAGGGGCGTGGTGCGAGAGGCCATCTCCTTGAAATAGCGTCGTATCTCCTCCTCGCTTTTGGCATCGGGAAGGTCATATTCGCCTTGGTACAGAAAGTCGGAGGGGACGTCGCTGTAAAGCTCGTCCAGACTTTTCATACCAATCTTGTCCAGCATCTGCCGGATGTCTTCTTCGGTATGAGGAATGTATTGGTTCATGTCTCCGAGAGTCAGTGGGTTATTCTCCGCAGAATGCCTTGTAGGCGTCAGCGTCCATCAGGTCATCCAATTCGCTGGCATCGGTGAGCTGTACCTTGATCATCCAGTTTGCGTAGGGATCTTCGTTGATGAGTTCGGGAGCGTCGTCGAGGCTTCCGTTGATAGCAACGACAGTGCCGCTGACAGGCGCGATAAGGTCGCTGGCGGCCTTGGTGCTTTCTACGGCGCCGAATTCCTCGCCCTTGGTGATTTCGTCGCCTTCCTCGGGAAAGTCGACATAGACAACGTCTCCCAGCTCATGCTGAGCGTAGTCGCTAATACCGATGAGGGCGATGTCGCCTTCTACTTTCACCCATTCGTGGGTTTCTGCATACTTGTAACCTTCTTTTACTGTAGACATATCTTTTGTTTTTAAATGGTTAATGATTTATTCTGTTTCTGTTGATGGTGTAATCGGGAGTTATTTCTTGTAGTTCTTGTTGTAGAACTTCTTCTTCACGACGGTTCCCGGGAATGTCTTCTTGCGGATGCGTATCTCCACTTCGGTGCCAAGCGCTGCGTAGCGCGCATCGATGAGGGCCATAGCGATGCTCTTGTCGACGGAGAGTCCGTGATAGCCCGTAGTGACGGTTCCTATCTCTTCGCCGTTGACTTCTACAGGATAGCCGTTGCGGGGAATGGCCTTGTCGTTCAGTTCAATGCCGACGACTTTCTTTGCAACGCCGTTGGTTTTCTGCTCCAGGAGGGCTTCCTTGCCGATGAACTCTTCCTTGTCGAGTTTCACGAAGATGCCGAGTCCTGCCATAAGAGGACTGATCTCGGGGCTCAGCTCGTGCCCGTAGAGAGGGAGTGCTACCTCGAAGCGCAGCGTGTCGCGACAGCCGAGTCCACAGGGAGCCACTTCTCCCGAGCCGACGAGGATGTCCCACACACGATTGATGTAGGCATGTGAGCCATAGATCTCGAATCCATCCTCGCCCGTGTAGCCTGTACGGCTGACGATGATGGTTTCGCCTTCGGTATTGATCTCCTTGAAGGTGTAGAAGGCGAGTTCCTTGACGTCGAGTTTCAGCAGGCGCTCTACCTTCTCTTCTGCCTCGGGACCCTGTACGGCTACCTGTCCGTAGACGTCCGATTCGTTGCGGATGTCAACGTTGAATCCCTTGCTGTTCTCACGAATCCAGGCTTCGTCCTTGTCGATATTGGCAGCGTTGACTACCAGCAGGTACTTGTCGCCGTGCATGCGGTAGACGAGCAGGTCGTCGACACTACCTCCGTCGGGATAGCACATGATGCCGTAGAGGATCTTTCCGTAGGGCATGTCGGTGACATCGTTGGTGAAGATATGATTGACGAACTTCTCGGCGTCGGCTCCCGAAACGAAGATTTCGCCCATGTGGCTGACGTCGAAGATGCCTGCTGCGTGGCGGACGGCCATGTGCTCGTCTTTGATGCTTGAGTACTCAATGGGCATATCGAATCCTCCGAAGGGGCTGATCTTGGCGCCCAGCGCAACGTGTTTGTCGTAGAGACAGGTTCTTTTGTTTTCTTCCATGATATGTTGGTAATGATTTTTTATTCTTTGTCGATAAATCTTTTTTCTTTGTCCAAAAATTTTTTTCGAGAAGGGAAAAATTTTTTTTCTTTCTACATCTCGCCGGCTTCTTTCTTCATACGGCGAGATTCCTTCTCGATATTTTTTTATCCTTTGTAGAAAAATTCTCCTTTCTCTGAACGGATGATGAGTTCCTTTTGGTTGCTTTCCTCCACATGGCCCACGACTTGTGCGTCGATGTTGAAGGTCCGACAGATGTCAATGATTCCTTGCGCGTGTTCAGCGGGAAGGTAGATTTCAAGGCGATGTCCCATGTTGAAGACTTTGTACATCTCTTCCCAGGCTGTGCCGCTCTCTTTCTGGATGGTGCGGAACAGCGGGGGGATGGGGAACATGTTGTCCTTGACAATCCGCAGGTTGTCGACGAAGTGGAGAATCTTTGTCTGAGCTCCTCCCGTGCAATGTATCATTCCGTGAATGAGAGGGCGCATCTGACTGAGAATGGCCTTGACAACGGGGGCGTAGGTGCGCGTTGGGGAGAGCACGAGGCGCCCGGCATCGAGTGGCGTGCCCTCAACAGGATCTGTCAGCTTCAGGCTTCCGGAGTAGACATACTCGTCGGGTACAGCATGATCGTAGCTCTCGGGGTACTTCTGCGCAAGGTACTTGGCGAAGACGTCGTGTCGCGCGCTGGTAAGCCCGTTGCTGCCCATACCGCCGTTGTAACTCTTCTCGTAGGTTGCCTGCCCGCAGGAGGAAAGGCCTACGATGACGTCACCGGCAGTAATGTTCGCGTTGTCGATGATGTCGTCGCGCCGCATGCGGCAGGTGACGGTGCTGTCGACGATGATGGTACGCACAAGATCCCCTACGTCAGCCGTCTCTCCTCCTGTGCCGTAGACGCCGATGCCTATGTTGCGGAGCTCGGCAAGCAGCTCGTCGGTGCCGTTGATGATGGCGCTGATGACGTCGCCCGGGATGAGGTGCTTGTTCCTGCCGATGGTGGACGACACAAGAATGTTGTCGGTGGCGCCTACGCACAGCAGGTCGTCGATGTTCATGATGAGGGCATCCTGCGCAATGCCTTTCCATACGGAGAGGTCGCCCGTCTCCTTCCAGTAAAGGTAGGCGAGCGAGGACTTAGTGCCCGCTCCGTCGGCATGCATGATGTTGCAGTAGGCAGGGTCTCCCCCGAGCAAGTCGGGAATGATCTTGCAGAAGGCTTTTGGGTAAAGCCCTTTGTCGATGTTCTTGATGGCGTTGTGGACGTCTTCCTTAGCTGCCGACACGCCACGCATCATATAGCGGTTGTTCTCCACCGTAGTGTCTTATGGAAAGGGTCAGAATTCAACAGTCGGAGCTTTCTCGGTTCCCTCTTCAGCCTCGAAGTAAGGCTTCTTGTCAAAGCCGAGAACATTGGCGAAAAGGCTCTGCGGGAACTTGCGGATGTAGGTGTTGTAGGCTTTCACTACGCCGTTGTAGTTCTTGCGCTCTACGGCAATGCGGTTCTCAGTGCCTTCGAGCTGTGCCTGCAGTTCCTTGAAGTTCTCGTTGGCTTTCAGGTCTGGATAATTCTCGGCAACGGCAATGAGTCGTCCGAGAGCGCCTGTCACCTGGCTCTGTGCCTCCTGGAACTCCTTGAGTTGCTCGGGAGTCATGTTTTCGGCATCAAGGTTGATGGACGTTGCTTTGGCTCGTGCATTGACAACAGCCTGCAGCGTTTCCGACTCGTGGGCAGCATAGCCCTTCACGGTGTTCACAAGATTGGGAATAAGGTCTGCACGACGCTGATACTGGCTCTCGACATTAGCCCAAGCTGTCGTAACGCCTTCTTCCTGGCTGACCATCTTGTTGTTGATTCCGATACCCCACAGCACGATAAGTGCGAGGAGAATGATAACGATGATAGTACTTCTTTTCATAATAGTGTTGTTTTTATTGTTATTGGTGAATGTCGTAATTTCGTCTTTTCATGTTTTCCCGAGCGTAGGAGGAATCTTATGACTTAGAAACGCGAGCCGGCTCCTCCGCCTCCAGTATGTCCGCCTCCGAAGTGCCCTCCTCCGAATCCTCCGCTGCCTCCGAATCCGCCTCCGCCGAAGGTGCCTCCTCTTCCGCTGAATCCGCCACTTGACGAATTGTCGTTAGGATAGGCTGTATAGAAGTCTCGGTAGAGGGTGTGCCCGCAGTTGGTGCAGGTGAAGTGGTAGCGTGTCTTCTTGCCCTTTTCTGTTTTATAGAGGATCTCGGATCTGACAAACTTGAGCTTGCATTTGCCGCATTGCGGGCATTTCCTTTGTCTCCTTATGGAAGCGAAGAGAAGACCAATAGGCGTGCAGAACAATAGGAAGATGAAAATCCCAAACTTCCCAAGGTCGTCCTTGTCGTCTTCTCGCTGCAACTCCCCATTGAGCAAGCGTTCCTTGATGGCTTCAGCTCCTGCAATCATGCCTTCGTCCCAGTCTCCTTTTGCAAAGGATTTGTTCATGTATTGTTCCTGGATGCGCTTGCAGATAGCATCGGGGAGAATGCCTTCAAGCCCGTAGCCTGTTATGAACTGAACGCATCGCTCGGACGTGCTGAGCAGGACGACGAGCCCATTGTCCTTGCCTTCCTGACCCACTCCGACAGTCTCAAATAAGTTATACGCAAACTCAAAGCAGTCTTGGGGATCGATGTCGCCAACTGCTACGATAACGCTCTGAACACCCGTGCTGTCTTCGATAGTACGGAAGATGGCATCAATAGCGTCGCAGGCTTGCTGGGAAAGAATCCCTTCGGGGTTGCAAACGTATCGGGTGCTGTCCTGAAGATGTATCATCGGGACGCTGGAAGGCGTGTATACGACAGCCTGCGAGGAGAGCACCGACGTCAGGAGAAACAGGAGAAGTATTAGCGTTTTTTTCATAGTTCGTCTGGGTTCCATATTTTCCAAGCTTCCTGGGCTTGCAAATAAAGCATTTCAAGTCCGTTCTTGATAGTCGCACCTTTTTCTTCTGCCTTCTGGAGGAAGAGCGTCTTTTCAGGGTTGTAGACGACATCGTAGCAGAGATGACGCTCACCTAGGAGCTGGTAGGGGATGTCTGCGCAGGAGTCCACATCGGGGAACATCCCAAGCGGTGTGGTGTTGACGACAATGGTGTATTCCTGCATGATGTTCTGGTCTAATTGCCCGTAGGCAAGTTGTCCTGTCGCAGGGGTGCGCGAGACGAAGGTGGTCTCTATCCCGAGTTGCCTCAGAGCGTAGTCGACAGCTTTCGATGCTCCGCCCGTTCCGAGGATGAGCGCCTTCCGATGATGGGGGCGGAGGAGGGGCTTTATGGAATCGCGGAAGCCGATAAAGTCGCTGTTGTGCCCGGAAAGGAAGATTCTACCGTCTTGATGGCTTACGCGGATTACATTCACCGCCCCGATGGCGGAAGCAGATTCGTCAAGCGTGTCAAGATAGGGAATGACCTGTTGCTTGTAGGGAATGGTAACGTTCAGTCCGATCATCTCGGGATACTCCTTGACAAGTGCCGGGAAATC
Organism: Bacteroidaceae bacterium; assembly: GCA_017615125.1. Lineage (GTDB taxonomy): Bacteria > Bacteroidota > Bacteroidia > Bacteroidales > Bacteroidaceae > UBA1189. The sequence continues at coordinate 30,546 of JAGAAS010000035.1, forward strand.
CTTAATGGACTCCAGGTAGAAGAGGGAGTAACGTGCGTCACGCCCCGTCTTCCCAAAGAACTCGGTGAAGTACTTTTGGGAGAACGATTGTTTCAAGGGGTTTCCGATGATGCCGTAGAGTTCCATGCTATTTATGTTCTGCGAGCCAGGCTCTGATGTTTGACTCAATGCGTCCGACGGTGTCGCTGCTTTCGTCTTTGTTAAACTTCTGCCCTACGATGTGCTCGTATAATTCGATATAACGGTCGGTGATGCTCTCGACGACGCTGTCTGTCATTTCGGGCACCTGTTGTCCTGCTTTCCCCATGAAGCCGTTGTCGATGAGCCATTGGCGTACGAACTCCTTTGAGAGCTGTCGCTGGGGCTGTCCGTTGGCAAAACGCTCTTCGTAGCCTTCTGAGTAGAAATAACGGGAGGAGTCGGGCGTGTGGATCTCGTCGATAAGGTACACTTTCCCGTCACGCTTACCAAACTCGTACTTGGTGTCGACGAGGATAAGTCCGCGCTGGGCGGCAATCTCCGTTCCGCGCTGGAAGAGAGCACGTGTGTACTTCTCCATCAGCGTGTAGTCTTCTTCGCTGACAATACCCTGTGCGATGATTTCTTCTCTTGAGATGTTCTCGTCGTGTCCTTCCTCAGCCTTTGTCGTAGGGGTGATGATGGGAGTGGGGAACTTCTCGTTCTCTCTCATTCCGTCAGGGAGAGGCACACCGCAGAGATTGCGGCATCCGGCTTTGTACTCGCGCCAGGCGCTGCCCGTGAGATATCCGCGGATAATCATCTCTACGCGGAAGCCTTCACACTTCAGCCCGATGGTAACCATTGGGTCGGGAGTAGCCAGTTTCCAGTTGGGCACGATGTCGGCTGTGTCGTCGAGGAACTTAGCTGCAATCTGATTGAGGACTTGACCTTTGAACGGGATGCCCTTTGGAAGAACTACGTCAAAGGCAGAGATGCGGTCTGTCGCAACCATCACCATGATGTCGTCGTTGATGTTGTAGACGTCGCGCACTTTTCCGTGATAGACACTTTTCTGATTGGGGAAATTGAAGTCGGTTCTAACTAATGCCATGATAGAGAATATGAAGTGTTACTTTTTTCGTTTTCTTGTTTGCTTTCGGCCTTTGCGTTGCCCTCTACACTGTCGGAAGAAGCTTTTCTTGTGCTTTGTTCCTGTTTGTGGCTGTGCTCATAGGCTTCGACAACACGTGTCACGAGCTTGTGGCGGATGATGTCTTTCTTTGTCAGCCTGATGATGCTTATTCCGTCGATGCCGTCAAGGATGTTGATGGCGTGGGCGAGGCCCGATTGCTGCGAGGGGGGAAGGTCGATTTGTGTGAGGTCTCCCGTGATAATCATCTTGGTGTTCCATCCCATGCGGGTGAGGAACATCTTTATTTGCGAGATGGTGGTGTTCTGCGCTTCGTCGAGGATGACGACTGCATCGTTGAGCGTTCGTCCGCGCATGAAGGCAAGCGGAGCTATCTGGATGATGTTGAGATCCAGGTATTCCTTCAGCTTGACTGCAGGAATCATGTCCTCGAGTGCGTCGTAGAGAGGCTGGAGGTAGGGGTTGATCTTGTCGCGCATGTCGCCTGGAAGGAATCCCAGCTTCTCTCCTGCCTCCACAGCGGGGCGGCAGAGGATGAGCTTCTTCACTTCCTTGCCCTTGAGCGCGCGGACAGCCAGCGCAATGGCGGTGTAGGTCTTGCCCGAGCCGGCAGGTCCTTCGGCGAAGATCATGTCGTTTTGCTCGTAGGCCTTGACAAGGCGGAGCTGGTTCTCGGTGCGCGGGGTGATGGGCCTGCCGCTGATGCTGAACACGATGACGTCGCCTTCCTTCTCGACGACGGGACGGTTGCCGTTGAAGATCTCAAGGATGACTTCGTCCTTCAGCGAGTTGTATTTGTTGCACCAAGCCTGGACTTCGGTGATGAACCGTTCGAACTGGCTGGTCTCTCCCTCCTCGCCCATTACCTTGATGACGTTGTCGCGGGCGATGATGCGCAGCTTCGGGAAGAGAGCCTTTATCATTTGCATGTGGCAGTTATTGGCCCCGTAGAAAACCACGGGGTCAATATCTTCCAGGATGATATGCTTTTCTATCATGTATGCGCGTGATAGGTTTGTCAGCCGAGGGTTATTTTGTCTCCTTGTCGCGTTCTATCCAAACGAGCGGGTCACCTTTGCGCACGGTACCGCCCTGCTTGACAGCTACCTCAACGACTTTTCCGCTGAGCCCGGCTTTGACGGGGGCTATCTCGTGCCAAGGAGTGGAGATGTGACAGATAATGTCACCCTCGTTGTAGTGACGTCCGATGAACGGCTCGGTTGAAGGTCCTGCTACCGATACTTCCCACATGACCTGCCCGTTTTCGGGTGCGGCGATAGGGTCGCACATAGCGTGCTTCATCTGTTCTACGGTGGCGGGATCGAATCCTTGCTTGGCGAGGGCTTCGTCTTTGGCCTTCTGCAGGTCTGCCTCGAAGCGCTGCTTGGCAATGCCGCTCTTGTAGTCGCGGTACTGGCGCTCGTGCATAGCAAACTCGAAGAGCTCTTCGTCGTCTTCGCCCTCGTCCCAGCCGTTTTCCTTCATTTCGGCACGGAAACGGTCAAGTTCGTCGGGATAGTAGCTCTGCGGATCAGCATCGGTGAACTCGCGTCCCTGTTCCTTTGCCAGCTCGATGATTTCGGGAGCCACCTCGCCGGGGAGCTTGCCGCTCTTGCCGAGGATCATGCCCCAGATGGCGTCGTCCATCATGCTGTAGCGCGGCTTGTCCATCGACTCGCACAGCAGGTTCATGAGGGCGATGTTCTTGGTATACTGCGAGAACGGGGTGACGAGTGGGGGATAGCCCACCTTGGGCCACACGTAGGCTACTTCGTTGAAGAGCTTCACGAGAAGTTGGTCTTCGGAGTAGGGTTCCAGCCCCTTGTTCTTGCGGTTCATGTTGATGGCCTGCATGACTCCTGTGAGGTCTGCCATCATCGAGCCCATCATGCCGCCGGGCAGCCCGCAGCCGAGGAGTAGCGAGCTCATCAGCTTGTTGCCGGGATTCATGAAGTAGCCGAGGAATTCGTCGATGAACTCCTGCGTCAGCTTGCGCGCTTTCATGTAGGCGTCCATGTTGATTTCAGGAACCTGGAAGCCAGCGTCTTTCAGCATAGCCTGCACGGAGATAACGTCGGGATGCACCTTTCCCCAGCTGAGCGGCTCGATGGCTGTGTCGATGATGTCGGCGCCAGCTTCGCACACCTCAAGGATGCTTGCCATAGACAGGCCTGGGCCGCTGTGTCCGTGATATTGGATGATGATATCGGGGTGTTTGGTTTTGATGTCCTTCACGAGGCGTCCGAGGAAGTGGGGACGTCCGATGCCGGCCATATCCTTGAGGCAGATTTCGGGTGCGCCGGCTTCGATGAGCTTGTCGGCAATGCCCGAGTAGTACTCAACAGTATGTACGGGCGAGTAGGTGATGCAGAGGGTGGCCTGCGGAATCATGCCGGCTTCCTTCGCGTAGTGGATGGAAGGGATGATGTTGCGCACGTCGTTCAGTCCGCAGAAGATGCGCGTGATGTCGGTGCCCTGTGCCTTCTTCACCTTGTACATGAGACGGCGCACGTCGGCGGGGACGGGATTCATGCGCAGGGCGTTGAGGCCGCGGTCGAGCATGTGCGTCTGGATGCCTGCCTCGTGCAGGGGAGCCGTGAAGGTGCGAACGGCCTTGTTAGGGTTCTCCCCGTAGAGCAGGTTCACTTGCTCGAAGGCTCCACCGTTGGTCTCCACGCGGGCAAAGCAGCCCATTTCGACAATGACGGGAGCGATGCGCGCAAGCTGGTCGGCGCGGGGCTGGTACTTGCCCGACGACTGGAACATGTCGCGGTATACCAGGCTGAATTTGATTTCTTTTTTCATACGTTATGATTTTAGTTGAATGGTTCTCGTAATTAGCACGCAAAAGTAGCAGTTTTTTTTGTATTCTGCAATAGTTATTCCTTTTAAATTTTAAAAGGAGTTCATCTTCTTTTCCTGCGCCCTTCTTTGCCTCGCGGGAAGGCTCTTTCCCGCACTCAGGAGCATGCTTTGTTCGTGCCGTTTTTTTTTCTTCTTGAAAAAGATTTTTTCTTTGCCCAAAAATTTTTTTCGAGAAGGGAAAAATTTTTTGTCTTTCTTCATACGGCGAGATTCTTTCTTCATCTCGCGAGATTCCTTCTCGAAAAATTATTTTCCCTTCTTCATATTTTTCTTTCCCTTTCCCACACTTTTGGGCATAAAAAAGAAGCGGATGCCTTGCAAGAGAAGGCACCCGCTTGTGTGTGGTAAACAGGAAGGCTAACGGATGAAGACTTTCGTTACCTTCGTGCCTGTCTGCATGATGTAGAGCCCGTTCTTCGGTACGGCTACCTGCTTGCCCGTAAGGTCGAAGTAGATGGGCTTCTGCTCTTTCGCTACGATGTCCTTGACAAGCGTGGTGCCTGGCTCGAGAATCTGGTACTCGGTAACGTTCTTCAAGCCCGGAACGCCGAAGTAGGCATCGCTTGTGCCGAGAAGGCGTACCTTTGCGTGCCAGTTGGTGGTGTTGTCAAACAGGTTGAGGGCTGCGCGAACGTCTCCTGCGGGCAACTGAACGGGAATGATGGATGCCGAGTCGGTAACCTGCGGGTCATCGGAGAGGATGATGTTGGTTACAACGGAGTCGGAGGCAAGCGAGTAGTCGTTGAAGTGCCTGTCGGCAAAGGACTTGCCGCTTATATATCCTACGATGTAGCCTGTGACGTAGTGCGGATTCTTGTCGTTGTTCTTTGCAATCAAGCCCGCTACGTTCACTTCATCAGCTTCTTCTTTCTCTTTCGTCTCGGTTCCATCAATGATGAAAGCGCTTACGTTCTTGATGCCTTGCACGCCGAAATACTTCTGGAATTCTCCTTCGATAGCAATTTCCTTTCCAATCATTCCGGGATTGGAAGCAAGGTTAACAGCCTTGTAGAACTTTGAGTCCTTAATGACTTGAACGGGGATGCAGTAAGTCATATTCTGGCAGTCGGCCTTGTCGGCAATGAGGATATTGCTGGCGTATACGGAGTCGCCCTCGTTGATTCCGAACTTAGGCGAGTTGATAGTACCAGCCAGATAGCCGACAACGATGCCCTTCACCCAGCCCTTCGTGTTGTCGCTCGTGCTTACCTCGTGGAATTTCGACACGTTGTATGGGTCGGCTTTCGTTCCAGAGCCAACAGGATCGACAAAGTTGGGATTGTAGGGATTCTCGCATGTTACCGACGTCGCCATCGTGTTGAAGTACTTCTCGCTGCTGGTGCCGATGAAGTAGCCCTTGACGGTTACCTCGCAGCCGTCCCAGCTGGCGTCGATAAGCCCGCTGTTGGGGTAGGAAATGCTGCCGACAGCAGTCTGGCAGTCGGGAACGGTGACGTTGTAGTAGTTACCGCTAATAGCAAGGGTGCCGGTATATTGCCCGTATTGCACGACTTTCGTTCCTAACAAGTCATCCATATCCCTCTCGGTGAACTCGATGGCAGGCTCGCTGACGGTTGTGGTGCCTGTCTTGGTGATAGTAGCGGAAGAACCGAACTGAATCATCCCAGCGTATTCGGATGTGAAACCATCAATAGTCAGTTGGTCACCAACGGCGTATTCGGGCGTTGCTCCTGTGTAGACGAGGATGCGTCCTGTTCCGTCGGAAACGAGGAATCCGCGTGCGTAGGTGGCAACGAGCGTTGCTTCCACCTTGCAGTGTCCTGCAAATTGCTTTGCTACTAAATCGCTGATTTTGCTTGTCTCAATGGGCGTTTCGTCTCCACCTTCTCCTTCAACTTTTGTCGCCATCGTGTTGAAATACTTGTTGCTACTGGTTCCGATAAAGTAGCCTGTAACGGTGATTTTCTTCCCATTAAGAGATGCGTTTACAGTGCCGTTGTTAGGGTAGGAGATGCTTCCTACGGCTTTTGTGGCTCCTTCAATGTTTTCAACATTGTAGTAACTGCCGTTGATGTTCAAGGTTCCTGTGTATTGAACATATTCCACTGTCTTTGTGCCTAAGAGAGCATCCATTTCAGCGCCCGTAAGTACCTGCGGTGTAGGGTCGGTAACGGTTGTTGTGCCTGTTTTTTCGATAGTAGGCTTGGGGCTGTTGGTAAATTGGAGCATCCCGGCATACGTGCTGGTGGTTCCGCTGATAGTCACTTGGTCTCCCTTTGCGTATTCGTGTGAACCTCCCAAATAGACAAGGATGTAGCCCGTTCCGTCTGAGAGCAGAAAACCGCGTGCATACGTCTCAACAATGGTGCCGCTAGTTGACTTATTCGCTCCGGTTCCTGCGCTGAGGAGCTCAGCAATCGTTGATGCATTTATTGAAGACAAGGAAATCGTCAATAGAAGAAGCATCATCGAAATCTTTTTGATAAGTGTAGAAATTCTCATAAGCAATATTCTTTAGTTGTTTGTTTCGGTAAATTGGGACAAAGATAATATAAGAAGACGGAAGTTGAAAAATATATTTCATATTTTTTGCTTTTGTCCTCTTTTTGCCTTACCTTTACCGCATATTAAATAAGTAGATAAATGGAAACAAACGAGAATCAGAAAAAGAGATTGGAGATAGAGAAGCCCCGACGTCGCTTTACGGGATTTCCCATTTGGGTTTGGCTGCTGCTGTTGGCGATAGTAGTAGCCATCTATATCGGCATTACCGTTAAGTATGGATAAGGCGCTGGCTCGCTGGGCTTTCGTTTTCCTTTCCGCAAGTCTTTTGGTGGCGTGCGGAAAGACGGAGAAGCCCGGCTCGTGGCTTCTGCAGGTGACTCCCGATGGGCGTTTCCTGCGGCATGCTGATGGAACTCCTTTCTTTTATATGGGAGACACAGGCTGGCTGTTGCCCGAGAAGCTGAACAAGGAAGAGGTCTGTACTTATCTCGATGCCCTTCAGGCAAACGGTTTTAATGTGACTCAGGTGCAGACCGTATGCGGCGTACCTTGTACAAATGCGTATGGGAAACAGTCGCATCCGGCTGGGTATGATTTTTCTGCTGTCGACGCAGAAGGAGCCGACGGCTATTGGCCTCACATGGATTATATCATCCGCGAAGCAGAGAAGCGTGGCATTTATGTTGGGATGGTATGTGTTTGGGGAGGATTGGTGAAGCGCGGATTGATGTCTGTCGACGAGGCTCGCAGCTACGGAACATTCTTGGCTGAGAGATATAAAGACTCTCCGAATATCATCTGGATAATGGGAGGCGACATTCAAGGGGATTTGTATCAAGCTGAATGGGATACGTTGGCAACAACGATCAAACGAATTGACAAACATCACTTGATGACGTTTCATCCGCGTGGGAGGACATCCTCGGTTGACTTCTACAACGACAGGGAGTGGATAGACTTCAATATGTTCCAAAGCGGGCATCGCCGATACAACCAGCGGATGGGTGATGCGAACTATCCTATTCCGGAAGGAACGGAAGAGGATAACTGGCGCTATGTTGAAACCGCTATCAGGCGAGAGCCCCGACGTCCTGTCTTGGATGGGGAACCAAGCTACGAGCATATCCCACAAGGACTACGTAATCCCGAGGAACCGAGATGGACGGCACGCGATGCACGGCGCTATGCCTATTGGAGCGTATTCGCAGGGGCATGTGGGCACACGTATGGGCATAACAGCATCATGCAGTTCCACCGAGAAAGCGAGACTGCAGCGTATGGAGCGACGATAGAATGGATAGAAGCACTTAAGGCCGAGGGGTTCTGCGAGATGAAGCACCTGCGTCGTCTGATGACGGAAATACTGCCGTCCTATTTCGACAGAGTACCGGCTCAGGAACTTATCGTCGGCCCTGTTGGGGAGCGTTATGAGAGGATAGCTGCTACGCGCGGCACTAACTGGATGGCTTTCTACGACTTTGCTGGGCGTCCCTTCGAGGCAGACTTGTCCTCCCTGAGAGACAATCCGTACCTCTACTCGTTTTCTCCCGTAGACGGCTCTCTTGAAGAGGTGAAATCCTTTGAGCCGGAAGAGGGGAGAGATATGGTGTTCATTGCCTCTTCAGTTCCTCTCCACCCCTAGCCAAAAGAGCGTGTTGCTTCTTTTATCCGTCTTTTTGGGTTTTTTAGCAGAGATCCTATGGGCTGTTAGATAAAAAAGTGTACTTTTGCACCTTGATATGGCAAGGATATTAGCTATCGATTACGGAAAGAAACGTACGGGACTTGCGGTGACAGACCCCCTGCAGATAATCTCAAACGGGCTGACAACCGTCAGTACGGCGTCGTTGGAGTCCTTTCTCGTGGATTATCTGGGGCACGAGGAGGTAGAGCGAATCGTTGTCGGCAAGCCTACGCAGAACAGCGGGGAAGACTCCGAGAACATGAAGCGTGTGGCGCCGTTTGTGAAACGCCTCCAAGAACTTTTTCCTAATACTCCTGTGGAGCTGTACGACGAGCGTTTCACCTCCGTGCTGGCTCACCAGGCAATGATCGACGGAGGATTGAAAAAGAAAGCGCGCCAGAACAAAGCCCTCGTGGATGAGATAAGCGCCTGCATCATCCTGCAGAGCTATATGGAATCGTGCCGAATAAAAAAGAATCAATAAAACAGCGTATTCAGAGATATGATACTACCTATTTATACGTACGGGCAGCCCGTACTGAGAAAGATAGCCGAAGATATCACTCCCGACTATCCGAATCTTTCGCAGTTGATTGAGGATATGTGTGAGACGTTGACTCGTGCAGACGGCGTGGGCCTCGCTGCGCCTCAGATAGGTCTTCCTATTCGCGTCGTCATTATCGATTTGCGCCCGTTGGCGGATGAGTTTCCCGAATTCTCGGATTTTCGCAAGGTGTTCATCAATGCTCATATCATCGAGACGGAAGGAGAAGACGACGTTATCGAAGAGGGCTGCCTGAGTCTTCCTGGCATCCACGAGAGAGTAACACGCCCCAGCCGGGTTCATGTGCGCTACTGCGATGAGCAGTTTGTCGAGCACGACGAATGGGCCGAGGGGTATCTGGCGCGCGTTATGCAGCATGAGTTTGACCATCTCGACGGGCACATGTTCATTGACCATCTCTCGCCCTTGCGCCGTCAGATGAACAAGAGTAAGCTCAATGCCCTTGTGGCAGGCAAGGTGCGTTGTGACTATAAGGTGAAGCCTTTCCGCAAGTAAGTGAAGTCATATTGGCATTTTGCGAAACCCTTCTTCAGGTAAACGAAACCCTTCCGATAATTAGTGAAACGAATAGTAGCATCCGTATTCCTTGTGCTGGCGACTCTCTTCGCTCATGCGCAGATTAACACCGACCATATGATGATTGTCGGGCGGAATGCCTTGTATTTCAAGGACTACGTGCTCTCTATTCAGTACTTCAATCAGGTAGTGAATGCCAAGCCGTATCTATACGAGCCGTATTTCTTCCGAGGGTTGGCGAAATTCTATCTCGACGACTATCTCGGCAGCGAGCAGGATTGCACTGAGGCGATTGAGCGCAATCCGTTCGTCTCCGACTGCTATGAGCTGCGTGCCTTGAACCGTCTGCGGACAGGCCATTTCGAGGAAGCCATCTCCGACTATCGGGAAGCATTGAAGCTCGAGCCGGAGGCAAGAGGGCTTTGGCACAACCTGGCTCTTTGCTATGGGCAGATGGATAGGCTTTCCGAAGCCGTCGGGGTGCTCGATACGTTGCGGAAGATAGCTCCTTCCTACGCTCCGGCACTTATCATGCGTGCGCAAGTTCATGTGCAGCAGAAAGATACAGTCGCGGCTATGAAGGACATCAACGAAAGCCTCGCCCTCGACAAATACAATCCCGACGTCTATTCGATGCGCGGAATTATCTATCTCCAGCAGGGGAAGTATGCGGAGGCGGAGGAGGACCTGACTTATTCCATTCATCTTCATCCTTCTTCGAATTGCTATATCAACCGAGCTCTGGCGCGTGTGAACCAGTCGAATCTGCGCGGGGCTATGGCTGACTACGATTTGGCTATCGATTTGAATCCGAACAGTTTCCTTGGGCACTTCAATCGGGGACTTCTGCGTGCGCAGGTAGGAGACGACAATCGTGCGATAGAGGATTTCGACTTCGTCATCAAGCAAGAGCCCGACAACTATATCGCTCTCTTCAACCGAGGCTTGCTTCGGGCGCAGGTGGGTGACTTCGGAGGCGCGGAAGCGGACTTTTCGAGTGTGCTCGAGCAGTTTCCGAGTTTTCTCTACGGCTATCAATGTCGTGCGGAGGTGCGACAGAAGCTGGGGCAGCGCCGATTGGCTGAGGAAGACCGACTTGTCATCCTGAAATCGCAGCTTAACAGCTTCAACGACAAGGGAAGTGCAGCGGAGAAGAGCGCAGAAGAAGAGGATTCGGCTTCCGTGCGTAGGAAATCGGATAACAACGTCAGGAAATACAAACGCCTTGTGATTGCCGACGATGAACTGGCGCTTGAGGGAAACGAATTCGCTTCGGAGTACAAGGGAAAAGTGCAGAACAGGAATGTCCACGTGGAGATTCTTCCGATGTTTGCCCTCACGTATTACGAGCAGGTGAGCGAAGTCTCGAAGCAAGTCCGTTTCCACAACGATATCGATGTGCTTAACAAAGGCGGAGAGCTTCCTCTTCCGCTCATCCTGACGGCTTCGGAAAAGGCGCTGGATGAGGAGCAGATAGAATTCCATTTTTCCGATATCAACACGCAGACGGAAGCTATCGTGCAGCCTGTCTCGGATGAGGACGTTTCGGCGTCGGCAAGCCGAAAGTCGGCTGTCCATTGGTTTGCGCGCGGGCTCGACTTCTATCTCGTACAGGACTTCAATAGTTCCATTGCCGACTATTCGAGCGCAATTGCAGCCGACGGCTCTCTGTGGATGGCCTATTTGAACCGCGCTGTGGCGCGCAGCAAACAAGCCATCATGGAGGCGGAAGAAAAGGAGGGGCTTTTCGAAGACAACGAGGGGCTCTTCTCGCATGAGCTTCACAAGGGAGAAAAGGCGCAAGCATACAAGGGACAGTCGCAGGTATCCTCGTGGCAGCTTTGTCTGGCTGACCTTGAGAAAGTTATCGACTTGGCTCCCGACTGTTCGTATGCTTATTACAACCGAGCCAACGTGTATGTGCGGCTCAACGACTATCAGGCAGCTATTGCCGACTACAACGAAGCCTTGCGTCTCAATCCGCGTTTGTCGGAAGCTTATTACAATCGGGGGCTCACCCTTGTCTATACCGGGAAGAACGAGCAAGGTATTGCCGACCTTAGCAAAGCGGGCGAGCAGGGTTTGTACAGCGCGTACAATCTTATCAAGCGCTTTGCCGAATAGCCATTTTCCGCCTGTCGCTTTAGTCATTTTTGAGAAAAAAAATAACGCAGCGAGAAGGGTTTCTCAAGCGGGTGAAATTTTCCCTTCTCGAAAAGAAATTTTCCCTTCTTCATACGGCGAGATTCCTTCTCGAAAAATTTTTATTCTTTGAGTAAAATTTTTTCTAGAGAAGGGAAATTATCGCTTCCGGATTTCAAAAGTCGGAAATGATAGACGAAGCTTGCAAACTTTTCCCCTGGAATTTTGCGATATAAATAAAAAGAGGTAACTTTGCACCCAAATTTGCAAATCCGAAAAACAAACAATAAGAAACAACGAAAAATGGCAACGGTAAACATTACTTTCCCCGACGGCTCCGTCAGAGAATATCCGTCAGGAGTTACGGGCCTTCAGATAGCAGAAAGCCTCAGTCAGCGATTGGCACAGGAAGTGCTGTCGTGCAGCGTCAACGGCGAAATCGTGGAACTCAATCGTCCTATCACCGCCGATGCTGCCATCAAGCTTCACAAGTGGGAAGACGATGAGGCCAAGCACACCTTCTGGCACACAAGCGCACACCTGCTCGCCGAGGCTCTGCAGGAACTTTATCCCGGCATTCAGTTCGGTATAGGCCCCGCTATCGAGAACGGTTTTTATTATGACGTCGACCCGGGCGAGGGAGTTGTCATCAAGGAAAGTGATCTTGACGCGATAGAGAAGAAAATGTACGAGCTTGTCAAGAAAGGCGAGCCCGTCGTACGTCAGGATATCGCTAAGCAGAACGCCCTCAACATGTTCGGGCAGCGCGGCGAGACGTACAAGTGCGAACTTATCAGCGAGCTTGAGGACGGGCACATCACCACTTACACCCAGGGCGCCTTCACGGACCTCTGCCGCGGACCTCACCTTCTCAACACCGATCCCATCAAAGCCATCAAGCTGCTTTCCGTTGCCGGCGCCTACTGGAGAGGAGACGAGCACCGCAAGATGATGACGCGCATCTACGGCATCACCTTCCCCAAGAAGAAGATGCTTGACGACTACCTCATCCTCCTTGAGGAAGCTAAGAAGCGCGACCACAGGAAGATAGGGCGCGAAATGGAACTCTACATGTTCTCCGATATGGTGGGCAAGGGACTTCCCATCTGGCTGCCGAAAGGAACAGCCCTCCGTCTGCGCCTTGAGGATGCCCTGAAGCGTATTCAGAAGCGCTTCGGCTACCAGCAGGTCATCACCCCGCACATTGGCAACAAGAACCTCTACGTTACCAGCGGGCACTGGGATCACTACGGCAAGGACAGCTTCCAGCCTATCACCACACCGGAGGAAGGGGAAGTCTACCTGCTCAAGCCTATGAACTGCCCTCATCATTGCATGATCTACAAGTATACTCCTCGCAGCTACAAGGATCTGCCTCTCCGCTTGGCGGAATTCGGAACCGTTTACCGCTATGAGCAAAGCGGCGAGCTGCACGGATTGACTCGCGTGCGCTCTTTCACGCAGGACGATGCACACATCTTCTGCCGTCCCGATCAGGTGAAGGAGGAGTTCTGCCGCGTGATGGATATCATCGACATCATCTTCAAGGCACTGAACTTCGAGAACTACGAAGCCCAGATCAGCTTGCGCGATCCTAACGATCATGAGAAGTATGTCGGCAGCGACGAGCTGTGGGCTACGGCAGAGCAGAACATCATCGATGCCTGCAACGAAAAAGGACTGAAGGCTCGCATCGAATACGGCGAGGCTGCCTTCTACGGACCAAAGCTTGACTTTATGGTAAAGGATGCTATCGGACGCCGCTGGCAGCTGGGAACCATCCAGGTCGACTACAACCTTCCCGAGCGCTTCCAGCTGGAGTATACCGGCAGCGATGGGGAAAAGCATCGTCCCGTGATGATTCACCGCGCACCCTTCGGCTCTATGGAGCGCTTCGTTGCCGTTCTCGTTGAGCATACGGGAGGCAAGTTCCCCCTCTGGCTCACTCCCGACCAGGTGGCCATACTTCCTGTCAGCGAGCGCTTCAACGACTATGCCCATCAGGTGCAGGAAGAACTGGAGAAGCAGGACATTCGCGCTATCGTCGACGACAGAAACGAGAAGGTGGGAAGGAAGATTCGCGACAACGAGCTGAAGCATATTCCCTTTATGCTTGTCGTTGGTGAGAAGGAGCAGGCTGAAGGCACCGTGAGCGTGCGTCGTCAGGGCGGTAACGGAGAAATGGGCCAGATGAGTCTTTCCGATTTCAGCAAGGCAATCCAAGCAGAAGTGGAGGAACAGAAAGGCCAATGGTAAGAACCTTCTTGCGAAAAAGTAAAAAAACGGCAGAAAATTTTGTATATCTCTGAAAATGCGCTAATTTTGCCGCGCTTTTTCAGAAAACAAGAGAAAAAGCACTGAATTCAACATATAATCAAAAAGCGACAACAAGAGAAAACACGGTAAACTCCGAATGAAAAACGACAACCTAAAAGATCAGTACCGTATCAACGAACAGATACGTGCCAGAGAAGTCAGAATAGTAGGCGACGACATCGAATCGCGGGTCGTTACCTTGCAGGAAGCACTCCGCATAGCAGAGTCGAGAGAAGCTGACTTGGTCGAGATTTCACCGACGGCCGTCCCCCCTGTTTGCCGCATTATTGACTATTCTAAGTTCATCTACCAACTGAAGAAGAAGCAGAAGGAGCAGAAAGCCAAGCAGGTGAAGATCGATGTCAAGGAAATCCGTTTTGGCCCCCAGACCGATGATCACGACTACAACTTCAAGCTGAAGCATGCCCAAGGCTTCCTCTCAGACGGCGACAAGGTGAAAGCCTATGTGTTCTTCCGCGGAAGATCCATCCTATATAAGGAACAGGGCGAAGTACTTCTGCTCCGTTTTGCCAACGACTTGGAGGACTACGGCACCTGCACGCAAATGCCCGTGCTCGAAGGAAAGCGCATGACGATTTTCATTAGCCCCAAGAAGGGCGCAGGACAAGCCAAGAAGAAAGATGCTTCACCCAAGCCTATGCCCAAGGAGAAGGAAGTGAAACCTTCCCCCGCCCAGGAGGACAAGGAGGAGAAAACCGAAGAGTAAAGAGAAGGCGCGTACGCCTCTGGTATAGTGCGTACCGCTAATTAATAATAACAATTAAACAATTAAAAACATGCCAAAAGTTAAAACGAACTCCGCTTCCAAGAAAAGATTCGCTCTTACGGGAACCGGTAAGATCAAAAGAAAACATGCTTATCACAGCCACATTCTGACGAAGAAGTCGAAGAAACGTAAACGTAACCTCGACAAGTTTGCTATCGTTGACGGTACGAACCGCAGCCAGGTGCGCGCCCTCCTCGGCATGAAGTAATCGAGAAGGAACAAAAAAGTAAGTTTTCAAAAGAGTTATTAATCGAATTGTCAGCAACAAAGTCCGAAAGGCGCTGACGTTCACAAAAAGTTCAAAACTATGCCAAGATCAGTCAATCATGTTGCTTCAAGAGCAAAAAGAAAGAAAATCTTAAGTTTAACCAGAGGTTACTTTGGCGCACGCCGCAACGTGTGGACCGTCGCCAAGAACACATGGGAGAAGGGCCTCACCTACGCTTACCGCGACCGTAAGAACAAAAAGCGTAACTTCCGCGCACTTTGGATCCAGCGTATCAACGCTGCCGCCAGAATGGAAGGCTTGTCTTACTCGCAGCTCATGGGAGCCCTCCACAAGGCAGGTATTGAGATCAACCGCAAGGTCCTTGCCGATCTTGCCATGAATCAGCCTGAGGCTTTCAAGGCTATTGTCGACAAGGCAAAGAATGCCTAAAGCACAGTCCCATTACAGGTAAACAAGAGAGAGGAAACTCCATTTACGGAAGTTCCTCTTTTTTTACGCCTGTTTTTTCCCGAATTCCGTTCCTTTTCCTCCTAAATGCCGCTCCCGCTTTTCTGAATTCCGTTTCCTTTCCTCCTATATTCCGTTTCTTTTTTTACTGAATCCGTTTCCGATGCCTGCTCTCCTGATATTTCTCCTGGCTTCTCTTGTCAGAATGCAGCCTGTTCACGACGTCAGCGTTTGTGTGGACGGGCGTCAGGTTGTGGGAGCTGAAACAATCCCGGTTCCTGCCGTTCGGCACGACTACGGAGGCTTCGTTAAAGTTTGCAGCACCTCTGCGTTCATAGGAGGAAAGGACTCGTTGCGTATTGTCAACGAGGGAGATATAGCTGTGCGCGCTGTGATGGTGGGAACGAAGGTTGCTTCTTCCGCTTCGCGCGCTGTCACCTTGTTTTTCGAGGGGCAGGAGGGCGTTGTGCGCGATGTCGAGGGGAAGGGCGTGTTGGAATTTTCCGTTATCGTCCCTCCGCAGGGCTCTGTGGGCATCAGCTTCGGCGTTGACTATAACACGCCGGAGAACTACGGAACCGTTGTCTCCACGCTCTCTCTCCGCTGGGGAGCCGAAGCTGCTGTCTTTCTTACTTTCAATCACACGTATGACGAGAAGTCTCCTGTCGTCAAGGAGACTATTGATGAGCGTCTGTCGAATGGAGCGCGCGACGTATACGGGCGACGCATGTCCCTGAAGGGGAAACGCTGGGCGCCCGGGCTCTATCTGATCAATAGAAAGAAGGAAACGGTTCGCTGACGTTCTCGTCGGAGCCTATAACCAGTTGAGGTCTACCCACTCGGTAAGGCTCAGGTTGACGCCGAAGGTGATGGAGTAGGTTTCGCCCAAGCCCCTGAAGTCGGTGCGGGAGCCGAAGAGGCGGAAGTTGACGCAGCTCTCGCGATAGCCTAAGTCTACGGTGTCGAAGCGCCGTTTGTACTTGTAGCTGAAAACGGCGCCAGCCATCAGGCGAAATCCCGCCATCTCGCTGCTTACATTGCCGTCCGACTGATCGAGGAATCCTGCCCCCAGGCCTATCGTCGGGCGCACGGCGAGGTAGGGCCCGTCGACGAGTCGGTATCCGCCTGCCAGCCAGGCACTTCCCCCGGAGCAACGCCTTCCTTTCTCCCACTCGTAGTCCTTCCTGTCGTCGTAGAAGAAGTTGTCCTTCTTCAGCCTGCCGCATCCCCCCATCATCATCCCAAGCTCGTAGGTCATCTGCCCGCACTCCAGCGTGAAGCCGTACTCGAAGGCGTTCGTCATCGTGATTCCCGCAGCAACGGGCGCAAAGTAGTAGTCGCCGCCGTAGCCTACCCAGCCGCCGAGTCCCCAGCGGGGCTTCTGGAAGTCGGGCGTGCGCACGGGCGCTTCCTCGTAGCTTTCCAGCTCCTTGCGGTTCTGCTCCTCCATCCTTATGATGGCGAGGGTGTCGGTGCCTTTCTTCGACTCCTGTTCAAACTTCTCCAGCTCGTTCTGGAAGAGGCGCTTGTAGTAGTCGTACACCTGCGACGTGTAGGTAGGGTTGGCGTTGAAGTCGTTTTGCATCCTGCGGCGTATCACTTCCACTCTGTCGAAAGAAGCCTGATTGTAGCGCAGCGCCCACGAGGGATCCAGATTCGAGCTGTACCAAGAGAGCAGCCTGTCCATAACAGCCTCGCTCTTGACGACGTCAAACCTGAAGTTCCCGTCTTTAGCGATACTCCGGTTCAAGTCGACGTTCCACGCGAGGCAGGATTGCTCCGCTTCGGTGCTGTCGATGGTGCGCTGATCAAAGTCGTCGAGCGTGAGAGGTCCGTCGGCCCAATGCTTCTTCGAGTCGTCCCAGAAGTCTTGTCCGAGCATAGAGGATGCCGTGCAGAGCAGCAGCGCGGCAAAGGAAAGAATGGTTCGTTTCATAAGGCAGATAAATGATTCTAGTTGTTCCTGCGGGCGAAGATACGCTTAAGCGAGCAGAAAAACAAAAGAAATCCGCTTTTATTTTTTCTCCCGAGCGTGAGTGTCTTTGCTTTGCAAGCGCATTTCATTCATTTCGTATGCCTATGGCCTTTTCCCTCAACAATTTCCCTTCTTCTTTTGTTTATGCCATCACGAAGGCACACGTGTTCCTTCATGAAGGCTTACGTGTTCCATCACGAAGGCGAACGTGTGCCTTCGTGAAGGTATAAACAAATGGAGAAGGAAAAACACTTCGTCGAAAGGTCTTGCCTTATTCGCGAGAGCGTATTCTCAGCCGAAAACAGTTAAAGAGTGTTTAAAAAGCGAGAAGGGCAATTTTTTCCTTACCTTTGTACCCGGAAAAAGAAACTAACTCAACTAAAATGCGAAACGATATGAAACGGAACTTTCTACTTTTATGCCTTTGCCTGGCTTTCGCAGGCGTGGGAATGGCCCAGACGGGCAGCGAGGACGAGAATCAGCTGACGGAGGAACGCGTTGACACGATTTCCATTCAGAAAAAGGGCTTGGGATATTCGTACACGATGGGCTCACGGATGCTGACCGGAAACAACATTGCCTCGATTCTCAAGAGCAACGAGAAAGCCTACAAGATGTACAAAGGAGCCTATTGGATAAGTTATCTGTCGTATCCGTTTGCCTACGCAGGCGGTGGTTTGCTGGGCTACGAGGTAGCAGATATCCTTCTCGGCAAGCAACTGGATACGAAGAGATTGGCTATTGGAGGCGCTTGCTTGGCAGCAGGAATAGGAATCGCATCTATTGCCGAATGGAAGCTGAAGAAATCCGTTGAGAAATACAACGAGGGGCTTCTGAATACAGCGCCTTCGTCCTCGTCCGACGATGTGGCGATAAACTTCGGCGTCACGCCGAGCGGAGGCCTGGGCTTCACGCTGACTTTCTAATCGGGGAGGGGAAGCTGGCCTTTCGCGCGGCTTCCCTATACCTTATTTATTATTTTCCTTTGCAGATTGTTCCCTTCTTGACGTATGACAAGAAGGGAACTTCTTCTCACGGAGGAGGAGAAACTGGTGCCCAGAAAAAGAAAAACCGGCTGGATATGAGTTAAATAGTGTTAAAAAATAGGGGGGTAATTTTTTGCTTATATTTGTACCCCACAAAGGAACTAATCCAATTAAAAAAGAAGTGATATGAAACGGATTTTTTTGTTTTTAAGCCTTTGCTTGGTTTTTGCAAGCGTAGGAATGGCTCAGACGGACAACGAGGACGAGAATCAACTATCGGAAAAAGTTGATACAATTACAATTCTAAAGAGTACATTTGGAAGATATTATTCATTAGACGGTGAAGTGCTGACAATGCATAAACTTGCTGATGTGCTTAAGAAGGGTAACGAGAAATCATACAGGATGTTTTTGGGAGGATACTCCTTATACGCAACATCATTTGTGCTTG
>JAGAAS010000036.1 GCA_017615125.1 Bacteroidaceae bacterium
ATACGGATTTGTTTTGTTCTTCGCTCACTTATTCG
Organism: Bacteroidaceae bacterium; assembly: GCA_017615125.1. Taxonomy (GTDB): domain Bacteria; phylum Bacteroidota; class Bacteroidia; order Bacteroidales; family Bacteroidaceae; genus UBA1189. Next base: position 36 of record JAGAAS010000036.1, read on the forward strand.
TACCTTTGAACTGCGTTCTAAGGTACTTTCGCTCGGAAATGAAAAGAAAAACACGTTTTCCTTTTGCATTTCACTCACTTATTCGTACCTTTAACCTGCGGTTTTATATACTAGCGCTCGGGAATAAAAAGAAAAACAAGTTTTCCTTTTGTATTCCGCTCGCTTAAGCGTATATTTGCAAACTTTTTCATTACAGCATCGCTTTTGATTATTTTTCAATACCTTTTAAAATAAAATCAGACATGAAAAGAACCATTACCCTTGTATGTTTCGTGCTGACGGCTCTGATAGCCTCGGCACAGACGTGGACAGCTCCTGCCGCTCCCGGCAAGTCGGCACTACAGACCGACACCGAGCTGTACCTCTACAACACTGGCGCCAAGGCCTTCCTGCTCGGCGCCAACGACTGGGGCACACGCGCCAGCGTGAGCGACGACCACGGATACAAATTTTATGTGCAGCCCGTGGAGGGCACCACCGACTATTACCTCACCGACTTTGTGGAAACCAAAGACAAGGTGATGTACTTCTACGCCTACCGCAGCCAGGGCTACCAGAGCATCTGGGTGGACTTCGACTATCCCGTTGACGAGAGCGGCGAGCGCACGATGGTGTGGACGCTCACCCTGCAGGACGACGGCTGCTACACCATCGAGAGCGCCGAGGGCAAGGACAACGAGATGTCGGACCTCTACGGCAAGCTGGGACTCGTCCCCTCGCTGAACAACAACTGTCTCTACCTCTGCAACGACTTTATGTTCCCCAACGACGTGGGGCAGTTCATCACCAGCTGGTACTTCGTCAGCCCGCAGGACTATGCCGACTATGTGGGCAAGCTTCATCTGTACCGCGCAGCCGTAGCCCTCGGCAATACCATCGACGAGGCGAAGACGGTAAATGGTGTGGATGCCGCAGCGCTGAGCAACGCTGAGAAGGCCTACGGCAACGCCTCGAGCACGCAGGCCGAGCTGGAAGCAGCCACCAGCACGCTGGCAGACGCCATCTACAGCGCCCGCGTGCGCAACGCCACCGTCGACAGCCCGCTGGAGATGCTGCAGTACCAGGACATCGAGCAGACCTTCACCGACGGCACCGCCACCGGCTGGTCGTCGACCACAGGGGCACAGAACAAACAGGCCAGCAACGGCAACAATGCCAAGGACTATGCCGTCACCGGCAATCACTATGAGAACTGGAGCGGATCGTTCTTCACCCCCGGCAAGGTCTACGCCACCGCCAAGAACCTTCCCGCAGGCGTCTATGTCCTCAACACCCTCGCCTACACCGTCAGCGGCACCGATGTCTACCTCTACGCCAACACACGCAGCACAGCAGTCACAGCCACACAGATCGACATCGACCTGCCCACGGAAGTGTGCAGCTACCTCACCGCCGACGGCAACATGGAGATAGGCCTGCGCGTAGAGGAGAAGACGACCAACTGGATAGGCCTCGACAACGTCAACCTCTACTACATGGGCAACAGCGACAACGCCTTCGTCCACCTCGCACAGAGCATCCTCGACACCGACGTCGACTACGTAGCCCTCGCCGGACAGGACGGCTACGAGTTCTACCAGCATGAGGCATTCAACAACTACCAGGCTCTGCAAAGCCAGCTCAAGGAGGCCACCACGCGCGATGCCATCGTCTCCGTCATCGACGACTACACGCAGGCACAGGAGGTCATCGACCGCAACATGAAAGCCTACGATGCCTACTACCAGCTATTCAACGAAGCCAACGAGTGGCTCAACGGCACCACCTCGGAGAGCGATGCCGTCTTCGAGCTCACCGACTACCTGCAGATCGACGAGGAGACCGGCTACAACGGCAACGGCTCCGCGCCCCACGTCCTGCAGGCAGGCCTCCTCGACACCGAGCAGATAAAGGCCGAGACGACCTATCTCCAGAACCTGCTCTCCAATGCCATCGCGGGCAGCTTCAACGACGGCGACGACTGCACCAGCATGATCAAGAACCCGCACTTCGAGACCACCGAGGGATGGACGAAGGTAGGCTTCGCCGAGTTCCCCAAGGGTCCCGAATCGTACCGCGTCGCCGAAGGCTACTCCATCGTCTTCAACGTCTACCAGGAGATCACAGGACTTCAGAACGGACTCTACGAGCTGAACCTCTTCGACCTGTACCGCCCGGCCAACTACGGCACCGACGACTACACGAAGGCTCCCCGCGCCTACGTCTACATGAACGGCTTCGAGAAGAACCTCAACACCATCGAGTCGGGAGCCATCGCCGAGCAGCTGCATAGCGGCGACATCAGCATTGCCGACGTGGGCTTCGTGCCCGACAACGTGGATGCCGCTGCCGAGGCCTTCCAGGAGGGACGCTACGCGCAGACGCTCTATGCCCTCGTCACCGACGGCACGCTGAAGCTCGGCGTACGCAACGACCTGCGCTACGAAGGCTGCTGGGCCGTATGGAGCGACATGAAGCTCACCTTCCGCGCCAAGAACGCCACAGCCCTCGAGGAGGTGCTTGAGATGACGATGCCTCAGGCTGACGAACTCGTGCAGCAGAGCAAGTGCGGACAGGAGGAGCTGGGTACCCTCTCCGACGCTATCGCCACAGCCGAGAACGAGACCGAAGGCTATGCCCTCTACGACGCCTTCGTGGCGCTGAAGCTCGCTATGGACAACGTGACGGAAGGCGCTGCCATCTATGCCGACCTGAAGCTCGCCCTCGACCAGCTCGGCGAAGCCATCCAGGAGAAGCCCGACTACTCCGACATCGCCAAGGCCCGCGCCCTCTTCGACGAGGTGACGGCAGGCTATGAGGCTGGCTCGTACAACAACGAGAAGGCACAGGAGATGGCTGTCGAGGTGAGCAAGATGACCGTTGCCATCAAGTTCGACAACGGCGGCGACGTGCAGGATGTCACCTCCCTCATCATCAACCCCAACTTCGACCCCGATAAGGGTGACAAGTCGACAGGCTACATCGAGGGATGGACCACCAGCGCCATGAACGGATACAAACAGTTCACCGTCAGCTACAACCGCGCAGGCATCGAGCTGCACCAGACCATCAACGGACTCAAGAAAGGACACTACAAGGTGACTGTGCACACCTACTACCGCGCAGGCTACTACGACGAGGAGTGGAACCTCTACCAGCAGCAGGGCGCCGACGCTACGCACCTCACCACCCTCTACGCCATCACCGATGACGACGACTATCAGGTGAAGGTGATGAACCTCTTTGAGGGCGCTAGCCCCAACAAGGTGGGCGAAGAGAACTGCTACCAGTACAGCAGCGGCAGCATTGCCGGCTGGTACGCCCCTGACGGCACCACGCCGACGGCAGCCTGGTTTGCTGATGGGCGCTACCTGAACGAACTGGAGTTCGACATCAACGAGGAGGGAGGCAGCGTCACCATCGGACTGGAGAAGAAGGAGATCATCGCCAACGACTACGAGGTAGTGGGCGCCTGGAACCTCTACTACTACGGCGACCAGGAGGAGCAGACACGCACCGACGTCACCTCGCTCATCGTCAACCCGACCTTCGACCCCGATAAGGGCGACAAGTCGACAGGCTACATCGAGGGATGGACCACCAGCGCCATGAACGGATACAAGCAGTTCACCGTCAGCTATAACCGCGCAGGCATCGAGCTGCACCAGACCATCAACGGACTGCCCAAGGGCGACTACGAGGTGACTGTGCACACCTACTACCGCGCAGGCTACTACGACGAAGAGTGGAACCTCTTCCAGCAGCAGGGCGCCGACGCTACGCACCTCACCACCCTCTACGCCATCACCGATGACGACGACTACCAGATGAAGGTGATGAACCTCTTCGAAGGTGCCAACCCCAACAAGGTGGGCGAAGAGAACTGCTACCAGTATAGCAGCGGCAGCATTGCCGGCTGGTACGCTCCCGACGGCACCACGCCGACGGCAGCCTGGTTTGCTGCAGGCCGTTACCTCAACACCCTACCCTTCACCATCGAAGAAGAGGGAGGCAGCGTCACCATCGGACTGGAGAAGAAGGAGATCATCGCCAACGACTATGAAGTAGTGGGCGCATGGAACCTTTACTATCTCGGCGATGCCACACGCATCCAGCCCCTCCTCGACGAGCAGGCAAGCAGCAAGAGCTGCCGTCAGGGCATCTACAACCTGCAGGGCATGCAGCTGCGAGGCACGCTCGAAACGCTTCCCGCAGGCATCTATATTGTTGACGGGAAAAAGGTAGTGAAGCGCTAACCCACCACAGCCCTTCTGCCCTCAGCTATCGCTATCGCCCAAGCCCTAGTTCCCAGCTGCACTAGGCAGACAACGAGAAAGCCCGGTATCGTCTCATCGGTACCGGGCTTATAGTGTTTCCTTAGGAAAGGTTTTTTAAGGACTCAGCGTTGCCTTGGAGGGAATGGTCTCGACGGTGAGGGTGCCGCCCTGCTTGAGTACGGTATCGGGGAAGAACCATCCGCGAAGGGGCTTGCCGTTGACGAGGATGCGCGAGATCTTCCTGCCGCTGCCCTTCCTGACAACAGTGAACACGTTGCCGTTGGCCTGGCGGAACGAGACCTTCGGGAAGAGGGGGACGGTGACGAGGTACTCAGGGTCGGCAGGCGAGTAGGTGTAGAAGCCCATAGCGTTGAACACGAACCACGACGACATCTCCCCCGCATCGTCCATACCAGCATAGGCCAAGTGCTCGGCACCCATATCGTAATAGTGGTTGAGAAGGCTGTCGACGATGAGCTGCGTCATCTCCTGCTGCCCGATGAAGGTATACATGTAGGGGATGCTGTGATCGGGCTGGTTGCCGTGACAATAGTTGCCGATGAAGCCCGTGATGTTCATCGCCTCGTAGCCGCGCCAAGGCTCGGTGAAGAGGGAGTCGAGCTTGGCCTTCACGGCAGCTTTGCTGGGATAGAGGGCGATGATGCCCTTGGGGTCGTGGGGAGCATAGAACAGGCTCTGCCACGCATTCGCTTCGCGGTACTGATACTGATAATAAGGATAGTAGGGGCGGAAGTCACGGATGAATGAGCCGTCGGCGATGCGCCCGCGGAAGAAGCCTGTAGAGGAGTCGAAGACGTTGCGGTAGTTGCCTGCGCGCTTCATGAGCAGACGGTAGCTGGGCTTGTCGCCGAGGATGCGGGCCACCTGTGCTACGGCATAATCGTCGTAGGCATATTCGAGGGTCTTGGTGACAGCACCCTTGTACTCGTCCTCAGTGGGCACATTGGTGGTGTCTTTTTCGGCAATCCACCCCTGCCGGATATACTCGTCGAGATACCGTCTTCCCCCTCTCCCAGGCACAGTAGCGTTCTTGAGGATGAGCCTGTAGGCACGCTGGAGGTCGAAGTCGTGGATGCCGCGCTGCCACGTGCCGGCAACGAAGGTAGAGGCATGATCGCCGTGAAAGAAGGTAGGCATATAGCCGCCCTGCTTCTCGCCCATATCGATGATGGACTTCATGACATCGGTGGCGACATCGGGGTTGAGAAGTCCCAAGAGGATGAGTTTGTTGCGGTAGTCGTCCCAGAACGAAGGAAGGGTGTAGTAATGGAAACCCTCGTTGACGATGCGTCCCCGCACATCGGCATAGTCGCCGTTGACATCGCTGCGCAGGCAAGGCCAGAGACACGAGCGGTAGAGTGTGGAATAGAAGAGCCGCGTATGACGTTCGCTGCCTCCCTCGACAATAATCTTACTGAGCTGTTGCTGCCAGATGCTGTCAGCCTCGGCGCACACTCGGGCGAAGTCCTTTCCTGTAAGCTCTGCATCAAAGTTGCGACGGGCACCCTCCACGCTGGTAAACGAGAAGCCAATCCTCAGTTCCAGGGGCTCAGCACTGCGGCTGTCGCGGAAACGAATCACCGAGATGCTGCCGTCGCGTGCCTGACGCTGGCGGATGTAGTCGATATCGTAGTTCGTCTCGGCCCAGAAGAAGATGCGCCCCTCACCGTTCTGGCAACCCGAGAACGTGCGGGCACCCTCCTGCTGGAGAGCCCACTCGCTCACATTGCTGTTCGAATGAGCCATATCGGCTATAAGTTCCTTTACGTCACTTGGACGATAGGAAAAGCGGTAGTAGGCGCAACGAAGCGTTGTGGTCACCTCAGCGTTGATGGCATACCGCTCGAGAAACACGCGGTAGTAGCCCGGGTGTGCCTCCTCGGCATCGTGGCTGAAGGGTGAGGCATAGTCATCGGCACGATAGCGCCCCGTAGCGGGCATCAGCGGTACGTGGAGGAGGTTCCAGTGGCCCTTGCAGGTGTGTCCGAAGCCGCAGATGGTGCTGTCTTCGTATTGGTAGCCCGAGCCGCTGTGGAGCAAGGTGATGGGTGTGGCCTGCACCATAGCGAAGGGCAGCGAGGCGCCTGGGAACACCTCCGCGCCCCACGCGCGACGCGTAGGATTAAAGTGGAGGTCCTCATAGTCCCACAGCGTCGCTGTGCCCAAGAAGGGGTTGACGTACTGGGTGAGCGGGAGAGCGGTGCCTTCGTCCTGCGGAGCGAGAGAGGAGGCATTGAGGGCGGAAGCCGGAAGAAGGGCCATCCACAAGGCGGCAAGGAGTGATATTCGTTTCATGTCCATAGGAGAGAAGTTTTTGAGTTGGCGAATGGAGCGAGGTTTATCGGCGCTGCCAGATGCAGCGGTAGCGGAAACGCCTGTTGGGAGCCGCATCGCCCCGCGTAAAGCGCTCGACGGGCACGGAGAGCACATCGGCAGCAGCAGGCTCGGAGGAGGCGCCAACAACGGGCGTGGGGAGCATGCCACAGTTGTCGGCCCACTTGAAGTCGAACGTCAAGGAATGAGTTCCCATAGGCAAGCCAAGCAGGGCACGGGGCACGGAGAGCTCCAGCTGCGTGCCGCTGTAGGCAAGGGGGAGCGAGGCAACCTGCTTCCAGCCCGTAGGAGTATAGGAAAAAAGCATAGTGGAAGTAGGGCTGTCGACACGATAATTGACGACATAGTCGAAGCCTTCCCAGCCTGTAGAGGCATCGCTGTCAGCATCAATAAGAAGAAGCATCCAGCAGGCATCGGTATGGGGCGTGAGGGGCGCTGAGGTCTCTACATAGAAATAGACATTCCTTCTGTCAGCACGCACGAGGGAACGCACGATATCGTTTCGCCCACTATTGTCGGTATAGTGGTGCCCAGCATATCCCAGGAAGTCGCGATGAACGGTATCCCCCCGTGTATCAAGGTAATTGACGCCGTTATCACGCCAGTCGTCGAAACGCCCGTCGATGCGAATGCGACTATATCCCTTGTTGACGGGGAAGGGACGCACGCCCTTGTAACGACGTATGTTCTGCACCATCTGCATGTAGTAGTTGTCGCCCATCGTGCCTTTGGCTGGGGCGATAGTACGGTTAAATTCAGCGTTGTACTGGTCGACAAAGTAGAAGTCTCCTTCGGAGCGCCCGAGGAACGACGTCGGGCCTGGGGCGTCGCTGCCTGGAGCCTTCCCTATCGGATATTTCCCCGCTGTCCATTCGTTCCAGTCATTCAAATAAATAAAAGGAGGGTCGACGGAGAGAGCCTCATCCCAGCGATCCTGGAAGTAGATGCCGTACTCTTCGGGATGGGCGACGCTCCGTCCGAGCCAAGGGACATAGGCGCTATCGGGCAAGTCACCGATGCCGAGAGGAGGCTCGCCTGTAGCGACGCGCCAGCTCTTGCCCGTGATGCTGATGGGGTGCTGAGCGGGGGTAACAGCCATCTGCTCAACGGCTCCGTTGTGGCGCGCGGCGCGCTCCAAGGGAGTGAGGGCACTGACGGAGGGGTCCTGCATCTCGTAGCCGAAGCACCAGTTGTCGTCGGTGCCGGCATAGCGGCTTCCGCCCCAGATATAGTACCCCCACCACATGTTGCGAAGGGTAAAGAAATCCTTCACCTCGCGGGTGTAGTCGGTATAGAAAGGCTCGGAGTAGTAGGTATCGCCAAAATGGGGATGAAGGGTGTCAGAAGCGGCAGCGGCATCGTAGTGCGGATTGGGATTCTTCACCCCTCCCCCGTTGGCGTCGAGCTCGGGACGAAGGTTGCAGAGAAGTAAGGGCTTTCCGTCCCAGCGGAACCATAAGTCGGAGTAGTGTCCTTCCCGATAATAGCGCTCGTAAAGGCTCTGCACGACAGTAATGACGGGCCCATTGTATGCCCAGAAGCAGAACTGAGGCACGGGATTACCCTCGTCCTTCATCTGCCGAAGGACGGCAAAAAGCGCGTCCCACTCGTCGTAGTAACAAACGGCATTGGTGACATCGAGGATGAGAACATCAACTCCTGCGTCGGTAAGCATGCTGATGTCGTGACGCACAACATAAGGGTCCTGGCTGAGGAAATAGCCATATTCAGGCTCGCCCCAGAAGAACGAGCCCACGCTCTGAGGCCACAGGGAGCCATCGGTGCGTGCATTATCATTAGCAGCAAGCACCTTCGTGACGTCGGCGGTGACTGGCTCGTGCTGTAGGTTCATCGTGTGCCAAGTGATATAGAAGATACCTACCGTTCGTTTGTGCCCGCCTTTCGGAAGCCCCACGTCGGCGGAGGTTGGCATCACCCTCCCCACTCCATCCGTAGCTACCCACGTGTCGGACATCAAGTCCTGCGCAGGAGCAACACTCGCCCATACGACAGATAGCCAAAGGCCGAGAAAAAGACTCTTCTTCATACCGTCTCAGATGATTATGTACGGCAAATATAAGGCAAACGACACAAAACACAAAGAGAACACTCCTTTTTTACAGACAAGAGCGCATTTTGCTCCACCCTGCTTCAGATAAACCTCTGCTCGGATGAAAAAAGGCTGTTTGTCTTATCCATCAAAAGCAAAATGAAAGCATCGTCCATAGAGGCTTCAGGAACGGATTTTTTCAAAAGGGGTGTATCAACGTGTTGGGACACCTTGATCAACACGTTGGGACACCTTGATCAACACGTTGGGACACTTTGATCAACGTGTTGATACACCCACGAAGTCAAAGAATGTGTGATTGTCAAAAGCAAAACACGTTTCATTCTTCGCTCGCCTTGCACTATCTTTAGCCTTCGGTTTTAGATAGGGATCGCCTCGGAAGAAAAAATAAATTAAGATTTATTTTGTTTTTCACTCGGCTCACCTTATCTTTGCAGTCCCAAACGAAGAATTAGAGGATTTATATATTTTATCAAACAAACTATGGCAAACAGTAAAGAGAAACTTTTCACGGAGTTTGCGCCTACCAGCACCGAAGAATGGCTGGAGAAAATCACCGTCGATTTGAAGGGTGCCGACTTCGAGAAGAAACTCGTTTGGAGAACAAACGAGGGATTCAAGGTGCAGCCGTTCTACCGTCTGGAAGACATCGAAGGGCTGCCGACCACACGCTCGCTCCCGGGTGAATTCCCCTTCGTGCGTGGAAACAAGACACAGGACAACACGTGGTTCGTCCGTCAGGACTTCTGCGTGGACGACGCCAAGGAGGCTAACCGCAAGGCTCTGTACGTGCTGGAACGCGGCGTTGACTCGCTGGGCTTCGTCATCAAGGGCAAGGACCTGAGCGCTGAGCTTATCGACACGCTGCTCGACGGCATCTACTGCGACTGCGTGGAGCTCAACTTCAAGACTTGCGTGCGCCGCGCCGCCGAGCTCGCAGGCATCCTCGTGGCTTACTTCACAAAGAAGGGCTACGACCTTGCTACGCTGAAGGGCAGCATCAACTATGACCCCATGCGCAAAATGCTCCGCAAAGGCAAAGACCTGGGCGACTTCGTACCCGCCCTCGCCGAGCTGGTGAAGCAGATGGAGCCACTCAAAGGCTATCGCTGCGTGGGCGTGAACGCCGTCGACCTGTGCAACGCAGGAGCTTACATCTATCAGGAACTGGGCTACGCACTTGCCTGGGGCAACGAGTACCTCCAGTTGATGACTGAAGCCGGCATTCCCGTAGACACCGCAGCCAAAGCTATCAAGTTCAACTTCGGAATCAGCTCGAACTACTTCTTCGAGATTGCCAAGTTCCGTGCCGCACGCATGCTCTGGGCAAACATCGTAAAGCAGTATGAGCCGAAGTGCGACTGCGCCTGCCAGATGAGGACACACGCCGAGACATCGACATTCAACATGACGGTGTTCGACGCCTACGTGAACTTGCTGCGCACGCAGACCGAGACGATGAGTGCCGCTATCGCTGGCGTGGACTCCATCACTACCAATCCCTTCGACAAGGCATTCAAGGAGTCTGACGACTTCAGCGAGCGCATCGCCCGCAACCAGCAGCTGCTGCTGAAGGAAGAGAGCCACATGGACAAGATCGTCGACCCAGCTGCCGGTTCTTACTACGTGGAGACTCTTACCGTCAGCATCGCCAAGCAGGCTTGGGACCTCTTCCTCTCCATTGAGAAGGAAGGCGGATTCCTCGCACAGGTGAAGGCTGGCAAGGTGCAGGAAGTCATCAACAACAGCGGAAAGGCTCGCCACGAAGCTGTCAGCAAACGCAAGGAGATTCTGCTCGGTACCAACCAGTATCCCAACTTCAACGAGCTTGCCAACGGCAAGGAGCCCGTGGAGACCTCATGCTCCTCATACTGTACATGCCTTAGCAACGAGGAGCCCGACTTTGAGGCCTTGACCTTCCAGCGCGCTGCTAGCGACTTCGAAGCCCTGCGCCTGCAGACAGAGAAGAGCGGACGTCGCCCGAAGGCATTCATGCTCACTATCGGTAACCTGGCTATGCGTCAGGCACGTGCACAGTTCTCGTGCAACTTCCTCGCCTGCGCCGGCTATCAGGTAATCGACAACCTGGGATTCCCCAGCGTGGAAGCAGGCGTAGAAGCTGCTATGGAGGCAAAAGCCGACATCGTGGTGCTCTGCTCCAGCGACGACGAATATGCCGAATATGCAATTCCCGCATTCCAAGCACTGAACGGAAGGGCAATGTTCATCGTAGCAGGAGCCCCCGCTTGCATGGAAGATCTGAAAGCAGCAGGCATCGAACACTTTATCCACGTACGCTGCAACGTACTTGACACACTCAAGAATTTCAACGCCCTCCTCGGCATTAAATAAGTTTGCGCTATGAGAAAAGATTTCAGCAATATAGATATCTATGCCGGCATCCAAGCCGCAAACGGCATGGAGTGGCAGAAAAAGAACAACATTGAGCCCAACTGGAGAACACCGGAGCAGATTGACGTGAAGCCCGTTTACACCAAGGAAGACTTGGAAGGAATGGAGCATCTGAACTACGCTGCAGGCGTGGCACCCAATCTCCGCGGCCCCTACTCCACAATGTATGTGATGCGTCCCTGGACCATCCGTCAGTATGCAGGATTCTCAACGGCAGAAGAGTCAAACGCCTTCTATCGCCGTAATCTGGCAAGCGGACAGAAAGGTTTGTCCGTAGCCTTCGACCTTCCCACACACCGCGGCTACGACCCTGATCATCAGCGTGTAGTGGGCGACGTGGGTAAAGCCGGCGTGAGCATCTGCTCCATTGAGAACATGAAGGTCCTCTTCGACGGAATTCCCTTGAACAAGATGTCTGTCTCCATGACTATGAATGGTGCCGTTCTGCCCGTCCTCGCCTTCTACATCAATGCAGGACTGGAGCAGGGTGCCAAGCTGGAAGAGATGGCAGGTACCATCCAGAACGACATTCTGAAGGAGTTCATGGTGCGCAACACCTATATCTATCCGCCAGCCTTCTCGATGAAGATCATCTCCGACATTTTCGAGTACACTTCCCGCAACATGCCTAAGTTCAACAGCATCTCCATCTCTGGCTATCACATGCAGGAGGCAGGAGCAACGGCTGACATTGAACTCGCTTACACCTTGTCCGACGGACTGGAGTACCTGCGTGCTGGCGTGAAAGCAGGCATGAGCGTTGATGCCTTCGCTCCGCGTTTGAGCTTCTTCTGGGCTATCGGTATGAACCACTTCATGGAAATCGCCAAAATGCGTGCCGCTCGTATGCTCTGGGCTAAAATCGTGAACAGCTTCGATGCAAAGAACCCGAAGTCGCTTGCCTTGCGTACTCACAGCCAGACATCGGGATGGTCTCTCACCGAGCAAGACCCGTTCAACAATGTAGGACGTACTTGCATCGAGGCTATGGCTGCTGCGCTGGGACACACCCAGTCGCTGCACACCAACGCCCTCGACGAAGCTATCGCCCTGCCTACCGACTTCAGTGCGCGCATTGCCCGTAACACCCAGATTTACATCCAGGAAGAGACCTACGTCTGCAAGAATGTCGATCCCTGGGGAGGCAGCTACTATGTAGAAAGCCTGACCAACGAGATTGCCCACAAGGCTTGGGAACACATTCAGGAAATCGAGCAGCTGGGAGGTATGGCCAAAGCTATCGAGACAGGACTGCCCAAGATGCGTATCGAGGAAGCCTCGGCACGCACGCAAGCCCGTATTGACAGCGGACAGCAGACTATCGTCGGCACAAACAAGTACCGCCTCGAGAAGGAAGCTCCTATCGACATTCTGGAAATCGACAATACGGCAGTACGTGAAGAGCAGATTGCCGGATTGAAGAAGCTGCGCTCCGAACGTGATGAAGCTGCCTGCAAGGCTGCCCTCGCAAAGATTACTGAGTGCGTTCAGGACTTTGCCGATGGAAAACACAGCGAAGACAACCTGCTCGACCTCGCCGTTAAGGCTGCTGCCGTGCGCTGCACCTTGGGCGAAATTTCCGATGCCTGCGAAGCTGTCGTAGGACGTTATAAAGCAATCATTAGAACTATTTCAGGCGTGTATTCAGCAGAAAGCAAGAAAGACAAGGAGTATGAGCGCGCATGCGCACTTACCGAGCAATTCGCAAAGAAGTACGGACGTCGTCCGCGTATCATGATTGCCAAGATGGGTCAGGACGGACACGACCGTGGAGGTAAAGTTGTTGCTACCGGTTACGCCGACTGTGGCTTCGACGTCGATATGGGACCTCTGTTCCAGACTCCCGAGGAGAGCGCCAAGCAAGCCGTCGAAAACGACGTCGACGTGCTGGGTGTGAGCTCTCTGGCTGCCGGACACAAGACACTTATCCCGCAGGTTATCGCCGAACTGAAGAAACTGGGACGTGAAGACATCATGGTAACTGCAGGAGGCGTCATCCCTATGCAGGACTACGACTTCCTCTACAAGGCAGGCGTAGCTGCAATCTTCGGTCCTGGCACCAACGTGTGCACATCTGCAGCTAAGGTAGTTGAACTGCTCATGCAGGAGGATGAATAATCCGATTCCATAGGAGAAAAGGGCCTGTGTCCTTTTCCCCTTACCCTTTCCGAGAGCCTCATTTGCGTGAGGCTCTCTTTTTTCTGCGTTTTTGATTTGGCAATAACTGATTTTATACCTATCTTTGTAAAGCTATTATCCTAACGTTATGCCCACACCCTACCTGCAAGTTGAAAACCTGACAAAATCGTTCGGTAGCCTGATGCTCTTCGAGAACATCTCGTTTGGCGTTGCACAAGGGCAGCGCATCGGGCTCATCGCCAAAAACGGTACAGGCAAGAGCACCCTGCTTGACATCCTCGCAGGAAAGGAAGGGTACGACTCGGGAAAGATTACATACCGCAACGGCATCCGCATAGGCTACCTGCCACAGACGCCCGTCTTTCCCGAGGAGAAAACCATCGCCGAAATCTGCCCCGGAATAGAGGCGGAAGCACTCCTCCACTCCATTGGCATCAACGACTTGACGCTGAAAGCCGACATGCTCTCAGGAGGGCAGCGCAAGCGCATAGCTATTGCCCAAGTTCTCGTAGACAAGCCCGATTTCCTTCTCCTCGATGAACCTACCAACCACTTGGACCTAAGCACCATCGAATGGCTTGAAGACCAGCTGTCGCACAGCACATGCACGTTGCTTATGGTTACGCACGACAGATACTTCCTTGACCGTGTCTGCTCAACCATCCTCGAACTCGACGACAACACCATCTATACCTACAAGGGCAACTACAGCTACTATTTGGAGAAGCGCCAACAGCGCATCGACGCCCGAAATGCCGAGATAGCCCGTGCTAATAACCTCTACCGCACGGAACTTGACTGGATGCGACGCATGCCTTGCGCCCGGGGGCACAAAGCCCGCTACAGGGAAGAGGCTTTCTACGAACTGGAAAAGGTAGCCAAGCAGAACATCCGCAACGAACAGGTGCAGCTGAAAGGAAAGGCAGGCTATATCGGCAACAAGATATTCGAGCTCGACGACGTTTCCCTTGCCTTTGATTCATCTTCAGCGCAAGTTGGGCAAAGCACAGGTAAGACAGTCATTCTCAGCCACTTCTCCTACACCTTCTCGCGTTACGAGAAACTTGGCATCGTGGGCGACAACGGAACGGGAAAGACATCCTTCCTGCGGCTCCTGCTGCGCGAGATTGAGCCCGACAGCGGCTCCATTGACATCGGCTCAACCGTCCGTTTCGGCTGCTACTCGCAGACAGGGCTCCAATTCAACGAGCAGCAGAAGGTGATAGACGTCGTAAGAGATATTGCCGAGTACATTCCCATGAGCGATGGTAGCAGCCTCAGCGCCAGTCAGTTGCTTCAAGATTTTCTCTTTCCGCCACAGAAGCAGTACAGCTACGTCTACAAACTCAGCGGAGGAGAGAAGCGAAGGCTATATCTTTGTACCGTACTGATGAGGAATCCCAACTTCCTCATCCTCGATGAGCCTACCAATGACCTCGATATCCTCACGCTACAGATTCTCGAAGAATATCTGCAAAACTGGAAGGGATGCCTCATCGTTGTCAGTCACGACAGGTACTTTATGGACAAGATGGTAGACCATCTGCTGGTATTCAACGGCAACGGAGACATACGCGACTTCCCGGGCAACTGCTCTCAGTACCGCGAGTGGAAGGCAATGGAAGAGGAGCACCGCAGGCGCGAAGCCCGAGCCCAATCCCAACCCTCGCAGCATGCTCAGAAAGGTACGCAGAAGAAAGAGACCGACGACGACAAGCCTCGCAAGATGAGTTACAAAGAAAAGCGTGAGTTTGAACAACTGGAAACTGAGATAGCTGAATTAGAAAAGGAGAAGAAATTGTTGGAAGACTCGCTCTGCAGCGGAAAGCTAAGCATCGAGGAGATAACCGCTGCCTCGAAACGGCTTCCTGTCGTCAACGACGCTATTGACGAAAAATCCATGCGTTGGCTCGAGCTAAGCGAGTTGACTTGCTAAAAGACAACGGAAGGCTGGGGTTTCCAACCTTCCGTTTTTTATCAGCCTCGCATGCTTCGGAAAAATCCGAATAGCATTCTACATTTCCCGATATGTTTGTCACATATCCGGTTTTTCCTTCTCAAGAAAAAAATATTCCTTCTCCAAAAAAATTTTTTCTTTCTACATCTCGCCGTATGAAGAAAGAAAAAAAATTTTTCCCTTCTTCATATTTCGCTATGCTTTTTCCCTGTTCAGATAAGCCTCTCGCGCATCATGGATTTCGGTAAAAAACCGATGCGAAAGGCTTCTTTTAAAAGCACGCCACTATGCCGAAATCCACGATGGACATTCCGTCGTAGCCGGCTTCGAGGGAAACGCCTATGTTGGGAGTGAAATAGTAGCGGGCTCCTACCTGCAAGCCTGCCATTGGGCTGCGGGTTGTCGTGGAAGATTCCGAAGAAACCTCACTTGGAGTAGATGATGCATTTTCTCCCTTCCAAGACCATTTCTTGATACGCGAGCCAAGCGTCAGCGAAGCATACGTATCAACCTGAGGAGCATCTACCCCGAAAAGGGAAAGGACGTTGTAGTGTACATATCCCTTCACTCCTCCGAAAAACCAGCGATTCGTAGTAGTACGAGTATCGGTCTTTCCTGTTTCATTATACGTTGTAGTAGTTGTGGTTGACACCGCAGCATGTCCCAAGACGGCACCTACGCCTAAACAAAGACTGGGAACATCGAAAGCATCCGTAAGGAAGAGATATTCGTAGGCAAGCGACACAGGAGCTGCCACACGGGTATATGGGCCGAGCGTAGTGACGTCGCCCATACGCAACGAAACCACTTGGAGCCCTTCGGGAAGTTCCGCATTGACGCCAAGAGCCATCATCAAAAGCAGGAAGGAGAGTGCTAGCTTTTTCATAGTTATTTGCTTTAGGTAAAACAGATTTATTTTCATTATTTCAGGCTCGAGAGGGCTTTGCCGATGCGGTTCATTGCTTCAACGATGTTTTCGTCGCTTGTGGCATAGCTCATGCGGAAGCACTCGGGTGCGCCGAAGGAGTCGCCTCCGACGCAGGCAACGTGCGCTACCTCAAGCAGGAACATCGCCAAGTCGGTGGAATTGCTGATGACACGCGTGCCGTCACTCTTTCCGAAGAACGAGCTGCACTTGGGGAAGAGGTAGAAGGCGCCCTGCGGCTCGTTTACCTCCAGCCCGGGAATCTCTCGTGCCTGCTTGACAATCAAGTCACGACGACGACGGAAGGCTTCGCACATCTCCTCCACACACTGTTGTGGGCCACGATAGGCAGCCTCCGCAGCTTTCTGTGAAATGGAGCTCGGCCCGCTGGTATACTGTCCCTGAAGCTTGCTAACAGCCTTCGAGATATCCAAAGGTGCTGCAACGAAGCCTATTCGCCAACCTGTCATAGCATACGCCTTCGAAACGCCATTTACAATGATGACTCTGTCGCGGATGCTTTCGAACTGGGCTATACTTTGGTGCTGTCCCACATAGCTGATGTGCTCGTAGATTTCATCGGCAATAACGAATACCTGCTCGTGACGCTCAAGCACGGCAACAAGCGCCTGCAGCTCATCTCGGCTGTAAACGGAGCCTGTCGGATTGGAGGGGGAACAGAGGATAAGCGCTTTCGTGCGGGGCGTAATGGATGCTTCGAGCTGGGCAGGGGTAATCTTGAAATCCTGCTCGATGCCCGAAGGGATGAAAACAGGCGTGCCGTCGGCCATCAGCACCATCTCGGGATAGCTTACCCAGTAAGGAGCGGGGACAATGACCTCGTCTCCGCTGTTAACGAGCGCCATGATAGTGCCGCAAACGCTCTGCTTGCCTCCATTGGAAACGACTATCTGATTTGGCGAGAAGGAAAGCCCGTTTTCCTGCTCCAGCTTCTCGCAGATAGCCTCGCGCAGCGACGGATAGCCCGGCACAGGGCTGTAGCGTGTCCAGTTCTCGCGGATAGCCTTCTCGGCAGCCTCCTTGATGTGCTGGGGAGTGTTGAAGTCGGGCTCGCCGACACTCATGTTGATGACAGGAACGCCCTGCGCCTTCAGTTCGGCGCTACGAGCCGACATAGCAAGTGTTGCACTCGGGTGCAAACGGTTCACTCTATCAGAAAGACGGTTCATAAAGTTTATCAGTATTAAGATGAATAATCATTTACCATTCATTACGAAAAGCTCGTTCAAATCAGTTTTCGCTTCACAAAACTCTGCTGCAAATCGCTGGATACTTCCACAATCTTCAGCATGTTCTTCAACCGACGCCGGCGGAAGAACTCCGCACGCAGCCACAACAGCCCTCCTATCGGCAAGAGGATGCCGCAGATTACATTCAGCCAAGGTTTACGCAACGGCGACAGATGATCTTTGTCGGAGAAGAGAGGATACTGGTTGACGTGTCCAAGAACGACAGCATCGCGGCTATTTCCCAGCTCGTCTATCAGCTTCTCCAGCCGGGTTCGGATTGCCGAGAGGTCTTCGTCCTCTGTGCCCTTGACGTCGAAGAACATGCTTCTGTACGAGGTGCGCCGTAAATCGTGCGCATCCACCCACGCCTCACACTCGGCAGACAGCGACGAGAGCGAATTGTTTATCGCCCTATAGTCAGGATCGTCGATGATGACCTCCTTGCTGCTGACGTGACGCTCGTCGGGAATCGCTACGAGCCAGCGGAGAGCATTCTTGTACATATCGATGTTGAACACGGTGGAGTCGTTGTTTGCCTTGTAGGTGAAGAACGCGCCCATAGGCGCCAGCACAAGGGTGCTGAGCCAACGTCCAAACCATATCGTCATCTCCCCTTCGCGCGCCAACTTGGCTCCAGACGTGTCGAGGATATAATATATAATAAAGATGAAGACCGAAACGACTACCGGCAGCCCAAGGCCTCCCTTGCGGATAATGGCTCCGAGCGGTGCGCCGATGAAGAAGAACACCAGGCAGCCGAGGGAGAGGGTTATCTTGTTGAGCCTCTCGATGCGGTGCTTGCGGATGTTCCTGTCGGCAAGATAAACGGTTTTCGTCTTCAGGGCAGTTTCCGTCTTCATGTTCTCCAGTTTCGTCTTCTCCTGGTTTCGCCAATTCTGCTGTTTGTCCCGTGTAGCGGTATAGTAGACGCTGTCGACATTGATAGAAGTCACCTTCGCTGCGGCTATCACGCTGCTGTCCTGCTTGGATGGCGTATAAACAGAGAAGGTATTGTTCTTCAGCTGTGTGTAATAAACGCGTCCTATGCTGTCTTGCTCCTGCTCCAGCGAGTCGACATCGTGCGCCAGCTGCGCCATATTCTTGTTGGAGGCGTTAGCGCTCAGGAAGCCCGAGTCCATGAGGCTGAAGTCGTCGTTGAAGGCAATGAGCATCGTTTTCTTGCCAAACACCTCACGTCGGTAGGGAATGTTCTTCTTGCTTATCTGGTCTGTCTTGAGGTTCTCGAACTGCTCACCGTTCCAGAGCGTCATACGCAGGAACTGCTTGTCTGCCGTCGTCTCCAGGCGCCCTGAGTCGGCTTTCAGGATGACGGCATTCTCGGCTCCGTCGGTTACGTTGTAGATGATAACCCCGTAGAGCGTGCCCGTCTCGCGGTTCTTGTGCTTCACGTAGAGGTTATAGCTGCTGATGCCGTCGTAGAAGACGCCTTCGGGTATTTCCAGCTCGGGCGACTTCTGCTTCATCGAGATGATGAGTGTCTGCAACTTGAGCTGCGCATGAGGGATGACAACATCCTGGAAATAGAACGACGCGCCGCACAGCATGATGCTGAACACCGCGAGGGGCGCCATCACGCGGATGAGGGGGATGCCGGCAGCCTTCATCGCCGTCAGCTCCACGCGCTCCCCGAAGTTGCCGAAGGTGATGAGCGACGCCAGCAGCACAGCAAGCGGCAACGAGCGCGGGACAAGCGTCAGCGCCGCATACCAGAAGAACTTAGCCAGCACGTCCATGCTCAGTCCCTTCCCCACCATATCGTCCACATAGAGCCACATGAACTGCATGATGAAGATGAACAAGCAGATGAAGAACGTTGCCACAAACATGATGCCGAACGTCTTCAGCAGAAACCAGTCAAGTCTCTTGATACCCACAGGCGCAAATTTTTCCGAGTGCAAAGATAGTACAAGACTAGCGGAGAACAAAATAAATTAATTTATTTTTTATCCTGAGCCGTAGCCTATCCCAAACCTCAGGTCAAGAGAGAACAAAGTCAGCAAAGAGGATTTAATAATAGGAAAGGAAAAGAAAAGACTTCCGGGACTTTCAGAAACACGTTTTTTCCTCTATCTTTGCCGTCGGAAAAGGCACACAGCACCTTTCTCCAACAAGTGAAAAAACCGCCCAAACATCCACAACAGCATGGAAACAAGGAAACACGAAGCCGCCGAAAAGAAACGTTGCAGAAGCCATAACTGCGCCCAAGCCGTCGTCTGCACCTATTGCGACAAGACTGGACTCGACGAGGCAACGAGCATGAGTGTTGCCAGCGCCTTTGGCGCAGGGATGGGCTCGATGGAAGGCACCTGCGGAGCCCTTGTCGGCGCAGGCATCGTCATCAGCTTGGTCGACAAGGAGAAAAGCCGCGCAATGAAAGACATGAGGCAGGTGATGACGAAGTTCCTTGAGCGCAACGGCGCCACCCAATGCAAGCTGCTGAAAGGAACCGAAACCGGGAAGGTACTTCGCGAGTGCCCCGACTGCGTTGCCGACGCTTCCGAGTTCCTTGAGGAAATCATCTTCTGAGCCTGTTCTGAAGGGCATTTCACCTCCTTCCCATCTTCCGTCTTTTGCTATCCAGACTTTTCCCTTCTCCAACGAGGTCGATCAACGCGTTGTTAGAGGTCGATCAACGCGTTGTTAGACCTCGATCAACGCGTTGTTAGACCCCCATACTTTGACTTTCGCTCGGTATCCTTTCTGCATCGACTCAAGGTTCTTCTCTATCCCGCTCCGAAGGCATTCCGGCAAATCATCAGAAAAAGGAACATTTTTTATAAAAAAAATGACCTATATCGAAAAAAGCATTATCTTTGGGCGGAATTTTGTCCAGAAAAAGAAAAAACTTACCATAGCAATCATGAAAAGACATTTACCGGCAAGCATTCTTGTGCTCATGAGCACGATGATTCTTTCCCTATCAAGTTGCGTTGAAGAAATCGACCAGCAAAACCGTTACACCTTCCTCGGGGAGACGGTGGGCAGCTTTTTGGAAAAGCATGACGACATGTTCAGCGACTTCAACTACTGCTTGGAGCGCAGCGGAGTGATGAGCCTGCTGAAGGCTTACGGCACATATACGTGCTTCGCTCCCACCAACGAGGCCATGAAACGCTTCCTGATTGAGCAGGACAGCATCTACCACGCCTCGCTGCTCCCGGGCTCGACAAAAGTGATTTGGACAGGCGTCACCTCGCCCATTCTTGAGGAGCTGAGCGACTCGATGTGCACCGTCATCGCCAACAGCCACGTGCTGCCTGCAACCATTCTCACCACCGAGATGGAAGGCGACGTGCTGCCCGCACGCAACCTCAACGACCGTTTCCTGACAATGACCTACGACGTCGACTCCCTTCTCCACAGCCTGCTCTTTGTCAACGGCTCGCAGATCACCAGCAGCGACGAGGAGGTGGAAAACGGTGTCATCCACACCGTTGCCAACGTGCTCAACCCGTCAACGAACACCGTGCCAACGCAAATCAAGGATATGCCCTTCCTTTCCATCTTCTCCGACGCCCTTGAACGTACCGGGTTGGAAGACGACATGCAGCTGTACAAGGACAACAGCTATACCGACTTTGACAAGTTTGCCGACAATGCCGACATGGGCGGCAACCAAATGCCTTATCCCCCCAGCCGTTACTACGGATACACCGCCTTCTGCGAGCCCGACTACGTGTTCCAGGAGATGGGAATCTACGATGCCGACGACCTCTACCATCAGTGCAAGGTTTGGTACCCTGAGGCCACAGACCCTGACTTCAGAAGCGAGAACAACGCCCTTCATAAGTTTATGGCTTATCACCTTCTCAACTACCACCTGCTTTATACGCGCCTCGTATTCTACAAGCTGAAAGGTTCTGTCGGCGGCATTGCATACAATTCCGAAATACACTACCAGACAAATGCCGACCGTACAGAGTATTACGAGACGATGCAGGGAACCCTGCTGAAGATAATGATTCCGCGCAGCAGCGAAGTTGTCGGATACGACGAGGACGGCACAGAAAGAAGACTCAAGAACATCGTTTTCCTCAACTATTCACATGAAGCCGTCAACATTGCAGACCCCTTCCACACAACTGTAGGACGAAAAAGCATCCCCGTAGGCGTGCGCGTTATGAATCCCGAAGATGTGCTGCAGAATCCCGAGCGCTTTCCTAACTTCAACCAGGAAGCCCTCAACGGCTCCATACACCTTATCGACCGTCCTTTGGTTTACGACGAGGATGTGATGGCAGGCTTTGTGCTCAACGGAATCATCCGCATCGATTACGATGCAATGGTGCCTGAACTCACCAACAACCACATCCGTTGGTACGACGGCACCGCAGGTTATCAATTCAAAGGAGGCTCCGGATTCTACATCCCCAACGGCTACAGCGAGCACGTGAAATTCTACAGCGAAGAAACCCGTCTCTCTTACTATGCCCCATACGACGGCTTTGACGAACACAACGGCGACTTCTGCATCTGCCGCGGAGAGTTTGACTTCGCTTATCGCCTGCCGCGCGTTCCGAAAGGCACATACGAAATCCGCGTAAGTTGGATCTCGGAGCCAGAACGAGGCATCATGCAGTTCTACATCGACAACGAGGTCACGGGTATTCCCGTTGACGCACGTATCTACGCTACCGACCCGCGTATCGGATATATTGACGACAAGCTAACGGACGACAACGGCGTTGCCAACGACAAGGCCATGAAGAACCGCGGCTACCTCAAACTCCCCATCTCCTACCGTCGAGTTGTCAACGGAGGAGGTCCGGCACGAGACTACAACCACGGTTTGCGCTTCGTCCTTACCACTAAGTATCTGACGGACGACGTCCACTGGATACGTATTAAGAACGTAAACGAGAAACAAGGCAGCTACTTCAACCACGACTATGTGGAACTTGTTCCCATCAGCTGGCTGCGCCGCGAGGACCTCACGATAGAGCAAAAGAGACAATAAGAATCATATAGCATCAACCTGAAACAAACTTTCATTTCATCATTATATAGAAGACTTATGAAGAACATGAAAAGAAATTTACTGATCATCATGCCCTTGCTCGTGAGCATGATGATTCTTTCCCTGACAAGCTGCACCGAAGAAATCGACCGACAGAACCGTTATACCTTCCTCGGGGAGACGGTGGGCAGCTTTTTGGAAAAGCACGACGACTTGTTCAGCGACTTCAACTACTGCTTGGAGCGCAGCGGAGTGATGAGCCTGCTGAAGGCTTACGGCACTTACACATGCTTCGCTCCCACCAACGAGGCCATGCAGCGCTTCCTCTTCGAGCAGGACAGCATCTACCACGCCTCGCTGCTCCCGGGCTCGAAGAAAGTGGTTTGGACAGGTGTCACCTCGCCCCGCCTTGAGGAGCTGAGCGACTCGATGTGTACCGTCATCGCCAACAGCCACGTGTTGCCTGCCACCATTCTCACCACCGAGATGGAAGGCGACGTGCTGCCTGCACGCAACCTCAACGACAGATATTTGACAATGACCTACGGCGTCGACTCCCTGCTCCACAGCCTGCTCTTCGTCAACGGCTCCCAGATCACCAGCAGCGACGAAGAGGTGGAAAACGGCGTTGTCCACACCGTTGCTAACGTGCTCAACCCGTCGACGAACACCGTGCCAACGCAAATCAAGGACATGCCCTTCCTCTCCATCTTCTCCGACGCCCTTGAGCAAACGGGGCTGGAGAACAGCATGCAGCTGTACAAGGACGAAAGCTACACCGACTGGGACAAGATAGCCGACAACGTCGATATGAACGGCAACAAATTCCCCTATCCCCCCAGCCGCTACTTCGGATACACTGCCTTCTGCGAGCCCGACTACGTGTTCCAGGAGATGGGCATCTACGACAAAGAAGACCTCTACCGCCAGTGCAAGGTCTGGTATCCCGAGGCCACTGACCCCGACTTCAAGAGCGAGAACAACGCCCTGCACAAGTTCATGGCCTACCATCTGCTCAACTACCACCTGCTCTACACGCGCCTTGTCTTCTACAAGCTGAAGGGTTCCTCTTTCAATTCCGAGTCACTCTACTCGACGGGTAACGACCGTGCCGAGTATTACGAGACGATGCAGGGAACCATTCTGAAGATTATGATTCCGCGCAGCAGCAATATCATAGGATACGACGAGGACGGCACAGAGCGCCAGCTGAAGAACACCATCTTCCTCAACTACTCACACGAAGCCGTCAACGCCGCCGATCCCTTCCACACCACCGCAGGACGCAAGAGCATCCCCGTAGGTGTGCGCGTCATGAATCCCGAGGAAGTGCTGCTGGAACCCGAGCGCTTCCCCAACTTCAACCAGGAAGCCCTCAACGGCTCCATCCACCTCATCGACCGTCCCCTGGTCTATGACGAGGACGTGATGGCAGGCTTCGTGCTCAACGGCATCATCCGTCTCGACTACGATGCCCTCGTTCCCGAGCTCACCAACAACCACATGCGCTGGTACGATGGTTCGGCAGGCTATTCCTTCCCCGGCTCTACCGGCTTCTTCATCCCCAAAGGCTATAGTGAGCATGTAAAGGTGTTCGAGGAGGGGTGCCGACTCTCCTACTATGCCCCCAACGGAGGTTACGACGAGCACAACGGCGACTTTTGCATTTGCAAGGGACAGTTCGACTTCGCCTACCGCCTGCCGCGCGTCCCCAAGGGCACCTACGAGATACGCGTGAGCTACATCGCCGGCAGCGAGCGAGGCATCGTCCAGTTCTATGTCGACGACGAGATCTGCGGCATCCCCGTCGACAACCGCATCTACTCCGACGACCCCCGCATCGGCTTCGTCGACGACTCGAAGACCGACGACAACGGCGTTGCCAACGACAAGGCCATGAAGAACCGCGGCTACCTCAAGCTCCCCATCTCCTACCGCTCCGTCTACATGGGCGCCCCCGCACGGCGCTACTCGCACGGCCTGCGCCTCGTCGTCACCACCAAGTACCTCACCGACGACATCCACTGGATACGCATCAAGAACGTCCACGAGAGCGACAGCGGCTCCGACTTCTACAACCACGACTATGTAGAGCTCGTCCCCGTCAGCTGGCTGCGCCGCGAGGACCTCACCCTCGACGAGAAACGGCAATAACCCCCCCTCCTCCGGGAACAAGCCAAAACAAACATCATACCACTTCTATTATTCACTATTAACACCATTATCATGAGAAAACTCACAAAACCCCTCCTCGCACTGGCGGCACTCCTCGTTCCGCTCTGTGCATCGGCCATCGAACAGGATGCCGACGGTGCTTACCTTATCGGTACTGCACAAGACCTACAAGATTTCTCCGCACTCGTCAACGACGAGTCCGCCGAGAATGCCGCAGCCTGCGCAGTGCTGACAGCCGACATCGACATGAGTGGCGTCTCCTGGACACCCATAGGCTCCGACAAGCGCAAGTTCGCTGGGACATTCGACGGACAGTTCCATCGGATTAAGAACCTTGTCATCAACACCGACAAAAAAGAACAAGGTTTGTTCGGCGTTGCTGCAAATGCCACCATCAAGCACGTCATCATCGACAAGTCTTGCTCGGTGAAAGGAACCAACTGCGCATCAGCCTTTGTCGGTTGCTGCAATGGCGAAGGAACACTTACCTTCATCGGCTGCGGCAATGAAGCCAACGTTACCGGTAGCGCTGCCAACAACTCAGCATTCGTCGGCTGCAACTACAGTAGCGGGAATCTGAAGATTGTCATCAAGTACTGCTACAACACAGGCAACATCAGCGGCGGCTGGGAGAACGGCGTATTCTCCGGGTGGTTTGCAAGCGCCGGCGACGTAACAGGCTGCTGGAACACAGGACGCATTGTAGGTGCCGAAGGCGACAAGAGCTTAGGACGTGGCATCGATGATGACAAATTCCACAAATGCTACGACTTGAACGAAGAGAATGCACGCAGAGGCATTTACACGTTAGATGGCTTTACCGAAGAATGGCTTACCAGCGGAGAGCTCTGTTACAAGGTCAATGGAGACCAGTCTGAAATCGGTTGGTACCAGACATTGGGCGAGGATGCAATGCCTACAGCTGACCCGACGCACAAGCAGGTTTACCTTGCTGGCGAGTTCTATTGCGACGGTTCACCGAAAGGAACTTTCAGCTATACCAATTCTCCTGATGGTAGCGTTCGCGATGAACATGAGTATGAAAATGGTCTTTGCAAGAACTGCGGTCATCCCGATGAGAACTATGCTGCTCTTGAAGACGGCTTCTATCAAATTGGTACTACAGCTGAGCTAATCTGGTTCTCCGCGTTGGTTAACAAAGTCAACAGCGAAGCGAATGCCGAGTTGATAGCAGACATCGATCTGACAGGCGTCACTTGGGAGCCCATCGGCACCGACGGAAGCAAATATCACGGGACATTCGACGGACAGTTCCATCGGATCAAGAACCTCGTCATTGACACCGACAAGAAAGAGCAAGGCCTGTTCGGCGTTGTATCCTCAGCCACCATCAAGAATCTCTTCATTGATAGTTCTTGCTCGTTCAAGGGTGACGTGAAGACAGCTGCCTTCATCGGCTGCTGCAACGGCTCGGGCACGCTTACCATTGAAGGCTGCGGCAACGAAGCCAACGTGGAAGGAACAGGAGCTACCAATGGAAATAACTCCGCCTTCGTGGGCTGTAACTACAGTGGTGGTAGCCTTAAAGTAGTCATCAAGAACTGCTACAACAAAGGCAACATCAAGGGTGGAAGCGAAAATGCCGTCTTCTCAGGATGGTTTGCTAATGCAGGTGAGATCCGCAACAGCTGGAACACTGGTCTTGTTACCGAAGGTGACGGCCAAGCAACGCTGGGACGCGGCATCGGCGATGCAAACATCATCAACAGCTACGACCTCAACGAACAGAACGACAAGAAAGACTTTACCATCCTTGAGGAGTTCACCGATGCCTGGATGACCAACGGAGCTCTTACCTACAAGCTCAACGGAGAACAATATGAGATTGGTTGGTATCAGACGATCGGTACTGACGCTCAGCCCACCACAGACCCAAGTCACGGACAGGTTTACGCTATTGGCGAACTCTATTGCGATGGAACGCCGAAGGGATCTGTTACCTACAGCAACAGCTCAGAGGGCAGTATTCGCGACGAACATGAATACGAGAATGGCGTCTGCAAGAAGTGCGGTCACGTGCAGGGAGATTTGGCTGAACTGGAAGACGGCTACTATATGATTGGCTCAGCCGAACAGCTTGCCTGGTTCGCCGCAAAAGTCAGAAACGATGGCCCACAGAACGCAAAACTGACTGCCGACATCGACATGACAGGTGTTGCTTGGACTCCTATTGGCACAGGTGGAAACGTGTATAACGGTAAATTTGACGGACAGGGACACACGATTGAAGGACTCAATGTTGATTTACCTGACCAAGATTATGTAGGACTCTTCGGAATCATAGGAAATGGTGCAGATATTCGCAACTTGATTATTGGTTCCACATGTTCCTTCAGCGGCAAAGCATTCGTCGGAGGTATTGCCGGAGGTTCCAACGGAAGTGGTACTGTCTATCTTACCAACTTAGGAAACCTTGCCAATATATCAGCAACTGCTGAGAATGCAGCCGGCATTATCGGCGTAAGCATGAGCAGCAGCTGCGCTTTCATCATGGAGAACTGCTTTAATATGGGCGATGTTACTGGTGACCGCGAGTGTGCCGGTCTCACTGGCTGGTTTGGCGACAACTCCAAAGCCTATAACTGTTACAACACAGGTACAATCACAGGCTCTGAAGGCTCGCATTATCTCTTCCGCCACGACAACCAGGACATCAAGAACCTCTTTGATGCCACAGGTGGTGACCAAGGAGTTGCATTCGAGTTGGAAGATCTGGCATCTGGAAAACTCTGTTATATGCTGAACGGCAGCGTAAACGGGGGAACGAACTTCTATCAAACGCTTGGCAAGGACGACTATCCTGTTCCCTTCAACGAAGGTCACGGATTGATTTTTGCTACAGGTGCTCTTCGCTGTGACGGACAAC
Source organism: Bacteroidaceae bacterium (assembly GCA_017615125.1). Classification (GTDB taxonomy): domain Bacteria; phylum Bacteroidota; class Bacteroidia; order Bacteroidales; family Bacteroidaceae; genus UBA1189. The sequence goes on from JAGAAS010000036.1 coordinate 27,441, forward strand.
CTATGGACGGCATTACCTATAGCAATACTGAAGGCGAGACCGTTATCCCCGATCATGAATTCCATGATGGTTTCTGCGATGTCTGCGGACAAGCCGATCCCGACTTCATGCAGCCCGTCGACGGCTACTATATGATAGGTACGGCAGAACAACTTGTATGGTTCTCAGCAATGGCTGCCCTGGATGGAACCATCAACGGCAAGCTAACCGACGATATTGACCTCGGAGGAATTGAATGGAAGCCTATCGGACACGGTAATATCTATAAAGGTAAGTTCGATGGCCAACAGCACTTCATTGAGAGCATGCAGGTAGAGGGTAACGAATACGTTGGATTCTTCGGCATCGTAGGAGACGGCGCTGACATCCGCAACCTTATCATCGCTTCCACCTGTACTGTTTCCGGAACAAAGTTTGTCGGCGGTATTGCCGGTGGTTCGAACGGCGGAGGAAAGGTTTACTTTACCAATTGCGGCAACGAAGCCTTCGTCCAGAGTTCTGAACAGAACGCAGCTGGTATCATCGGCGTAAGTATGGGCGGTTCCTGCGGCTTCATTATGAACAACTGCTACAACAGCGGCGACATCAACGGCGGCTGGGAGAGTGCAGCCTTCACAGGCTGGTTCGGAACAGGTTCTGAGATGACCGGCTGTTACAACACAGGCTACATAACGGGAACAGATGGAGATAAGATGCTCTACCGCAACGACGTAGTTGTTCCTATCGACCTCTATACACTTGTTACCGTTAGCGACAACTGCAGCCAAGGTATTACATTCGAAGAGGAAGATCTTGCCAGCGGACGTTTGGCATTCCTTGTCAACGGTAGCGTAACGGGAGGAACCCGCTTCTATCAGACGATCGGTGAAGACGACTATCCTATTCCCTTCAGCGAAGGACACGGAATCGTCTATGCTCACGGTAAGCTCCTCTGCGACGGTAGCGTAACAGGCGACGACATCACCTTCGACAACGAAGAGGGCGAATTTGAAAAGGGCGAGCACCATTACGGAGAAGACGGCATCTGCGACATCTGCTTCAATGCGTATGGCATCAGCACGGCTCAGCAGCTCTTTGACTTCTCATGGGATGTGCAGTCCGGCACAGCTCAGAATTCCGAGTGCGTTCTTCTTGCCGACATCGATCTTGACGGCGTTGAATTCGAGCCAATCGGCTTCTGCCCCGATTCTGACGAGAGCAGCTTGGATATGAGCGCTCCTTACTGCGGATCATTCGACGGAAAGGGTCATCGCATCTTTAACATGAATCTCGACTATCCCGATCGTAAGTACTTGGGCTTGTTCGGAGCTGTTGGAGGCGGAGCTTCTATAAAGAATGTCACCATCGACAGCAGCTGCTTCGTCAACGGAGACGCCTTTGTAGGTGGCCTTATCGGAGGAGCCGTATTATCAGGAGTTATTGAGATAGAGAACTGCGGTAACGAAGCAAATGTATCTTGTACAGGAGCTAACGCTGCTGGTATCATCGGCGTTGATATGCTGAACAGAGCAACCCTCCTCATCAAGAACTGCTACAACACGGGTGCTATCGTAGGCGGAAAGGAAAGCGCAGCCATCAGTGGCTGGCTCGGTACCAATGCCCGCGTCACCAACTGCTACAACAGCGGAACGGTTGCCGGCATTGAAGACGGGAAGCCCTTCGCACGCTTCAGCAGCGCAACCTTTACCAACTGCTACGATGTCAACGGGCAATCCAGCATCTCCAGCATTGCCGACAAGCAGGTTTCCAGCGGCGAGCTCTGCTACCTGCTCAACGGAAGCCAGAGCGAAAGCCCCGTCTTCCTGCAGACGCTGGATGAGGATACGCATCCCGTCTTCGATGCAGGGCACGGAGTTGTTTACTACATCGACGGCAAGTTCACGAACGATCTTGACGGCATTGAGCCTATCATCGTCAACACCGATACCGAATCTGTCGTTATCGGCGTCTACAGCATCAACGGCGTTCGCCTTGACACACTTCGTCAGGGCCTCAACATCGTTCGCTACAGCGATGGTACCGTTCGTAAAGTTTATGTAAAGTAAAACCTTAGTATCTTTGGGTCGGGGGACCCGCAGGTTCCCCGGCCTTTTTTTTGCAACTTCATTTGACAACTCATTTTTTACTTTGACTTCGGGGGTCGATCAACGCGTTGGTAGACCTCGATCAACGCG
>JAGAAS010000037.1 GCA_017615125.1 Bacteroidaceae bacterium
CGTTGAGCAACCCCCGAAGTTAAAGAAAAAATCCGTATCGAGAAAGAATGATTGTGAAAGCGAAAAATCTTGACACCCGACGAAAGGAAAGCTCCCTCTACAACGAACTATCTACCAGCCGAACAGACAAAACCTTAGCGTTATGAATATAGAAGACTATCGGAACCTTTGCCTCTCGATGGGCGACGATGTGGAAGAGCGCCTGCCCTTTACTGCTTTCCGAGCCGCGCAGGATGTGCTGGCCTTCTACGTTCACGAGCACATATTCGCCATTTGCGACATCAGCGACTTCCGAACTGTCACGCTCAAGTGCCAGCCCGAACGCATCGGGGAGCTGAAGGAACAGCATCCGGAGATAAGCCAGCCCTTCAACTTGTCGCCCAAGCATTGGATAGGCGTAAGCACCGATGCCGACAAGAGCCTTCTCGAGTCGCTCACACGCAATTCGTACGAACTGGTGAAGAACAAATATCCCACAAAAAGCAAGAAGCGAAAAGGAAACAGCTGAAAGACTGCCGACTACATGCTTCTTCCGAATTCCGATGCAAAGAATTGCCGAAGAAAGCATGCTTTTCCACGAAAAATAGTTACCTTTGAAACCGAAAACAAAAACCCATCCGATATGAGAGCAAGAACTACCCTTTTGGCGCTGATAGTGCCGATGATTTTGAGTGCGCATTCTGCTGACAATCATAACACTGCCCTTCGAGGCGAGCAGGAAGGCCCCGACTACACTTCCTATGTCAATCCCTTCATCGGCACTCAGACCGACGAGACAGGAGCACTCAGCGGCAGCACTTTTCCAGGAGCCACGATGCCGCAGGGAATGGTGCAGCTGAGTCCCGAAACGGAACAGATGGTTACTTGGGACCCCTGTTCGGGCTACGATTATAATAAGGATGTCATCTATGGCTTCACGCATACTCACCTCAGCGGAACAGGATGCACCGACCTTATCGACGTCAGCCTTATGCCCCTCTCCTCGCCCGTAACGCCCGAGCAGCTGCAGAAAGGCGAGTTCGGACAGACCTTCAGCCACTCGGCTGAGGCAGCAAGTCCCGGCTACTATATGGTTGAGCTCCAGGAAAGCGGCGTGCGCGTCGAGCTGTCGGCGACAACGCGTACGGGCATCCATCGCTATACCTTCCCGCAGGGGAAGCCGCAAACCGTAGTGCTTGATTTAGACCGCGGTACGTATCGCGGAGAAGCCTACTACACGGGACGTCGATCCTACGACATCATCCAAAGTCAGCTCCGTATCGTTGACGACCACACGATTGAGGGCTATCGTGTCATCACGGGATGGGCGAAACTGCGTAAGGTCTATTTCCGCGCTGAGTTCTCACGTCCTTTCCGGCAGCATCTGCTTATGGACGGCAGCCGCGATGCAGGCAAGAGCGATGTGGTGAATGGACGAACGCTACGCACAGCTCTGAGTTTTGATACTGCCGACAGCCAAGAGCTGACGGTCAAAGTGGCTATCTCGCCCGTCGACCATCTGGGAGCACGCCTTAACATGCAAGCCGAAGCTACCAGCTGGCGCTTTGAGGATTACACGCAGGCAGCCCACGATGCCTGGAAGCGCGAGCTGCAATGCATTGATGTAGAAGGCACCGACGAGGAGAAAACTATCTTCTACACAGGACTCTATCACGTGCTGATGCAGCCAAACACGATGAGCGACGTTGACGGCAGATATATGAATACGAACTTTGAGATAGAAAAGATGCCTCTCGGGCAGACCTATCACAGTACGTTCAGCCTTTGGGATACCTTCCGTGCTGCGCATCCGCTCTACACGCTCATTGCTCCTGATGTGGCTGCGCAGTTCGTTCGGGATATGATTATTCATCACAAGACGTATGGATATCTTCCTATCTGGGACCTCTGGGGGCAGGATAATTACTGTATGATTGGCAATCATGCGATTCCCGTTCTTGCGGATGCCATTCTCGCCGAGCTTCCCGGCATCGACGTTGAGGAAGCCTACACGGCTATGGTGGAGAGCAGCACGCGCAGCCATCTTAACTCTCCCTTCGAGATTTGGGAGCAATACGGCTACTTGCCTCAGACGAAGCAGAATGTAAGCGTCAGCATCACCCTTGAGCAAGCTTTCGACGACTGGTGCGTAGCTGCTGTTGCCAAGAAGCTTGGGCATACGGACGATTACGAACGTTTTATTAAGCGGAGCCAGTTTTACCGCAATCTGTTTGACCCCGAAACGGGTTTCTTCCGCCCGAAAGACGAATTCGGCAATTGGATGGACGGCTTCGACCCCCTCTCCTACGAGCAGCCTTGCTTTGTGGAAGGCAACGCCTGGCAGTATATGTGGTTTGTGCCGCACGACCCGCAGGGGCTCATTCAGCTGCTTGGCGGAAAGAAGGCATTCCTGAAAAAGCTTGACGAGAACTTCTCCCTCACAGCCACAAGCGGGGAGCGCAACGGGAATGCAAGCGGATTCATCGGGCAATATGCTCACGGAAACGAGCCGAGCCATCATACCGTCTACCTTTATAATTTTGCAGGCAAGCCCCAGCGCACGCAGGAACTTGTTGAGGAAGTGCGCTCTTCGTTCTATCGGGCAACACCTTGCGGATATGCCGGCAACGACGACTGCGGGCAGATGTCGGCTTGGTATATCTTCTCGGCCTTAGGGTTCTATCCCTTCAACGCAGGCGCTGCCGAATACGTCATCGGAACGCCGCTCTTCACAAAAGCAACTCTCCACCTCGCCAACGGCAAGGATTTCGTCATCAAGGCAGCAAACAAGACGCCCAATCGCATTCACGTGAGAAGCGTGAAGCTGAACGGAACGCCGCTGAAAGATCTGCTCATCACACACAAGCAGATTACCGAAGGAGGCACGCTTGAGTTTGTGATGAAATAAAACTCTCTAAGGTTTTTTTTCGAGAAGGAATCTCGCCGTATGAAGAAGGGAAAAATATTTTTGAAGAAAGAATAATTTCGGATAAAGAAACTATAAGGAAAAAGATGGCAAGCAGCATAGATTTCGTACAATACATTGCAGATCAATGCGCAGAAGCGGGCGAGATTACATTCAAGAAAATGTTCGGCGACTACGGCATCTACTGCAACGGAATGATATTTGGCCTTGTCTGCGACGATAAGTTCTACGTCAAGCCTACGGAAACCGTTCGCAACCTACTTCGCGTTGCTGACTTCCGCCCTCCATACGAAGGGGCAAAGGACTATTTCTACATTGCCGACGTAGATGATCACGAATACATTTCGTCTCTTGTGCGGGAAACGGTGAAAGCGCTGTCCCAGCCGAAGACGAAAAAGAAAAAATAGCAGAAGTCCTAACGTCTCAGCAGAAGAATGGGATGTCAGAATTGGATCAGGCTGACATCTTTGCTGCGGATGCCCGGTTTTGTTTCTCCTCCAACGAGCAAAGCCCCACTTGAGCCAAGCGACAAGAAGGAAGCTCCTGCGCGAGCCGTCCGGGCGCTTCGTCCAACGATGCTCCACTCCTCGGTAGAGGGATCAAAACGATATACGGCAGCATTGAACCGATACCATTTCGGTTCGTGCAACAGGTACTCAGGAGAAGGATACTCGCCTCGGATGGCAGCCAGAAAGATATCTTTGTCAACACCTCCTGCAGCCAAGACAGAACCGTCTGGAAGCGCTGCAGCACATCCTCCCGTAAGCGTAACAGCAGCTCCCGTTTCATCCACAGGCGCAGCGACAGAAGTCCAGGAATCCGTTTTCAAATCATACTTCCATCCGTCGGTATGCACGAAGGCTGCCGTCGAGTCGCTTGCCGGGCAGTAGCCTCCCCACACATAGACGTAGCCGTTGGCAGCAGCGCAGACGGGCTGCAGGCGCGGAGCGCCCGGAACAGGAGCGCAGGCAAACCACTCGCTCTTTGCTGCATCGAGGGAATACATATCCGAAGAAGGCTGCCCGTTGCGGTTGCCCCCTACGACGTAAATCCATTTGTCGAGCATCGCTCCCCCCATGTTGTCCATATCGTACGGAAGAGAAGGAAGCGCCTGCAGACGCAGTACATGCCCATCGCGATAAAGACGGAACGCATCTCCGTAAGAGCCTTCATCGTTCATTCCTCCCACGAAATACATACCTGTAGAGTCGCTGACAGCTACTCCGTAGGCAAGAGGCGCGGGCAGCACCGCAGCACGACGCCAATGAAGTCCCGCACGTCGGAGGCCTCCTTTCTTCGACAGCATTTCCTCCGAAGGAGCCGAAGCAGCATACACAGCATCGTAGTAAGCCTTCTTCCCTCCCGTGCTTGCCGGCTCTCCTGGGAAATTAGCTCCTCCCGCAAGGATTATCTGTCCGTCGACGATGCCCAGATAAGCTCCTGAGACGCCTTTTGCGTAGCACGTATCATCGTCGGGAGTGAAGCCCATAGCCTTCACAAAAGAAGGCTGCCGATTGCACGAAACCGACAAAAGGATAACTACTAAAGGAAGAACAACGGGGAAATATTTGGATAGCTTCATGGAGATAGTCAATTTGAATTTTAGGGGTGAATCAAAGGCTGGAAGCGAGAATCTCGTTACATAGGAGGTAGCTCTTTATCATCATTCGGGGCACGTGGAACGGCCCTTTGAAGATGTTGCCCTTTGCAGGCTGCGCCACAGAGCCGTCCCGATGGAGATAGCCGTACCATTCGCCAAACTCCTCGTCGGCAAAATGCGCGTAGGCCCACTCGGAAGCCTGCTTGTGCATCCGCAGATAACGCTCGTCGCGAGTAAGCTTGTAGGCATAGAGCGAAGCGATGATCGTCTCGCATTGAGGCCACCAGAACTTCATATCCTGAGAATAGTCCTGCGGAGGGAAGTTGCGGCAGTCGCGGAAGTTGATGATGCCTCCGTACTCTTTGTCCCAGCCCCACTCGAAGTCCCAGTCGAGAATCTGCAGGCCCAGCTTCCGAACATGCTCCGCATCGGGGAAGAGAGGTGCTGCCTCCATCAGGAACCAGGCTGTCTCTATGCAATGCCCGGGATTGATGACCCGCCCGGCAAGAGTGTCAATAAGATTTCCTTCTTCGTCAACGCTCTCAAGAATCGTCTTGTACTCCGGCTTCAGCAGGTAGCTCTCTATCAGCCGCAACGACTCCTTGAGCTGCTCCAGCAGCGAAGGATCATTGATGACCTTCCGCAGCACGACGACAACATTGAAGAACATCATCGTGATAGAATGGCTGTAACCCTTCTGCGTCGTCTTCGGCGGCAGGAATCCGGGCGTTGCCAGCATCTTTCTCGTCCGATGGAACAGCGCCAGCGCCTTTTCCGCATAGCTTCTGTCGCCCGAAGCAAGCGCATACTCCGCCATAGCGATGATAGCGAAGCACTCCGAGAAGACGTAGCGACGCTTCTGCACGGGCTGCCCGTCGGCAGTAACGGTAAAGAACATGTGTCCGTCGGAATCAAAGCAATGCTTCTCGATGAAGTCGATGCAGCTGCGCGAAGCCTCCAGCCACTCGGCACGAGGCTCTATGTTGTTGTAGGCATAGGCGGCAATGAACCCGAATCGCCCCTGGAACCACACCGACTTCGTGCCGTCCATGAGTGTTCCGTCCCTATCGAGGCACGTATAAACGCCACCGTTCACGGAGTCCAACCCGTGCTGGAGCCAGAAAGGCATAATGTTGTCCACGAGGTCTGCACGATAGCGCGAAGCCCACGTCTGAAGGTAATCCTTGACAGTATCCATAGGAAGAGAATGACGATGTCTGTTTCGGTTGATTTAGAATTTGTTGCAACGCTCGAAGAAACGGATTGCCTCCAGTTCCTGCCTCATTCGCTGCTCCTCCTCGTCGGTCATGTTGTGGAAGGGAGTGCGGTTCTTCCCCAGGTCGAGCCCTATGAGCTTCATGATGCGCTTTCCGCCCACGATGTTGCCCCGATAGTGACAAATCACGTTGATTACCTCCTGCGAGAAGTTCTGCCGCTCGCGCGCCAGCTCCAGGTCTCCTGCCTTCCAGGCTTCGATGATGCCCACAAGCTCACGTCCGTTATAGTTGGTGGTGCCTCCTATGCCTCCGCGTGCGCCTCCCATAGCGAGGCACGGGAGTATCGTCTCGTCCTGCCCGTGAAGCATATCGAACTTGCCGTCTTTGTAAAGTCGGCATTGATTATACTCGTACATGCTCTCGAAGGTGTACTTGATGCCGGCAAAGTTGGGCACTCTCCCGTCGACAGCCTCAAGGAACTGCACCATCGGGAGATATGCTCCGTTGAAGGCGGGTATATGATAATAGTAGAAGGGAAGCTCGGGCGCGCCGCAGGCTATCTCCTCCACATATTTCACCAGCTCCTCCACGCGGTTGATCTTCGGGAAGGGAGGCGCCATAGCCCCTATTCCCCACGCTCCTATCTGCTGGGCATGCTGGGCCAGGCGGAAGCTCTCGCGCACGCAACAGCTACCCACGTGTACTATCACCTTGAATCCTTCGGGAGCCGCAGCCATCCAGGCTTCAGCAAGACGCATGCGCTCGTCGGGGGTGAGCATGTAGCCTTCTCCCGAGCTACCGTTGATAAACACACCCTGCAGCCCGTTTTTCTTGAGCATACGGGCGTAGGCAGGAATAGGCTCGAAGTTTACTTCGCCATTCTCGTAGAAAGGCGTAAAGGGGGCATCAATCAGTCCAACTATCTTTTCCATTTTCGTAGTACTTATTTAATTATTCTTTCTTCAAAAATTTTTTTTCCTTCTCGAGCGCGCCGTATTCCTTCTTCATATTAAAAGGAACCTCTTGCGCGGAACCCGGCTATTGCTTGTTGTCGGTCGTAGGCTTCAGTATCGACAGCTGCAGCACAAGGGCTATCAGCACGGGAAGTGCCAGCCAGGCGAGTCCTGCGCCCAAGTTGCCGCTATCCTTCCACGAGCCCATGAGCGTCGTCACCAACGCTCCCGCGAAGACGCCCGTCATGTTCATGATGCCGTAGGCCGTAGCGCGGCTCCTCTGCGGGATGAACTGACAGAGAATGGGCATGTTGTTCGTGTCAAACATCCCATAGCCGATGCCGAAGAGGATGCCTGCGCCGACAACGGTGACGATCGTGTGCCCCATCCCCAGCAACAGCAGCGAGGGCACCGTCAGCGCCAGCCCTATGGCGCTCGTGTAGATGCGCCCCTTCAGGTTGCGCTGCACCCATCGGTCGGAGAGGAATCCTCCGATGAACACTCCCAGGAACGACGAGGCGGCTATCGTGATGGTTGCCAGCGGGCCCGCCTTTGTCATCGGGATGTCGAGGTTTGTCGACAGCAGCGTGGGGAGCCAGTTGCGGATGCCCCAGCCGGGCAAGCTCGGCGCAGCGAAGTAGAAGAGGATGATCCAGAAGGCCATCGTCCCCAGCACCGCCGAGAGGCCTGCGACGGCAGCGCGCAAGCCCGACTTCTTCTCCTCCTTCGGCAGCGTCTCCATTGCCTGCGCCAGCTGCACCTCCGAAGGCGCGGGCTCCTCCGACACCTTCGTCTCGGGCTGCTTCTCCGCGCGCTTCTCCTTCAGGCAGAGCATCAGCACGACGGAGTAGGCTACGCCGATGAGCCCGAAGATGTGGAACGTCTGGTGCCACGAGAGATGGGCGGCGACAACAGCGCCGAAGCCGCCTATTGCCTGCCCCACGTAGAGCCCAGTCGTGTGCACGCCGATAGCCAGCGAGCGCGTCTTCCCGCTGTGCCAGTCGGCAATGAGCGAAAGGGCCGAGGGGATGTAGAGCGCCTCGCTGATGCCCATGAAGGCACGCAGCCAGTAGAGCTGGTTGAACGTCGTAGCGTAGCCCATGAGCAGCGTCACCGCCGACCATACGAACAGGCTGCCGACAACCAGCCACTTGCGGCTCACCCTGTCGGCAACCATCCCGGCAAAGGGGCTCACGAGCCCGTAAATCCACAGGAACACAGCCATCAGGGCGCCGAACGCCTCGCCCTCGCGCAGGCGGGCAATGTCAACCGCCATAGCCCCCTGCATCGTCGAAAGCATCTGACGGTCAAGGTAGTTGAGCAACGCGACAACCCACAGGAGCCCCACGACAATCCACGGATATAGTTTCTTGTTTTTCATGATGCGGAATTCAAGGTTTCTATTTCTGTGCAAATATACGAAAAAAGCGGCAGAGAAAAAAGATACACCGATTATTTTTTTATCACCCGCAACATTTTCCTTTTCCCGGCTGATGGAGCAGGCATACGTCACAAGGCCTTTCCGCAACGAGCTTTTCGAGCCTCCATGTTGTCGGTTCGACAAGTCAATTTGTTTGTACCATCGTGAAGGAGAACGTTCGCCTTCGTGATGGCACACGTGTTCCTTCATGAAGGCACACGTGTTCCTTCATGAAGGTATAAACAACTTCGAGAAAGAAAAAACCAACAGAGAAACAAAAGAACTTTCATCTTTTTTAAAGAAAGGAACGTACGTAACGTTTTTTTTACTACATTTGCCCACAAATTCAAAAGATTGGAAATCTAAACAACATACCAGAAAATGAAAGCAATCCAAAAGTCAATCCTTCTTTTGCTCCTATTAGTAACGTCAGGAGCAGTTAGTGCATTAGCAGCCGACTCCAAGTACGGCGCTTACTACGAGAGCGACTCAACGCTTGTCCTTTACTACGACGGTGATTACTCTGTTAGGAAAAAAGCCGGCATACCCGTTTACTCAATCTCTTACGGCCAACCAGGATATTGCGATGCTTGTGGAAGCAAAACCGTCAAGGTCATTATCGACGAGTCTTTTAGCAATGTATTCCCAGAGACAATGGAAAGCTGGTTTTATGGCATGACTGCCGTGAGAGAGTTCGTCGGACTTGAGAATATCAATACGGGCAACGTGACAAACATGCAAGCTCTATTTCATAATTGCAGCAGCCTAAGGAGCCTCGACTTGAGCTCGTTCGATACAAAAAATGTTCAAAACATGCAGCTCCTTTTCGCCGGATGCAGCAGCCTGAAGAGCCTCGACTTGAGTTCCTTCAAGACAGGCAACGTGACAAACATGGTAAGCATGTTTTCCGGCTGCACTAGCCTGGAAAGCATCAACTTAAGCAGCTTCAACACCAGCAACGTCACAAGCATGTACTGCATGTTCTCTAATTGCAGTAGTTTGAAAAGTATCAATCTGAGCCGTTTTAACACCAGCAACGTCACAAACATGAGCCAGATGTTCCAAAATAACAGCAGTCTGACCGAACTTAACTTAAGCAAGTTCAACACAAGCAACGTGACTGATATGAGCTCCATGTTCTATGGCAATACAAGTCTGACAGAACTTGACTTAAGCAAGTTCGACACAAGCAAGGTGAAATATATGACATCCATGTTCGCTGAATGCAGCAACCTTATTACCGTATATGTAAGCGATAAATGGACGACAGCAAGTGTAAACTACGATTACCGTATGTTTTACAACTGCAATAGTATTGTTGGAGGAAACGGAACAACATATTTTGTAGCTTATGTAGACAAAACCTATGCCCGTATAGACGAAGCAGGACAGAAGGGCTACTTCACCGAGAAAATCCCTGCTCCTGACGGCGACGTGAACGGCGACGGAGAAATCAACGTCACCGACGTCACCACGCTGGTAAGCATGATTCTCGGCTCAGTAGAGCAGACAGCAGATGCCGATGTGAACACCGACGGAAGCGTTGACGTGAGCGACGTAACGGCTTTGGTAAGCATCATCCTCAACTTGAACAACAACTAATAATCACTCCATAAAAGTGTCAGGCCTCTTCCCCACTGCGGAAGGGGCTTTTTTCTTTCAAGACTCTAGCTTTTCAACTGTCGTGAGGGATGCGTTGTGAAGCAGCGTCTTAAATGCAAAAATAAATGAATTTATTTTGTTTTCCAACGGGAACACACTAACTTCGCAGCCAAGCAGTATTTTTAAAAAGATGAAAACACGCTATTTGTGCATCTGGACTCTTGTGTTGGCGCTGGCGGCCTTGTGCTGGAGCTGCGTGCCCGAAGAAGTCGTTCCCGACAAGGAATACGACGTCACGCTTCTCTACGGAACGTGGCTGCTAAACGACTCACAGCTGTACTATCAGTACTCCGAAGACGGAACGGGCAAGACCTGGGACGCAAGCGACGACATCTCCGAAGAGGAAGCGCAAAGCTTCACGTGGACATTGGAAAAGAGCGAGATGATCCACATGCACATCCTGTCGACAGGAACAGCCCTCGTACCTAAATACTATATCGTCACAAAGCTCACCTCCGACGAGCTTTGCTACTACGACGCCTACGTGACAAGCAAAACATACCAGTTCATCAGAGTAATTCCATGAAAAAGACGCTGAAGATAGCAGGCATCACCCTGCTCTCAATCGTGGGACTTATCCTCGTCACCCTTGCCGTTGCCTGCTGGCTCATCTTCACGCCTGCAAGGCTCACCTCCATCGCCCGCAAGACTGCCGACAAATACCTCCTGTGCGAGTCGCACATCGGAAAAGCCAACCTCACGCTCTTCAAGACCTTCCCGCAGCTGGGACTTGCTATCGACGACTTCATCGTCATCAACCCCACGGAAGGAGCTGTCAGCGACACCGTCGTTGCCGTCAAGGAGCTGAATGCCAGCATCGACCTGAAGCGATTGGCAAAGACGCACGACATCGTCGTCAACGGCATCGACCTTCGGGGAGGCGTCGTCAACCTCTTCACGGCTGCCGACGGCACGCCGAACTGGAACGTCTTCCCGAAGAGCCAGAAGGAGGAAGAGAAGGAGCCCTTCGACCTCAACAGCCTGACGCTCGACATCGACCACATTTCGCTCGAAGGGATAAACGCTACCTACGTCAACAGGAAGGACAGCCTCGAAGCGTTGGCAAGAGGACTCGACGTCACCTTTAATGGAAACATGCACGCGGGAAGCGTCCAAGCCCAGACGGATGCTGTCGTCAAAGAGATACAGGTGGCTATCGACAAGCGCTCCCCCCTCCGCGCCAACGCCAGCGGGCTCACGCTGAAGGGCAACGTGGACCTCGCTTCCCTGCCCTTCGGAAACGCCAGCCCGACGGAAGGGAAGCAGCCCTCGGGGATAGGCACCGACGCACGGCTCACAGCCGACAGCGCCAGCTTCGTGAAGGATAACCTGACGACAGCGCTCAGCCGCCTGGAGCTTGACATGAACGGCACGAGGAAAGACTCCATCTGGGAGGGAACGGCTCAGCTCCGCACCCGCTCCCCGCTCGTTGCTCTCGCAAGCAAGAACCCGCTCGACGCCAGCGCTACGGAGCTGGCTGTCGACGCGAAGGGGAAGGTCTGCGGGCAAATCATCGAGCTCGCCCCCGTCGTCAAGTCGCCCGACATCTCCTTCAAGCTGGGCAAGGACCAGTGGCTCCATCACGCCGACGTGAGCATCGAGGCTGGCATCCTCACCGACACCATCCTGAAGCACTTCAACGTCTACGACGGTAACATCAGGCTGGGTCAGTTCACGCTCGATGTGGACGGAGGCCTCTTACTTGCTGAAGACAACCCTGTGGATGCCGACGTGAAGCTGAAGACCAACCAATGGGATGTTCCCAAGTTCATCGCCCTCCTTCCCCAGTCGGTACGCCGCTCCCTCTCCGCCGTCCGTTTCCGCAAGGCAGGCGCCACCCTCGCCCTCGACGCCAGCGGCACGTGGCAGAAGGGCAGGCTCAACCTCCGTGATGCCGACGGCAAGATCCTCGTCAGCCAGCTCGACGCTACGGTGGGCGACAGCATCTCCATCCTCACGCCGCGCCTGACGCTCACGACGACAACGCCCAAGAAACGTAACACGACAAAGTTTACCGAGTTCCTGCAGGGAACCCTCGCGTCGCCCTCCATCGACGCCTACCTGCCCGGCAAGGGCACCATCTCCCTCGCGTCGCCCTCGGGCACCTACGGCATCTCCGACTTCCTCGACAAGAAGCATCCCTTCTCCGCGTTGGCCTCCCTGAAGATGAACACGTTGAACGCCACGCTCGACACCGTCAACGCCCATCTGAGCCAGCCCGTCATCGACGCCCTCATGACGAAGCAGAAGGGCAAGCCGCACTACGACGCCTCGCTGAAGGTCGCCTCGCTTGCCGCCAACGCGGGCTCTGGCGTGAAGGCGACGACGCAGGCGCTCAGCATCAAGGCCTCTGCCCTCCTCGACAACACGAAGAAGAACGCCCTCGACAAGTGGAACCCCGACGTCGACATCCAGTTCAGCGACGGGCACGCCCAGCTGCAGGCGCTCTCGCTGCCGCTCGACATCCCCTCCATCGACCTCCGCTTCACGCCCGGGAAGTTCAACATCAGGCAGAGCAACATCCATCTGGGCAACTCCGACTTCTCGCTCAAGGGCGACATCACCGACCTGAACGCCTTTATCAACGATTCGGGCCTCCTCAAGGCCGACCTCGCCTTCAAGTCCACCTATACCGACGTCACCCAGATCCTTAACTTAGTCAGCGGGCTGAAGGCTCAAAAGAGCGACGCTCCCGTCACCGACGACACGCCAGCTGCTGCCGACGACAGCGAGCCGATGAAGGAGGACAACCCCTTCATGGTGCCCACAGGCGTCGACGTCACCCTCCGCACCGACATCAAGACAGCCAACTGGAACGGCTTCAAGTTCCACAACGTGGGAGGACGCGTCACCTGCGACGACGGCGCCCTCATCGCCGAAGAGCTCGGCTTCACCTCCGAGGCTGCCACCATGCAGCTCACCGCCATGTATAAGTCGCCCCGCAAGAACCATCTCTACGCCGGGCTCGACTTCCACCTCATGGATATAGAGATCGACGACCTCATACGCCTCATACCGAAGGTCGACAGCATCGTTCCCATGCTGAAGTCGTTCGACGGGCAGGCACAGTTCCACCTGGCGGGAGAGACCTACATGAAGTCGAACTACGACCTGAAGCTCTCCACCCTGCGCGGAGCCGCTACGATAGAGGGAAAAGACCTCGTGGTGCTCGACAACAACACCTTCGCTACCATCAAGAAATACCTCATGACCGACCGTAAGGCCGAAAACCGCATCGACAGCATGGATGTCGAGCTCTCCGTCTTCCGCGACGAAGTCGATGTCTATCCCTTCCGCATCCGCCTGGGCGAGTACGAGGCCATCGTGGGAGGAAGACATAACATCAACAAGGACTTCGACTTCAACTACCACATCTCCGTCACTGACTGCCCCCTGCCCGTACGTCTCGGGCTCAACGTCGACGGCACGCTCGACGACATGCAGTTCAAGCTCGTCACGCCCAAGTACACCAACCTCTACAAGCCCGAGAAGCGCGGCGTCGTCTCCGCCCGCTCGATGGAGCTGAAGAAGGTCATCAACGAGTCACTCAAGCGCAACGTCAAACCCATCGAATACTATTCCGAATAATGAAAAACCGCACTCTCCTCCCCGCTCTGGCTCTTGCCGCGCTGCTGCTCCTCTCGTGCAAGCATGCCCCGCAGGCCGAGACCATCGTTGCGGAAGCACCCTTCCCGATGCCCGCTCTCACCGTTCCCTCCTTCCCCGACAGGCTCTTCACCGTCACCGACTACGGCGCCGTCTCCGGCCTGGAATGTGCCGAGGGCGACAGCGCACGCGCCAGCATCAACACCGAAGCCTTCCGCCAAGCCATCAGCGCCTGCGCAGCGAAGGGCGGCGGACACGTCGTCGTGCCCTCGGGAGAGTGGCTCTGCGGGCCCATCCATCTGATGAGCAACGTCGACCTGCACCTCTCCGAAGGCGCCACCCTCGTCTTTCTCGACAACCCTGCCTTCTACCTCCCGGCAGTGCAGACCTCGTGGGAGGGACTGGAGTGCCTGAACTACAGCCCGCTCGTCTATGCCTTCAACTGCACGAACATCGCCATCACAGGCAAGGGATGCCTCGCACCCCGCATGGACACCTGGCGCACCTGGTTCGGACGTCCCGAGGGGCACTACGAAGCCCTGCAGCGGCTGTACCATCTGGCAGCCAAAGACGCCCCCGTGGAGCAGCGCGACATGACGGCTGTCGGCAACGAGCACATGCGCCCGCACCTCCTGCAGCTCAACCGCTGCAAGGACGTGCTCCTCGAGGACTTCTCCATCCGCGAGAGCCCCTTCTGGACCATCCATCTGCTCCTCTGCGAGAATGCAACCGTCCGCGGGCTTGACGTCTATGCCCACGGGCACAACAACGACGGCATCGACCTGGAGATGACACGCAACGTGCTCGTCGAGGACTGCCTCTTCGATCAGGGCGACGACGCCGTCGTCATCAAGTCGGGACGCAACCACGACGCCTGGCGCCTCCACACCCCCACCGAGAATGTCGTCGTGCGCAACTGCACGGTACGCAACGGGCACTCGCTCCTGGGCGTGGGCAGCGAGATCTCGGGCGGAGTGAACAACATCTACATGCATCACGTGCAGTGCCCCGACAGCATCCGTCGCCTCTTCTTCCTCAAGACCAACCACCGCCGCGGGGGATTCATCCGCAACGTCACCTTTGAGGACATCGATGCCAACAACGTGCTCCGCGCCTTCGAGATCGACACCGACGTGCTCTACCAGTGGCGCGACCTCGTGCCCACCTACGACACCGTCTATACCGTCATCGACAGCATCGCCATGCGGCACGTACACGTCGCCTACGCCGATGCCGCCATCGACCTCAAGGGCGACCCGCACCAGCCCGTGGGCACCGTTGTCATCGACGACGTGCGCGTGGACAGCATAGGCGAGTTTGCCGCACAAGCGACGAACGTCACCAACCTCGTGAAGAACGACGTGTTCATCAACGGCCAACGATGGGAAGATAACTAGCCCACTTTTTCCAAAAAAAAGACTATAAAGTCCCAAGGCTTGCTGTCCTTAAAGACCTTAACGACCTTAAAGTCCTTAAAGACCCTAAGGTCCTTTTTCGAGAACCGATGGAGCAGCGAAGCCAGAGCTGTGCTTGTACAAGCTATGGTGAGTCGCGACAGAGGAAGAGCATAGAAATATGCTCAAAGAAGCCGGCCGTATGAAGAAGGGAAAAAATTTTTTTCTCCTAG
>JAGAAS010000038.1 GCA_017615125.1 Bacteroidaceae bacterium
GGGCAAAAGTAATAAAAGCCAAGCGCAAATCAAAATAATAGGAAGCTTTTTTTTGCCCTTCCCGGAAAGTCCTAAAGGAACAGTCAAAAATATCCCCCAACAAGCAATTTCCGCTTTTTCTTTGCCAGACGAGCCCTTTCGCCAACAAAGTCGAAAGTTTAGGTAAACTTTTTAGGTTGCTCAACGCGTTGGGTAACCTTGCTCAACGCGTTGGGTAACGTTGCTCAACGCGTTGAGCAACCCCCAAAGTCAAAGGAAAAAAACCGAAGAAATGCGAAATAGGTTCCTTTGAGTAAAAACACGAAAGAGGCAAGAGGTACGGCGGACACATCTTCCTCAAATCTGTTCCCACGCTAGGTTGAATATCATTGATTTCCGCCTCCCCACGACTTCACACTTGTTAAAAATCGATTTTTCTCCCCGTTTGATTTGGTGCTTTTAAATTAATAAGGTATCTTTGCAGACCTAATATGTTTTATCCTTTGAAAGCTTAACCCGCCAAAAAGCCATACCATGAAGAGACTTCTTCTCCTCCCCTTGTCGCTGCTCATACTGTTTCCGACGGTTTCCGGCCAGGCTGCCAACGCCAAGCAGACCGTAAGCCAGGTCACCGACGCTGTGTCGCTGACTACCGACGTCGACTACATCATTACCGGCACCGAGCCGTTCGCTACCGCCGGCAGCGTCGACATTGTCAATGGGGAGCACGCCGTTGTCATCTTCAAGAACATCAAGCCCAGCATCGTCATCCGCGACTTCCTCACCAACGTCTACATCAACGGCGAGAAAGCCCGCAACGATGAAAACTGCCAGGTGAAAATGTATGCGCAAGGCGCTATTGTCTTCCCCTACGGGAAAGATTTCAAGCCACTTACCGTCTATTCCGAGCCTAACTTCGGAGGAGAGTCGGTCGACAACTTCGGGCTTGAGAACTCGGGCGGGTTTATGAACACGCTCACCGACGCAAAGCTCAACAACCGCATCCGAAGCTTCAAGCTCAAGCGAGGCTATATGGTCACCTTTGCCCTAGGAACAGGCGGATGGGGATACAGCCGATGCTTCATTGCCGACCAAGAAGACCTGGAGGTAGCAGAAATGCCTGCCAATATGGACAGCCGCATCTCGTCGTACCGTCTCTTCAAATGGCAGAATGCGCAGAAGAAAGGACTCGCCAGCGATACCGGCTCGGGCGCGAACAGCGCGCTTAACTCCTCGTGGTGCTACACCTGGAGCACGGGGACAAACCGATACCCCGACACCGAGTGCGTTCCCAACCATATCTACGAAGACTGGCCCTCGCCCGCTTCATGCGGAGGCGTCACTTATTCGTGCCACTTGAAGACCAACAACGAACCCGGCAATTCCGCAGACGATCATCCGCAGGATGTTCAAACGGTGCTCGACAATTGGCAAAACCTGATGCGCACAGGACTTCGCCTCTGCTCCGAGACCTCCCACGACGGCAGCATGTCGCACCTCCAGCAGTTCTTCAAGGAAATAGACGCGCGCGGATGGAGATGCGACATCGTCGACTTGCATTGCTACTGGGCTTCCGGAACCTTCAACAGCCTCACGTGGTACAGCGACAACTACAGCAACGGGCGTCCCATCTGGATTTCGGAATGGCTCTGGGGAGCCTCGTGGAACAAAAACGGAATCTTCGGAGCCGTCAGCTCCAGCGACTGGGACAGCTTCTCCAGCGCGAACCAGAAGAAATGCTACGACGGGACCAAACCTATCCTCGACATTCTCAACAGCAACCCGCGCGTAGAGCGCTACGCCTACTGGAACAGCGAACGGAACTGCTCCAAAATCTACAAAGACGGCACCCTTTCCACGCTGGGAGAATACTATGCTAAAATGGAGTCAGGACTCGGCTATCGCGCCGAATTGCAGAAGATACCCAATGTCGTTTACGTCGCTCCGACCAACCTCGCAGGAACCTATTCCAAGGACAACCGCACATACACGATGAAATGGAACGACGACAACGGGGACATGTGCGATTCCATCGTTGTAGAGCGCATGCTGCCAGGCGAGGAGCAGTATACCCGCATCGCTACCCTGCAACCGAAAGACAAGACAAACGCAAATGGCGCTTCCTATTCGTATGTCGACACGCTTTCAGTTTCCGGCGTCTACACCTACCGAGTAGGCACCTATCCCATCGGGCAAAAAAATGCCAGATATTCGACAGCCGTCACTGTAGCAGCCAGCTATGCGGAGGGAGACGGAACCGTCCAGTTCGGCACAGTATCTGCCACAAACACCAACTACGTATACAGCTATTTCGGCACACCATTCGAAGAACTTCCCGTAGTCATCCTTGGCCCTATCTCCTACAACAACACGTCTGTGCCTCTCTGTCATCATCTTCATACGTTGAAAAAAGATTATTTCCAATACCGCTTCTTCCCTTGGACTCTCTCCAGCAACCAGACGATGAGCAAAGAAGACAGAGCCAGCTACATAGCCCTCGCCCGAGGGAACGGCGACTTTGGAGGTTTGCGCTACGAAGCCAATCAGATTCAGGCAGAGCAGATGGATGAGAACTTCTTCACGAATAGCTATGGGAAGCTGAAGGGCGATACGGCCTTCATCCATTTCAACCAGCCCTTTGAGCCGGGCGACACTCCCGTCGTGTTTGTTAATGTTCTCACAGCACGCGAAGCCTATCCGCTCATGTGGAAAGTCTTCGATGTCACCCCCGAAGGATTCAAGATCTATCTTATGCGGGAAAAGGGCATCACAAGCGTATTCATCACCGAAAACGTTCAGTATCTTGCCATCCAGCGCGGGACAGGATGTATTCTTGGGAAGAAACGCATCGACGTAGGGTTGGCAAGGGAAGCTGTCGGAGGCATTGTTGCTCGCACGGTGGAGTTTGGCGAAATTCTGGAGAACCCTATGTTGTGGGGAGAGCCGCAAACAGCGAAGGAAAGCAAAGCTGCTATCACGCGCTACGTGAAGCTCACGCCCTCTTCAGTGAGCATACGACGCTCTATCGACACAAGCGAATCGAACACCACCTCTTCCGTCCGAGAAGATTTCGGCTGGATGGTCATTTCCGATAGTGAGCTACCCGAATCTATCCTCCCCGCACAAAACCAAAAGGAGAAACATCCCATACGTATCGAATACTATTCCCTCGATGGAAAACTTGTCCGACAGCCTCAAAACGGCTTGTTCATCCAACGATACATCTATAACGACGGAACATCAAAGGCGATAAAAAAGAAATTCTAACATACAATCAGAAAAAGAAGAAGAAAACAACCCTCAATTATTAATCAATTACATTTTTTACTTATGAGAAAATTCTTTACACTTTGCGCAGTTGCGTTGACAGCCCTCGCTATCAACGCACAAACAGAGCAGCTGAAGACGGGAGACCATTTCAGCTACACCGGCTCTGACGGAGTAACAAGAGGTTACACCATCGTTGGTGACAACCTTATCCCAAACCCCAGCTTTGACAACGGTGTTGACAACTGGTTGGGAGGCGATGGCAACGCCCTTGGAAGCGCCACATGGAACTCAACTGGAGGCGTGGACGGCGGAGCTTACATCATCCCGCAGACAAACTCAGGTAAAGGAGGAAATGCCTCCATCGGTACAGCGTGGGCTCTTGAGATAGGAAAGACTTACGTCTTCAGCTACTACATCAACAACACCAGCAACACAGCAGCCGTTGAGAAAGAAGGCTATATCGTTACCTCGCAAACCAACACGCCGCGCGGAGACGAGACACTCACGCTGATGTATGCCCATGAAGATGCAGATTTGGCTTGGACACAAAACATTGTCGTTACCGAAGCAAAGTACAACTACCTGCAGTTCTGCGCTCGCTGGCTGAATGGTGCTCACGGATTTGATGCTTTCATCCTTGCCGAAGTTGAGCAGGACGCCGATCCTACCGAATTGGCAGAACTCGTTGAGCTTTGCACCGAGGTTCTGGACTCTTATGACGAGCCCGACGAGGAATCCTATGCCACATTTGAGTCTATGATTTCCGAAGCCAACGGAATGGTTTTGGATTACACAGAGTTCACAGCCGTGCAGTTCAATGAGATGATTGCCGCTCTGAAGGAAGCTCTCCTTGACTATCAGATGGCAAACGCCGATGACGACCATATCGTGGATGTCACCGACAGATATATCAAGAACCCCAAGTTCGACAACGGTATGGTAGACTGGGAGCGGAACAATGATGCCGTGAACGGAGGAACAAACATCCGAGTACAACACTATTTCCAGGAAATAACCGACCGAGTACTTGAAATCAACGGACTTCCAGGAGTTGATACCTACATTCGTCAGTCAGTCAAAGGGCTTCCGAGAGGCTATTACATCTTCTCGGTACAATGCGTGATGACCCACTCAGCAGGAGAAACCGAACCTACGGGATGCTATATCTTCTGTAATGGTGCCGAGCAGGATATGAAGACTGCAGAGATGACTGGAAGCGATGCAGGTTACGCCGATTCTCATCCCGAGACGTTCTCCATTCGAGGCGTAGTGACTGAAGACTCTATCGTAGTCGGAATGATGGGTAAAACGGACGGTCTCTACTCTTACGTTGCTATCGACAACGTGAAACTTGAATACGCAGGTTTCAATGTAGGTATCTACCTTCAGGCTCTCTGCGAGGAAATCGAAGAATATCTGGCAGAACATGCCGACGAAATCCTTCCTATGATAGCTGCAGACCTTGAAGATGAGATGATTGAAGCCATGGGCGTTCTTGGCTCCGAGGATGATATTATGACTGCCGAATATGACAAGCTCAGCAACATCTACAAGCAAGCCCAGAACTCCGTTTTGAAGATGCAAGAACTCAGCAATGTGAACGAGCAGTTGCTGGAACTCCTCAACAACACAACCTATCCTGGAGCAGAAGCGGCTCTCGCTGTTTACGAAGAAGCTCAGAATCTTATTGACGGAAACGACGACGAGGCTAAATACCAGGATATTCTTGACATGATTGCAAAAGTTGAGCAGGCTATCAAGGATTATAAGATGAGCCAAGAAGCCTCACACGACAACCCTGCTGACTATTCGTTCTTTATCACTAACCCTGAGCTCTACACCAGCAACGAAGGATGGACTGGAAGCAATCCTGGCTACCAATACAATGTTGCAGAATTCTACAACATGGATTGGGATATGTATCAGACTATCACAGGCCTTCCCAATGGTTTGTATGAAGTAGGTTTGACTGGCTTCTTCCGCACAGGAGCAAACGACGGAGGTGATGCCTACCGTGCAGGAAGCGAGAACCTGCTTGCAAAGCTTTATGCTAACAGCAGCGTAACAAGCATCATGTCGCTCTACACATTTACCTCAGGCGAGGCAGGCTGCTCCGATGATGGTGTAAACGGATACATCAACGTACGCCAGTATGCTGACGAAGCATTCACCAATGGATTCTACACAACAAATGCTGTTAAGGTAATTGTAACAGACGGCACGCTTAAGATTGGTGTTCGTGGAAGCAATCACGAGAATACTAGCTGGTTTGCATTCAGAGACTTCACATTGAAGTACTTTGGCGAAGCTACCGATGAGGATAAGCAAGAAATGTGGAATTCAGCACAAACGGAAGCCAACAGCATTCTTGAAGGACTTCTCCCCGGAGACAAGGCCGACTTCAATGAGGCAATCAATGCCGCTAAAGCTTTGAGTGATGTAATGGAAGGCTACGAGAAGCTTGTTGCTGCAAACGAAGAGTATGAAAAGATTGCTGCTGACACCAAGACGTTCCTTGCCGGCAATTACGCAACCGCTCAAGCTGCAAGCGATGCTGTCAGTGCCGCAGCTGCTGCCTTCACGAAGGCTGCTATCGAGAAAGCTGACGCCAAATCAACCATCCTTGAGGGTATTGACACAAAGCTTGCCGCTTATCTGGATTATGCTGAATATGTAGCAGAAGTGAAAGATCTTGTTGCAGCTGCTGCAAAGAACAAATACGATGCTAAATATGTAACTGTAGTAACTGATCTCTTGACAGCAAACGAGGATATCCTGAAAGAAGAGTTCCGCACAGCCGATGTTGTTGCCGACAGAAAAGCACGCCTCGAAGCTGCCGTTGCCGCAATGAAGAAGAGCGCGCTCACTTCTGTTGCCGCAGGAACCGACGTAAGTGATTTGCTCATCGCCAATCCGAATATCGACAGCGTTGACGGTTGGAGCATTATCCTCGGAACGGGCAACCAGCCAAGCATCACAGGACAGTATTGGACAGGCGACGCCAACAATCGCTACTTAGACAGTTGGAACGGAACAGCAGGCAAGCTTAACTTTACAGCTTATCAGATTCTGACTGACATCCCTAACGGAACCTATACCCTTGAGTGTCACGGACGTTCTAGCGGCAACAATGCCTTCATGTTTGCCAACACAGCTTCTTATGCTGACGAAAAGAACGACTCCACGATGGCTATCAACGTAGCTGGCGGCGACACCAAGTGGGCTCTCTTCCCCAACGACGCAGATACAGGCGGTGAGCTGTGGCTTGCCGACAGCCTGCTCTGGGTTAAGGACGGCACGACTACCGATGTCTTCAACGCACACGACGGCTCAGGCTTCGGATGGGCTATCCGCACCATTGAGGGCATCACAGTTACCGATCACGTAATGACGATAGGTATCACCTGCGACAGCACGCTCACAGGCAAGCCTTTCGACGGCACGTGGTTCTCGGCAGACGAATTCAGGCTCACCATTACCGCTTTGGGCGACAACAGCAACTGGACTATCGAGACGCAAGTTGCCAACATTGTGGCAGGCGAAGCCGAAAAGGTTGAATACTTCACTATTGACGGACGTCAAGCTGCTGAGCCCCAGAAGGGCCTCAACGTCATCCGCACGATTAACAAAGACGGAAGCATCAGCGTTAAGAAAGTATTCATCCGTTAAGAAGGAACCGCACTGAGCTGGCTTTTAATACAAGTCAACATCAAAAGCGAAAACCCTATTTAAATAAGGAGGAGAGGAGCCCGCAAGAGCTTCTCTCCTTTTTCTTTCTTCATACAGATTTTTTCCTTCTCCAAAAAAAATTATTCTTTCTTCATACGGCGAGATGTAGAAAGAAAAAAATTTTTTCCCTTCTTCATAATTTGCAGTTTTCCCTCGCAGGAAAACTTTTTGTCCTTTTTCTTTGTTTTTCTTTTCAGGAAGCCCTATTTTTGCAAGATAATACCATCGGGTTATTGATTTGCGTATGAAAAAAACTATCTACCTATTGCTGTCGGTACTGTCAGGCCTGCTGTTGCTGAGCGGATGTTCCAAGGAATCACTGGATGAAACTCTGGACGCTGCCCTCACGCGCGACGACACGAACTCAGCGCCTACTGTCGTTACTATCGACACCGTCGACATAGATGTTGTTGCCAAAACCGTCAAGGCCTACGGGCGTGTCGTTTCCGAAGGCTCATCTGCCGTCACTAAACGAGGATTCCTGCTGTCGTCCACAACTGATTTGCCTGTATTAGGAATGAAAGCCTCGGAAGGAGTTCGTACTATCAGCGTAGGAAAAGGAATAGGTGATTTCAATAAGGTGATTACCGCCGTTGCTGCCGGCAAGACATATTTCCTGCGAGCGTTTGCCGTCAACGAAACAGATACCGCCTATGCTAATGTCTTCAGTTTCGACCAACGAGGCCCTCGCCCCGAAGTGGAAACATATCCCGTTGAGTTGCGCGTTCATAAGGCAGCTATCGTTTATGGGCATTTCATCAAATCAAGCGATTTAGTTTCGTTTGGCGTATGCCTAAGTCATGAGCCCAATCCAACCTTAGATGACATCTGCGAATATGCTGCCGACACGTGCAAGATTAAAGGAATGACAGGAGAATTTGGCGTTTTGTTCGACGAGCTCGACTCCGAAAGGCTATATCACGCCCGAGCCTTCGCCATTTCTTCTTCTGACACAGTTTATGGTCAAGACCGAATCTTCAAAACAGCACGTAAGGGTACCGTCAACTGGGGATGGTGGGGCACCGAGGAAGAAGATGCGCGAGTTAATGGAAACGGAGCCGACGTGCGCATCCGAATAGCGATGGACAGCGCTTGCTACTACTACAACAACTATACAACCCTTGACAAATGGATTAACGTCAACTACGAGCCAGGAGTTCAAACAGCCGATTGCAACATTGACGGCTGGATGCGTTATGGGCCAGGTTCCTCCTATCAATGGGTTGGCACTTCGCAGCATGAGATTTCCCACGCGCTGGGCGTAGGAACATCGTCGAACTGGAATTCGCTGTTCGATTCTTCAGGGCTTTGGAAAGGTAAGAACGCTAACCGCATCATACGGGCATGCTTCAACGACCAAAGTTACTACATACATATCTCTGGAGTGCATTTCTATCCCGGAGGTATTAACTACAGCAGCGAAGTAAACTCCGGAGAGAAGAACACACACGGCTTCGTCATCAAAGGGAAACGAATGCTGATTTCAAACGCCTTCATCCTGCATGGAATGCGTATGGACGGGATGACAACGTATTAATGCATACAAAAAATCTCTTTAATCACCCATGAAGAAATATTCTTTCAACATATGCCTATTTCTGTTAATGACAGGCAGCATACTGCCCTTATCTGCGCAGGAAGAAACAAAAGTCATCACCAAAGATACGCTCGGCAACAAATTCACATTAGCTGTCTTTGACCACACTCAAGAGCGCACCCAGCCTGTGACTGTCAAGATTTGTTTCCGATATGGTTCGCAAGCACGGCAGGCAACTATTCTTCTGAGTGAGGATGCTGCGAGCTACGTTTATGACAACGACACCATTATGCTGATGAGGAACAGCATGCCAAACTATTGTCGGACAACTACATGGACTCTCGTCCGCAACTCCTCTCTTCGTCTGTATCAAGAAGGAGTTCTCTTGGGAACAGTAAAAGAGGAAACTCTGAAAGAAGATGTTCATTACGGATTCTATATCACAGGCTCTCCTGATAGAGTTTCCAAATTCGACGGTAGCATTATCAGCCTTGATGACGCCATCACTCCGACAGAAGAAATTCCCGGAGGAGACAAAGGAACGGCACTCATCAACCATTCTGACAAGTTGAAGAATCTGGCTCCCGACCCTTGCTGTAACTATGGGCTTATCAGCAGTTTGCCAAGTGTTTACACGACAGCAAATGCCGCCTTCCGTGCAGCGTCCTCTGTCATCAGCACGACAGAAGCCTTTTCGGGACATTCAGCCATTCTTTGCGAAGATGGTGCAGAGGATGGAGAAATCGTCTTGTCCCAAAACATCGCCTTCGCCTCAGGAACGCCCTACCTGATTCGCTTTATGGCACGTTCCGATGGTTATCGGGCACGTTTGTTGATTGAAGGAGAGAACAACTGGCTCGATATCCCCGACACCGATGACAAATGGACATTGATGGAGTGCGTCTTCACGCCAGTTTCTTCACGGACTAAACTCTCCTTGAAACACATTAGCAGCGAAACAGGAGCTTCTCTTATTCTTGACGACTGGGAAGTTTACGCTGCATTGAGCGCGACTTCGAAAGTAGGCGCCAACACGTATGTATCTGGCGTTCAGCTCTCAACAGGCCAGAAGTGGGTTCCTGCTCACGAAGTCGAGGCTCACTGGGTGGGATTCCGGAATAGTTCTACGCAATGCGCCACAATTGATACCGCTTTGGTAAAAGTTACGGGACTTACATCTCTTACCCTACCCGTGAAGGGCTCTGCTCTCTATGCACTCGCTTTTCCTGGAGCTTTGAACGGAATGCAAGTAACGGGCACATACGATATGGCTTCGCACAACAACGAGCAACTTATCAACGGTATCGATTACTTGTTGCAACGCTATGACTATCCCCGATTCGAGTTCATTGAACCGACTGAAGAAGATTCATCGCCTGCCCGTATCTCTGCAGGATGCTATATTGTCCAATTCGTAGATAACCTTGAGGGTACAAACGTCACATTGAACTTTGCTTCCATAAATAAGGAGGCTTTTACGATGCTGGACACGAGCAGTGATTACTCCTTCGTAGGCAATCCTGTCTTTAATAAATACACGCCAGACGGCAAATTTCTTCGCTTCAATCCTCAGAAAAACCAGTTCGAACTGACACGCGATGAAGAATTAAATCCGTTTGAAGCATACATAGCCACAACAGCTTCGGCTCCAGTTGCTACAATTAGTACTGGCTACGACACACACATCAAACAATTACAAACTCCAGACGGAGGACGTTTGGGTATCTCCCTCTCTCGCGGAAGCGTTACCTTGCGTGCTACGACAGATACAAACATCCAGATAATCAATCTAACAGGCCAACAAATATGTCATCTGAACCTACTGGCAGGAGTTCCTACGACTATTTCCCTTCCAACAGGTTTCTATTTGATAGGTCAATCAAAAGTGTTTATTCAATAATTCCATACTTTCCTTGAAGCAATCTTTCCCGCGTATGAAAAAACATACAAAACTAATCACAGGTCTGTCATTCGCCATTCTTGTTTGGGCGCTTCTTATTCTCTTCGAGCACACGCTGCTCTTCCGTGCACAAGAATTATCCCTTTGGCTCCCAACGAAAATCTGGTTTGACGGATGCATGGCTGTTCCTGCTGGTTTTCTGACGTACATTGCAGAATTCTTTAATCAACTTCTTTATTATCCTTGGCTTGGCGCATTATTGTTAGTGCTTCTGTGGATAGCTGTTTATGCCTTGACATTACGCATCTTTACGATTCCCTCCAAATGGACAGCCATAGGCCTCATCCCATCCGCCTTGCTTGTGGCTTGTGCGATGGAGGTGGGTTACTGGATTTTCCAAATCAAAACTCCTGCCTATCTCTTCCATGCGACTTTGGGATTCCTGTTTACCCTTCTTGCTGTTCGTGGCTGGCAACTTCTTAGTAAAAACAGGAAACAAGTTGAAGTACCCAAGAAAGGTCTCCATTTCATTCTACAGGTAGTATATATCTGCGTTTTGTTTGCTTTTGGCTACCCTCTTTTTGGCTTTTACGCTCTGTTAGCTGGTGCCACTATATTAGCTTTAGCTATTACCGACAACCCGAAAACTGGTATTGTCACAGCATTAGCTTGCCTTGTAGGTATCATCGTGACGCCTGCCATTTACTACTTCTCCTACACCTCTGTACGCAAGCCTTTGATGTATACTGCTGGCATGCCTGCCTTCGAATTCATTACAAAGCATATCCGCTTTTGGATTCCATATATTCTTCTATATCTCAGCCCGATAGTCCTTGCTTTCTTCTTTCGTAAGCCCGAAAAAGAACAAGACGGGATTCTTCCTTCTTCCACAAAAGGGAAAGCGAAAGCGAAACGCAACCTCAAGCCGTGCATCTACAACAGTTCCATCCTACTTATCCTAGCTGTTTTCGTTGCCTTATTCTGGTACAAAGACTATAACTTCCATACAGAATTGAAGGTTGAGGCAGCTATGGATTGTACTAATTATAAAGAGGTATTACGCCTTATCAAAAAGCAGAATGCCCATATGGCGAAAGCTGTTCCCCACTTTATCAAACCAACGAAAAAAGCAAACGACGCCATCATTGAGCTGAAGAACGATCTTGCAAAGGGAACCATTACACAAGAAGAATACGACGAGTTGGAAAAGCCTTATCAAAAGCAACTCGACAAGATTCATCATAAGACAGAGCCTACTCGATTACTCGTCCTTGCCAAAAATCTGGCGCTTCTCAAACTCGGAAGAGCCGGAGACGAGATGTTCCGCTATCTTGACGGAGGAGCAAAGCCTAACACGCCTTTAGACATCCGCATGATGCAAGTAGGAGGAAAAATGTTATACTATAACTATGCCCGATTCAACTTCTGCTATCGCTGGTGTCTCGAAGATGGTGTGGAATATGGATGGAAAGCCGAATACCTCAAGTATATGACAAAGACCTCCATCATGCAAGGCGACTACGATGCCGCTCACAAATACATCAACACGCTCAGTAAAACCATCTTCCACAGGAAATGGGCCAAGAAGTATCAAGCTCTTGCCGATAATCCGAAGCTCATTCCAAACGACAAAGAGTTTGCATCCATTCTGCCGCTCTATTGCTATACCGATCAGCTTGATGGTGACAACTCTCTTGTAGAGATTTATCTTCTCAATTATTTTTCTCATTCCTTTGCAGAAAACACCACTCCTCTATTTGATGAAATGGGGCTGATGTGTGCCTTAACCCTAAAAGACATTCCCACTTTCTGGCAAAACTTCTTCCGTTATGCCAACAGCCATCGTACCGATCGTATGCCCACGCATTACCAGGAAGCAGCCCTCTTGTTTGGCAACCTTGAGCCAGGCAATGTCGATATCAGCAAAATGCCTTTCGACAAATCCGTTCAAGTGAAGTTCAAAGCATTCATGGAGTATGCTCGGAAATATGCCGTATCGGAAAACATAGAAAGGAACCCGGAAATCAAGAAAATCTTCTATGATAGTTTCGGCGACACCTACTACTATTTCTATTTCTTCATCCGAGATGTAAAGTCCTATTGATGTAGTCCCATTATAAAGCACAGAAATCATCATGAAACATTTCAGATACATTCCCGTCGTTTTTGCATGCCTGCTTTTCGGTTGTACAGCACAGATTCCAAATGAATTTACTGCTGTGGAAGAGAAACCATCCATCTGTCCCGACTATACCGATCTGATTATCCCGCCTAACATTGCTCCGCTTCCTTTTGCCTACCAGATTCCCGATGCAAAAAGTGCTGTCACCATATATAAATATGGAGAGGAATCCATCATAGTCAAAGGGCTTAAAGCCAAACCTGACATAAAAAAGTGGCACAAAATGCTGGAGTCAGCTAAAGGCAAAAATATCAATGTGATATCGTACGTTAAGACAGACAAATGGTATCGCTATAAAGAATACTTCCTTCACGTAGCAGAAGAGCCCGTTGATCCCTATATTAGTTACCGACTGATTGCCCCTTCATACGTTACCTACGAGGATCTTACTATCAACCAACGTTGCCTTGAGAATTTCGACGAGAGCGTTATCTTCTGCAATATGCTTGTCGGCACCGAAAACAGCGGACAATGCATCAATTGCCATTCGTGCCGCAACAACAATCCCGACAGCCTCCAGTTCCACGCCCGTCAATACAAGGGCGGTACGGTTATGTCCTTCAACGGAGACATCCGAAAAATCAATCTCAAGACCGACAGTACCCTCTCGGCAGGAGTTTATCCCGCTTGGCATCCTACACATCATTACATCGCATACTCTGTGAACAACACAGGGCAGTCGTTCCACACGCTTGACAATGAAAAGATTGAAGTTCAGGATATTGCCAGCGATCTTATCCTCTACGACATAGACCTCAACGAGGTAACAACTGTTGAGAATGACACTCTTGAGTGGGAATGCTTCCCCTGCTGGTCTCCCGACGGCAAATACCTCTACTTTGTGTCAGCTCACTTTGAGGTTCAGGACTACAGCATCCGCGAGCGGGAAATCATTGACAGATACCAGGAGTTCAAATACAACCTCTACCGCAAGCCTTTCGATCCCGAGACAAAGCATTTCGGTCCGAAAGAATTGGTCTATGATGCCTCGTCTGTAGGAAAGAGCATCACCCTGCCGCGCGTCAGTCCCGACGGAAGATATCTGCTAGCAACGATTGGAGACTACGGCGTTTTCCACATCTGGCACCGCAGCGCCGACCTGATGCTTTTCGACTTGGAAAGCGGTACTTCTCGGCTGTTGCGCGAGTCAAACAGCAACGACACAGAGAGTTTCCACAACTGGAGCACAAACGGGCGATGGATCATCTTCAGCTCACGGCGTGACGACGGTTCATTCACACGACTTTACCTCACCTATTTCGATAAGCGAGGACGAGCCCGCAAGCCCTTCGTCATCCCGCAGAAAGACCCTGATTTCTACCTCAATTTCTATCGTTCATACAACATTCCCGAATTCATGACAGGCCCGGTAACTATCACGCCACACGAAATAGCCAAATGCTTGAATGGCGACGTCACAGGAGCCGTCTACCACGAAGCCTACTGATAACGAGCGAGCCTCTTCCCAACTTCGAGAAGAGGCTCGCATTTTTAAAGGAAAAGAATCGTGTAGTAAATGTGTAGTAATCGTGTAGTAAATATGGGGGAAATAAAGTGAAAATCAATTATCCTTCAGCAATATACGAAAGAAACCGTGTAGTGTGTAGTAAATATCTGAAAAACTGATTTTGCCTGCCTCTATAATCAAGCTCTTTACCTTTATAGAACGTGTGCAAACAGGGAGGAAAAAATAGTTAAACTCCAGCGTGCTAGAGTTTAACTCTAACGCGACGAAGTTTAACTCTAACGAGCGAAAGTTAAACATTAATTTTTCCCTTCTTCATACGGCGAGATTCTTTCTTCATATCGCGCGCTGAAGAAAGAAAAATCCGAGGTTGTTTTTCATCTGCCGAAGAAGCCTTTCCTCCCCCACTTCAGCACAAGAAAAAAGTCGCCTTTTCCCTTTCTTCATCTTCTTTCCGACGTCACAATAATGCCGTTTTTTTGCCTGCATCACCTTGCGGTGAAAAATATTTTCCACAAAAGGACATTTTTTTTGTTAAAAAAATTTTCGGAATCTTATTTTTGTTTATATTTGCACCTTGTAATATCCAATGCTAATGCCGTAGGCCTGCCTATAAGACCTTAGTTTGAACAAATATTAACCTAAAATAACAGTATGAGTACCTGGAAACATCATGGTAACACGCGCGCCCTCTCATGGGTTGCGAGCCTGCTGCTTTTGTGTGTTGCTGCGCAGTCATGTAAAGATGAGTATTTTTACGATGACGTAGAACCCGACTGGTTGGGCGCCAGCATCTACAACTATCTTGAAGAGCAAGGCAATTTCACTCTTTTCCTAAAAGTCATCGACGACCTCAACTACACCGAAGTCCTCTCGAAGACAGGTAGCAAAACGCTGTTTGCAGCCAACGATGAAGCCTTCCTCAAAGGCATCAAGGATTCGTGGGGCCTCGACAGCTACGAACAGCTTTCTTCGGCTCAGAAGAAAATCATCCTCTACAACAGCATGCTTGACAATGCCTACTTGCTGGAGATGATGTCTTCGACAGCTGCATCGAGCGTATCATCCGACCCCGTCGAAGGACGATGCCTGCGTCAGGTCACCTCCGCTAACATCGTCGACTCCATCGGCTACTTCTACGAGGAAGACCTGCCCAAGAACAACCAGTTCTGGGACGGCTTCCGCGAGAAAGGCATCCGCCTCGCCACCGACGGGACAAGCACCATGATGGTCCACTTCCTCGACGAGCAGCTCTACCAGAACAACATCAAGACTTCTGACCTGGAAGTGCTCTTCAACCACAGGTATGAAGGGATCACCTCCAACGATGCTTTCATCTTCGACAAGAAAGTCATCGATCAGAACGTCACCTGCAAGAACGGTTACGTGCACCAGCTTGATGGTCTTCTCATTCCGCCGTCGAACATGGCCGAAGAGATTCGCCGCAATCCTAAGACACAGCTGTTCAGCAGACTGCTCGACCGTTTCTCCGCACCTGTCAAGAACCAGGAGCTGACCGATGATTACAACCGTCTCTTCCATTACGGCGACGACGCCTCTGCCGAAACCGTCTATGAGAAACGTTACTTCACGTCAGGAAGCAACCGAGGCTCAAGCAACTCAAGCTTCACCACGTTCACCGATGAGAACGGTACGACGCAGAGCACCAAGGGTTCTCTTCTCTACGACCCGGGATGGAACAACTACAAGTCGGGAACGTCAGCCACCTCTTCTGCCGAGAACGATATGGGAGCCATGTTCATCCCCAACGATGCCACGCTGGAGATGTACTTCGAGAACGGAAAGGGTAAGGCCCTCATCGAGCGCTATGGAACGCCGGGCAAGTCTCTGGAAGAGAATATGGACTCCATTCCTCTTGACGTTGTTCAGGCTCTCGTCCGCAACGTCATGAAGACCTCCTTCAACAGCACCGTTCCCAGCAAGTTCGAGAGCATCATGAACGATGCACGCGAGAGCATGCACGTCTATGAAAAGGACATCGACGAAGTGATGATTTGCAACAACGGTGCCGTTTACGTCATGAACGAGGTTTACAGCCCCGCCCGTTACGTAGCCGTCATCGCTCCTGTCATGCTGAGCGAAAACACGCGCATCGCCTACTGGGCTATCAACCAGTACGAATACGACAAGTACCTCCTTGCAATGGACAGCCGTTTCAGCTTCGTTGTTCCTACCGACGATTACTTCTGGTACTACGATGTTCCCACCCTCAAGAACGCATCCACAGCTAATCCTCCCAGCCTTTACATCTTCCGATACAACGAGAAGGCCAAGACAGAGAAAGCAAAGGTTTATGCCGAGGAATGGCATTACGACCCCGTCACACGCGAACGGCTCGACAGCGTGGGCACACTTACCACCGAAGGAACCATCAAGAACCTCCTGCAGCAGATGATGGAATATTATATAGTAGTAGGAGACTTCCAGGATGGCAACAAGTACCACATGGCTAAGGGCTACGGAACCATCAAGGTTGAGACTGGCTCTCAGATTGACAGCAACGAAAAGCCTGTGGTTGAAAAGCTCTACGGAGGTTACGAAGTTCAGGAAGAAACAGGTGGACTCGTTCCCAGCAACATTTACCTTCAGGAGAACGGTAACACCTACTTCATCGACGGCATGATCATGCCACCGACGCAGTCCGTATACAAAGTTCTCAGCACGAATCCCGAATTCTCCGAATACTTCGCGATGGCGGGAACACCCTCCGAGGTAGCAGAGCTCCTCTCCGCAAAGAATGAAAAGGGAGAAGCTATCACAGACAGCCTTGCCCGATTCTTCACCTTCTGGGATAT
This sequence comes from Bacteroidaceae bacterium, assembly GCA_017615125.1. Lineage (GTDB taxonomy): Bacteria > Bacteroidota > Bacteroidia > Bacteroidales > Bacteroidaceae > UBA1189. Next base: position 16,879 of record JAGAAS010000038.1, read on the forward strand.
GGGAGGTATTGACTACAACATTCGTACCTTCAACACCTACCACTACACCGTCTATGTTCCTACCAACGACGCTATGGAGGAGGCACATCAGAATGGACTCCCCTACTGGGAAGACATTGAAGACGACACGGAAGCTGTTAACAATGCGAAGGATGAAATCAACGACAACACAGTCGCTATCGGAGAGCTGCAGAACGACATTCTGCTGCTGAAGGCTAACGGAGCCTCACAGATAGAGATCGATGCCAAACAGGCAGAAGTCGATGCTCTCCTTGCAAAGAACGAAGAACTGGAAGAATACATCGCTGAGCTGACTGAAAGCATCCGCAAGCGCACAATGCTCATTACCGACTTCGTTAAATACCACATCCAAGATAATTCAGTCTATGTCGACAACAAGCCGCACATGTTGATTGAAGGCGACAAGACCTATTATCAGGTTAACTACGAAACAGCTACTCTCGACACCCAGACCAAGCGATTCAGCAAGGTCACCGTTGAGACAAAGGCAGGACCTTACGACGGCAACACCATCTCCGTCAAGGGCGACATCGACGAAATCGACAACACCTGCTTTGTTGTGAACACGCCTGGTACGGAAGGCACGATGTTCAACATCATGACTCGTGACCTCGAATTCTCGGGCAGAACTATCGAAACCTCTTCATTTGCCGTTGTTCATCAGATTGATGGCTACCTCGTAAACAGCCGTATTTTCAAGAATGGCAAGTTCACAACCGAAAACGAATAAAACTCAGGTATTATGAAAATATATAAGTATATTCTCACAGCCGTTATGTGCCTGCTGGCGTCCGGCACTTTCGCACAGACGCGTATCTCAGGTAACGTCAGCGACGACTTTGGTCCAATGATGGCAGTAAACGTCGTTGAATTAGACAAAGACAATCGTATCGTTGAACATGCCACAACCGACTTCGACGGAAACTTCGTTATGCTGGTCAAGAACACCAAGGATAAGCTGAAGATTTCGTACGTAGGTTACAAGGAGCAAGTGCTCGAAATTGGCACACGCACCGTGTTCAACATCAAGATGAAAGACGACAACCAACTCGATGTGGTTGAAATTACAGCCAAGCCCCGTAGCGATACCAACGGATTGAACATCCTCGAACGAGAAGTATCTGTGGCAAAGCAGACTTTCAACATGAGCGAGATGGAAGGTCTTTCGTTCCAGTCTGTTGACGAAGCTCTTCAGGGACAGATTGCCGGTCTGGACATCGTGTTCAACTCGGGTGACCTCGGTAGCGGCACGCAGATGCGTTTGCGTGGTACTTCCACTATCAACGGTAATGCCGAGCCTCTGATTGTCGTAAACGGTAACATCTTTGAAATGCCTTCGGGACAGGAGGACTTCGACTTCTCTACTGCCAACGAAGAGTCATTCGCCCAGCTGCTGACGGTCAACCCCGAAGACATCGAGAGCATCGAAGTACTGAAAGATGCTTCCGCCTGCGCCATTTGGGGTTCTCGTGGTTCGAATGGTGTCATCCAGATTAAGACGAAACGTGGTACCCGTGGTAAGACACGCGTAACCTATAGTTATCGTTACTCTAACAGCTGGCTGCCAAAGGGACTGAACCTTCTGAATGGTGACAACTACACGATGTTGCTGAAAGAGGAACACTTCAACCCCCGCCAGAGTAGCACAGCATCTGATGCAGAGGAGTTGAACTACAACCCCACTTTCTCAGAGTATGAGAACTACAACAACAACACCGACTGGGTTTCGGCCATCAGTCAGCACGGACAGACTCACGACCACAACATCTCCCTCACGGGAGGTGGCGACCGTGCTACATTCCGCGTCAGCGGTGCCTACTATCACCAGACAGGTTCGGTGATTAAGCAGGAGTTAGACCGTCTTTCTACTCGTATGGCACTTGACTATTTCGTCAGCGACCGTATCAAGGTTTCTTCTGACTTTGCCCTTACCTATACCGACAATCCCTCGAACTATTCCGGTCTACTTTCGGCAGCACAGATTATTATGCCGAACATGAGCATCTTTGCCCAAGACCCGCAAGGCAACGACACTCAGGACTATTACATCATGCTGCAGACCGCAAGCTCTATTTTCGACAACAACCAGAAGACGACTCTCAACCCTGTTGCTGTCGGTAATCTGGCTTGGAAGAACACGAAGAGCTACCGCATCACGCCGCAGATCTCTATGGACTACAACCTGCTGGGATTAAATAACGACGAGACGCAGCTCAAGTATTATGGTATGGTCTACATGGATTATGCAACAACCGCAGATGCAGACTACTTCCCCATCTCTCTTTCCACAAAGGGATGGACCGATAGCGGCAACAACAAGAGTTCAACCAGCGACAACAAAACATTGTCGTTCAACACACGTCATCGTCTGAACTTTACGCCTCACTTCTCGAACGAGAAGCACTTCTTCACGATGATGGGACAATGGGAAATGACGATTGGTAACGGTTCAAGCCAGGGTGCAAGCTCGTATGGCATACCTACCCACATCACCAGCCCGACAACTGGCTCCTATTTGTCAACCAGTTCCACCAGCACCTGGCAATGGCGTTCGATGGCTATGTCGTTCTCTGCCGTTTATTCCTACATGGGCGGACGTTATAGTGCTACTGCCACTCTGCGTCGCGACGGCTCAACCAAGTTCGGTGCAGCACACAAATGGGGCAACTTCCCGGGCTTCTCCGTTCGTTGGAACATCGTCGATGAACCTTGGATGAAATGGTCTCGTGAAAAAGCCAAATTGTCCATGCTCTCCATCCGTTCCGGTGTCGGTCAGTCTGGTTCACAGCCTGGAAGCGAATACCTACATTACACCGTCTATGGTGAGGCTGGTAAGTACATGGATATGACCGCAATGCAGCAAGGCGGTCTTCGACTCACCGACCTCAAGTGGGCAAGAAAGACTGAAACAAACGTCGGTACGGATATCGGATTCTTCGACGACCGACTCACAGCAGACGTGAATGTTTACTGGAACAACACCACCGACCAGTTGATGAATAACTACAACATTCCATCCTCGAATGGTTACACAAGCCTTGCCTATCGCAACACGGGTACCGTAAGCAATCATGGTTGGGAATTAACCGTCAACGGTAATAAATTCATCAAGATTGGGGACTTCTCCATGAACTGCTACGTGAATGTCGGCCAGAACTTCAACCGCATTGAAGAAATGGAGGAAACCATCTTGAGCAACCAGAACGAAGATTACAACTTCAGCAATAGCAAATACCTGGGACGAATTCAGGTACACAATCCTCTGGGCTCCTTCTACGGATTCCACTATCTGGGCGTGTATGAATATAGCTACAAGAACTGGGAGAAAGCTTTGGCCAAGTTGGATGATCCCGACTACACTCCCAGCCGTATCGTAGCCTACGAGAAAGACGCATTAGGAAATGCCACTACTCCCATTTATGGAGCCAGCTGTCCTATTGCATACGATGATGAAGGTAAAGTTATCTATGGTGCCAACGGTAAGCCGCTTCAGATGGTATTCGGCTATGAAGAAGGTTCTTCCATCTACTCCTTCCGCGGAGGTGACGCCATCTACGAGGATATCAACCACGATGGTAACATCAACGAACTTGACATCGTCTACCTCGGCAACTCCAACCCTGCTGCACAAGGAGGTTTCGGTTTAACCTTCATGTACAAGCGCTTGCAGCTTAAGACTCAGTTCACCTATCGCTATGGCGTAGACGTTGTCAATGCTGCGCGAATGAACGTAGAGAATATGTACACCAACAACAACCAGAGTATCGCCGTTAACTGGCGCTGGCGCAAAGAAGGCGACCAGACTTTGATGCCGCGTGCATTGTACAATACCGGTTACAATTTCTTGGGTAGCGACAGATATGTGGAAGATGCTTCCTATGTACGTTTCTCTTACCTGCAGCTTTCATATAGCTTCGATCCTCAGTTCGTGAAGAAGCTCCGCCTTAACAGCCTCTATCTCTCTGGCTCTGCCAACAACTTGTTCGTATGGTCTAACTATACAGGTCTTGATCCTGAGATTCCTGTCGGAGGATGGGGTTGCGCAACTGACAATTCAAAGACTCCGCGTTCAAAATCGTTTACGCTGGCTCTTACTGTCGGATTCTAAAAAACGCCTTCTATTATATAAATATTTAAATGAAAGGAACAATGAAACATTCATTCAAAATATTTTCCATTGCAGCCGTAGTAACTATGGCCCTGATGATGTCGGGATGTCAGGACTTCCTTACCATCTATCCTACAGACAAGGTGGTTCTTGAGAATTACTGGAAAAACAAGAACGACGTTGAAACAATGGTTGCCAACAGCTATCGCAAATTGGCAGAGAATGACTTTATTACCCGCCTTTTGGTATGGGGAGAACTGCGCTCCGACGATGTATGCGAAGGCAGCAACCTTGGTACAGAGCTGAAATATATCAACGATGCCAACCTGCTCCCAACCAACTCCTATTGCTCATGGGAGATTTTCTACTCGGCCATCAACAATTGCAACATTGTCATGAAATTCGCCCCAACGGTGCTTGAGGAAGACCCCGACTTCACGCAGGGCGATATGGATGTAATTCGCGGTGAGATGTTAGCCATCCGCGCATTGTGCCATTTCTATCTGGTTCGTACCTTCCGTGATATACCTCTCTTGAAAGAAGCTATGGTGGACGACACTCAGGACTTGTTCCAAGACCAGGTTCCTCCTCTTGAAGCACTTGACTTCATCTTGGAAGACCTCTACGAAGCAGAAGGACTTGTGATGACCTCTGGTGCATACGCTGACCTTAACTACAACAAGGGACGCATCACGGCAGATGCAGTACGCGCAATGATTGCAGACGTAATGCTTTGGAAAGCAGCCTTCACGCAGTACAAGAACAAAAGCGACGGAAGTGATTGCTATGAGTACTACACCACCTGTATCAACTACTGCGAGCGTATCATCAACGACCGTAATAATTATATAGAGGAGTATGAGAAGAAGAACAACAACGGACGTGTCACGAGCGGAGGAGAAGGGGCTGGAAATCCTTCAGTCATTGGATACCCGCTTAACACATATCCTCAAATGATGGGTATGTCGAGTGATACCGATCCCTATTCTTCTCTCTTCGGCGAGGACCAAAACGACCTTAAAGAAAGTATCTTCGAGATTCAAGGACATATAAACAACAATCCTCATTACGCCACTAATCAATTATATGGTTACCAGAATAATGCTGCCCTATTCAATGCCACCAGCCTGCTGGGTGGACAAGGAACGGACATCAATCTCTATAAGAAGACTGACTTGAGACGTTACTCCTATACGAAAGAGGGAGGAGAAGAAGACGTATATAATGTTGCAAAATACACGCAAACAAATGTTAATTATACGACGACCAGCAATCCTCCTTACAAGACCAGCTACACTCCTCGTCAGACCAATAGTGACGGTAGTTCTTCCACTAACTGGATTGTCTATCGTATAACAGACGTCATGCTGATGGAAGCCGAAGCTCTTGCTTTGCGTAACGACACCACGTTGGGCGACGAAGCCAAAGCATTCAAGCTGGTAAAGGCAACATACTATCGTTCCAATCCTCCAGCCGTTAAGGTTGCTCGTGCTGACTCTATTAACTTGAACAATGGTATCGTTCCTTTGGTTCGTGATGAACGCCAGCGTGAACTTTGCTTTGAAGGCAAGCGTTGGTACGACCTGGTTCGTTGGGCTCTTCGCGACGGAAACACCACATCCATGTTGAACGAACTGGTTTCACGCAAATATGAAACCAATCAGAATGCAGTAAAGAGCAAGATGGCTAACATCGACAAGCTCTTCTTCCCTATCTCTGAAAGTCAGATTAAGACCAGCAATGGACACCTGAAGCAGAATCCTTCGTACAATACGGAAGATGTTTATCAGAAAAACTAAAAATTTATTATCGTGAAAACGAAACGTTTCTCCCAAATAAGAAAGACAATAGGCTCAACCATTCTGGTTGCTGCCTTGATGATGCTATTCGGTTGTCGAGAAGAAATCGACACCAGCAACCGCTATACATTTGTGGGAAACACGGTTGCAAGCTTCCTAGAGGAGCATGAAGACTTATATGGAGATTTCATCTACATCCTGAAACGCGGTGAGAAATGGAACCTAATGAAAGCATACGGAACATACACCTGCTTTGCTCCAACCAACGATGCAATTGAACGATATCTGAAAGAACAGGATTCCATCTACTGGGATTCAAAGGCGCGTCACGATGCGGATGGGAAGACGAAGATTAAATGGACAGGGATCACTTCTCCCAAATTGGAAGACATGTCAGACTCCATGTGTACCATCGTTGCTCAGACGCATATTCTCCCTGCCACATATCTCACGACAGAGATGGAAGGAGATATCGTTCCAACCATGAACCTCAACGACCGTTATCTGACAATGACCTATGGCGTGGATTCATTGCTGAAGAGCATTCTTTACATCAATGGGGCACAAGTCATTGCTGCTGACGAGGAAGTGGAGAACGGAGTCGTACACACTCTCTCCGCTGTGATGAATCCTTCGTCAGAAACAGTTCCCACTATTATTGAGAATATGAAGTTCCTCTCCATCTTCTCTGAGGCGCTGGATGTGACTGGTTTGACCGATAAGTTGCAAGCCTATAAGGATTATTCTTATACCGACGGAGATAAAGTAACTGTAAACATTTATAATGATCGTTTCAATGTACCCTACCCGCCAAGTCGGTATTACGGCTTTACTGCCTTCGTCGAGCCAGATTCCGTATACCAAGCTGCGGGAATATACAGCATAGACGATTTATATAAGCAATGTAAGATTTGGTATCCGAATGCAACCGATCCAGACTTCAAGAGTGAGAACAATGCGCTGCACAAGTTCATCTCCTATCACCTGCTGGATCGCAAACTGCTCTACTCTCGTCTTACTTGCTACAAAATCACTTGCGGAGGCTACTTCAATTCGGAATCTGTCTTTCTGACTCGTGCAGACCGTTACGATTATTTCGAAACCATGCAAGGAACGTTGCTGAAGGTTATTCGTCCACTCAGCAATGCTACTCGTGGCATCTGCGATGACGGAGTAGAACGTTCATACAACCAATGCATTTTCTTGAATTATACGAATGATCCAGATGTGCTTTCTGCTAGTACAGGTGCATTCAATGTAACATGCGGTCCAAGAAACGTTCCCGTTAATATCCGCGTTATGGATCCGTCTGTGGTTTCAAGTGACAAAGTCAAATACCCCAACTTCTTACAGGAAGCGCTCAATGGTTCCATCCATCTTATAGACCACTTCTTGGTTTATGATGAGGACGTGATGTCGGGTTTTGTACTTAACGGCATCATCCGCATCGATTTCTCTTCGATTGCTCCCGAATACACCAATAACAATATTCGCTGGAGCGATGGAAAAGGTATAACTTTTGCAGACAGAGGAGACTATGAGTTCTATATTCCTGGCACATATAGCGACCGAATCAAATACAATCACGACAAAGCTCGCTTGTATTATCTGAGCCCGCACAACAGTTGGACAAACTATATGGGCGACGAGTGTATGTGCATAGGCCCTATCGACATTAGCTATCGTCTGCCGCACGTTCCTCCTGGGACCTACGAGATGCGCTTCGGCTATCAAGGTATACCCCAAAGAGGAATATCCCAGTTCTATTTCGACGATGAGATTACAGGCATCCCTGTAGACCTACGATTAAGTGCAAGGGAGAATCCACGTGTCGGCTGGGTTTCGGATGCCCAGACAGATGACAATGGAGTCGTCAACGACAAGCAAATGAAGAACCGCGGCTTCCTGAAGGGTAGCACCCAATATAATGCCTACGGTCATTTGGCCCGTCATGAACCAACGGTTATCCGTGTTGTGCTGACGACGAAATACCTTGACGGAGGAGATCATTGGTTCCGTGCCAAGAACGTCAATGAATCAGACGACGGACTAGACCAGTTCATGCACGACTATATTGAGTTTGTCCCTGTCGGATGGCTTCGAAACGAAAACATCTCTCTTGAAGAGAAACGAAAATAACAAGCAAACGAAAAGAAAATGAGAAAACGGTTCCTTTCCATAGCCTTGAGTGCTCTCCTTGTGGCATTTGGCTTAACGGTATTCAGCTGTGTCGATGAAATTGACACCAGCAACCGCTATACCTTCACGGGACACACCGTCGCAAGTTTCCTCGAAGAACATAGTGATCTGTACAGCAGTTTCATCACCATTCTCAACCGAGGAGGCAAGATGAACCTGTTGAAAGCCTATGGAACGTACACCTGCTTTGCTCCTACCAACGATGCAGTTGAACGCTTTTTGATAGAACAAGACTCTATCTATAAGGCCTCATTGCTTCCCGGCTCTAAAAAAGTTGTCTGGACGGGTGTCACCTCACCCAGGCTCGAGGATCTGTCGGATTCAATGTGTACTGTCATCTCGCAGACTCACATCCTCCCCGCCACGTATCTCACGACGGAAATGGAAGGCGACGTCATCCCGACGATGAACCTGAACGACAGATATCTGACAATGACTTACGGAGTGGATGAAAACCAAAATGCAGTTCTTTATATCAATGGTGCTAAAGTGATTGTCCTTGACGAAGAAGTGGAAAACGGCGTCGTGCATACGATTGCAGATGTCATGAACCCCTCTTCCAATACCGTTTCTGCTCAGATCGAGAGCATGAAGTTCCTCTCATTGTTCTCCGAGGCGCTGGAAAAGACAGGACTTGACAACAAGCTTCAGGACTACAAGGACTACAGCTACACCGAAGGCAACAAACGAGGCATAGGCATTTACGGAGACGTAACTGTTCCCTACCCTCTGAACCGCTACTTCGGCTTCACGGCTTTCTGCGAGACAGACCAGACGTTCAACGATTTAGGCATCTACAATCTGGACGACTTGTATAAAAAATGCAAAGAGTGGTATCCAAAAGCTACCGATCCTGACTTTACAAGCGAGGACAATGCACTCAACAAGTTCATCTCCTATCATTTAGTAAACAAGAAACTGTTGTACTCCCGACTCGTCTGCTACAACATCAAGGTAATGGGAATCTACAATTCCGAGTCAAACTATCCCAAGCGTGCCGACAGATACGAGTATTACGAGACGTTGCAAGGGACATTGTTGAAGGTGACAAGGCCTATCAGCAATGCAGCCTACTCGACGGACCTGCTTATCAACTACACGCCGATGCTCTCAAATTCCGCAGATCCCTATCAAGTCGAGTACAACGGGATACCTGTCAACATCAAGATTCTTGATCCTACTGATGTGAAAGCCGACACAACGCATTACAAAGGATTCACACAAGAGGCGCTTAACGGCTCCATCCACCTTATTGCCCACCCGCTCATCTATAACGAAGATGTGATGGCAGGTTATGTGCTGAACGAAATCATGCGCTTCGACTTCTCATCATTGCTTCCAGAGCTGACGAACAACGACATCCGCTGGACATCCGGCAACAATGTGGTGTTTGGCACGAGGGGCGACTACGAATTCTACCTGCCTGACGGCTACTGCAAGAATTCGATTTATAATACAGCCGAAACTCGGCTCTACTATCTGAGTCCGCATACATCCTGGGCCAACTATCAGGGAGACGAAATGATGTGCCTCGGAGCTTTCGATTTTGAATATCGCTTGCCGCACGTGCCAGCTGGGACATACGAAATCCGTATGGGCTACTCAGCAAACGGAAACAGGCATATCGTTCAATTCTATGTAGATGACGAAATTGCCGGCATCCCAGTAGACCTCCGAATCACAGCCAATAATGCCATCATCGGATGGGTTTCAGATGCCAATACCGATGATAACGGCGTCGCCAACGATAAGGAAATGAAGAACCGCGGATACCTTAAGGGTCCCACCACCTTCTATTATGGAGGAAGCACCTTGGCTCGCAACTATAACGGAGACATCCGTAAGGTCATCACGACTAAATATTTAGGTACTGGTGATCATTGGATCCGCTTCAAGAATGTAAAAGAAGACGATGACGGAAAAGCCCAGTTCATGCACGACTACCTGGAGATAGTTCCTGTTGGCTGGTTACGCCGCGAAGACATCTCCTTAGAGGAAAAACGTAAATAAAAAATTATGTTCAAAGAATAAAAAATTTTCCCTTCTCCAAAAAAAATTATTCTTTCTTCATACGGCGAGATTCCTTCTCCAAAAATTAATATAAAGAAATAAGGAAAACGATGAAACAACTTACCATACTCAAACGACTTACAGCAAGCATACTCGTACTTGCTGCGGGGTTCTGTGTGGTAAGCTGCGTTGAGACAATTGACCAGAGCAACCGATACACCTTTACCGGCAACACGATAGCCAGCTTCCTTGAAGAGCACAATGAAATGTATAGCGATTTCATCTACATCCTCAAACGGGGCGGAAAGTTCAGCCTGCTCGAAGCCTACGGCACCTACACGTGCTTCGCTCCGACGAACGATGCTATAAAGAGGTATCTGTTCAAGCAAGACTCCATTTACTGGGATTCGAAAGCGCGGCATGATGCCGACGGCAAGTCCAAGATCATCTGGACAGGTATTACTTCGCCCAACCTTGAGGAACTCTCCGACTCAATGTGCACCGTGATTGCCCAAACTCATCTGCTGCCGCAGAACTACCTCACTACGGAAATGGAAGGAGACGTTATACCGACTATGAACCTGAACGACAGATACCTGACGCTCTCTACGAGCAGCGACAGTACCGGGCGCTTCCAGCTCTTTGTCAACGGAGCGCTTGTCATTGCCTCCGACGAAAAGGTTCAGAACGGTATCCTGCATACGATCAGCGACGTCCTGAATCCCTCCTCCAACACCGTACCGGCTCAGATCGAAGATATGCCGTTCCTTTCCATCTTCTCCGAAGCATTAGAAAAGACAGGATTGAGCAATAAGCTACAAGCATATAAGGACTTCTCCTATGTAGATGGTGAAAAGACCGCAGGCAACTTCGACGGTGACGGATTGAGCCCCTACCCCATGACGAAGTATTACGGATTCACAGCCTTCGTAGAGCCTGATGCCGTTTATCAGGCCGAAGGAATCTATTCCATCGAAGACTTGTATGAAAAGTGCAAGGAATGGTATCCCGAAGCTACGGATGCCGACTTCACAAGCGCCAATAATGCTCTCAACAAGTTCGTTGCCTACCACTTAGTCAACAAGAAACTGCTGTTTACCCGACTCGTTTGCTACAACATCCAGCAAACAGACTTCAATTCCGAAACGAATCTGGTAAAGCGCTCCGACAGGTTTGAGTACTACGAGACGTTCCAGAACACGCTGCTTAAGGTGACTCGTCCTCTCAGCAACGCTATGTATCAGTCAGACGTGCTTATCAACTATTCCAGAGACATCCCCACAAACGGGAAGCCTTACGAAGTGACGATGAACAACATTCCCGTCAACATCAAGATACTTGATCCGAGCAACATCAAAGTCAACAAAGAAAAATACCCCAACTACAACAACGAAGCCATCAATGGTACAATACAGTTGATTCAGCACCTGCTCATCTATAACGAAAACATAATGAGCGGTTATGTCCTGAATGAAACGATGCGTTTTGACTTCTCATCGCTTGCGCCTGAGTTTACCAACAACAACGTTCGCTGGTGCCCACGAGGGCAAGCAGGGATTCTTAACGAGTTGGAGTACTACATCCCCAATGGCTACGCCTCTACTATTATTTACAATACTGAAGAGACACGCCTCTATTATCTCTGCCCGCAACAAAGCTGGCACAACTATCAAGGAGACGAAATGATGGGACTGGGAGCCTTTGACTTCAAATACAAACTCCCCCCTGTTCCAGAAGGGACATACGAACTGCGAATGGGATATTCTGCCAACAACAACAGACATATCGTTCAGTTCTATGTCGATGATGAAGTAACGGGAATCCCCGTTGACCTGCGCATTCTTCTTAGTGATCCAAATATCGGATACGTTGCCGACAGCAACACCGACGACAACGGTATTGCCAACGACAAGGAAATGAAGAACCGCGGATACCTGAAAGGCCCTACTACCTATTATTATAATGGTAGCACCCTAGCCCGTAATGACAACTCAGTAGTCCGTAAAGTCATCACCACCAAGTATCTCGGAAAAGGAGATCATTGGCTACGTTTCAAGAATGTAAAGGAAGATGACAACGGAAAGGCACAATTCATGCACGACTATCTGGAGATAGTTCCCGTTGGATGGATGCGCCGTGAAGATATTTCGCTTGAGGATAAACGTAAATAACATATACAGCATCAACAAAGACAATAAATCAATCCAACCAATATGATGAAAAAGAGTATCATTCAAAACACAGTGTTAGTTATTCTCCTCGTCAGCGGACTCACGGCCTGCAACGACTCATGGGACGATCACTACGGGGTGAAAGAAACTTTGAATCCGACAGAGACTCTGTGGGACGCTATCAGTAGCCGCAGCGAACTTAGTGAATTCGCTAACCTACTCTCACGTACCGACTACAAAGATCTGTTTCAGCAGGATCGCTACTTTACCGTTTGGGCTCCTTCTAACGGATTTGGCTATTCGGAAGACAACGACAGCCTCTTGCAGGCTGAGTTCGTAGAAAACCATGTGGCAGACTTCAGTCATGTGGCTTCAGGAACGCTAACTGACAATCAGATTAAGATGATTAACGGGAAGTACATCTTCTTTAACGGGGCCAACGGAAGCTACACGTTCAAGGGACACCCGCTAACATCTAAGAATATTGCCACAAAGAACGGCATTCTTCACATCATCACCGGGTATGCCAACTTCACGTCAAATCTTTGGGAGAATCTGGCAAAAATTGATTCCCTCTCCGAAGTCAATTCTTTCCTGAAATCATTCAACAAAGAATACTTCGACAAGAACAACAGTGTGGCAGGCCCCATCATCAATGGTCAGCAAACCTATCTTGACTCTGTTGTCATCGAAAATAACGAGTGGTTCGGGCGCATAGGATATCTTGCACGCGAAGACAGTTCATATATAATGATTGCGCCTACGAACAAAGCATGGCGTGAACAGTTCGAGATTGCACGTCAGTATTATAAGTATCCTTCAACGAAAGCCGACGGAGATTCTCTTCAAGACCTGAATGCAAAACGGGCTATCTGCAATCATCTTGTATTCAGCAAAGCTGTCAACCATCTCAAGGCAGAAGACAATAGCGACATTCTCTCGCAACTCTCCATCCACAACGGAGATTCACTCATCTCTAATTATAACTATCGTGGCGGTTCTTGGAGAAACACAACCATCTTCTATGAGAAGAAGAACCAAGAGTTGAGCAAGCTCTTTGAGAACAAGATAGGAGAATACGAATTGAGCAATGGTTCGATGTACGTAGTTGACAAGCTCAACTATTCACCGCTGAAATGCTGGCACGATACCATCACTTTGGAAGGTGAGAACCAATTCAACATTAGCGTACAATATGCATCGCCAGATAATGTAGTCATTAGCAGAGACAGCACAGCACTTCGCAAACGCATTCCAAGCGGCGCGTATTGCGTGTTCAATCCCTCTTCTGGTACCAGTAACCCGAAAATCACGGCTACGTTGAATAACGTTCTGTCTGCTCCGTATCTTATCAAGATTGTCTTTGTTCCTGCCAACCTTATTGACAAGAGCGTTGATCCCCTCTATCCGAATGTAATCACCATTCAGCTTCAGTACAAAGACGCAAACGGAAAATCACAGACGGCTACGCTTGCAAGCAAGGTTGAAAACGATCCCACAAAGATTGACACTATGGTAGTTAGTGCTGCCGGTATCAAGGGTAACCCGACGGATTACTTCCGCTTCCCTGTCAACGAATATAATCTTGAGAATGGCGAAGAAGCTATGACTAAGTTAGTCATCACGGGACAAGTAACATCTCGTCAGAAAGATAAAGACCGTACAATCCGCATCGACAAGATCTTCCTTGAGCCTATCGATGCAGATGCCTATGACAAAGAACATGCCAACGATAATGAAGAAGGCAACGAATAATAACTGTTCCTATAACCTAAAAAAAGAAAAACAATGAAGACAAATATGAAGAAACAATTAAGATTAGCAATAGCTTTCACATTCTGTTTCGCTTGTTTCGCAGGGACAGTTCTTACTTATGCTGGAAATAATAGCACAGCAGCGCCTTCGTGCATCCAAAGCGCTATGGTTATTGAGCAGTATGCCCCAGGTGAAAACGTAACGATTCAATTTGACGTTTATTTCCCTCTTGATTCATACGAGATTGACCCAAAGTACATGGGCAATGCTGAATCATTGAAGAAACTGGCTGACGCAATCAAGACTGTCGGAGCCGAAAACATCTCCTCCATCGATGTCGTTTCCAAAGCTTCGCCAGAAGGACCGTTCAACAGAAATAACTGGCTTGCTCAGAAACGTTCTGAAGCTGTTAAAGCCTATTTTGCCAAGAACTATCCCTCCCTTAAGGGAAAACTGAAAACACAGAGTGATGGCGAAGCATGGGATGAACTCCGTGATCAGATCAAGAAGGATCAGAAGCTCTCCGAAAGCACCAAATCACGCATCTACAAAGTCATTGACAATCCGGCAAACCGCAAACAGGAACTCAAAGAAGTGTTAGGGAGCGACGCCAATGTAGGTGATGTATATGAGTATCTTTTCGACACTTATTATCCTTACCTGCGTAAGTCGAACATTTCAGTTGAAAGCCCTGCACCAAAGAAACAAGAGCCTGTTGTTGTAGAAGAGCCTGTAGTATTAGAAGAAGAGAAACCTGTGGTGGAAGAACCCGTTGTTGTTGACGTTCCTGTTATTGCTGAAGAACCCGTTGAAGAACAAGTCAAAGTGGCAGAACAGCCTGTGCCTGCCAATATGACCAAACTGACGGGTAGAATTGTTGATGCCGTAACGAAAGAACCGCTTCCTGGTGTTCGTGTTGAAGGTTTCGGCAACAACCGCTACACATCAATGACAGGAGAAGATGGCACATTCAGCCTCAACATTCCTGAAGCAGTTACTTCACTCTATGTTTCCACTCCTGGATACAACAGCGTTGTTATTCCTGCTCGTCAGCCGGAAAAAGACATAGAGATTTACGATGAAGTCTTTTCCGCTTTCGCAAAGAATGAATTTGACGTCACTGCCAAAGCTTTCACAGACGTTGACTTAACAACCGTTCTTTCTGCAGAAGGCGAGTTACAACGTAAATTAGGTGCCGATGTCCGCACCATCACAAGATCTGGAACTCCAGGCATGGGAGCTCTCATGCTCATTCAAGGTGTTAACTCATTGAACACGTCTGCACAGCCGTTGGTTGTCCTCGACGGCGTTATTCAGGACTTGCAAGATGGCTATAGCGCTGTTCACGAGGGATTCTTTAACAATATCCTCGCTGGCATTGACGTTGACGATATTGACAACATCAGTGTTTTGAAGAATGGGACAGCCTTCTATGGCGCAAAAGGCGCTAACGGCGTTATCCTCATCAATACGAAGCGAGGCCACAGCATGGCAACCCGTATTGACGTGAAGGCTTACGGAGGATATACGATGAAGCCACTCCTCCCCGAGATGATGAATGCTTCCCAGTATCGTACGTACGCAAACGAGCTGATGGGCGGCGTAACTACCACAAAGACCCGCTTCCCGTTCCTTTGGAATGATCCGAACAACTATTATTATAATATGTATCATAATGAGACCAACTGGTCTGATTATGTCTACAGAGGAGCATGGTCACAGAATTACAAGGTTAATGTACAAGGAGGTGACGAAGCTGCTATGTACAACTTCTCTCTCGGATATTCCGATGCGCAGAGTACTGTCAAGTGCAACGACTTTAATCGTCTGAACATCCGCTTCAACACCGACATTATCTTATCTGATAAGTTGAAGACCCGTTTTGACATTGCATTCTCACGTATTGCCCGTGATTTGAGAAACGACGGAATTCCATCTAACCTCAACGCAGAACCGGTATCCTCTCCTGGATTCCTTGCCCTCATCAAGGCACCATTCCTCAGCCCATATAAATACAGCAGCATTGGAACATTAACCAGTGCATACGAGGGAGCTGACGTCTTTGCTAACTTTGATGTTAATTCAAGGAATAATAGCTACGCTAACCCGTTGTCCATTTTTGAATTTGGCGCTGGAAACAACAAGAACAATCAGGAGTATACTGTTTTCGATGTAACAATTGCTCCCGAGTGGTCGTTAGGCAAAGGATTCACAGCATACGCACTTTTCAACTACACGCTCCATCGCACAAATGAGAAGTACTTCCGTCCATTGACAGGTTCTCCCAAATTCTACATTGCAGGTCTCGGATACTCCGAAAATGAAGTTCGCTCATTCTTCTCCAAAGAGAGCAGCGTTTTCGGAAATATCCACCTTGATTGGACTAAGCGCTTTGGGGATCATACCGTCTATGCTACCGCAGGAAGTCGCTTCTCGAATTTCGCTTACGATTCTAAGTATCAGTCTTGCCACAATACCGGTAACGATAAATTGCCCGACATCAGCGCAGCGTATGACTTCCTCGATCAGGAAGGACTCTACGATGTATGGCGTAACCTTGCCTATTATGTAAATGCAGATTACAATTATCGCAATAAGTATTTCCTCCAGGGAACTCTCACTGCCGAGACATCTTCTCGCTTCGGTCGTGATACAGAATCCGGCTTAAAGGCTGCTGGGGTATGCTGGGGTATCTTCCCGGGCATTCAAGCAGGATGGCTGATTAGCGCAGAACCTTGGTTCTCAACAAAGGTTGTTGATTTCTTAAAGCTTACCGCTGGATTTGAGCAGTCTGGAAACGACAATGTAGGCAACAATGCTGCATTTGCTTACTTCGGCACCGTAAAATACCAAGGAAAGGCAATGGGTCTCTCTCTAAAGAAAATTGGAAACCAGTCCATTCAATGGGAAACCACCAACAGAGCAAATGTAGGCCTTGAAACCGTTCTCTTTAACAACAGAGTTAAAATCAATACGGATTTCTATCATAATGTAACTAACAACCTTCTGACGACAAAAACGCTTAACAGCATCTCTGGTATACAAGACTATTGGTGCAATGGAGGTTCGTTAGAGAACAATGGCTTTGACGTTAATGTCTTGGGTAGAATCATTAACACCAAGAACTGGAAGTGGGAACTTGGAGCTAGCGCCGCACATTACCGCAACGCCATCACTTCTCTCCCCGATGGAGATACGTATATGAACGGAAAAGATGGAGAGCTCTATGGCTATACGACTTCCATTTATGACGGAACCATCCTTACAGCTGTGGGCCAGCCTGTAGGCGTTTTCTATGGCTACGCAACAGACGGAGTCTATTCAACAGCAGAAGACGTTCCCTCACAAAACGGAGTAATGCTTTCTACCTTGAATACCGTAACAGGAAAGACGACTCAATTCGGAGCTGGCGATGTTAAATTCATCAACCAGAATAACGACAACGTTATTGACGAGAAAGACAGAGTCATCATCGGCAATCCCAACCCCGACTTGTTTGGAAACATTATTTCGAACCTTTCATACCGTCATTTCACTCTGAGTGCTATTGTGAACTATGTATATGGAAATGATGTGTACAACTATCAGCGTAGCTTGCTTGAAAGCGGTAGCACCTTCTATAACCAGACCGTAGCAGTATGCAACCGTTGGCAAACCGAAGGTGATGTAACATCCATTCCTAAGACTTCTTACGGAGATCCTATTGGAAACAACCGCTTCTCTGACCGATGGATTGAAGACGGATCGTACCTCCGTCTTAGGAACTTGACCCTCTCATATAAGGTTCCCGTATCTCTCTCATGGCTCCAAGGCCTTACTGTATGGTGCGAAGCTAACAACCTCTTCACTCTTACCAATTACCTGGGTAGTGATCCTGAGTTCTCGTTTAGCAACAATGTCCTCTATCAAGGTATTGATGCAGGTTTACTTGGACAAAGCAGGAGTTTCCACCTTGGCATGAAGATCAACCTCTAGTATTAGCATCATCTAGTGTGTAACTAACTATTAAAAAACAATTCACACAATATGAAAAGAAAATCATCCATAATCGTACGTCTAACGTCAGTCGTAATAGCGTTGACAATGGTATCATGTGCCGATATGTTCGACATCAGTTCCAATAGTGTCGTTTATGAGAAAGTAAATGACCTTGGAAGCACAGCTGACTCCATTTACTCTACGCTTGGTATTCTTCACAACCTGCAACAGATAGCAGACCGTTATATCATCCTTGGTGAAGTACGTGGTGATCTCGTTGACATTAACGACAATACGAAGGCTTCTCTCCGTAACATCTCTGAGTTTAACTTCGATGCTGATAACGAGTATCTCAATGTGCGTGACTACTATGCCGTTATCAACAATTGTAACTACCTCATCGCCCACATGGATACGACTCTGGCACATAACAACAAGAAAGTTATGCTCGATGAGTACGTAGCTGCATTGGCTGTTCGAGCTTGGACTTATCTCCAGCTTGCCATCAACTATGGAAAAGTTCCCTTCTTCACACAGCCCATTATGACTGTTGCGGAATCGGAGGCTGACTATCCCAAGCTTGATGTTGCAGAAATCGGAGCCAAGCTCATTCCCGAGCTGCTTCCTTTTGTCAGCAAAGACTACGAGTTACCCTCCTGGACTGGTATCTCCAATAGCGGTGGAAGTGCACAGAACCTCTTCCCTCCCCTTCAGCTTGTCATTGGCGACTACTACTTATGGTCACAAGATTACCAGAATGCTTGGGATACATATTACGCCTATCTGACCAAGAATTTTGACATCTTCGCAAATCTCCCCACAGGAGGTGAAACTACTAAATTCCCAGGACTCGTTCCCTTGGGCTCAGGGCGTGCTTACCTTTATGACAATCGTTCAACATCTCCCTCTACGATGAATTATGGATATACCAGTTTCCTTAATATCTCCATATTAGGTAGTGGATCAGAGGCTCTGATGGTAACGCCTATGGAAAACAGCACTGAAGACGGAACTGTATCTGAAGTTGCCAGTCTTTTCTATGCAGACGAGAACACGCATCAGCTTATTGGATCAAACCTTTGGGAAGAGATTAGCGACAAGCAAGCATACTGCATGGGTTCCAACGATGCTACTAAGCCAAATGAATTTACCCTTTATTCCAGCAAGGGGGATCAACGTCGTGAAACGGTGATTACTGAAGTAAAAGACGATGAGCTGGAGTATGAGATGATTAATAAGTTTGCATCCAGCACTGCCCTTTCGCCTGACGGTAGACGTATCGCCGTATCGCGCTACTTGATATTCTATCGTCGTGCCCTTGTCTACCTGCGTGCAGCTGAAGCGCTCAACTGCCTGGCTGAGCAGCAAGGCGACGGAGAAAAGGCTCTGCAGGCTTTCAGTTTGCTGAAGGACCCGTTTGACCTCCTTTTCCCCATCGGAGGCGAAAATGATTCATACCGTCCCTATCGCACAGATATGCGTCGGTCTTTACTTGGAGTTCATGCACGCGGATGCGGAGAGACCTATCTCGATACCACCATCTATGTAGTGAACCCGACAGCTATTGCCCTCTACTATAACTATGATCCAGAACAGACAATTACCTTCTCCGATACTATCCACTACGTTGAGGACCGAATTGTTGACGAGCTGGCTCTTGAGATGCCGTTTGAGGGTAACCGCTTTACAGACCTTGTCCGTATAGCCAATCATCGCGGCGCAGAATACCTCGCAAACAAAGTAGCTTGCAGGAAGGGTTCGGAGAATCGCGACGAAACATTGTACAACAAACTGCTCAACAAAGAAAACTGGTATCTGCCATTCAAATAAAATGACAACCTGATGAGAAAGCTTTTTCTCATACTCCTTATGACGATCTCCTCGGTAGCATTTGCCGCCGAGGAGTTCGTTGTCGTCATAGATGCAGGTCATGGGGGAAAAGATCCTGGTGCCCAAAGTGCAGGAAGGAAAGTCAACGAGAAAGACATTGCGCTGAATGTCGCCCTCCGAACGGGAGAGCTAATCCATAAGCGTCACCCCGAAGTCAAAGTCGTCTATACAAGGAAGAAAGATGTCTATGTCACTTTGAAAGGGCGTGCCGACATTGCCAATAAAGCAAAGGCCGACTTGTTTATTTCCATTCACACGAATGCTGCCGAGAACCGTCAGGCTCACGGAACGGAGGTCTTTGTTCTTGGAACGGAAGACAACCGAACTTCTGCCAACCTGAATGTGGCAAAACGGGAAAACAGCGTTATTCTGCTTGAGAAGGACTACCAGAAAAACTATCAAGGCTACGATCCTAATTCTCCGGAAAGTACCATCATTTTCGAGTTCATGCAAAGCGAGTACCTCAACGAGAGTATTCGGTTCGCGGAGCAAGTACAGAAAGAGCTGTGTTCGGTAGGAGGAAGATATAACCGAGGAGTACATCAGGCTGGTTTTCTTGTTCTTCATGCCACTTCTATGCCGAGCATTCTCGTAGAGCTTGGATTTATAAGCAATGCGAATGAATGTACTTTCTTGAACTCCGCAAACGGGCAGGAAAAGAGCAGCCGAGGAATCGCCAATGCCTTTGATACTTACTACGCAGACTTGCAGAAAGACCAGCAGAAATCAACGGAGATAAAACCGAGTCAGAAAGCCCAAGAGGAAACAAACAAGGAGCAGATTTCTTCTAAAGAAATTATCGAGAAGGAAAACGGCGAGGAGAAGAAAGAAAACGGCGAGATGAAGAAAGAAAAATCTGAGGAAGTCAAAGCACCTTCTCAGGAGGAGCAGACAGAGCCCAAGAAAGAAGACTCGGCTATCATCTTCAAAGTACAATTCCTCTACTCCGAGAAGGAGCTTCCTTCGGGCAGCAGTCAATTCAAAGGAATCACTCCCGATGGATGTTATACCGAAAACGGAAGCTATAAATACACCAAAGGAGAATCCACCGATCTGAAGGAAATACAACAACTGAAGAAAACCATCAGTCAGACGTTCAACGATGCCTTCATCGTTGCTTTCCGAAATGGGAAACGGATGAATATCAAAGAGGCTATAGATGAATACAATGCATCCCACTAACACGTTTGCACCGTCATTCTCCGAATAGCCATTCTCATAGTCTCCTAACACCTCACACAGTACAAGGGCAGTATAAGGAAACAGAAACTCCAACATACAAACAATGAACAAGGCAAAAGAAATAACCATAGCCCTCATATTCATCATTGCCCTTGCTCTGCTATATGTAGGCATTGAGTTCCTGAAAGGGAAAAACCTGTTTTCCCACCACAACATCTACTATGCCTGCTACAACGATGTTACGGGGTTGTCAAATACGACTCCTGTCTTCACGAATGGAGTACGTGTGGGAATCATCGACGGCATCAACTATGACTACAATCATCCTGACAACATCGTCGTCCGCCTCAAGATAAACAAGAAGCTGCCTATTCCGACAGGCAGCATAGCAGTCATCGAAACGGAACTACTCGGAAGCGTCAATGTCAATCTTCTCTTGGCAAAAGACAGTCAACACATCCTTGCGTCTGGAGATACCCTTTCAGGGCGTATCGACAAAGGGACAATGTCGAACATATCCGAAATGATTCCGACGATAGCAGCCCTCGTCCCCACCCTCGATTCCATTCTCGTTTCCATCCAATCCATTACGAGCGACTCCTCCTTAGTACGCTCACTTCACAACGCAGAGACACTTACTGCAAACGCCAACAAAGCAGTCAACCGCATCAACACACTCACAACGCCCGCGGAAAATCTGATTGCTAAACTCAATAGCGTAGTCGACAACCTCAACGCCGTTTCCAGCCAGCTAACTCAGGCAACCGACGAAATAGATGCGAAGGAACTTGCCAGTCGACTCAACACGACTATTGAAAACTTCGAAAACGTCTCGTCACAATTAAGCAACGGTGAAGGAACAGCCGGGAAGCTTCTCTCCGACAGCACCCTTTTCGAAAACTTAAACAAAGTTTGTACCGACGCACAAACTCTTGTCAACGACATCCGGGAACATCCTTTGCGTTACATTAAATTCTGGAAAAAATCGGAGTAAATCCAGCCTTTCCTGCATCAAGGAAATCACAACAATTCTATCCAGACATAATCCCAAATAGCACCTATCAACAGACGCTAAAAGGCTCTGTTTTTGCTGTCAAAAAAAGTACTTTCATTCTCTCATTTTTTCGCCTAATCTAAAGTTGTTCTAAATAATAAGAAGAAAAGAAGAGACTTGAAAAAACATATATAAATGGTTGAGGAGGCACATTTTACAACGTTTAAAAGATACATTTTTAGGGCTTAACAATAGCTGCAAGCATAAGCATCAATCATCTAATTGCCAAGTAGATACAAATCTGCAAGAGTTTGTTTAAGCCTACTTGAAAGACGATTAGCACAAACTTAAAAAACAGAGAGTTAGAAACACCAAAAAAAACAGGAAGAAAAACCTCTTGCACAGAAGAAAAAAAAGGCCGAAATTTGCAGAGTAGAAAGTTTGAACATCCTCCCCGGATACATAAGCTCAATCATGCATCGCCTCAAGTGAATGTATGCGTTTTGCGCCCTATCCGAAGAAGGAAACAGAAAAAGATGACGATACCTGAACTGGAATATAAATGGAAAGAATGCTTGTCAATCATAAGTGACAACATTCCGGAATCCGCATACAGAATGTGGTTCGCAAACATCAGCCCGCTGAAGTTCGAGAACAACACTCTGTGGATTGCCATACCCAGCCAGTTTGTCTACGAATACATCGAAGAACACTATATTGATCTTCTCTACGCTACCATTGGACGAGTATTCGGGCAAGAGACCGACCTCATGTACAGCGTGCTCACCGACAAGGCAAACAATCTCGTCGTTGAACAAGCATCTGAGAACAAGCACTCCAGCACTACTAAGCAACAAGGAGATGCCCTGAAGAGCACCAACAAGGGTCCCACAGCTTTGGATGCTGTGGTGGAGGATCTGAACCCGATGCTCCGTCCTAACTACAGCTTTGAAAACTTTATCGAAGGAGAAAGCAACAAACTCCCGCGTGCTGCAGGCGAAAGCGTATCCAAAAACCCTGAACGCAACATCTTCAACCCCCTCTTCCTCTATGGAACCAGCGGCGTAGGAAAAACACACCTGCTAAACGCCATTGGATTGCGCGTCAAGGAGATATACCCGAAGAAACGCGTGCTCTACGTATCTGCCCACCTCTTTAAGGTACAGTATATGGATGCTGTACGGAAAAACACGCTCACCGACTTCATCAATTTCTACCAGACGATAGACGTATTACTCATTGACGACATCCAGGAGTTTGTAGGAGCAGAGAAAACGCAGAACACGTTCTTCCACATCTTCAACCACCTGCATCAGAACGGGAAACAGTTAGTCATGTCTTGCGACCGCATGCCCGCATCCTTACAAGGAATTGAAGACAGGCTGATTACACGTTTCAAATGGGGGTTGGTAGCTGAGATTGAACGCCCGAACCTCGCACTGCGCCGTGCTATCCTCAGCAGCAAGGTCCGTCACGATGGACTAAGCGTTTCCGACGATGTTCTGGACTATATCGCAGAGAATGTAACCGACAGCATTCGCGAGCTGGAAGGAAGCCTCAATTCCATCATAGCCCACGCTACCGTCTTCAACCGCGAGCCCGATGTGGCGTTGGCTGAAAGAATCATCAACCAAGCCATCAAACGTACTCCACGAGAGGTAACCATCGACATGATTATCAAAAGCGTTTGCGACAACTATCATGTCACCAACGAGGAGCTTTCCTCTACCAGCCGAAAGAGAACTATCGTTTTGGCACGACAGGTTGCCATGTATCTCTCACACAAGCACATCAAGAACATCACCTACGCGCGCATCGGCGAGTACATAGGGAAAAAGGACCATACTACCGTTCTTCACTCATGCACCCAAGTCATCCAGCAGATGGACTATGACAAGAAGTTGTCATCTGCTATCAGCGCCATCGAAAAAGAGATTCTCAGCCGATAGAGAAACATCATCCTTTGCCAGACAAAAAAAGGATCGGTTCAATCGACAGTTTTCATTGCAAATTACTTCCTCATTCTTTCCCGTAATCAAAATAGGAATCAAACAAAAAAGAATCGTACAAAAATCAACCGAAAAAAAACGCCTGCCGCAATTAGCGACGTCATCTTCAAAGAATCTCCCCCGCAAAGGGGAGTTTTTCTTTTTGGAAAACTTCCTCTTCTAAGCAAATTTGCAACACGCTGATTATCAGCCTTCGTTAAGATTCTTTTGGAAAACTTTTCTTTTTCCTTAAAAAAACTTTCGTTTTATTTTGTCATATTGAAAAAGCTAAGTAGCTTTGCAACGTTTTTGCCAATAGCAACTTTTTGAAAAGAAAAACTATTCCGATAATCAATAAAAACAGATACCGTGGAAAAGAAAACTTACAGTTTCAACGAAGCTTATCAAGCATCATGCGAATACTTTAACGGAGACGAGCTGGCTGCAAAAGTATGGGTCAACAAATACGCAATGAAAGACTCGTACGGCAACATCTACGAAAAGACTCCGACAGACATGCATTGGCGCATCGCCAACGAAATTGCTCGTGTAGAAAAGAAGTACGCCAACCCGATGAGCGCACAGGAAATCTTCGACCTCCTCGACCATTTCCGCTACATCGTGCCTCAGGGAAGCCCGATGACTGGAATCGGCAACGACTACCAGATTGCATCCCTCTCCAACTGCTTCGTCATCGGAATGGATGGAAATGCCGATTCATACGGAGCCATCATCCGCATCGACGAAGAGCAGGTTCAGCTCATGAAGCGCCGCGGAGGCGTTGGGCACGACCTGTCGCACATCCGCCCCAAAGGCTCTCCCGTGAAGAACTCTGCGCTCACCTCCACAGGACTTGTTCCTTTCATGCAGCGCTATTCCAACAGCACGCGAGAAGTCGCTCAGGACGGACGAAGAGGTGCGCTCATGCTGACTGTCTCCATTGAGCATCCCGATGCCGAGTCGTTCATCGATGCAAAGATGGAGGAAGGGAAAGTGACAGGAGCCAACGTTTCCGTCAAGATGTCGGACGACTTCATGAAAGCCGCCGTCGAGAACCGCAGCTTCCTCCAGACCTACCCCATTGGCAGTAAAGACCCTATCTTTACAAAAGAAGTCGATGCATCCAAGCTGTGGCGCAAGATCATTCACAACGCCTGGAAATCGGCTGAGCCCGGCGTTCTCTTCTGGGACACCATCTTACGCGAGAGCATCCCCGACTGCTACGCCGACCTGGGCTTCCGCACCGTAAGCACCAATCCCTGCGGCGAGATACCCCTCTGCCCCTACGACAGCTGCCGCCTCCTCGCCATCAACCTCTACAGCTACGTCAAGAATCCTTTCACCCCGCAAGCCTCTTTCGACTACGAGCTTCTTCGCGATCATACCGCAAAGGCACAGCGCATCATGGACGACATCATCGACCTTGAGATAGAGAAGATTCAGAAGATCCAGGAGAAGATTGAAAGCGATCCCGAGAGCGAGGAGATCAAGTTCTCGGAGCGTAACCTCTGGAAGAAGATCATGAGCAAGAGTACGAAGGGACGCCGCACGGGTGTGGGCATCACCGCCGAAGGCGACATGCTCGCCGCTATGGGGCTCACCTACGGCTCTGACGAAGCAACGGAATTTTCTACCGACGTCCACAAGCGCATCGCCCTCGCTGCCTATCGTTCCTCCGTCTCTATGGCTCAGGAGCGCGGGGCCTTCGAAATCTACGATGCCGAGCGCGAGAAGGACAATCCCTTCATCAACCGCCTGCGCGAAGCCGATCCGCAGCTCTATGCCGATATGGTGAAGTACGGGCGTCGCAACATCGCCTGCCTCACCATCGCGCCTACGGGCACCGTCAGCATCCTCACCCAGACAACCAGCGGCATCGAGCCCGTCTTCATGCCCGTTTACAAGCGCCGCAGGAAGGTCAACAAGGACGATCCAGACGTTCACATCGATCATGTCGACGAGACGGGCGACTGCTTCGAGGAGTTCATCGTTTATCACCACAAATTCCTTGATTGGATGAAGATAAACGGTTACGACACCACCAAGAAGTACACGCAGGAGGAGATCGACGAGCTGCTTGCAAAGAGCCCCTACTACCACGCCTCCGCCAACGACATCGACTGGCTGCACAAGGTGCAGATGCAGGGCAGCATCCAGAAATGGGTCGACCACAGCATTAGCGTCACCATCAACCTCCCCGAAAGCGTCAGCGAAGACCTGGTAAACGACCTATACCTTGAAGCCTGGCGCTGCGGTTGCAAGGGATGCACCGTATATCGCGACGGAAGCCGCAGCGGCGTCCTCATCAGCACCGACGACAAGAAGAAAGACGACAAGAAAGAGCCTTGCGTGCCCTGCGACTGCCGTCAGCCCGTCGTGGAAGTACGCCCGAAGATACTCAAGTGCGACGTCGTACGCTTCCAAAACAACCGCGAGAAATGGGTGGCCTTCGTAGGACTCATGGACGGACGTCCCTACGAGATCTTCACCGGACTTCAGGACGACGACGAGGGCATCCTGCTCCCCAAGTCCGTCACCGAAGGATACATCGTCAAGAACATCGACGAGAACGGCGTCAAGCACTACGACTTCCAGTTCACCAACAAGCGCGGCTACAAGACCACCATCGAAGGCCTCTCCGAGAAGTTCAACAAGGAGTACTGGAACTATGCCAAGCTCATCAGCGGCGTCCTCCGCTACCGTCTCCCCATCGACCAGGTTATCAAGATGGTCAGCTCCCTCCAGATGGACAACGAGAGCATCAACACATGGAAGGTAGGCGTCGAAAGAGCCCTCAAAAAATATATCGTCGACGGCACCCCCGTCAAGGACCAGGCCTGCCCCAGCTGCGGAGAGCACACGCTTGTCTACGAAGAAGGATGCCTCCATTGCACCAGCTGCGGGTATTCCCGCTGCGGATAACAGCTGCGACAACGATACACACCGACAGCCCGAGCCCTTCGGGCTGTCGTGTTTCCAGCAGACGAGCAGCAGGAAGGAACCGCCTTGCAAGCCAGCTTGGGCATCAGACATTAGAAACGAGTATTATTTAAAAGGAGAGAAATGACGACAACCATCGAAATAGACCACATAGTCTTCCACGCCTATCACGGCGTGATGCCGCAAGAACACATCGTCGGGGGCACCTACACCGTCGACCTCCGTCTACAAGGCGATTTCAGCAAAGCCTGCGCGAGCGACGAACTTGCCGACAGCGTCGACTACGGAGCCGTGTGCCTTGCCGTCAAGGAAGAAATGGCCCTCCCCTCCTCCCTCATCGAGCATGTCGCAGCGCGCATCGCCAAGAGGCTGCTCCGCACGTTTGGAAGCATCGAAGCCGTTGACATCCGCCTATGCAAGCAGACGCCTCCCATCCCGGGCGTTGAGTTGCAACAAGCCTGCTTCCACGCTGTCTTCAGCAGGGAAGACACCGAATAACCTTCGTCCCACATCCCCGAACTCCCCTGGAATTATCCTTTCTCCAAAAAGATTTTTCCCTTCTCCATACGGCGCGCTCGAGAAGGGAAAAATTGTTTTTCTTTCTACATACGGCGAGATTCTTTCTTCATAATTCTTTTTTCTCCTAGCAAAATCTGCGCTTGCGCATCTGGTTTATCAACGCTTTCACGCTTAGCTATAGGCCTATGAGTTAATCATTCAAAGAAAACATTGAAAACCCTTCCCCAAAGGAAGAAAAGCCCCGCTCCGCTGAAAACCGTTTTTTGATGAACGAACACTAATTTTACGGCACCTCCGTGGAGGTGGAAATCTTCCAAAAATCTTATACAAAATCTCACACTCGGCAGTCCGCTGGGCGGTTGTGAGTCCTTTGGACTCTCTGACGGCTCCTTGCCTGTCATCACCCAAGCGAGCTTGGTGCTGCCTTTCAAGTAGCCGTACATCCGCGCGTTGCGACGATTATCCACCGCCCTGCTGCCTGATTGCTATCTGCCTGCGGAGGGATATTTTCTGCATTAAAGAGCCCTCGCTTGCCGTGTTTGCGTTCAGCACGGATGTCGTTTGCTAGGCCATCGGATACCGATGGGCAGTCGGCATGCTGCATGACAGAGCCAGGCTTGCATGAGCTCAGCCGTGCAGGAGGCAGACAGGACGAAGTTCGGCAAACGACAGACGAGCTGCTCGGTGTCAGATTTTTGTATAAGATTTTTGAGAGATTTCCGGCTGTAGGCCGCTAAAAGAGTTGAGGCAATAGCTTGTTTTCTCTGTTTTTCTTTCATCGATGAAAGAGTTTTCTGGGTTTTTGTTATCGTCCTTTCGCGGTGCATTTCCCGCTACTTGACGATCAGTTCTGCCACTTTATCCCCTCAAAAGTGAGTTTTGCCATACGTTTTTCGCAGCGAGACATGAGTGCCAAGTAGAGAAAAAAGTGTTAAAACGTGGGTTTTTGCCTGTTTTTTGACGTCAAAAAGGCCGTTTTTGGAGCCTTATTTGTCCTTTTTTGAGGCATTTTCGGGATTGATGAGAAATTACAGACAACGTATTGCATTGTTTTACAGCCTTTTAAGAGAAATTTTGTTTCAGTTTCAGTTATTTCAGTTATTTTTTAAGGGGGTATCTAACTCCCCTTTTTCTATATATTCTATATATAATATATTAATTATTAATTAGTTATATTATAAAAAAGAGGCGTTTTCGCTTTTTGCATACCCTCTTAATTTTAACTGAAATAACTGAAACAACTGAAACGCTCTCCCTGTCGGTTTGCTCTGCTTAGGGTTTTCTTCCCTACAAAGCCAGCCGAGATGAGGAGCTACTTAGTAACAACGCAAGCCCCGCGCATTTATCCTCGAGACTGCGGATGTGAACCGCGATGGGTACAGTACACCAAAGAATAGTCTGATAAAGTTAAAGAATAAATCCACGAAGTTTAACTCTAAATCCGTAGAGTTTAACTCCAGCAGCGTAGAGTTAAACAAAAAAAATCGCGAAGCTGAATCACTTCCAAAAGCAGCATGCTTGAGAAGGGGAAATGCTAAAAAATGCAACGAAAGGTCCCATCCGTTTGGTAATGTGGAAAATACAAAGTATTTTTGCGAGCTAATTGGAAAGTTTTCGTATGAAGAAAAAAGGGTTGCTCCTTGCATGCGCGATGCTGGCGTCTGTTCTCGTCCAAGCCGAGACCTCTCCCTGGACGGGCTCGATGGTAGGCGAAGGGGTGTACTATCTGTATAATGTGGGGACAGGCCTGTGGCTGCAGAACAACGACAATAAAGCGCTGAACCAATGGTCCACGCGTGCCGAAGCAGGCTCCCGGGGACTTGACATCTCTGTCAGCCCCATTGAGGGAGGCTGGCAGCTCAACCCGCGCTTTGGCGGCAATCACAGCATCAACGGCTACGACAATGCGGGATACCTCGACACCTCCTCGTCCGTAACCGCTTGGAAGCTGATGGCCCGTCATGTGCAAGGCGTGAGCAACGCCTACACCATCTCCTCCGGGACAACGACGCTCGGCGTTGACGACGACGGATTCCTCACCTTCGACGGCAGCGGCTCCGTTGCCTGGCAGCTGGTGACACGCGAGGAGCGTATCGCCAACCTTCTCACCGCTTCCACAGACAATCCTCTTGACGCCTCGTGGCTCATCCAGAATCCCGACTTCGCTCTTAATGACGAGCGATATAGCGCGTGGAACATCAAGAGCTCGGGAGGCAACACCGTGCGAGGAGGGACCTCAAGCGACAGGCCTTACCTCAGCTGTCACGAGAGCTGGAACTCGTCGTTCATCAACTTCAGCCAGACCATCGAGAATATCCCCCTCGGCATCTACCGCCTGAGCGTGCAGGGCTTCTATCGCGACGGCTCCGCAGGCATCGTCGGTGCTACACGCAATACAGGCAACGAGACCATACGCTCGGTCTATTTCGCCAATGAAGTGAGCGCACCTCTCCTGTCCATCTGCGACAACGGGCTGACGGAGGGCATTGCAGCTATGGCCAACTTCAACAGCGACGGATATTGGATTCCCGACCATACCGACGGCTACAGCGCGCTGCAAAACGCAGCATACTGCTTCAACAACGGCCTTTATCAGAATCCCGAGATAGAAGTGCTCGTCACCGACGGAACGCTCACCATCGGCATCCGAAAGGACGAACATGTCAGCGACGACTGGACCGTCTTCGATTCCTTCACCCTCACCTACTGCGGCACAGGCACCGACCGATTCTCGTGGGTGGATGTCACCAGCGACTACATCGTCAATCCCTCGTATGACAACGACAGCAACGACGGCTGGGAGGGAACCGACATTGGGCATGCCCAAGCTGTGAGTGCAGGAGAGCATTGGAACAAGACATTTGACACCTATCAGACCATTCGCGACCTACCCAACGGTGCCTACCGCATCTCCGTACAAACATACTATCGTCAGCACGACCCAAGCCAGAACGACCTGAACAGCTATCTGGATGGCAACGACAACGTGAATGCCTACCTCTATGCGAACAACGACGAGAAGAAGCTTATCAGCTATTACTCCGAATACAGCGAAGAAGAGCTTCCCGGCACGGTTTCGTGGCTCTACAACAGCGAAGCGGGTGCCAACGTCTGCTATCCCCACTCCATGATCGCCGGAGTAGCAGCCTTCGAGAAAGGGATGTATTGGAACAGCATCGAAACAGAGGTTACCGAGAACATTCTCACCATAGGGCTCTATTGCGACGTCTACGAAGCGCAGAACTGGTGCCTGTTCGACAACTGGAAGCTGGAGTACTGGACGAGCGTGATTGACGTGAAGGGAATAAGCCTGACGGAAGACAACATTGAGCTGGGCATCGGCGACACCTACGAGTTGTCAGCCGAAGTCTCCCCCTATTATGCTACCTTCAAAGGTGTCACCTGGACAAGCAGCGATCCCTCCGTCGCCTCTATTGACAGGAACGGAATGGTCACTGCCCTCAAGTCGGGAACCGTCGTAATAACGGCACGCTCAGTACAATTTGCAGACCTTCTGGCACAGTGTCTCGTGCGCGTCGTGCGGAATGACTTATTGGCGTCTTCGCTGGTCGTCAACGAGATAATGTCAGCAAACATCGACTCGTATCTCGACCCCTCTTGGAACTATGGCGGCTTTGTGGAACTCTACAATCCTACCGATGCTTCAGCCAACCTGGCAGGCTGCTATATCAGCGACGATCTCCTGCACCCGCTGAAGTGGCACATGCCTCTCACGATGGGCAGCATTCCAGCACACGGCTACAAGACCATATGGTTCGACCATTACGATGCTAAATACGGACCTTATCAGGCAAACTTCAAGCTCAACACAGAAGGCGGCACCGTATGCATCAGCGACGACCAGGGGAACCTTCTCGTTACCTGCGAATACCCTGCTGCCCTCACGCGCTGCGCCTGGGCTCGCACCTCCGACGGTGCCGATGAATGGAAATGGACGTCAACGCCCACGCCGGGGAAAACGAACAACGGCAGCACCTTTGCCGACGAGCAGCTGGAGGCTCCTACCGTAAGCCGCCAGTCATGTGGCTTTAACAACCAGCTCGCATTCAGCGTGCGCATTCCTGACGGCTGTACGCTACGATACACCACCGACGGCTCTACTCCCACAATGACAAACGGGACGACAAACTTCTCCGGTTCGTTCAAAGCCGAGAAGACGACCGTTTACCGCTTCCGCCTGTTCAAAGACGGAACGCTCCCAAGTCCTGTTGTCACGCGAACTTTCTATAAAAGAGAACGCGACTACAAGCTTCCCATCCTCTCCGTCGTAGCCAACAACGCAGACCTCTACGGAAGCGAGCACGGAATCTTTGCTACCGGCCCCAACGGGCGCGCAGGCAACGGAAGAAACGACAAGTGCAACTGGAACATGGACTGGGACCGTCCTGCCAACTTCGAACTTATCGATGAGAAGGGAAACATGGTTGTCAATCAGGAAGTGGACATCGCTGTCTGCGGAGGCTGGAGCCGTGCGTGGAATCCCCGTTCTTTCAAGCTCAAGGCACAGAAGCAATACGAAGGGAAAGGTTATATCGACTATACCCTTTTCGAGGAGAAGCCCTACATCCGCAACAAGACCATCCAAGTACGCAACGGAGGCAACGACAAAGACTGCCGCATCAAGGATGCTGCGTTGCAGAGGATTGTGTCCACCTCGGGGCTTGACGTCGATTATCAGGCCTACCTGCCCGTACACCATTTCATCAACGGGCAGTACAAGGGCGTCATCAATATGCGCGAGCCCAACAACAAGCATTTCGTGCTTGCCAACTATGGCTACGACACCGACGAGATAGACCAGTTCGAGATTTCGCCCGACTCCAACTACATCCAGATGACAGGCACGAAGGAGAGCTTCGACCGATGGTATGAGCTGGCTGCGAACGCTGCCGATGACGACACCTACGCCGAGCTGTGCAAGATGGTCGACATCGACGAGTTTATCAACTACATCGCGGTGGAATTCTATCTGGGCAACTGGGACTGGCCGAAGAACAATCTCAAGGGCTACCGTCCCCGCACCGAGGACGGACGGTTCCGACTCGTTCTCTTCGACCTCGACGGAGCGTTCAACATAGGCAACCCGTTCACCACCTTCGAGGGGAAGCGCATTTTCACGTTCGATGCGCTGCGGGGCGACTACTCCGGACAGCTGACGGCAGAGATACAGATTGTCACCATCTTCCTCAACATGCTGCAGAACGACCAGTTCCGCAAGCAGTTCATCGACTCCTATTGCCTGATAACAGGTTCCGTTTTTGAACCCTCGCGCTGTGCCGAGATCGTCAGCGAGATGGCCAACTTTGTTTCCACTGAGATGAGCTACAACAACGAGTCCCCCTGGAGCACAGCTAACGACCTGATCAACCGGCTCAACAGCAACTACCAGTCGACGAATATCCGCTACCTCAAGAACTACTCGCGCATGAAGCTCTCCGGCACTCAGTCTATTCAGGCAACCCTCATGAGCGACATCGACGAGGCAAGGCTTCTCGTCAACGGGCTTCCTGTGCCGACGGGTGAATTCAGCGGGGAGCTCTTCCCACCTATCACCGTCAGCGCGCAGGCTCCCGCAGGCTATGTGTTCAAGGGATGGAAAAGCACCAGCTCGTCTGCCGTAAAGGTTCTCTTCTCAAAGGGCAGCACGTGGAAGTACTACGATCAGGGCTCACTCGACGGGAAGAGCTGGCAGAGCACCGCCTATAACGACCAGTCGTGGAAGAGTGGACAGGCTCCGCTGGGCTACTTCACGTCTGACGCAAACAATCAGCGCGGGTACAAGACCTTCCTCGACTACGGCGGCAACACGTCGTCGAAGCGTCCTACCTATTATTTCCGCAAGAACCTCACGCTGAGCAACGCTCCTGCCTCTACGGATGTGTTCACGCTTAACTTCACCTGCGACGACGGCTTTGTCATCTACGTCAACGGGACAAAAGCAGGCAGCTACCTGATGCCCTCCAGCTACAACTACAGCAGCTATGCCAGCACATACGCTCCCGACAACCCCGATAGCGGCACGCTGACGCTCAGCCCCTCGCTCTTCCGAAAGGGAGACAACCTCATCGCTGTCGAGGTGCATAACAACAGCGCTTCTTCTACCGACATCTACTGGGACGGGGAGATAACGCAGACGAAGCTGTCCACCTCCTTCGTCTCCACCGAGACTGAATACGAGCTGCCCAGCACGGGTCCCATCAACCTGATGGCCTGCTACGAGGAAGATTCCTCACCTCAGTATGCCGAAGGAGGAATGCCCATACGCATCAACGAAGTTAGCCCCGCCAACGACATCTTCGTGAACGAGTATTGGAAGCGCAACGACTGGATTGAACTCTACAACGCTTCAGGGAAAGATGTTGACATCACAGGGATGTATCTCTCCGACGATGTGGAAGACCCCTTGCAGTTCCAGATTACGAAAGTCGATGGTGTCAACAACGTCATCCCTGCCCACGGATTCGCTGTTGTCTGGTGCGACAAGCTCGAGCCTATCAACACCATCCACACGAGTTTCAAGCTTGCTTCCGAAGGGGGCTATGTCATCCTCACATCCGAAGACGAAGTTTGGGGCGACACCTTGCAATATTGCGCCTGCGACAGCAAGCACAGCGTCGGGCTCTATCCCGACGGAGGAGCAAGCACCTATATGATGAACCGCGTCACCATCGGCGCCTCCAACCAGATTACTACTGCCGACACCATTCATACGCAGACACGTCCGGAAGGAGGCTCGGAAATCATCGCCCTGCCTGAGGAGCCAACCCGTACCGACGACGTCATCTACGACTTGTTCGGACGTCGCGTCCTCCATCCTCAGCGAGGCACCATCTACATCATCAATGGCCGCAAGAAAGTATTCTAGAGCTTAGGTCTTAGTTGATTTCAGGAAAAAGCATCATGAACTTCTCCCCTTTTCTTGGTGTAGATGGGTGTAGATAATTTGGCTATCTACATCGGGATAACAAGGTGTGAATCAAGACTTTTTACTGCCTGGTGTAGGAGTGTAGATAAATTTTTAAAAAACAGGAAAAAAGAGTATCTGTTTTTCCTATATGTCACTATTGTTTTACAAAAACTATAAAAGACGCCCCCTTTTATATAAAAGCCAGCCCTTTTTATATAAAAGGCGTCCGCTTTTATAAAAATCTCTTTAGCCCCCGCAAGCCGTAAAAAAATTGCCGGAATACACTCCTTTGCCAAGAAAAACGAGGAAGAAAGACTTCTTTAATCGGAGCAGAGATAATGAAAAAAAGCAGCAGAGCCGACGATAAGAGTGTCAGCTCCGCGTTGTAGGAAGAAAGAAGGCAGGGCTTGCTTTTGTGTCTGGAAAGGATTACTCTTTTTTACGTTTATGAAAATCCAGACTTGCAGCCTTGCCTCTTAGATTCTTTAGAAGGCGATGCGTAAGCTCAAACCCGTCGAAAGGCCGCCCGGCATGTGGCAGGCATACTCGGGAACTTCGTAGCTAAGTGAGGGACGGCAACCTACGGATACGCCGTTGCCGACGTCTATCATCGCATAGCCGTTCTCGCGGTTCACGGCTCTCGCACCCTTCACGGCATTAACGATAGAGCAGATCTCGTTTGCAGAACCCCAAATAACACCAGCAAGAACCATAGATAATCCTGTACGGGCAAGACCCTCATTTACATAGCTGACATGTTGATTTGTTGCAGCGACGTTGTTTGAATACAAGTTTGCACCTATACGCAGCAGAAGAATGGCAGCCACTTCTTCGCCAAGGTCTATCCAGCCCAGTTGGTTGTTGCCGTAATAGAACTGTCCTGCTCCCGGGAGGAGGAACGAGAGTATACCTGCGAGGGCGGGCGATTTCTCCGATGCAACGGGTGCCTGCACGACGGCTTCCTCAGCGGCTGTCCGCTCCACTTCGTCCATCTTGTAGACAAAGATACTGCCGTCAGAAGTCTGTATAGATATCGATTCCGAAGGCTTCAGCTCCGTGATGGTTCCGCGTATCACACTTCCGTTTTTCAGATACACGACATCCTGCATTTTCTGCGCAAAGGCAAACGTTGCGCACAATAGGCAAATAAAAAGAAGAATTGTCTTTTTCATAATAAATAACAATTATGGCGTTAGCTTTGTTGTCTAATCCCTGTTGTCTATTCGGAATTCATGTTCCTTGCATCTGTCGTTATCTCCCGGCAGGCTGCCGACTGGGGCAATCAACATGCTGTCGGCAATTTGAAGATCGTACCTTAGGCTTATTTGACTGCTGCTATACAAATGTAGCACGTTTTCGTCTCTCTTCCAGAAGCCTTTCGAGAGGAGTAGATTAAAATAGTAGAGTCTGTATTCCCCTGCTTTATGCAACTCCAGAAGATATTCTTTGAAGCTTCCTGTTGCAAAATACTTGCCCATTTGAAGCTCAAAGGGTTCTGGGTTTTCTTCTTTGTACTTAGCTATTCTAGTTTGGGCATCTTCCCCGTAAATGGGTATGAAGTTCTCGAGATAATCCTTTTCAAACTTGAATCTCTTGAAATGCTTTCCATTCATGAAAGGGAAAGAGTACAGTACTGTCAACGAGCGCAGTCCGTTCTTTTCAAGAATAGTTTCTACACCATTCATGGAGTCATGTAGAAAGAGCTCTTTTCTTGTGCGAGAATACTCCCCATACGCAATAGGCTCTTCAAAGAAGAAATCACCCACACCTCCCGGTATCGTAATATAGAACGAGTCTTTGGACAGGTAAATGGCACAATCTACGTGACTGTCGTCAAAATAGCCCAAACGGTCTAACTGAGGTAGTTCTTCCTCAATCCAGTAGCCTTTCCACTTGGAACAGGAAGAGAAACAAACCAGCGAGAGAAGTAAAATGAAGATTGTCTTTTTCATAATGAGTTAGATTATTTGCTGTAAAAAAAATCTACTGCTTCTATATGAAAGGGAAGGAAGATTCCTGTTATTTTCCCATCCTTAATGAGTGCATAGAAAGAACAGCGCAGGTAGTCATCATTCAGAATCAACGTATTCTTGTCTCGTTTATACGAGCCTTCCGAAAGCGGCCTGTCTTTGTAGCAGAGATCATACGTTTCGTTCTCATTCAGCTGTAGAGAGAATCTCCATTCACTCGTTTCCTGCACTTTGTAAAACCCGTATGGTAAAGGTAATTCCTTCCGCTGCTCTTTGTTGTAGGCAAGTATCGCTTCCTCTAATTGATCTTTTGTTTTCACTTCCTTAGTAAGCCATTCTTCCTCATAACTGGAAGTTTTTGCAAATCGTTTCTGTATGAGAAACTTATAGGAATGTAACATAACGAGTTCATCATCTGTTTCCTCCAACAAAAGGGTGTAGTCTTGAGAGAGGTCTTTCAGTATATAGTAACGTCCATTTTATCAAC
>JAGAAS010000039.1 GCA_017615125.1 Bacteroidaceae bacterium
CAGTTTTTTTTGCTTTTTCCTGAAGTGGTTGACACTGGTTTTCCTGGATTCGTTGACACTTTCCTGAAATGGTTGACATCTTTCCTGAAAAGGTTGTCATTTTCCCGGAAAGGTTGACAACGGGGAAACCGGTCGCCGGCAAAGTTATTGCCCCCCTCAGGCGTGTGTCTGCGGGACGAGCGAAGGGAAGGGCGTCGCGAAACGCGACTCTCCTTTGCCCTACACGTCGCGAGTCGGAAAAGACAATATGCTTATCGGCTATTCCTTGATGACTCGGGCGGCAATAGCGCCGGAGGGGGTGTAGGCTGTGAGGATATAGGTACCGCTGGCAACGCCCGAGAGGTCGATGGTGTCGTCGCCCAGCGTGCCGTATCTGACGCTGGCGCCTTGCGTATCGTAGAGATTCAGGCGGTCGACTCTCTCGTCGGCCTTCCAGCGGATGGTGTCACGCGTAGGATTAAGGGATACCGACAGCTGGCTTTCCCCAATCGCGGTGAGACAGTTTTTTTCTATCGCCAGTTCGAGGGGCGGAAGGGGGAAACCGTTGACAGCATACACGTCAGCCTTGGAGGGATTGTTACACCAGGCATAGCGCACCTTCGCCGGACGGGTGACAGGCGACGTGAGGATGATGTGCCGTCCTTCGCCTCGTGCCTCAGCGGGCATAAAGATACCGTCGGAAGCAGCCACCTCCCACTCGTGGAAGGGTCCTGCAGAGGCGAGAGGAGCATCAAGCTCGAGCACGATGCCCTCGGCGGTGACTTCCGAACGGAGCACCCGGGGCGAGAGGGTTGTCTTCTTGTCCCAGAGCAGGCGACGGAAGGCCTGAGCTGCGCGCTCGGCTACCTCACGCTTACGCAGTGGATGGATGTCGTTGCCCTCGCCCAAGTCGATAGTTACCGTCAACGCAGTGTGGGGCACACTATCGGCTACCTGCTGCTGTGCCTCACGGATGCGGGGCCAATCGTAAGGGGTGCGGGCTGCGGGGTCTTCGTAGTTA
This sequence comes from Bacteroidaceae bacterium, assembly GCA_017615125.1. Lineage (GTDB taxonomy): Bacteria > Bacteroidota > Bacteroidia > Bacteroidales > Bacteroidaceae > UBA1189. The sequence continues at coordinate 1,001 of JAGAAS010000039.1, forward strand.
GCCAGCTGAACGATGACGAAGGGGAGCGTCTCGTCGCCCCAGCGCTGTCGCCAGCTGTCGATGAGGCACACGAGCGCCTGACGGTAGTCGGCATCGTCAACAGTGTTCGTCTCGCCCTGATACCAGAGCACGCCTGCCAACGCATAAGGGGCAAGCGGATGGGCCATCGCGTTGTAGTAGCCCGAGGGGAGAGTGCGGAGCGTCACGCCGCTCGCGGGGCACGGAGGCATGGCGACGCCCTCGTGGACGAGCCAGCTGAGGGGGAGCAGCGTCTCGCTGCCATCGGTAAACACTAGCTTGTAGGGTTTCTCGGGAATGAAGTGCGGCGTGCCGCTATGGGTGACGAGGCGTACGGCAATGACGTTGTCTCCCTCGCGAAGGAGCCTTTCCGGGAGGTCGTACCTACGGGGAGGATACTGATAGGTGGTGTTTCCCACACGCTGTCCATTGACAAACGTGACATCGGCATCGTAGAGGGTGCCGAGCAATAGACGTGCAGGCATCCCAGCATGTGCGGCATCGAGGGTGAAATGACAGCGGAGCCAGTAGGAACCTAAGAAGGACTCCCCTGCAAAGCTGTCGAAGGGGCTGACAAGACGCCACTGGCTATCGTCACAGGCAAAGGAGTGGAAATCCTCAGCAAGCCCGACGTCGGTGTCGTCCATGAGTTGCTGCCAACGACGCTCGGCCTGCCCATCGGTCTTCAAGAGGGTGCCGAGCAGGGCATCGTCGCGGAAATACTGAAGGCGGCGGTAATCGTAGGGGAGATACTTTTCCAGCACGTCGGCTGGGAGCCAAGCCTGAATGGAGGAACCTCCCACGCTGTTAACGATAACACCCTGCGGCACGCCCGTCTCCTCTATCATCTTCTGCCCAAGGAAATAGCCCAGCGCCGAGAAACTCCAGGCGTTTTCTTTGTCGAGTGGGCGCCACGCAGTCTCTGCAATGTCGGCACGAGGGCCTTGTAGCGTCAGGTCGGGCGGAAGGCGAAGGAGACGTATGCGGCTATTGCTATAGCTGTCGATGTCAGCAGCATACTGCGGATAGACACGCTCGATAGTGACATCGACGTTCGACTGCCCCGAGCAAAGCCATACATCACCCACTAGGATATCGCCCAGTTCCACAACGGGAACTGCTCCGCGAGCTATCTTCCCTGCCCTTCCCTTCCGAAGGTTCTCGTCGGTCTGAACGTACGCACGAAGAGTGTAAGGGCCTCCTGCCTTCATGGGAGGCAGCGACAACTCCCAGCGCCCCTGCGTGTCGGCCCGCGCATACGAAGAGGTCTTGTTGAATGTGACGACAACCGTTTGTCCAGGCTCTGCCGTTCCCCAGACGGGAACAGGCTTTCCGCGCTGAAGCACCATCCCCGACTGGAAGACACGCGCAAGGGTGACTTCTGCCCGGAGGGATGCGGCAGAGAGGAGGAGACAACAGAGGAGGACAATAGCAGAAAGGGGAAGGATGTTTCTCTTCATACTCAGTTATTTTTTATCTTGTGGAAACTTCAGACGACAGCGAGAACCCGTGTAACGTACCGTGCGAGGCTGAGAGCCCTCGACGACGACAGTAAACTGGCGACGGCGTAGCATACCCTCGAAGGAACCTTTCCGGCGTTCTATCGTAAGTCGCTGGCGTGCATCATCCCAGTGGAAGGTGATGCGGCTATGGGCTCCCAAACGATAGAGCGACGATGTGCCGTCGTCCTCATACAGGACGAATGTCGCATCGGCTCTGGGATAGATATGGATATTCAACTTCTCGGGACAGGAAGTGGAAGGGGTGCCATCGGGAGCCAGAACGACAATGCTTCCGGCACGCGCGAAGACGGGAATAGCATCGGGGGTGACAGGAATGGTAACGCTGTCGCCTCCCTCGTAGTGCTTTCCGCTATGATAGTCGTACCAGCCGCCTTCGGTTTCGGGGAGGTAAGTGATCCAGGATGTCACTCCTGGCTCGATAACAGGACTGACGAGCAGAGAGGAGCCAAACATGTAGTTGATGCTACTTTGCAAAGCTCTGCTGTCGGAAGGGAAGTCGAAGACAAGAGGGCGCATGAGCGTGGATCCGTCGCTATTGACTGCGGCAGCCTGACTATAGATATAAGGTATCAGCGCGCAACGCTCACGTATGCAGCGGGCAATGACGGCTTCCGCCTCGGGCCCGTAGTTCCAGGGCTCGGTGTTACTCATATAGCCGTGCACGCGCATCAGCGGCAGGTATACGCTCGTCTCTATCCAGCGCAGCATGCGCTCGATGTAGGCAGGATCGGAGTATTGGTTATTCGGACGGAAGAACCCTCCTGCATCATACGTCCACCAAGGGATTCCTGCTGCTTGGAGTCCGAGTCCTGCGACAATCTGCCTTCGTAACGTCTCCCAGTCGTTACCCACATCACCGCTCCAGAGGGCTGCCCCGTAGCGCTGGATGCCAGGAAAGCCGCAGCGCGTGAGTATCAGGGGGCGGGAGCCGGGAAGGTCTTTCCGGAGCCCTTCGTACACCGTCTTGTTCACCATCAGGGGATAGGCGTTGCGTACCTGATTGCCGCTCCAGCGCCCTCCGTTCACAAGGCGTCCCGCCAAGTCGTCGTTCTCGGGCTCTGTGGCATCCTGCCACCAGGCATCGATGCCGAGAGGCACCAAGCGCTTGCTGAACTGCTCCCAATAGGCCTGCGCCGCTTCGAACGAGAAGAAGTCTATCCAGTCGGTACCGGGAATGTAGTGTTCCTCCTGCTCCATCATGCGCCCTACGTCGGAACGCTTGTCTATCTTCGACCAAACACTCAACATCAGCCGCATGTCCATCGCATGCAGGCTGTCGGTCAGCTGCTTAGGATCAGGGTAGAAATCTTCGTCGAACTGCATCGCATTCCACCCGTACTTGCCCCAGTACTGCCAGTCCTGCACCAGCAAGCCTACGGGCATCTCCTTCTCGCGGAACTGGCGTGCGGTGCTGAGAATCTCGTCCTGCGAATGGAAGCGTTCCCGGCAGTGGATGTAGCCGAGCGCCCAGCGCGGAGGAAGAGGAGCCTCCCCCGTGAGGGAGCGGTAAGAAGAGATGATTTCGTCGGGCGTTCCCACGAAGAGGGTGTAGTCCACGCCCTCGCTGACAGGCGAGCGGAACACCGTCTCGTCCGTTACCTTTCTATAATAAAGCACAGGCCTGTCGCCGTCGGAGAGCTCGGCAGAAATCTCGTGAGTGCCCTCGGTGAGGGACACGATGACGGATGTAGTGGGCGGCAGCCAGAGGTTCCTGACGTCAACAATCACCTTTCCGTCTATTGTCAGCTGATGCCTGCGCGCCATCGCCTGCCCCACGTCGAGCATCAGCGCATAGTCGCCCGTCTCGTGGATGTCGAGCACCCCTTCGTACACACCTCTGCGGCGTGTCTCCCAACGCCCGCCCTCTGTGGAGGTGACATTCACCCTTTCTTCCCCGCTGCTGCCCGAGCCTGCCTCAAGCGTGATGCTCTGCTCGGCTGGATTGAAGTCTACAAGCCCGTAGTTGTTCCAGAGGATGCCGTAGCCCTTGCTCGAAAGGAGCATGGGGACTGAAATCTGCGTATTCACCTGCGTGAGGCGACGTGTGAGCCCGCGCACGTTGGCATAACCATCCTGGAACTGCCCCAACCCGAAAAGCGCCTCATCGTCAGGAGATGCAAACGCCAAGCGTGCCTCGTAAGTATTCCTCCCCTCGACAACATGCTTGCGCAACTGATGCTCGGTAGCAGAGAACACCACTTTCCCCTCGCGGTTTCTCACCCTGAGCACGCGGTTGACGGTATCAACCTCGAAGGAAAAGTTCAACTTATAATTGAATATAGAAACCTTCGGGTTGTTGTCTACGTAAACCCACTCGGGAAGTGCCTCGCCCAAAGCCTCTTCAGTATAGCGAATGCGCACGGCGTTTCCTGCCAACGGCTCTACCGTCAGCGTGCCCGCGCCCCAAGAGTAGCCATTCTTAGCATACTGGATGAGCTCCTGCGGAGGAAAAGCCGAAGTACGAGCAGAAGGCACCCCTGCTTCCATACGGGAGGGAAACGAAACAGCTATCAGAAAAACGATGCCGGCAAACAGGAGCCGACGCAGCGTAAGGGATCTTTTCATACGGTATTCCTTTTTGTGAAGACAAAGATAGTGCGAGGCGAGCGAAGAACAAAATAAAACTTGTTTATTTTTTCTTCCGAGCCGAAGCCTATCAAAAACCGAAGGTTAAAGATAGTGCGAGCCGAGAGAAATACCTCAAAAAGAGTGTTTCCGAGCCGAAGCCTGTCTTAGGGATTTCTCTCTGCGGAATTATTCCTTCTCCAAAAAAAATTTTCGAGAAGGGAAAAAATTTTTTTCTTTCTTCATACGGCGAGATTCTTTCTTCATATCGCGAGATGTAGAAAGAAAAAAATCTCACTACTTTTTTGGAAGTTTTATCGATGTTCGCTTGCGGATTCAGGAATTATGTCTACCTTTGCCGCGCTTTTCGAAATGGTGCCATAGCTCAGTTGGTAGAGCAACGGACTGAAAATCCGTGTGTCCCTGGTTCAAATCCCGGTGGCACCACATGAAAGGATACGTTAGAAGACTCGCCCGAAAGCGAGTCTTTCTTTATTTCCAGGCTTACGAACAAGAGGGAGGGCTTCATTTCGAAAGCATATTCTCTCCCGAAGAGCCTCAACTACACTTTAGAAGGGAGTGTCGGTAAGCATTTGCAGCACCTCGTCATATTTTGCGTCAAGCACATGAGGGTCTTTCATCCACTCGCGAAGCTCCGTGAGGTTGGGCGACTGTTCCGACTCAGGCAGCCAGAAGTGCATGTAGCCCCCTTCGGCATACTTCTCCTGCAGATGATTGTAGCAACGCTGCCTGTGCTCGGCTGGGGAGAGCTCAGGATAATGGTCGAAGCCATACTGGATGGTGCGTCGGATGATGGTGAGTGCCTCGTTGTCGTGATCGGCATCTGCTACCACACAGCCGTAAATGGTACGAGGCGCGTGTCCCGATGAAGCACGATGATCTTCCACAGCATCGTGCATCACCTGTAGCTGAGACGGCGTGAACCACTCGCGCATGCGCTCATCTTCCAATAAAAGAACGGCAGAGTCGAGATGGTGTCGCTCACGCCCGTTCACAAGCCCCACGTCGTGCCACGCAGCAATCGCATACACCATATCAGCATCGAGCCCGTAGGCCTCAGCAAGGCGCATGCTGGAGGCGATGACCATCCGCACATGATCTCGCCTATGCCCTGCATCGAAATGATCGTAGCGGGGAATGATTTCCTCTTCAATATACTGCTTCAGCTCAGGATTGACATTCATACTCATCGGCAAACAAGGCAAAAAGACGTGAGGTGAAAAAAATTATTGCAAAAATAGGACTTTTTCTTGGAAGTAAGGCAAGAAATAGTAATCTTTGCAGAGAAAATCATTCAAACCCTTTAATCAAAATATCATGAGTAATTTGGAAAAGCCCTATGTACTGGGCATGGATATCGGCGGAACGAACAGCGTGTTCGGCATTGTTGACGCAGATGCACACATCCTGAGCACAGGTTCGGTGAAGACGCAGGAGTATAAAGTTTTTGAAGAATACGTTGATGCCGTATGCGCAGAACTCATGCCAATGATTTTGGCAGTAGGCGGATTCAGCAAGATTCGCGGCTTCGGCATCGGCGCGCCCAACGGCAACTACTACAACGGCACCATCGAGTTTGCCCCCAACCTCCCGTGGAAGGGTGTGCTTCCTCTGGCAAAGGCCTTCAGCGACAAGCTGGGCGTGCCCGTAAAGGTAACGAACGATGCTAATGCAGCCGCCATCGGCGAGATGACCTACGGTGCTGCACGCGGCATGAAGAACTTCATCGAGATAACGCTCGGCACAGGCGTGGGCAGCGGTATCGTCATCAACGGACAGCTCGTCTACGGACACGACGGCTTTGCCGGAGAGCTGGGACACGTATGCGTTGACCGTTCGGAGAATGCCCGTCCCTGCGGCTGCGGGCGTAAGGGATGCCTCGAGGCCTACTGCTCGGCAACGGGTGTGGCTCGCACGGCACGTGAGCGTCTCGCAAGCGGCGAGAAGAGCCTGCTGCGCAAAATCGAAGGCGACATCACCTCGAAGGATGTGTACGATGCAGCCGTTCAGGGCGATGCCGTAGCACTCGACATCTTCAACTACACGGGTGAGATTCTGGGTGCCGCTATGGCCGACTTCGTAGCCTTTTCGGCTCCCGAAGCCATCATCCTCTTCGGAGGACTCACCAAGTCGGGCGAGTACATCATGAAGCCTATCCGCGAAGCTATGGAAGAGCATGTGCTGCGTATCTGGAAAGGAAAGGTTAAGGTGCTCGTCAGCCAACTGAAGGATGCCGACGCTGCCGTGCTCGGAGCCAGCGCCCTCGCTTGGGAAGACTAAGCATACCAAAGGCTTGGCAGCCGAAAGCAAACACTTGATAGCCGGATAACTTGTTTGTTCGGCTATCTTTTTTCATTCAATATTCGGTTGTTCTTCTCTTGACGAATTTTTTTCGTACCTTTGCCCACGCTTTCCTCTCCTTTTCAGAAAAGACATGATTTCACATAGCTGGAAGATGAACCATTATAGACATTTTCTTTCGTCAACGAAAGCTGCCTTGCTATTAGCTTTACTCTTCGGGTGCCTTCCGTTGAGAGCACAGATCAGAGGCTTTGTGCAGAATGTCGAAGGAGATGCCATTGCCGGAGCTAACATTGTGTGGGCTGGCACCAGCAAAGGAACGGTGAGCAATGAGAAGGGAGGATTTTTTTTAGAGCCGATAACGGGCAAAACGGAAATTGTCACCTCCTTTATCGGATATGCCAACGACACGTTACGCTGGAGAGGAGAATCATCGATCATTATCGTGCTACGCGAAGGAATCGTGATGAACGATGTGGAAATAGCTTCTCAAAGAACGGGCATGAAACTGAACCTTGCAACGTCAAACACAGAATTAATAGAAACAGCAGACCTGCTACGTTTCGCCTGCTGCAATCTGGGGGAAAGTTTTTCGGCGAATCCTTCTGTTGACGTCAGCTATAGCGATGCCGCTACAGGAGCAAAACAAATCAAGCTTCTCGGACTCTCGGGGAGATATGTGCAAATGCTCACCGAGAATATTCCCAACTTCAGGGGAGCAGCCACACCATTCGCTCTCAGCTATGTTCCAGGTCCCTGGATGCAGTCCATACAAGTGTCGAAGGGAGCCGCAACAGTAAAGAACGGATACGAATCCATCACGGGACAAATCAACATCGAGTTCCTGAAGCCCCAGTCAGAGGAGGCCCTTGACCTCAACGTCTACGGCGACTCCAAAGGAAAAGCCGAAACGAACATGAGCGTTAACTACCACCTCAGCGACAAGCTGAGCACAGGATTGCTCGTGCACATGGAGAACAATTTCCTTGAGCACGACATGAATCACGACAATTTCGTCGACATGCCTCGCGTAAAGCAATACAACATCCAGAACCGCTGGATGTATCACACCGATTTGTATGCCCTTCAGGCCTCTGTAAAAGGAATGAGTGAACGGCGGCACGGAGGTAACATGCAAACATTCGTTCTTGTACATCCAGAAACAAATCCCTATTCCATCGACATCAGCACGCGCCGCTGGGAGTCGTTTGTGAAAAATGCCTACTTCGTCAACCCCGACAAAGGCTCCAATATTGCCCTCATCCTGTCCGGCTCGCGCCACGTACAAGACGCCGTCTACGGAAAGAAGTTCTATGGCATCGATGAGCTCAACGGATATGCCTCACTTATGTACGAAACAGACATCGACGACATCCACAGCCTCTCCACAGGAGCCAGCCTTAACTTTGACGATTTCCGACAGGACTATTCTCTCGTTGCTGACGGAGTACGGAATCATGACGATGAAAAGGAGTGCGTGCCGGGAGCCTACGTGCAATACACGTTCAACCTCCACGACAAACTGGTGATGATGGGAGGCATTCGTGCCGACTATAGTAATCTTTACGGAGCCTTCGTCACTCCGCGTGCTCATATCAAATGGGCGCCAAACGACATCTTCTCGCTCCGTGCCTCGGGAGGCAAGGGATACCGCACGCCTCATGTCCTTGCGGAAAGCCATAACATGCTGGCAAGCAGTCGACAGATCGTTATCGACAAGCACCTCAAGCAAGAGGAGGCGTGGAATAGTGGCATCAGCGCATCCTTGCATTTCCCCCTGTTTGACACCCCCCTGACCCTCAGTCTCGAATACTATTATACCCATATCATCAACCAGCTTGTGGCAGACATGGATACCGACCCTCATGCCGTGCACTTCCACAACCTACAGGGAACGGCCTTCTCACACACGACGCAGGCCAATGCCACTTACGATATCTCCGATGCCATAAGCGTCAGTGCGGCATTCCGCTTTATGGATGCACGCACCACCTACAACGGCATCCTCAGGGAACTTCCTCTCACAAGTCATTACAAAAGTTTGTTCTCAGGTACATGGAAATCGCCTTTGGAACTGTGGCAAGTAGACGTCACCTTGCAAATGAACGGTGGAGGACGTCTACCCAATCCTTATACGCTACCCGACGGAAATCTGTCGTGGGATGCGACATACGAGCCCTATCAAATTCTCAACGCACAGGTAACACGCCTTTTCCGCTGGGGAAGCATTTATGCTGGTGGAGAGAACCTGACGGGAACCTGTCAAGAATATGCCATCATAGACGCTTCAAATCCGTGGGGAGGAAATTTCGACTCAACGATGATTTGGGGGCCTCTTGAAAAAGCCATGTTCTATGCTGGCATCCGTTTCAAGTTCAAAAACAAACAAAAAAACTGATATATTCCTATGAAAAAAAGAATTCTCCTTTCCGTCGCCCTCATGGCACTTGTCGTAACAGCCTCTGCTGCCATCCGCGAAGTGACACTCCAAACAAACCTTCACTGCGAGAGTTGTGTGAAAACTATCAAGGACAAGATAAAGTTTGAGAAAGGACTAAAGAAGATAGCAGCCGACGTACCTCAGAAGACCATCATCCTTACCTATGACGACAAGTTCACCAGCAGCGAAACCCTTGCCGAAGCTGTACGAAAGACAGGATATCAAGCCAGCATCATCGAGGACAAGAAAGTGGAGAAGAAGAAAAAGAAATAGCAGGAGTCTTCCCCCGCTATCTCCTTTTCCAGAAAGTTCCCTGCTGCAAGTTGGGAGACAGGACTTACTTATTTCATATCATCAATCCAAAGTGCCGAGACGGCATCGGAGGGCATGCGCCAGTCACCGCGGGGTGAGAGGGACACAGAGCCCACCTTCGGCCCGTCGGGCAGACAAGAGCGCTTGAACTGCTGGCTGAAGAAACGCCAGTAGAACTTCCGCAGCCACTTCTTCAGGTCGTCTTCGGTGTACTGACAGGCTTTCCCTTCGGGGCCTACGAACACGTTGCTATCGCTCTCCTTGCCCAGGAACGCCTTCTTGGCGAGGAAGAGCACCTTCGACGGCGCATAGCCGAAACGGAAGAAGTGATAGAGGAAAAAGTCGTGCAGCTCGTAAGGTCCTACGAGATCCTCTGTCTTCTGCGCGATGTTGCCCTTCTCGTCTGCCGGCGTCAGCTCGGGGCTGATGGGCGTGTCGACAATGTCGAGCAGGATATCCTTTGCTGAGCGCCCTGGACCTTTCTCGGCAAACTTATGAAGCGCAGCCCAGCGCACAAGGTACTTGACTAACGTCTTGGGAATACCGGCATTCACGCCATACATCGACATGTGGTCTCCGTTGTAGGTAGCCCACCCCAGTGCCAACTCCGAGAGGTCTCCCGTGCCTACCACCAGTCCGTTTTCCTTGTTGGCGATATCCATCAGTATTTGTGTGCGCTCGCGTGCCTGGGCATTCTCGTACGTCACGTCGTGATTGGAGGGGTCCTGTCCGATGTCGCTGAAGTGCTGGTTAACGGCAGGCACGATGGAAATCTCCCTTGCAGTGACGCCCAGCGCCTTCATGAGGTCTACAGCATTGCTGTGTGTGCGCCCTGTCGTGCCGAAGCCCGGCATCGTGATGCCGATAATCTTCTCGCGCTTCCATCCCAGCTTGTCAAACGCCATCACCGTGACGAGCAGCGCCAGCGTGCTGTCGAGTCCTCCCGAGATGCCGATGACTGCCGTCTGGCAGCCCACGTGCTGCAGGCGCTTCGCCAATCCCATCACCTGTATGGATGTTATCTCCGATGCGCGGCGCTCAATCTCAGCCTTGTCGCCTGCAGGCACAAAGGGATGCGGCTCCACATAGCGGTAGAAAGCCTTCTCGAAATCGGTGTCGACGGCATCGCCCAAGTCCACCGTGCTGTAGAGCTTGGTATAGTCGGAAGTGCGCATGCCGTCGGGTGTGACAACGGCAAAGGTGTTGTCTTTCTGGCGAAGGGTGTGCACCTTCTCCACATCCACGTCGGAGAGTATCATCGTCGGCTCCATGCTGAAGCGCTCGCCCTCGGCCATCAGCGTGCCGTTCTCGTAGATCAGAGATGTGCCGGAGAAGACGACGTCCTGCGTCGACTCGCCGTACCCGCATGAGCAGAACACATAGGCACAGCCTGTGCGTGATGTCTTGTTGGCGATGAGCCGTTTCCGGTAGTATGGCTTCATCAGCACCTCGTCGCTCGCCGAGAGGTTGACAATGATGTCGGCACCCGCAAGCGTGTGGAACGACGAGGGCGGGATGGGAGCCCACAGGTCCTCGCAAATCTCCACGCCTACTGTCGCCTCGCCCAGGCGGAAGAGCTGGTTGGGAGTGACGAGAACGTCGAAGCCCGCGTAGCTGACAGCCTCCGGCTCCAAGAAGTCGGCACCCGAAGCAAACCAGCGTGCCTCGTAGAACTCGTTATAGTTGGGTATGTACATCTTGGGCACCAGCCCGTGGAGGGCACCTTCGCGGATGACGGCAGCGCAGTTGTAGAGATTTCCGTTTATGCGTACAGGCACGCCCACTACGACGGCAACCGCACAGTCCTTCGTAGCAGCGGCAATAGCTGCCACACCCTTCTCGGCTTCCTCGAGCAAGAGGTTCTGCGCAAACAAGTCAGCACAAGTGTAAGCCGTAACGCTGAGCTCGGGGAACACGACAAGCGATGCCTGCGCCTCCTCAGCCTTCCGCAGAGAAGAAATGATTTGCTGTACGTTGAACGTCACGTCAGCCACACGCACCGAGGGCACAGCAGCTGCCACCCTTATGAATCCATAGTTCTTCATATCGATACCATTTTTTTCGCAGCCCCGCGCCCCGCTCACGCATGGCGCTCCGACTGCCTTTGCGCAGCAAAGTTAAGCATTTGTTTGCTTTCGCAAAAGAAAACCGCAGAAAAGACGCACAAAAAGCCTCCGTCTGCTTTCCAGACAGAGGCATAACGCGAGAAGCAAACCTTTCGTCAATTATCCGCGCTTATCTCCCCACTCCCCACACAGCGGGTATGTGAGGCATCGTACAGCACGCAAAACTGCCCGGGAGCAACGCCTTGTAAAGGCTTTTCCGAAACAATCTGAAAGCCGTCTCGTCTCCGTGTGAGATGTGCCCGAACGAATTCGGGCGTATGGCGTATCTTAATCGACACATCCGCTTCGGGAGCCCCCTCCCAAGGGTCACCAGAGATAAAATGGAAGTCGCGCAGGACAAACGTACTGCGATACTGTTCCTCACAATCATATCCGTGGGCGACATAGATGATATTCTTTTCGACATCCTTCCCTGTCACATACCACGGTCCTCCTCCCAGCCCGAGTCCCTTGCGCTGTCCTATGGTATAGAACCAGTAGCCCTTGTGCTTTCCGACGCTCTTTCCCGATTCTATGTCAATCACATCACCTTCACGTTCCCCCAGCAGCCTGCGGAGGAACGAAGGATAGTTAACCTGCCCGAGGAAGCAAATCCCCTGACTGTCCTTACGCAGCGCGCTGGGCAACCTCGCCTCCAATGCTCTGCGACGCACCTCTTCTTTCAGCAGGGGCCCCACAGGAAAAGTCAGGCGCGACAATTGCTCATAGGTTATCTGGGCCAGAAAGTCTGTCTGGTCTTTCACGGGGTCGAGGGCTGTGCCCAGCCACTTGACACCTTCGGCGTCTGTCAGCACGTTGGCATAATGCCCCGTTGCCACAACGTCGTAACGATGCCCTATTAAGTCGAAGAAACATCCGAACTTGATGAACTTGTTGCACATAACATCTGGATTGGGCGTGAGCCCCCTCCGGGCATGCTCTGTCACATATCCAACCACATATTCCCAGTACTCCTTCTGCAGATCGACCACCTCGAGAGGCAGCGCATAGCGACGAGCTGTTGCACGGCAGAGTTCAATATCCTCCTCCGCCGTGCAAGTAAGCTCTTTGTTATCCTTGTCTCCAATCTTTATGTAAAACAAATCGGGATAGACGCCCTGCTCGCACAACAAGTGTAGAGCCCATGCACTGTCAACACCTCCAGAAAGCAAAAGTGCAGTAGTCATAAACCGAGTTCCTTAAAGCGAAATTATTCCTTCTCGAAAATAATTTTTTCTTTCTACATCTCGCGAGATTCTTTCTTCATACGGCGAGATTCCTTCTCCAAAATTTTTTTCCTTTCTTCAAAAAAAGGCTGGTTCCCAGAAGCGGCTCACGCCTTGTCGAGTGCCTGGCTCAAGTCGGCGATGATGTCGTCGATATGCTCGGTGCCTATGCTCAGGCGCACGGTGCTGGGGGTGATGTGCTGCTGCTCCAGCTCTTCGGGGCTCAGCTGCGAGTGCGTCGTGGTGTAGGGATGGATGACGAGACTCTTCACGTCAGCCACGTTGGCAAGCAGCGAAAAGATTTTCAGCGAGTCGATAAACCTCCACGCGGCATCCTGCCCGCCCTTTATCTCAAAGGTGAAGATGCTGCCCGCCCCCTGCGGGAAATACTTCTTATAAAGGGCGTACGAGGGATGGGAGACAACAGCAGGATGGCTTACCTGTGCCACTTTCGGATGGTTGTTCAGGAAGTCTACCACCTTCAGGGCGTTATAGACGTGCCGCTCCACACGCAGGGAGAGCGTCTCCAGTCCCTGCAGCAGGATGAAAGCGTTGAAGGGCGATATCGCAGCTCCCGTGTCGCGCAGCAGCACAGCACGGATGCGGGTGACAAAGGCTGCCGGCCCTGCCACATCGGCAAACACCGCGCCGTGATAGCTGGGATCGGGCAACGCTAGCGTAGGAAACTTCTCGGGTGCTGCCTTCCAGTCGAACGACCCTCCGTCGACAACCACTCCGCCGAGACTCGTTCCGTGCCCGCCGAGAAACTTCGTTGCCGAATGCACCACGACGTCGGCGCCGTGTTCCAGCGGGCGGAAGAGGAAGGGTGTGGCAAACGTGTTGTCAATGATTACCGGCACCTGGTGCTTGTGGGCTACCCTAGCCACGCCGTCCAGGTCAAGCACATCGGAGTTAGGGTTCCCGAACGTCTCGCCGAAGACCGCCTTCGTGTTGGGCCTGATGGCTGCCTCCAGCGCATCCAGATCATTCAGGTTAACGATAGTGAAGGCGACTCCCTGCGTCGAAAGGGTGTGCGTTATCAGGTTGTAGCTGCCTCCATACAGATTGTCTGCAGCCACGATATGATCACCCGCACGGGCTATGTTCTGCAGCGCATAGGTGATGGCAGCAGCACCGGAAGCCACAGCGAGGCCTGCCGTTCCGCCCTCGAGTGCTGCCACGCGATCCTCGAAGACACCCTGCGTGCTGTTCGTCAGGCGTCCGTAGATGTTGCCTGCATCGCGCAATCCGAAACGGTCGGCAGCATGCTGCGAGTTGCGGAACACATACGATGTGGTCTGATAGATAGGTACTGCGCGGGCATCGGTTGCCGGATCTGCTTGTTCTTGCCCCACATGAAGCTGGAGCGTCTCGAAACGATAGTTGTTTGTTGCCATAATAATAATGTATTTAAGGTTTGAATTTTGGTTTCAATGTCGGCTGCAAAGGTACGCTGGGCTGAAATACCCCGCAAGATGTAGGCGATTTTCGGAAAATAAAACTATTTGGCACACCCCGAAAAGAACAAATTACATGTTTTTACCAGCAAAACAAGGTATTATTAGAACAAAGTTCTTATTTTTATCATATTCATATTTTTTTCTTATAAAAATTTGATGTTTTGTAGATAAATGCACTACCTTTGTCCCGCAATTCAAATCCAAAACGATTATCCTTTTTTATATAGTATGGAAAATCTCGACAAAGTGGACCTTCAGATCCTTCGGCTCCTCCAGGAGGACGCCCACCTCACCGTCAAGGAGCTTGCCTCACGCGTGAGCCTCTCCTCCACTCCCGTATTCGAGCGCCTCAAACGGCTCGAGGGGAACGGCTACATCGAGAAGTATGTCGCCATCCTCAACGCTGAAAAGCTGGGACGCGGGTTCGTCGTCTTCTGCAACGTGAAGCTGAATAAGATCAACAACGACATCGCCACCCACTTCACCGAAGTCGTCCAGGACATCCCTGAGGTCACCGAGTGCTACAACATCTCCGGCAGCTTCGACTACCTACTGAAGATACAGGCGCCCGACATGAAGTACTACCGTGAGTTCCTCCTCAACGTGTTGGGGAAAATCGACGACGTCGGCTCCATCGAGAGCACCTTCGTCATGGATGTCGTCAAGCACAACTACGGCATCTCCATCTGAGCATATTATTCACTATTTATTAAATAACACAAAAATGGCACGCATTTACAACAACCTGACCGAACTTATCGGCCGTACGCCGCTTGTAGAACTCAAGCGGATTGAGAAACAGTATCAGCTGCAGGCACGCCTCGTGGCAAAGGTCGAGTACTTCAACCCCGGCGGCAGCGTCAAGGACCGCATCGCCCTCGCCATGATAGAGGTAGCCGAGCAGCAGGGTCTGCTCCGCGAAGGAGCCCTCATCATCGAGCCCACGAGCGGCAACACCGGCATCGGCCTCGCCTGGGTGGCAGCCGTCAAGGGCTACCATCTCATCCTCACCATGCCCGACACCATGAGCATCGAGCGCCGCAAGCTGCTCAAGCAGCTCGGTGCTACCCTCGAGCTCACACCCGGCAGCGAGGGCATGAAGGGCGCCATCCGCCGCGCCAACGAGCTGAAGGAAGAGAATCCCGGCGCCTTCATCCCCCAGCAGTTCGAGAATCCAGCCAACCCCGAGCGGCACCGCACCACCACCGCCGAGGAGATATGGGCCGACACCGACGGCTCTGTCGACATCTTCGTCTCCGCTGTAGGCACAGGAGGCACGCTCAGCGGCACCGCCGAAGGGCTGAAGGCCCACAAGCCCTCCATCCGCGCCGTTGCCGTCGAACCCGACAGCTCGCCCGTCCTCTCGGGAGGACAGCCTGGACCGCACAAGATACAGGGCATCGGCGCAGGCTTCGTGCCTCAGAACTACCACCCCGCCGTCGTCGACGAAATCATCCGCGTCACCAACGACGATGCCTTCGCCACCTCGCGCGAGGTAGGCAAGCAGGAAGGGCTTCTTGTGGGCATCTCCTCTGGTGCCGCGCTCCACGCCGCCATCCTCCTCGCCCAGCGCCCCGAGAATGCCGGCAAGACCATCGTCGTCATCCTCCCCGACACGGGTGAGCGCTACCTCTCTACCGCCCTCTACGAGTAGCTCTACCTGCGCCAACGCACCATAGAGCTGCCATGATAGATATGAAAAACCAGCATATTCTTTGTGTGATTGAGAAAAAACGCTACATTTGTGCGTTATATCCTCAGGCAGACAGGGAAACATGAGAAAATACAGGTTGGTATTTGCCTGTATGATGGTCGTCGTACAGCATGCAGTGGCTCAGGAGTTTTTTTCCTCTGCCTCTGATTTTGCCCGATTGTATGTGGGGGCGATTGAGCTGCAGTACCCCAAGCCGTTGTGGCACGACTTGCCTTATTATAAAGGCACTACGGACATGTACAAAGGGCGCATCAGCTATCATGGCGTGGTGTACGACGACGTGCAACTGCGCTTCGACCAATTGACGCAGAGTGTTGTCGTTCTTCCCCCAGGGGAAAAGGTGGTTTGTCTGCCTGAACAGAAATTTGTCGACTGGTTCGAGATGGATGGCTGCAGATATGTGCACGATCCGGAAGACAGCTCACGGTATGCAGCGTTGATTTGTGATGGAAGCGCCAACGGCATTCGTCTCTTTCATTGTGTCTGGAAGGTTTATAATGGCGAGAGAGCCTTCAGTGGAGAGAAATACCTGAAGACCCTCAGTACAGAAGAGTGTTATACGCTCATGACTCCTGACGGAGTGACGCATCACGTGAAGCGTGCATCGGATGTCGCCAAGCTCTTTCCCGAACAAAAAGAGCAGATCAGGCAGTTTGCGAAGAAGAATCGTCTTTCCTTCTCAAGAAGTAAGCGCGAGGAAAGCCTTGCGAGGTTGGTCGGAGAGGTGAAAGGAGTCGGAGCAGTCAATGTAATGGGTGAAAGCGAAGAAATAGGCGAAAGCGAAGAAGCTAAAGAAGCAACAACCCGTCCCGTCCTGCTGCCGGACTCTGCTGCATCCATCGACGAATCAGCGCTTACCCTCGGCATTCCCGTCCTTGACAACGAATTCGTCCCCATCGCATTGGGTTCCAGCGCCGACGTCTATTCCGTGCCGGGCGTGAAGAAGGCAAGGGCTAGCATTTCCGACTCGCAAGAGCTCGACGAGATAGTCGTTGTCGGAGGCCGTCTGTCGGCGATAAAAAACACCATGCTGGGCTCCGAGAAGTTCAGGCCCCAGAAGCTGAAGAACATCCCTTCGGCTTTCGGCGAGTCGGATGTGATGAAGATCGTGCTCACTATGCCCGGTGTCACCACCGTCGGAGAGGCTTCCAGCGGATACAACGTACGGGGAGGCGCCACCGACCAGAACCTCATCCTCTTCAATGGCGGCACGGTGTACAACCCTTCCCACCTATTCGGACTGTTCACGTCGTTCAACTCCGATGCGGTGGAGGATGTGGAGCTCTTCAAGTCGAGCATTCCCGTCGAATACGGAGGCCGTATAAGCAGCGTGCTCACGGTGAACTCGAAGGAGGCGAACATGCAGAAGCTCACCGGGCAGGCAAGCATCAGCGCGCTTACTAGCAAGGCAAATCTCGAGATTCCTGTTGTCAAAGAACATGTGTCGCTGCTGTTGAATGGGCGTACCACCTATAGCGACTGGATGCTCAAGATGCTGCCCGAGAAGAGCGGCTACAGGAACGGTGCTGCAAACTTCTTCGACCTGGGAAGCGTGCTGACCTGGAAGGTCAACAGCATGCATCGCCTCAAGGTCTATGGCTACTGGAGCAACGACAGGTTCTCGTTCAGCTCCAAGGACAGCTATGGCTATCAGAACCGCAACGCCTCCGCAGAGTGGCGCTCCGTCCTGAGCGAGAAGGTGACGGCAACAGTCTCCACCGGACTTGACCACTACGACTACTTCAACGAGGACTGGAACACGCCCTCTATGGCAGCGCGATTGAGCTTCGGCATCGACCAGCTGTGGGGCAAGCTGCACATCCGCCATCATCTGACGGAAAAGCAGCTCCTCACCTACGGTCTCTCCGTGCAGCATTACGACGTGCAGGCGGGCAGGTATGAGCCCGTGGGTGAGCAATCGTGCATAAACACCGATCAACTGGAGCGGGAAAAGGCGCTGGAGAGCGCGGCATACATCGGCATTGAGCATTCGCTCAACGAGAAGCTGTCGGTCTCCTCCGGTTTGCGCTATACGATGTTCAATGCACTCGGGCCCCGCGACGTGAACTATTATTACGACGGTGAGCTCCCGGCAGAGGGAACGTGGAAGGAGACACGCCGCGAGACAGGCATCATCAAGACCTATCAGGCCCCTGAGCTGCGCCTGTCGGCCCGCTATGCCCTGAAGGAAAACCTCTCGCTGAAGGCTGGCTTCAACACCATGCACCAGTATATCCATAAGGTATCGAACACGCTCATCATGTCACCTACGGACATGTGGAAGCTCTCCGACCTTAACATCAAGCCCCAAAGCGGCTGGCAGGCGGCAGCCAGCATCAATCACGAGACCGCCGACAAAGCCTACGAGTTCTCGGCAGAGGTTTACTACAAGCACATCAGCGACTACCTCAACTACCGCAGTTCCGCAGTCCTGCTGATGAACCACCACCTCGAGACCGACGTGATCTCAACCAAGGGACGGGCATACGGCATCGAGCTGCAGGCGAAGAAACCCCTGGGAAAGATCAACGGATGGGTCAGCTACACCTACTCGCGCTCGTTGGTACGTCAGGACGACGAGAGGGTGCCCATGCCGCTGAACAACGGCGAGTGGTACCCGTCGGAATACGACCGTCCCCACGAGGCAAAGGCTGTGCTCAACTACAAGTTCACTGAGCGGTACAGCCTCTCGAGCAACTTCAACTATGCCACAGGCCGCCCGACGACGGTGCCCGCAGGACAGTACTTCGACACGTACAATCAGAAATACATGCCCTACTACACCGACCGCAACACCTATCGCATCCCCGACTACATGCGCCTGGACCTTGCGTTCAACGTAGAGCCCACCCATCACTTGACAAGCTTCCTGCACACCTCGTTCTCCTTCGGTGTGTACAATGCACTCGCACGCCGAAATGCCTACACCATCTACTATGTCACCGAGGGGGGAAGGATAAAAGGGTATAAGCTGTCCGTATTCGGTACGGTCATTCCCTTTGTGTCACTGAATATTCGATTCAATTAAGAGTTAAGAGTTGAGAGATATGAAACGGAGGAAACCACTATATATTGCGCTGTGTCTGATGGTGTGCGCGTGCACATTGTCGGGCTGCATTGAAGAATACGAGGCCGACATCTCCGCCAGCGACTCCAACCTGCTCGTCGTCGAAGGCACGATATGCTCCGGCCAGCTAAACACCTTCATCCTGACGCGCACGCAGCCCGTCAACTCCCCCTTGGCTCCCCCGGTGGTTGAGGGAGCAAGCGTCTCCGTCCGCGGCAGCGACGGCTCTGTGTACGCCACGCAGGGCACCGACGGTCGTTACTCCTGCTGGGTGGACGACCTCGCTCCCGACGTGGAGTACTACCTGCATATCGAGGTCGACGGCGATGTCTATGAGTCGGAACCTCAGAAGCCGCTCCCCACGGAGGGCATCGCCGACGTGAGCGTGGTACAGGACACGCGGGAAAGCAATATCGACGTGCTCGTCACGCCCGACGCCCCCTTCAATCCGGACAAGGCCAACTACTACTCGTGGACATACGATGAGACCTGGGAGGTGCACCCCGACCACACCACCGTCATCTATTTCGACATCAAGACATCGCAGCCCGTCTACGACCCCAACCAGTTCCCCACACGCGGATGGAAGACGCTGACAGCCTCGACGATCATGGTTGGCAGCAGCCTGAACTACGAAGGACAGCAGATCCGGCGACTCAAGCTCTACGACATCGACCGCACTAGCGAGCGGGTCTATTACAAGTATAGCGGCCTGGTACACCAGCGCGCCATCTCAAAGGCCGAGTATGAGTATGGCCTTGCCCGCCGTCAGGCGGGTTCGGAGATGGGAGGCCTGTTCACGCCGCTCCCTTCCGCCCTGCCCTCCAACATCCATTGCCTCACGTCACCGAAACACGTGATAGGGTTTGTGGGATGCTCGCTGAACACGAGCGCATACAGGTTCTTCCTCCATGCCGAGGATTATTCCGTCGTCCGCCCGCTCTGGAAAGACGACCGCCGATGGCTCAACGACTGCGACGAGATGGCCTGCTACCGGATGGTGGTAAAGGAAGGCATGTTCCTGTGCGAGTGGAAAGATGAACGGTATAGGCCCGGTGGCGTTTTGCAGACGGCATGGGCCTACGACTATCAGCTGGATGTCCGTCTGAGGGGTGCCCGTGATGAAGAACCCGATTTTTGGTCATTGGATGAAAACATCAGTCACTAACATGAACAACAGAGCAACGACGATGATTGTTTCGATGGCATTCGCGCTGAGCATCTGTGCAGCGAATGTCGAGACCGACCGCACCTGGTACCTCGCCGGCGAGGCGATGAGCGTCAGCGTGACCGACGACGATGCCCTGATTGCCTATGCTGAGCTGTGCGACACGCATGGCCTGGCTGCGGGCGTCGTGGTGGGCCTCAAGGGAGGCAAGGGTACGGGCATCATCGAGCTGCCCTCCAGCCTCCACAGCGGCTACTACGTGCTGTCGGTCTATACGCGCCACAGCACCCGTGTGGCCCACAGGCTTGTCGCCATCGTCAACCCGCTTCAGAAGAGTGTGGACGACCGAATCGAATGGGTCGGCGTCACCCATCCCGACACGTTGAGCTACGCCTCGCCAAGCGGCCCTGCGGCCGATCTGGTGGACGCGAAGGAGGCCGAAGTGCGCGAGGCCGAGGGCCATATCATTAAGGCGCGCATCAAGAATGTCCACGAGGGCCGCACGTTCACTGCCAGCCAGATCAGTCCCTCCCTAAGCATCGTCGGCAAGCAGATCCATTACTTCGAGGGGCAGATGGTCGACGACTCCACGGCCGTCTTCTACACCTTCGGCATCCACGGGAAGCAGCCGCTGGTGCTCACGGCAATGTCGTCCACAGGCATCAGCCTGCCCATCGAGATGAGCAGCCCGTTTGCCGTCCTGCTCCCGAGGCGGCTCCCGCAGCTCGTCTTCCATTACAACCGCAGCGAGGTGGAGGCACGCTCGCTCGACTTGCAGCGGCATCAGATGGCCATCGCACCTGCCAAGCGCGAACCGCAGCTGGGCGATTATGCCGACAACACGGCAGAAGAAGGAGTGCCGCTGGATTACGACGAAAGGGTGTTTGGTGTCCGACCCGACCTGAGCTATAACCTTGACGAGTACCGCCAGTTCCTCACCATCAGGGAGGTGCTCATCGAATATGTGATCCGCGTCAGCAGCACGAAGATCAACGGCGTGCCCAGGTTGATCGTCCGCAAGGAGGAAGAACCGTTCAACACCACATTGCCGACACTCGTCTTGATCGACGGCATGCCCGTGGGCGACACAAGACGGCTTCTCGACTACGATGCCCGCCGCATCCACTACATCAACATCTATGCCGACCAATACACCTTCGGCAACAACATCTACAATGGCATCCTGTCGTTCGTAACGCGCACCGGCCGCCTCACAAACTACCCGACCGAACCCAACATGCAGTATCTGGTGTACGAATTCCCTGAGTGAGAATCATCGACAATAGCCTTTGCCTGATTGCTCAAGAATCTGACCCACAGCCCAATAAAAAAGTGGGAAA
The DNA here is from genome assembly GCA_017615125.1 of Bacteroidaceae bacterium. Classification (GTDB taxonomy): domain Bacteria; phylum Bacteroidota; class Bacteroidia; order Bacteroidales; family Bacteroidaceae; genus UBA1189. The sequence goes on from JAGAAS010000039.1 coordinate 22,261, forward strand.
CTGAGTGAGCAGCGAGAGCAATATGATGCTTGCATCAATGCTGCCGAGTCGCGAACGAAGAAAAGCCACGAAGTGGGTTAACTTTTTGGAAAAAAGTCCATTTTTCGCTTGTGAGAATCCCGCCTTTTATGTACCTTTGAATTGGATTTCTAAGGTACTCCTGCTCGGAAGAAAAAATGAAAAAACTTTGTTTTTTATTTGTTTTTTCGCTCGCTTATTCGTACCTTTGCTGAAGTAATCATCCGACTTGGGAAAGCAGGAAGAAGGTTAAAACACATACGCTCTTGCAGCTCCCCATGAAACTGGTGCGCTAGGCTAGCAACATAGCCCAGAAGGTGCTCAAGGAGGTCATCTACGCTAACGAGAAATAAGCCTGTCACGCGTGATGATAGCCTTGTAGGGAAATAAAACCTTAACAAACAAGCAATTATGAGCCAAGCGTGACAGTTGTGAC
>JAGAAS010000040.1 GCA_017615125.1 Bacteroidaceae bacterium
ACGTCCGTGCGTCCCAGGTTGGCCTCTTTTCCACCCACGAGGGTGATGCCCCAGAGCGAGCCCTCGATGTGGTTTCCGCTGATGTAGGTGTACTGCGTCTGGTAGGGGTCGTAGACGTTGATGCCGCTTCCACCGTTCATGGCGTTGGTCTCGTGGTTGTTGTCGACGAGGATGTTGTCCACGATGTATGCCTTCTGGCTGAGGTAGGTGGCGATGCCGAAGCGGTTGTCGGTGATGCGGTTGTCCTCGATGATGGTCACATAGTCCCCCTCGAAGCCAAGCAGGTTGGCCACGACGATGCCGCCCACCATCGTGTTCGTCGGATTGCCCTCGATGGTGCAGCTGCGGACGACGATGCTGTCGGCAACGGTAAGGTTGAGCTGGGGGGTGTTTCCGTTGGCAGTGCCGTTACGGTAGAAGGTGCATCGCTCGACGACGAGCGGATTGCGGTAGTTGGCAGCACCTGCGACGGCAGCCTTGGCGCAGTTTTCGAAGTGGCAGTCGGCGAGGTGGAAGGGTGCACCATCGGTACCCATCGTGAGGGCTCCCTGTCCGATGGCACCGTTGTGGTTGTAGAAGGCACAGTGCGAGAGGTTCATGCCGCATGGGGAGCCGTTGCGAAGTCCCACGTAGTAGAAGGTGCAGTTCGTGAACTCGGTGATGCCCTTGGTGTTGGCAATTTGGATGCCGATGGGCGTGGCGTTGTTGTCGTCGAAGGCGCTGTCGAAGGTAGAGCCCTTTGCCAGACGGAAGTCGGCCTCCCCGTTGACGACGAGCGTGGCATTGTCGTCGAACTGGACGAGGACGTCGTCGTCCATCACGAAGCGGTCGCCCTCGGCGATGGTGACGGTGCCGACAATCATATAGGTCACCTTGCCCCAGTCATCGAAGCGGAGGACATCCGAGTCGTCCAGCTGTGAGAGCTTTTCCAGGTTGTATGTAGTGCCGTTGCCTGCCGTGGTGTAGGCAGAAATGTTCAGAAACCCTGCCACGAAGGTAAGCAAAAAAACGACGAGACTTCTATTCATTGTATTCATTTTTACCGATATTATCGATTAGCTCATTCCTTGTTCATGGCGCCACAGCGCGACTATAGTCGTCGTCGGTGAGAATGTATGTGGAGATGCCCTCAGAACCGAAACGTCGGAAATCGCCTTCGAAGACGTAGCTGTCGCTGTCGTAAGGACTATGGGGCGCAGGGAGCTCGTGGTGGAAGTAGAGATAACGCCCGTCGTCGAACACGAAGCGGACGCTGTCGCTGTAAATGTAGTGTCGGAGGTGTTCGCCTGTGCCCTCGTTGCAGGCCCTCCCCAGTCCGCCGTCATGGTCAAGCAGGATGCGTTCACCTGCGGGAATGGTGATGCCGTCGGGGTTATTGAAATAGCGGACGCGGATGCTGTCGAAATAAGTGAAATAGTACATGTCGGCCGTGTCCATCAGGGCAACAATGGTGACACCGTGCGACGAATCGTTCTGGAAATAGTATTCCTGACTGAAGCCAGGGTCGCACGAAACCAGCACGATGCCAAGCAACAGGATTGTCAAACACGACCTTCTCATTCCTTTTTTTCTGCAAATGTACACACCTACATCCTAACGACCAAATTTTTTCTCACTTTTGCCGAGAAAAGTTTGGAGGTATTGAAAACAATTCGCTAACTTTGCAACCAGAATAACCCCTTAAAAACTTATACGCATGAAACATTTTGTATTTGCATTGACAGTGGCCCTGGCCCTGAGCACTACGGCCTTGGCACAAAACAGAGTGAAGTACATCTATGCCAGCACACCCACGCTGGACGTCGAGCAGATGATGAACACCGAGCAGACGGTACAGCTGAACCGCTATTTCCTAGCCGGTTACAACACGCTTTGCCTGCCGTTCTCGTTGACGGCCGAGCAGGTGGCCGCTGCCGCCAAAGGGCTGAAGGTGGAGCGCCTGGCAGGCCTCCAGCAGGAGGGTGCAACGCTGAACCTCTACTTCGTTGACTGCACGGCCGACGGCATCCAAGCCGGCATGCCCTACCTCGTCTATTCGCCCACCGACCAGTACATGAGGGTGAGGAACACCGATGTCGTGGACTTCGATGCCGAGTTGAAGACCGTCAGCATGGCCGACGGCCGCGGCAACACCGTCACCTTCAGCAGCAGCTGGGAGAGCATCGAGAAGGTGGGGCGCTACGGCATCCCCGCAAAGCAAGATGTCACCCCCCTGGAGAGCGTGCTGCTGCGCACCGAAGCCGACAAAATCTTCCTGCCCACACGCTGCGGCTTCACCTGGGACGAGCAGACGCCCACGGCCAGCGAGCTGAAGATTCGCCACGCCGCCAGCATGGGTGAGGTGACCGCCATCATGGGCATCAGCCACGACGAGGCCGACAGCGACTACTACAACCTGCAGGGCCAGAAGACGACGAAGAACGCCAAGGGCATCCGCGTCCAGGAAGGCAAGAAGACGATTGCCAAATAAGCAGGCGTCTTCCCTCCCCCCGAACAGCCTCCCCGGCCGACGGCTTCGGCAGTTTTCGGAAAAAGAAATCAGCAACTTACGATTGTAGGTTGCTGAAATCTTTTTGTAGCGGGACTCAGGATTGAACTGAGGACCTCATGATTATGAATCATGCGCTCTAACCAGCTGAGCTATCCCGCCATCGCGTCCGTTTTCCGGAAAAGCGGCGCAAAGGTACAGGGATTTTTTCATCCGTGCAACTTTTTCGCCCTTTTTTTGTCGGCGAGTAATGATTTTTCAACATTACGAAAGATTATCGGAAAAAAATTTGTTTTCCTTAACGGGATTGACTATTTTTGCGGTGAGAACGACAAAAACCACAAGACCATGGAGAAAATTCACTTAGAATTTCCGTTGAACAGCAACTCCCGTTCCATGATCTGGGATAGGGTGGGCACGACGGGCGGCATGGAGGCCTGGATGGCCGACCGCATTACCGAGGACGCCGAGGGGCTCTATACCTTCAGTTGGGGCGGGGGCGAGACGCGCCACGCCGAGCTCGTTGCCAAGCGCATCGGCACCTACGTCCGCTTCCGTTGGACGGACGAGAGCCCGAAGACCTACTGGGAACTGCGCATCACGTTCAGCGAGATGACGAACACCTACGTCCTCGAGGTGACCGAGCAGACCGACGACGAGGACACCGAGGGACTGATTCAACTCTGGGAAAGCTTTGCCGAGCAGCTCTCGCGGCGCGGAGGCATCTGAGCATCGGAGTGAGTATGGTAAATTATTATAAAAATAGCGTCGTTTCTTTTTTCTCCCTTTCTTTTGTGTTACTTTTGCAGCTTGAAACGAAGTAACTCATCCCTGCGTGCGCTTGAAAAGACTTGACCTGTTTGTGCTGAAGAGTTTCGGTATCATGTTTATCGGGACGTTCTTCATCTGCCTCTTCATCTTCGTCATGCAGTTCCTGTGGCTGTACGTCGACGAGATGGTGGGCAAGGGCTTGTCGCTCGACGTGCTGGGGAAGTTCTTCTACTATGCCACGCTGACGCTCGTCCCCCGCTCGCTGCCGCTGGCCATCCTGCTGGCGGCGCTGATGACGTTCGGCAACTTCGGCGAGCGGGTGGAGCTGACGGCGATGAAGGCGTCGGGCATCCCGCTACTGCGCGTCATGCGCCCCCTCATCATCTTCTGCATCCCCCTGTGCCTGGCGTCGTTCTACTTCCAGAACGTCATCATCCCCGACTCGCAGCTGAAGCTCAACACGCTGCTCGTCTCCATGAAGCAGAAGTCGCCCGAGCTCGAGATTCCCGAGGGGGCGTTCTACGACGGCATCGAGGGCTACAACCTCTTCGTCGACCACAAAGACCGCACCACCGGCATGCTCTACGGCGTCATCATCTACAACTTCACCGACGGCTTCGACAACGCCCACATCATCAAGGCCGACTCGGGGCGGCTCGAGACCACCGCCGACAAGAACTACCTGAAGATGACGCTCTACGACGGCGAGCAGTTCGAGAACTTCAAGTCCGACAACATCAACAAGAAAAACATCCCCTACCGCCGCGAAGTGTTCGGCCGCAAGACCATGCTCATCGCCTTCAACGACGAGTTCAGCGTCCTCGAGGCAGGGTTTCTCAGCGCCAGCGCCTCCACCAAGACCATGCGCCAGCTCGTCATCGACCGCGACTCGCTCCTCCAGGAGCAGGACAGCATCGG
>JAGAAS010000041.1 GCA_017615125.1 Bacteroidaceae bacterium
ACGGCGACGTGCAGACGGTGCCACACACCCTGCGGGGCGAACGGCAGGGGCACATCGCGTATGGGCTGCCAGTCGTGCTGATGCTTGCCCACGACGAGCGTGTGCTTGCGCGCGCTGAGCGCTATCTCGTAGCCGTCGAAGTCGTCGGCTCCCTCGCCCGCTCCCGCCACGTTGACGATGAACCCCGCTATGGCATCCGTGTCGTCGCACCGCACGTCCACCTCCACGACGTGCTGCGCCGGGCGTTGCCCTATGTCGGCGTTCGTGGGCAGTTCGCTCCCAAGCGGTTCACCCTCAGCGACGAGCTTCCCGTGTCGCGCTGTCGTGAGGCGCACCGTGCCGCCCTCTGCCGTCCATCCCTCGCCGTAGGCGCGGAACCCCCGGATGCAGACAGGAGCAGGCTCCTCGAACCCCTCGCCGAAGATTTTCTGGTCGTAGAGGCCACCGTAGATCTCATGGTTCACATCCTCGGTGCAGGCACCGTAGATGAGCGGTTCCACACCACACACCACACTGTCGGCATCCACCGTCAGCGTCTGTCCTGCCGCGCCCAGGGCGGCAACGAGCACAAGGGAAAGGGCTAAAGTCGTCTTCATGGTTTCACCGCAAGGACTTCTGAGGTTCTCTTTCCTCCTGTCCTTGCAGACGCAAAGATAGGGTGAGCCGAGCGAAGAACAAAATAAACTGCAGTTTATTTTTTCTTCCGAGGCGACCCCTATCTAAAACCGGAGGTTAAAGGTAGTGCAAGCCGAGAGGAGAACAAAATAAAATTTGAGAATTTATTTTTTTTCCCGAGGCGCAGCCTATCTAAAACAAAAAGTTAAAGATAGCGAAAATCCGTGTTCGTTCATGCAATCTGTGTGCGGAAAAATATCCCTTCTCCATACGGCGCGTTCGAGAAGGAAAAAAATTTTTTTCTTTCTACATACGGCGAGATTCTTTCTCGAAAAATCTTTTTTCTCCTAGCATAATTTCGGGAAGGCAAAGCATGGCTTTCGTCGGCTTCTTTCCTCGTTTTCCTGGAAAGGTTGACACATTAGTTACATTTGTTACACGTCACTTTTTAGGGGGTATGTAACGCAGAATATTGGGAGAGAATATGCTAATTATATATTATAATAAATTATAATATATAATTAAATTATTATACTTATAAATTGTAAGTATAAATCTCTCTCCTTTCTCTCTATATCCCCTATTTTGTTACATACCCCCTAAAAAGTGACGTGTAACAAAAGTAACAAGTGAAACGCACTTGTCTTTTCCTGACTTTGGTTGACATTCCTTCCTCTTCTGATTATGCTAGGAGAAAAAGGATTTTTGGAGAAGGAAAAAATGTTCGCTCGCAATGAATTATCGTTCATTGTGTTGCAAACAAATGAAAACTTTTTCAAAATTTAATCGTACATAACCGTATATAACCGTATTTGGCGTGAGGGGAATGTCGTAACTTTGCTGTGTCTAAGGAAACTTAGACGCAGCTTCATCCGTCGTGACTCGGCAGAGTTCAAACAAGTTTGGCTTTGCTCTCGCTACTCCGGATGTTGAAGCGTCTTAAGGAAGAGAAAACCTCCATCGTGGCGCCCGAGGATGGATTTCGGCTCCTGCAGACAAAACGCTCCTTGACATCCTTACCATACCCCCTACACCCGCTGCTGCCGAGCAGCGGAGAAAAAACATCCATCTCTTGCGTAGAAAAAAGATTTTCCGTATCTTTAACCTTCGGTTTTAGATAGGGGTCGCCTCGGAAAAGTTCAAATAAATTTGACTTTTCGCTCAGCTCACCCTATCTTTGCAGAGAAGATCGTGTACCTTACCAGAAACAAAACATAACAACTTATGAATACCTTCAAGATAAAGACGGTGCTTTGGCTGGCGGGCGTGGTGTGCGCCCTCGGAGCCTTGGGACAGACGCTCAACGAGTGGGACGACGTGACAGTGACCAACCTGAACCGTGTGCGGGCTCACACGCTCGACATCCCTGTGGCCTCGGCCGGGGAGGCTGCCGGCGCCTACACGCCGACAAACGCTACGGAGGCCTCGCCCTACTTCCTGTCACTGAACGGGACGTGGAAGTTCCAGTGGGTGGGCACACCCGACAAGGCAAGCAAGGCGTTCTTCCAGGATGCGTTCAATGCCTCAGCGTGGGACGACATCGAGGTGCCCTCGTCGTGGCAGGTGTACGGCCTGCGGCACGGCAAGACGTGGGACAAGCCGCTGTATGTGAACGTGAGCTACCCCTTCAGCTACAACAAGGACACGTGGAGCGTGATGGCCGACCGGCCGAGCTGGTTCACCTACACGGGCACGAAGAAGAACCCCGTGGGCTCGTACCGGCGCGAGTTCACGCTGCCCGAGGGCTGGGACGGACGCGATGTGTTCATCCGCTTCAACGGCGCGGGGCACGGCTACTACGTGTGGGTGAACGGCGAGTTCGTGGGCTATGCCGAGGACTCGTACCTGCCCAGCGAGTGGAACATCACGGATAAGGTTCGCACGGGCGTGAACAACGTATCGGTGCGCGTGTACAGGTTCACCAGCGGCTCGTTCCTCGAGTGCCAGGACTACTGGCGCCTGACGGGCATCACACGCGACGTCTACCTGTGGAGTGCCCCGAAGACGCGCATCAACGACTTCTTCTTCCGCACCACAGCGCTGAGGAGCAACAACACGGAGGCCGACGCGGCACTCACCGTGAACGTGGGCGGGAAGGCGCCGACGGCTGCCACGCTGGAGGCGCGCCTGATGGACGGCAGCACGGTGCTCGCCTCGCAGGAGACAGCCGTCGCCCGCACGGGCAACGTGGAGATGACGCTCGCTGGCATCAGCGGCATCACCGCCTGGAGCGCCGAGCAGCCGCAGCTGTACGACCTGGTGCTGACGCTGAAGGAGAACGGCACGGAGACCGACATACGCGCGCTGAAGGTGGGCCTGCGCACGGTGAGCGTACGCAAGGACGGCGCCCTGCTGGTGAATGGCAACCGCATCATCTTCCACGGCGTAGACCGCCACAGCTTCAGCGAGAACGGCGGACGCACGCTCACGAAGGAGGAGATAGAGACCGACGTGCTGCAGATGAAACGGCTGAACGTGAACGCCATCCGCACCTCGCACTACCCCAACAACCCCTACCTCTACGACCTGTGCGACAGGCTGGGACTGTACGTGCTGGCGGAGGCCGACGTGGAGTGTCACGGCAACACAGGGCTCTCGAGCGTGGAGGTGTTCCGCGCCCCGATGGTGGAGCGCTCGGTGCGGCAGGTGCTCACGCTGCGTAACCACCCCGCCATCGTCATCTGGAGCGCCGGCAACGAGAGCGGCGGGGGCGACAACTTCCGCACCGTGATGGACAGCATAGGCAAGCTAGACCCCACACGCCTGACACACTACGAGGGCAACAGCACGTGGAGCTCCGTCACCAGCACCATGTACGGCAACCTGGGACACATGGAGAGCATAGGCAGCGAACGGCTGCGCGACTACAACAGCGGGAAGACGGGCATACGCCCCCACGTGCAGTGCGAGAACACCCACGCGATGGGCAACTCGATGGGTAACCAGCGCGAGTTCTTCGACATCTACGAGAAATACCCCGCTATGGCGGGCGAGTTCGTGTGGGACTGGAAGGACCAGGGGCTGAAGGTGAGCGCACGCTCGCTGCCGCTGACCTTTGAAGCACTGGGCAGGCAGTCGAAGAGCGACGTGAAATCGACACTCGACATCACAAAGGGCGAGTACTGGGCCTACGGAGGCGACTTCGGCGACAACCCCAACGACAATAACTTCTGCTGCAACGGCGTGGTGCTGGCCGACAACACGCCCACAGCCAAGAGCTATAACATGAAGAAGGTGTACCAGCCCATCGACTTCGACATGAAGGACAGCACGGGAGGCGTCTTCGTGCTGCGCAGCAAGCTGCAGCAGCGGGTGCTCGACGACCTCGACATCGCCTACACCCTGCTGAAGGACGGCATCGAGTATGCTCACGGCACCATCGGCGACGTGACGCTGGGCGTGGGCGAGACACAGGAGGTGATGATCCCCGAAGCCAAGCGCGCTGTGGCTGTGCCCGACACACCCGAGGCGGAGTACTTCATCCGCTTCAGCGCCCGACAGAAGGAGGCTACCGAGTGGGCCGACGCGGGCTTCGAGGTAGCCACTGAGGAGTACCGCCTGCGGGCTGCCTCCGGGCGCAAGCCCTATGCCTCCGCCAAGGGCACCGAGCTGTCGCTCACCGAGACGAGCAGCACGGTGAAGGTCACGGGCGAGCACTTCAGCGTCACCTTCTCGAAGGGACAGCTCACCGACTACACCGTTGACGGGCACGCCCTGCTGGCAGCACCCCTCACGCTGCAGGCCTTCCGCCTGCCTACCGACAACGAGCGCGGGCGCACAGGCAACTACGACCAGATGGGCATCCGCACGCTGAAGCTCAGCGCAGGCGAGCTGAAAGCCAGCAAGGCTGACGACGGGCAGAGCGTCGACGTCACCGCTACCAACACCTACACCTCGTCGGGCACGAGCCACTTCACGGTGCAGCAGACCATCAAGGTGATGGCCGACGGCGCTCTCATCGTCAACGCCGCCATCGACCCCTCGCCGAAGGGCATCGAGCTACCGCGACTGGGCCTGCGCACGGAGCTGCCGAAGGGCACCGAGAGCATGCGCTGGCTGGGACGAGGCCCGCAGGACAGCTACCGCGACAGGAAGGAGGCAGCCCTCGTGGGACTGCACCACAGCCGCGTGAGCGACGAGTGGACCAACTATGTGCTACCGCAGGAACAGGGCAACAAGGAGGAGGTGCGCTGGATGGCGCTCACCGACGACGAGGGACTGGGCCTGATGGTGGTGGCTCCCGAGTGGATCGCTGCCAGCGCCTCGCACTGGCGTCCCGAGGATAACTACACGAAGGCCGACAACCGCAAGAAGCATCCGTATGAGATGAAGTTCTGCGAGCAGACGGTGCTGAACCTCGATGCCTACAACCGCGCGCTGGGCAACGCCAGCTGCGGGCCAGACGTCATCGACAAGTACCGCATCCGCTCGGAGAAGACATTCCTCAGCTTCATCGTGCTGCCGCTGACAAAGCCGCAGACCGACGAGGAGCTTGCCGTAAGGGCACGCGTGACGTCGCCCGTCTGCGCTCCTGTGGCCATCAGCACCGAGAAGGGCGTCGTGAGCCTCTCCTGCTCCACACCCGACGCCACGATACACTACACCGTCGACGGAGGCGAGGAGCACGTTTACACCCAGCCCTTCAGCCTGACGGGCGGCGGTACCGTCTGCGCCTATGCCACAGCAGAGGGCCTCGCTACCAGCCCGAAGAACGAGCAGGTGATAAGCCCCTACGTGAGCAAGAGCAAGTGGAAGGTGTACAGCTACAGCAGCCAGCAGGGGGGCAACGAGATAGCGTCGCACCTCATCGACGAGAACAGCAGCACCATCTGGCACTCGCAGTACAACCCCTCGAAGCCCACCTGCCCCCACGAGATAGTGATAGACATGCAGGGCTACTACCGCATCTCGCACTTCGTGTACCAGGGACGCGAGGACATGGGCAACGGGCGTGTAGCCAACTATGAGTTCTACGTCAGTTCCACCGCTTCGGTGTGGGGAGCTCCCGTCGCCAAGGGAACACTTCAAAACAACTCGGAGGTGCAGGAGATAGAGCTGTCGACACGTCCTGTGGGGCGCTACTTCCGCTTTGTCATCCTCTCAACGCACGACAATCAGGGCTATGCCTCCGCTGCCGAGCTGGGCATCATCCCCGAAGCCGAGGAGGAGAAGCCCGACCCGCTGCCCACGGCGGCATTCAACACCAACAGCGGCTCGTACTACTACCTGAGGCACAAGCCCTCGGGGCTGTTCCTGCACTATGTGGAGGGCAGCACCGAAGGACAGTTCGCCCTCGGCAGGGTGGACGACACGAACCTCAGCGACTACAGCTTCGTCTTCCACTTCACCAAAGTCACGGGCTACACCGCCTTCGTGCAGGTCAACACCCGTAAGCCCGTGCGGTACATGACCATCAGCAGCTGGCACGTCAACGCCACCGAGGACAAGGATGCCAACGCTCACGCACAATGGATTCAGACAGAGCAGACGAGCAACGAGGAGGCTCTCATACGTCTGCGCGGGGCGGAGATGAACGGCAAGTACTTCAACTTCGACAGACAGACGGTGGGCTCGTTTGTCTATTCCGACAAGAACTCTGGGGTGGAGTTCGAAGTCATCCGACAAAGCCAGATAAGCAATGTGCTGGCGGTGGGAGACATCTTTTTTGAAAACCTTTCTGAACCCAACCCTGACGTTGACGCGTACTATGACCTGAGCGGGCGCCGCATCACAGCGCCTTCGAATCAGCAGCCCAAGCTACTCATCTTTCACGGCAAGAAATACCTCATCCGCTAAGGGGAGGTAACCAAGCTGAGTGGTATTCGCATATTCTGCGACTACCACAGAGCCAGCCTATTCTTCCTTGAGGGCATTGTTGATGCGCTCCCTCCTGATTTTCCCCGATGAAATGGGACTTTTTTCGTCTTTCTTCCGTCGTGCGGAGCCTTACTTCGCGCTGACGCCTACCGTTTGACGCCCTTCCTGCAGGCGGAGGAGGGCTTTCTGGATGAGGTCCTTCGTGCCGGAGCCGTCGTTGACATACTGGATGACCATATCGGCATAGTCGATGGCTTCGCGCAGCTCGGTGGTCTTGTTGGGGATGTTCTCCTTCGAGTCGGTGACGAGGGGCAAGAGCTCAGCGAGGTCCTCGGGCTCGGCAAGATTGCCCGGGCGCATAGTGTTGATGGCAACCCTGAGGGCAGAGACAGCGGCGTCGACCTCCTGCTGCGTGAGCTCACGCGATGTGTCGGCATTGACAGCCTCAGCAGCTGCCATCTGCTCGAGGAGCCGCTGATAGCCAAACGGAGCCCAGGGAGCGTAGAGGGGAACCTTCACGCTGAGGGCTTCCCATGCCTCCTGCGAGGCCTTTCGCTCGTGAGCCACCTGCAGCTGCTGCTCGAGCATCGTCTTGTCTATTCCCTTATGCCGGGCTTCCTTGTTCTTCGCCTGCACGTTGAGGCGCAGGTAGTGAGTGGAGAAATCCGTCTGGTAATAGTCGGGAGTGAAGGAGATGTCGCGTGCAGGAGCTTGCTCGGTAGCGGGCACATGTAGGGCAAGCGTGTAGAGAGGTCCCTCGGTGCCGTCCGTTCCCTTGATGCCGCTGAGCTCCACTTCGTGCAAGTCGGGCGAGAGGGTGATGTCGGCATCCTTCCACTCGCTGATGTCGGGCGTTGCCATTACCAGCGGGCCATACATGACGGCGCCTACCCACTGAGGGTCGAACGGCGTGCGGGGCTCGTTCTTGCCCGTAGCGGCGAGGTCCATCTTGTCGGGGCCCCAGAAGATATGCTTGGTGAAAGGCATCACAACCTCTACCTTATCGTCGGGAGCCCACGCGCGCAGGGGAATCTCGACATAGGAGCAGGGCTGATAGGTTTTCTGCACCGATTTCCCGTTCAGGCGCACATCGAAGCCCTCTGTTGCCCAGTAGGGCACGCGCAACTTCATAGCAAACGGCTCGCTGCCCTCAACCGTGATGACGGACAGCTCGGCAGGCCATTCACACTGCTGGGTGATGACGGCGTCCTTTTCCCTCCAGCGGGCTACGGTGGGCATATAGAGGGCAACCCAGAGGGTGCTGTCGCTGACGAAGTAGGCTGCCTCCTGGTACTTCACATGATTCTCGGCTCCCGTCCCTCCACAGCAGCTCGACTGCGGGTTCTCGTTGCCAAAAGGCTTCATTGCGTGCATGCCGACAGCATACTGATAGGTAACAGCCCAGTGCTCGGGATGGAGGGAGCCGACAAGCTGGTTGTAGAGAATCCTCTCGTAGTAATCCATATAGCTGGCGTCGTCGGGGCTGTAGCAGTTCAGATCCTTTGTCAGCTTTGCCAGATTATAGGCGCAGCAAGTCTCGTTGATGTCGGGGTTGGGAAACATCTCGTGACGGAAGTTGCTCATCACGTTGGTATTCATCGAGAGGATCTGCGAGTAAGGCTGACGGAACATCTCCCCGTTGCCCACGCCTCCCATCGCATAAGCATAACGCCCCTGAACCAGGCTCCAGAAGTTGTAAGCCAGGTTATAGTAGAAAGGATTGCCGTTGCCGCGATAGCTTCGAAGAGCACCCGTAATCATAGGGATGTGCTGATTAGCATGCCGCGTGCGAATGTCGTCGACATTCGAAGCCACAGGGCTGAAGAAAGCAGGAGAGTCGAAGAAATTGCTTGCCTCGAGCAGGCGAGCCTTCTCGGTGGAGTCCGCTACCATCTCGGAGAGGCGCGCAAGCGACTCGCTCATGCCCCCTACCTCGCCTGCGATGTACATATTCCACATCTCGTAGCGGTTTCCCGGCTTTGCCTGACGCTCAGCCTTCGTGCCCTCGGTCTGCACATAGGTGCGGTAATGCAGACGGTTCCACACCCAGAGGCCCATATCCTTAGCGATGAGGAGGGCTTTGTCGGCAAGATCCTTATCATCGATGTTATTGGCTATGTCGATAAGACCTGCCAGCTGCTTGTGAATGGTGTAGTACGGAGCCCACACCCACTCCTCGTTGTTGTAGGCGCGGTACATCTCGATAAGCGCCGGGTGGGCAGCGGGAATAGCGTTGAGGTAGCCGTAGCCGTAGTTCCTGTAGTCCTTCTTATATTCGTCGAAAGCCTTCCAGGAGCCCTTCATCGTGCGCAGGACGGCTTCGGGCGCGTAGTCGCGTGCCTCGCGGTAGCGCCCCAGCCTGGAGTCGAAGACAAAGGTGCGCTCCTGACACATGCGAAGTTCGTCAACCATACGGCGAATCCTGTTGCGCAACTCGTCCTTCACCTTCGTTCCCTCGGGGGTGAGCAGCTCCGCGTCGCAGCTGGCGAAGGCAAACGCCAAAGCCGACATATAATGTCCCGAGCCGTGCCCCTTGAGCTTTGTTGTGGGGGAATCCCATCCGTCCGACTCGGTGTAGCCGTCGAGAGGGAGCCCGTAGGTGTCGCGGTAGTTGTAGAGCTGCTGAGTGATGTCCCACGAAAGGATTTCGCGGAGCTCCAAATCGCGGTTTGAGGTAAGGCGGTTGTTGCCTGTTATGACGACATCGCCAAGCGGCAGCGTGCGTGCAACGGGAATGCTGGCAGGAACGGGATAGGGCTTGTCGGTAACGACGATGCTGGCGGTAACGGGGAAGCCGCTCTCGGTGGTGTTGTCGCCTATGATGAAGCCCTTCACCTCGTAGCGTGAGCCCGCAGGCGTCTTTGCCGCATCGGCCTCTTCCTCCTCCATCGAGCGGAATGAGTTGGTCCAACGTATCTGGCGCCACTCGCCGAATCCGTCGCTATACGTCACCCACACCTGCCAAGGGAGGCGGGGCGCGGTGCCTACGGGTGTCTGCACTTCTACTTTCTGCACGTCGGTGATGTATCGCTTGCCTGCCTTTCGGCCTGAGGAGTCGCAGGAGACAAACAGGAAGAGCGCGAGGGCGATGCTTGCCATCAGCCCGCTGAGGAAGATGCTGTGTGTGTGTTTCATGGAAATGGATATAATCAGAAATTGTTTTGTACTATGAAGAACGTTTTGTTGTCAGGCGAAGCCGAAGGATTGTCTCTATTCTTTCCAAAAGGATGCAGACAGACACTCCCGGCTTCTGCTTTATAAGGAAGGGGGTCGATCAACGCGTTGTCACACCTCGATCAACGCGTTGTCACACCTCGATCAACGCGTTGATCGACCCCCGAAGTCAAAGAAAAAATCGATAGGGAAAAGAACCCTACTTTTTCTTCTTCTGTTTGGCTGCCGATTCCTTCGCCTGCTCCTTCTCGCTGACGAAGATGGAGGGGTCTTCGGGCTTGCGCTTGTGGACAACGCTATAGATGATGCAGATGATTCCCAGCAGCGCGTAGGGAATGCTGAACCACTGAGCTTTGTCACTGTTGATATCGTTCGGAGCCAGGCGGAAGTTGCCGCCCTTCGTAAATTCCACGAAGATGCGGAAGACGAAGATGCACGTCAGGCAGAAGCCGAAGTAGAAGCCGCTTCCCACCTTCTGCGGATGTTTCTTGTAGATCCACCAGCCGATAAAGAAGAGGAGGAAGTAGGCAATAGCCTCGTAGAGCTGCGAGGGATGGCGCACAAGCTGGTCAACCTGCGTGAAGACGAAGCCGAAGTCGGTGCCCGTAGGCACGCCGATGATCTCGCTGTTCATGAGGTTTCCCAGACGGATGGCGCAGCAGGTCGTGGGGGTAGCTATCGCTATCGTGTCGAGCACGCGCCAGGCGCTTATCTTATACTTGTAGCAGTAGAGCAGCAGAGCCAGCATCAAGCCTATCGTTCCCCCGTGACTTGCCAACCCCTGATAGCCTGTCACCTTCATTCCCGAGAAGCCCGCGCCTGTAAACTTCACAGGCAGAAGCATTTCGACGAAGTGGGGGAACGAGCTCAGGTAGTAGCCCGACTCGTAGATGAGGCAATGCCCGATGCGGCAGCCTGCCAGGATGCCGATGAAGCAGTAGATGAAGAGCGGATCGAAGTAGGAATCCTTGATGCGCTGCTCCTTGTAGAGCCGACGCACAATGAGATAGGCAACCAGCAAGCCTACAATCCACAGCAACGAGTAGTAGCGGATGGGCCCCAGCTTGACGGGAGGGTTCCAGACGATGTAGAGAAGTGTGTTCAGCATGTTCTATTCTTTTGTATGGTTTCTAAGCGCAACGATGAGGTTGTAAATCACGCTGTAGAGGATGAACAGCGTAATGAGGATGCTCAGCACGGAATCGAGCCAAGGGATGGAGACAAACATGAGCACGATGCTGTTGAGGAGGATGATCACCCACCCGAGGAAGTCGCCCAGGAGATGCAGCGAGACGAGATGCTCGTTGATGTTCTTGCTCCTGCGGGTGCGCCAGACGGCAAAGCCCTTGAAGAGCAAGGCTATCAGGGCTATCCAGAACATGCCCTTCGCGCTAACCTCCTCGGGGTTGAGAATGCGGGTGACGCACTCGTAGATAACCACTACCGAGCTGACAGTCAGCACAACAGCGTTGACAATAGCCCCAGCCAGCGAGTGGTTCTTCTTCTCGAAGCCCCAGGCAAGCCCGAGCGTGAGCGTGCAGCCCAAGTCGTGGATGGCGTCGCTCACGACGGACATCGAATTGGAGAGTATGCCTCCCACAAACTCTATGATGGTGAGAACAAGGTTCGTAAGAAAGGCAACAAGGATGTTTCCTTCCGCCGTATGCTCGTGAACGTGCAAGTCAGAATGTTTCATCAAGGGACAAAATGACGTTAACAATATATTTTACAATGCAAAAGTACACAAAACCAATAAAAGTTCGTAACTTTGCGCAAATTTTTACTAAAGTAGAAGACAAAATACAAAATCTGTAACAAAAATGGACTATAATTTCAGGGCGATTGAGCAGAAATGGCATGAGTATTGGGTGAAAAACCACACCTACGAGGTAACTGAGGACGAAACACGGCAGAAGTACTACGTTCTCAACATGTTCCCCTACCCCAGCGGGGCAGGCCTGCACGTAGGGCATCCGCTTGGATACATCGCCAGCGACATCTATGCGCGCTACAAAAGGCTGCGCGGATACAACGTGCTCAATCCTATGGGCTACGACAGCTACGGGCTGCCTGCCGAGCAGTATGCCATCCAGACGGGGCAGCATCCCGAGGTGACTACCTACGCCAACATCGACAGATACCGCGAGCAGCTCGACAAGATAGGGTTCTGCTTCGACTGGAACAGGGAAATCCGTACCTGCGACCCAGCCTATTATAAGTGGACACAATGGGCTTTCCAGAAGATGTTCAACTCCTATTTCTGCAACAGCTGCCAGAAAGCGATGCCGATAGAAAACCTTATTTCCTACCTCAACGATCACGGAACCGATGGACTTGACGTCGCACAAGGCGAAGAACTGAAGTTTACTGCGGAAGAATGGAAGGGAATGAGCGAAAAGGAGCAGAGCGACGTGCTCATGAATTACCGCATCGCCTTCCTCGGCGAGACGATGGTGAACTGGTGCCCGAAGCTCGGCACCGTGCTTGCCAACGACGAGGTAGTTGACGGCGTATCGGTGCGCGGAGGATTCCCCGTTGAGCAGAAGAAGATGCGCCAGTGGTGCCTGCGCGTGAGTGCCTATGCCCAACGCCTGCTCGACGGACTCGAAACCATCGAGTGGAGCGACAGCATCAAGGAGGCTCAGAGAAACTGGATAGGACGGAGCGAAGGAACGGAGGTTGTCTTCCAGATAGCCGATTCGGACGAGCACTTCACCATCTTCACAACGCGTGCCGACACGATGTTCGGCGTTACCTTCATGGTGCTGGCGCCCGAAAGCGAGCTCGTGCAGAAGGTTACCACTCCCGAGCAGAAGGAGGAAGTGGAGAAGTACATCGCCTACGTCAAGGGACGCACCGAGCGCGAGCGTATGATCGACCATAAAGTGACGGGCGTCTTCTCAGGCTCCTACGCCATCAACCCCTTCACGGGCGAGAAGAATCCTATCTGGATTGCCGAGTATGTTCTTGCCGGCTACGGTACGGGAGCCATTATGGCTGTGCCTGCACACGACAGCCGCGATTACGCTTTCGCCAAGCATTTCGGACTTCCCATCGTGCCCCTCATCGAAGGTGCCGACGTGAGCGAGGAAAGCTACGATGCAAAGGAGGGAATCGTTACCAACAGCCCCCGAAAGGATGTGACTCCTTATATTGACTTCAGCCTCAACGGACTTACCGTGAAGGAAGCTATCGCTGCCACGAAGAAATATGTGGAAGAGAACAAGCTGGGGCGCGTGAAAGTAAACTATCGCCTCCACGACGCTATCTTCAGCCGTCAGCGCTACTGGGGAGAGCCTTTCCCCGTGTACTACAAGAACGGAATCCCGACGATGATTCCCGAAGAGTGCCTGCCCGTACAGCTTCCCGAAGTGGAGAATTTCCTTCCTACCGAAACGGGCGAACCTCCCCTCGGACACGCTCAGGTGTGGGCCTGGGACGAGGCTAACAAGAAAATTGTCGACAAGGCTCTCATCGACGAGAAGACGGTATTCCCCATCGAACTCTACACGATGCCTGGCTTCGCGGGTTCCTCTGCCTATTATCTGCGCTATATGGACCCCCACAACAACGAAGCACTCGTCAGCGAGAAGGCCGACAAATACTGGCAGAACGTAGACCTCTACGTGGGAGGCTCGGAGCACGCTACCGGGCACCTCATCTACAGCCGTTTCTGGAACAAATTCCTCTTTGACTACGGCTACAGCTGCAAAGAAGAACCCTTCCAGAAGCTTGTAAATCAAGGGATGATTCAGGGAAGAAGCAACTTCGTCTATCGCATCAAGGACACCAACACGTTTGTTTCCCTCGGGCTGAAAGACAACTACGACACCACACCCATCCACGTGGATGTGAACATCGTCTCTGCCGACGTGCTCGACATCGAAGCCTTCAAAGCTTGGCGCCCTGAGTACAACAACGCCGAGTTTATCCTCGAAGACGGGAAATACGTCTGCGGATGGGCTGTGGAGAAGATGTCGAAGAGTATGTACAACGTAGTGAACCCCGACATGATTGTGGAACGCTACGGAGCCGATACCCTGCGCCTTTACGAGATGTTCCTCGGGCCTGTCGAGCAAAGCAAGCCTTGGGACACAAACGGAATTGACGGTTGTCACCGCTTCCTGAGAAAGTTCTGGAGCCTTTTCTTCGACAAAGACGGCAACTTGTGCGTCAGCGACGAAACTCCCTCGAAGGACGAGCTGAAATCGCTTCACAAACTGCTCAAGAAGGTGACGGGCGACATCGAGACCTTCTCGTACAACACCTCCATCAGCGCATTTATGATTTGCGTCAACGAGCTGGGACAGCTGAAATGCAACAAACGAGCCATCCTCCTGCCGCTTGTCATAGCTATCGCCCCCTTTGCTCCCCACATCGCCGAAGAACTGCATCAGCTGCTGGGAGCCACAGGAAGCGTCTGCGACGCCGAATGGCCTGCCTACAACGAGGAATACCTGAAGGAAAGCAGCGTCGTTTACACCATCTCGTTCAACGGAAAGATGCGCTACACGCTCGAGCTCCCCATCGACATGAGCAACGATGACATACAGCGCATCGTTCTCGAAAACGAGCAGTCGAAGCGCTGGATCGAAGGCAAGACTATCCGCAAAGTCATCATCGTTCCGCGCAAGATTGTCAACATTGTCGTCGGATAATTATGAAGAAGGGAAAAAAAATTATGAAGAAAGAAGCCGGCGATATGAAGAACCGATTGAGTAGTGAGAGCAAAGTAGAGCAGAATTTGCTCATACTTTGCCGAATCACGAAAGAGGAAGAGCAAAATATGCTCAAAGAAAAAAAATTTTTCCCTTCTTCATACGGCGAGATTCCTTCTCGAAAAAATTTTTTCCCTTCTCGATAATTTCTTCTTCTCAAAGCAAAAATTTTCCTCAACAAAAAAAACACATTTTCTTTCTCTTCAACCTATGTCTCTCAACAGTTTCCTTCAAACAAAGGCAGGGCGCGAGCTGAAGGATTACTTCGCTATAGCCTTGGGACTTCTCTGCTACTCAGGGGGATGGACCATCTTCATGCTGCCCTACGGCGTCACGCTCGGAGGTGTTACAGGTATTGCTGCACTCGTAGACTTGGGCACGCAGCACATGCCTTTCCACATCCCGATGCAAATGACCTACTTCATCCTCAACGCCATCCTGCTGATGATGGCTCTCAAGGTGCTCGGGTGGAAGTTCTGCACGAAAACCATCTATGCCGTCATCGTGATGACACTTCTCCTGCAGATAGGCAACAGCACGATGGCGCGACTGGGAAACCCGATGGTGTTGGGTGAAGGAGAGAACTTCATGTCGTGCGTTATCGGCGCTTGCCTTTGCGGATTGGGCATCGGTATCTGCTTTGCCAACAACGGAAGCACGGGAGGTACCGACATCATAGCGGCAATGATTAACAAGAACCGCGACGTCTCCCTCGGGCGCATCGTGCTTGTCAGCGACTTGATAGTCATCGGCTGCAACTACTTCGTTTTCCACGATATACGGAGAGTTCTCTTCGGATACGTCGCACTCATCCTCATGAGTATGGTGCTTGACTATTACGTCAACAGCAGCCGTCAGTCGGTGCAGTTTTTTATCTTCTCTAATAAACATGAGGAAATCGCTGATTACATCAATAAGAATGTGCATCGCGGAGTAACGGTGCTCGACGGGATGGGCTGGTACAGCAAGGAGCCGATGAAGGTGCTTGTGGTGCTGGCAAAGAAACGCGACTCGGTGAGCCTTTTCCGCGCTATCAAAGATATCGATCCGAAGGCATTCGTTTCGCAGAGTAACGTTATAGGCGTCTACGGAAAGGGATTCGACAAGATAAAGGTTAAATGATGCCAACAACGGAGAAAACAATGAAACTTGTCTTTGCTACCAACAATCAGCATAAGCTCGAAGAGGTTCGCGCTATCTTGGGCGACAACCATGAAGTCCTTTCACTCAAGGAGATAGACTTTCACGGCGACATTCCCGAGACAGCAGGTACTTTGGAAGGAAATGCCCTGCAGAAAGCGCAGTTTGTGAAGGAACATTTCGGGCTCGATTGTTTTGCCGACGACACAGGACTTGAGGTAGACGCGCTGGGAGGAGAACCAGGAGTCTATTCCGCCAGATATGCCGGAGACGCACACGACTCGGAAGCCAATATGAAGAAACTTTTGCAAAAAATGGCTAAAAAATCCGATAGAAAGGCAAGATTTCGTACCGTTGTTGCGTTAATACAAGGAGAAGAAACTCACCTGTTTGAAGGTATCATCAACGGTTCCATCATCAGGAAGCGAAGAGGAAACGGAGGATTCGGATACGATCCTATCTTCGTTCCTGAAGGATATACGGAGACGCTTGCCGAGATAGGAGACGAGAAGAACAAGATAAGTCATCGCGCAAGAGCTATCGCCAAACTGGCTGAGTTTCTCAGGCAACAAGAAGTAGAAAACAAAACGGATTAAGAATATGAATCGCACATTTCTCGCTACGTTGCTCATCCTGCTCGGGGCGCTCTCCTTGCAGGCACAGATTGCCGTAGGAGAATGGCGCGCACATATGGCTTATCACGATGCTACACGCTGCCTGAAGCTGGATGATAAAGTGTTTGTCCTCAGCAGCGGCTCCCTTTTCGCCTACTATCCGGAAGACTCGTTTGTTGATATCTACAATAAGGCTACGGGCTTGAGCGATGTGAATATCAGCTACATGCTTAAGTGTAACGACGAAAACCTTCTTATGCTCGTCTATGACAACGCCAATATCGATTTGCTGAAAGCTGACGGCTCTCTCTACAACATCTCCGACTTCTTCCAGAAAAGCACCTACGACCCAACAATCAACGATGTTTCCATAAGCGGAAGCTATGCTTATCTGGCAACAAACTTCGGCATCGTTGTAGTAAATCTCAAAAAGAAGGAATTTACCAACACCTATCCCTCGACAGAGAAAATCATCAGCTGCACGGGAAACGGCTCGCAAATCATTGCCGCTACTACAAAAGGTATTCTCGGGGGAATGACAAGCAAAAACCTCCTCGATCCCGAGAGCTGGACTTTGCTCAACGACATTTACTTTACGCAGCTTATCACCTACGCAAACACCTTTATCGGCATACGTCCTTCGAAAGGAATCTTCACCATCAGCGAAACGGGAAAACTGAAAAGTATCTTAGAAGGAAACACCTTCAAGTGGATGCGCGTTTCCGATGGAAAACTGTATATCTCTGACGGAAAAAGCATCTACATCTTTGATGAAAGCCTGACAAATCCTTCTTTTTTCAGCATCGATGAAAATACTTCCGACTTCATCCTTAGCGGAAATACCTGCTGGATGGCTTGCGGAAGCGAGGGCTTGAAAGGATTCTCTGTCGGAAACGACGGAACCCTAACTCCTTCCGTTTCAAGCATCATTCCCGACAGCCCGATGAGAAACAAATGTGACTACCTCTCTTTTACCGACAACGAAAAACTTCTCGTTGCGGGAGGAGCTCTCAACTATTTCGACATCGTCTTTACAAAAGGAACCGTCGAAACCTTCGAAGACGAAACGTGGACTATTTTCGAGGAAGAAAACCTTGTCGACAAGAGTGTTATGAAGAGAGGATACTGCGATGCAACAAGCGTTGCACAAGATCCTCTTGATGAAGCACATCATTTCGTTTCTTCCTACGGGCAGGGAATCTATGAATTCCGCAACGGAAAGTTCATCAAAAACCTGAATAGCGAAAACAGCCCTTTGGAAACAGCTGTTCCTGGAGTGCCCTTCTACACGCGCGTCAGCCGTTTGCAATACGATAAGGAAGGAAATCTTTGGATTACCAACAGTCACGCAACATCGCCCATCAAGGTGATGAAGAAAGACGGAACATTCGTTGATGTCTACTACAAAGAACTTGAAAATCAGCCTACAGTAACTGATATCCTCTTTGACAGCAACGGGCTCACGTGGGTAATCGTAATGCGCGCTGACGCGGGACTTTTCTGTATCGACAACAACAAAACTCCTTTCAACACCGCAGACGACAAAACACGCTTTATCTCTCCTTCTTTCCGCGATCAAGACGGAAATCTTACCACTATCGACTATATTTGCGACATTGCGGAAGACAAAGAAGGTACCATCTGGGTGCTAACCAATCAAGGGCCTTTCGTCATCTACAATCCTGAAGAATACTTCAACCCTAATTTCACCTTCACAAAGATAAAGGTTCCCCGCAACGACGGTACTAACTTTGCCGATTACCTGCTGGATGCCGTCTACTGTACCTGCATCGCTATCGACGACGCCAACAGGAAGTGGATAGGCACTCAGTCGAGCGGCATCTACTTGATAAGTGCTGACGGTTTGGAAACCATCCATCATTTCACAACAGAAAACAGCCCGCTCCTTTCCAACAGCATTAAGGATATCGCCATAAAGAGAAGCACGGGAGAGGTATTTATAGGAACTGAGAAAGGGCTTGTTTCCTTCCGCAGCGATGCTACAATACCTGCAGAATCGTTTGAGAAGGAAACTATCTATGCTTTCCCGAATCCAGTTAGCGCCGACTATACAGGACCTATTTCCATCGTAGGATTGATGGACAACAGCATCGTGAAAATCCTCAGCACTTCCGGAAAACTTGTCGCTGAAGGAACAAGTCAGGGCGGAAGCTTCACGTGGTACGGATGTTATTCTTCGGGCGAAAGAGTTCCTACGGGCGTCTATCACGTTTTGGCTACTTCGGAAGACGGCAAAGAAGGAATAGACACACGAATAGTCATTATCCGATAAGCATCCTTCTCCTCTCTCCTACCCAATCTTCACTTTTTACTTTTTCTTTTATCAAGCTTTTCCTTTCTTTTGAAGGGAAAAAATTATGAAGAAAGAAGCCGGCAATATGAAGAAAGAAAAAAAAATTTTCCCTTCTTCATACGGCGAGATGTAGAAAGAAAAAAATTTTTTTCCTTCTCGATAATTCACAATTCAATATTATAGAATCCTTCTTTTTCTACTTTTTAAAAAAATAGTTTTGATGATGATATTATCAAGTGAATTGAGTGGAAAAAAAAAGTAAAAAATATTTGGATATTAGTTATCCACTAAAGAGTAAGGAACTTCCACACTTTATTCACATTGAAGAAAAAGAATTAGAAAAGATAACTATTTTATTTTATGTATTTTACTCTCTTATTTTTCACTTATCCACAAAAACGAAAGAAATAGGTTTGTGGAAAAAAGGGAGGAGAAAAAAGGAGTAGAAAAAGTAAAAAAGTGGTGGATAAATTTTCCGTAAAAAAGTAGGTTTAAATTTTGTTTTCTTAAAGGTTCTATTATTCCAATGGGCAAAAGATATTTCCAAATTTTTTCTTCATTTTTTTTGAAAAAGTTTTCCACATCAAAAGGGGTAGTTTATTCACTTTAAAAGGCACTAAAAGTGAAAAACTTTTTACTCTAATGAAAGGAAAAGCTTTGCTTCTCGGGAAGAAACGTCAAAAAGTGAATAGCTATTTTCCGCTGACAATCTTCTTAATGTCATTCAGCTTATTAAGCGCTTCCAGAGGAGTAAGGTTGTTTACATCCAATCCCAGAATTTCATCCCTGATTTGGCAGAGAATAGGATCGTCGAGCTGGAAGAAATTCATCTGATATCCTTCGCGCGTAGTAGCCAATTGCTCGATAGGCTTTTTGATTCCTTCGCTTTGGTTCTGCTTTTCCATCTGCGCAAGTATATTCTCGGCACGTTTCACAATACTTTTCGGCATTCCTGCCATACTTGCTACGTGAATACCGAAGGAATGTTCGCTTCCTCCTTCGACAAGTTTGCGTAAGAATATCACCTTGTTATCTACTTCCTTGACAGCCACGTTGTAATTCTTGATACGCTGGAAGGATCGAGCCATTTCGTTGAGCTCATGATAATGCGTAGCAAAGAGTGTACGAGCGTGCCCACGAGAATTTTCGTGAATATATTCTACGATAGCCCACGCAATGGAAATTCCGTCATAGGTACTTGTTCCTCTTCCGAGTTCGTCGAAGAGAATAAGGCTTCGGGCACTCAGATTGTTGAGAATTTCAGATGCTTCCGTCATCTCCACCATAAAAGTGGATTCTCCTACGGAAATATTATCACTCGCACCCACACGCGTGAAAATCTTATCCACCAATCCTATTCGCGCAGCATCGGCTGGAACAAAGCTGCCAATCTGAGCCAAAAGCGTTATGAGGGCTGTCTGACGCAGGAGAGCCGACTTTCCTGCCATATTTGGGCCTGTAATGATAAGCACTTGCTGTTTGTCGCTATCGAGATAGATATCATTAGCGATATATTTTTCTCCGATAGGCATCTGCTGCTCGATGACTGGATGTCGCCCTTGCTTTATATCGATGATGAAACTATCGTCAACAATCGGACGCACATACTTGTTCTGTTGTGCTACTTTCGCAAAGGAAAGCAGGCAGTCGAGCTGGGCTATCAGATTGGCATTAACTTGAATAGCAGTAATATAGTCATTCAGTGCAAAAACAAGGTCGTTGAATAGCTTTGTCTCAAGGGAGATAATTCTGTCTTCCGCTCCAAGGATTTTTTCCTCATATTCTTTCAACTCTTGCGTGATGTAACGCTCTGCATTCACAAGCGTCTGCTTTCGTATCCATTCGGCAGGAACTTTATCCTTAAAGGTGTTCCTTACTTCGATGTAATAGCCGAATACATTGTTGTAGGCTATTTTGAGGCTGCTTATTCCCGTTTCTTCAATCTCCCGTTGCTGGATACGCATGAGGTATTCCTTGCCGCTATACGCTATATCCCGCAATTCATCCAGCTCGTTGTTGACGCCTTTGGCAATGATGCCTCCCTTATTAGTAAAGAGAGGGGGATTGGGGACTATCTCCTTCCCTATCCTTTCCCGTATATTTTGGCAGATATCCAGTTTTTCTCCTGCCGATTTCAGCTGTTCGTTGTCGCAGAGGAGACAAGCATTCTTTATGGGTTCAATAGCGATGAGTGCCTGTTGGAGCTGCACTATTTCGCGAGGCGAAACCCTTCCTACGGCAACTTTCGAGATGATTCTTTCCAAATCGCCTATCCGATGCAGATTTTCATCGAGCAGTTCTCGGAAATCAGGTTCTCTGAAGAAGAAATCCACCACATCCAGCCGTTCGTTGATAGCGTTGTTGTTCTTAAGAGGAAATGTGATCCATCTTCTCAGCAGTCTTCCTCCCATAGGGCTGATGGTGTTGTCGATAACATCGAGCAGGGAGACTCCTCCCTCGTGCATAGGAGCCAGGAGTTCAAGATTGCGAATCGTATATCTGTCGAGCCGCACGTATCTCTCCTCTTCTATTCGAGAGATGCGGATAATGTGCTTGATGTTGTTGTGGAGCGTGACATCCATATAATGGAGAATTGCTCCTGCGGCAACAATGCCGTTTTTGAGGTGCTCGATGCCAAATCCTTTCAGATTCTTTGTATGGAAGTGCTTCAGCAGCTTATCGCGGGCAAACTGCTCGGTGAAAGCCCAGTCGTCAAGCTCATAGGTGCAAAGCTTGTTTCCAAAAACACTTTCAAACGTGTCTTTCATTCCCCGCTGATAGAGCACTTCTTTCGGCGAGAAGTTGGCAAGAAGCTTTTCGATGTAGTCGAAAGTGCCTTCAGCAACCAGAAATTCGCCCGTAGAGATATCAAGGAAGGAAATGCCGCAGGCTCCCTTCCCGAAATGGATGGAAGCAAGGAAATTGTTTTCCTTATGGTTAAGAACGGTATCGGAAATAGTAACGCCAGGAGTTACCAGCTCGGTAATGCCTCGTTTTACCAGTTTCTTGGTTAGTTTCGGATCTTCAAGCTGGTTACAGATAGCCACACGCTTGCCGGCTCGGATAAGCTTGGGAAGATATGTGTCGAGGGCATGATGTGGAAATCCTGCCATTTCGATGGCTTCGGCGCCGTTCTTGCCGTTATTCCTGCGCGTAAGTGTTATTCCCAGTATGCTGCTGGCGGTAATGGCGTCGGTAGAGTACGTTTCGTAGAAGTCTCCGCAACGAAACAGCAGAATAGCATCAGGATGCTTGGCCTTGAGGTCAAGAAACTGTTTGATCATCGGGGTTTCCTTCAGTTCTGCTGCCATAATAGTTGTGAGCCGTTTGCGTGAGTTACGTACCTTTTTAAATATTATACGTTGAAGCGGAAGTGCATGATGTCTCCGTCCTGAACGACATATTCCTTGCCTTCAACGCCCATCTTTCCTGCTTCCCTTACGGCTGCTTCTGAGCCGTAGGCAATGTAGTCGTCGTATTTGATGACTTCAGCACGGATGAATCCTTTCTCGAAATCGGTATGAATGACGCCTGCGCATTGCGGAGCTTTCCATCCCTTGTGGTACGTCCAGGCTTTCACTTCCATTTCTCCCGCGGTGATGAACGTTTCCAGGTTCAGCAGTTTGAAGGCTGCCTTGATGAGGCGGTTGACACCCGATTCCTGCAAGCCTACCTCCTCGAGGAACATCTGCCGGTCTTCATAGCTTTCCAGTTCCGCGATGTCGGCTTCCGTTTTAGCTGCCAACACGAGCACTTCTGCCTCTTCGTTCTTCACAGCCTCGCGCACGTCTTCAACATATTTGTTGCCTGTTGCGGCACTTGCCTCATCGACGTTGCAGACGTAGAGCACGGGTTTGGCTGTCAGCAAGAATAGGTCGTGAGCCGCTTTTTGCTCGTCTTTTGTGTCGAAGGTAACGGTACGTGCGCTTTCACCCTTGCTCAGAGCATCGTAGTATTTTTTCAGTACGCCGAGTTGTACCTTAGCTGCTTTGTCGCCTGCGTTGGCTTGCTTTTCCACCTTTGCGATTCGCTGCTCAACAGATTCCAGGTCTTTGATTTGCAGTTCCGTATCGATGATTTCCTTATCGCGAACGGGATTCACGGTACCGTCAACGTGCGTCACGTTGTCGTCGTCAAAGCAGCGCAGCACGTGAATGATGGCATCGCATTCGCGAATGTTGCCGAGAAACTTATTTCCCAGTCCTTCGCCCTTGCTTGCTCCCTTCACCAGCCCGGCGATGTCGACGATTTCGACTGTTGCAGGAACGATTCGTCCCGGATGGACAAGCTCTGCCAGCTTGTTGAGCCGTTCGTCGGGAACGGTGATGACTCCCACGTTAGGCTCGATGGTACAAAAGGGGAAGTTGGCTGCCTGCGCCTTCGCGCTTGACAGGCAGTTGAAAAGTGTTGATTTGCCGACATTAGGAAGTCCGACTATTCCGCATTGAAGTGCCATATATTTAAAGGTGTTATTATTTTGTGTAGCTTTGCAAAGGTAGTGTTTTTATGTTGAATTTTATTATTTGTTTCAAAATATGATGAAAAAAGGGAGAGAAATTTTTTCCTCTCCCTTTTTTATGGATATGTGTTTATTACTGCACGTCTGGAGTTGCCTCCTTATTTACTGTGCCTGCTGTATTCTGAACTGGCTTAGCGGGAGCGATTCTCTTGTTCACCTTAACATTTGCATCGGGACTAGTCTTAATGATAGCCGGTTTTTTCACATCCTTTGTCTTAGCAGGTTGTGTGGGAGTAACAGCATTGTTCATTGCATCGTTGCCAAAGCCAGTCTCGAAAGTTGCTTCATTTGTTTGGTTGTTTCCGCTGTGGTCGTTGAAACGATTTCCTCTTGTTTTGCTGGCCTTGTTATTACGAGGAGCAGCAATGGTATTGCCGGTAGTAGAAGTTGCTGTGTTAGGAACCTCCTGGACATTCATTTGGTTTCCTTGTACTGGAACAACTTGTTGGCCTGTCACATTTTTTCTTTTCTTGTTATTGTCGTCATTTGAGCCAACGGTTGCGGCTTGGATGTTCATTGCAAAAGCGGCTGCAATGAGTGCGAATAAAGCGAGTCTTTTCATAGTCATAGTGGTTTAATGTTATTAAAAATGTATTCCTATTAACTCATAATACGGCACAAAGGTAGAAGAAAAAATTGATTTCCAAACTTTTTTACATTTTTTTTAAACAAAAACATCGGGCTGGAGCGTTCCAACCCGATGGCGAAGCACCTGAGTGCCACTTGTGAGATGATGAGTGTTTACTTGATTTCGATGACTCTGTTGACCTTTGCCACTTCCTTCGGTGCCATCTTAGGCAGGGTTATGGAGAGGATGCCGTCGGTAACGCCGGCGCTGATCTTTTCCTTGTCTACGTCGTCGGGAAGGACGAGGCTCTGTTCGAACTTCACGTAGTTGAACTCCTTGCGCAGGTACTTGGTCGACTTGTTGTCTTTCTTGTCTTCCTTCTCGTTCTTCTTCTCCATCTTGATGACAAGCGTTTCGTCGTCGTCGAGGTGGATGTGGAAGTCTTCCTTCGTCATACCCGGAGTTGCAATCTCCACTTTATACTCCTTTTCGCCTTCGATAACGTTCATTGCTGGAGCATTGTAGGAACGTACGGGCCACTCGTTGTCAAAAAACTCGTTGAAAA
Organism: Bacteroidaceae bacterium; assembly: GCA_017615125.1. Taxonomy (GTDB): domain Bacteria; phylum Bacteroidota; class Bacteroidia; order Bacteroidales; family Bacteroidaceae; genus UBA1189. The sequence continues at coordinate 24,045 of JAGAAS010000041.1, forward strand.
TACTAGGAATCCATTCCTGATTGTTTCGTCTGATAGGTAGCATAATCATAACCTCCAAATTCTATTTTAATTGTTAAACTTTTACTTTTTCCTGCAGCTTTCGGATTCTTCCGGGCTTCCTGCCCTTCGGTTTCTTCAGCCGCTCACCTATCCTAAAGCAATGTCGATGCCAAAGGGAAACAGAGGGCGCTTTTGTCTCTGTTTGCGCCAATTTGACACAATGATTAAATAAATTAACTGAAAAATTGTCAGTTTAAGGAAGCTTGCGTCTCTCCTTCTCATCGCAAGCGTGCGGAAAGAGTTTTCCTGCTTGCAGACCTATATTTAAAAGGAGAATTTTCGCCTTCCAGAAGGGTGTGTGAAGGGGGTGAAAATATGAAGAAAAAATCTCGCCGTATGAAGAAAGAAAAAAA
>JAGAAS010000042.1 GCA_017615125.1 Bacteroidaceae bacterium
CATCTCTACAAACCCTCCGGGAAGCTTCATCTCCTCCACACAGTGGAGTCCCACTGCAATGAAGAATAGCGAAATGACCTGCTGACCGGCCGTCATTGACGGCCAGCAGAATATGGCATGCAGGGCGACACTGACCGCGAGCCCCATCATAATCCAGAAATTGTTTTTTACCAAGAACTTTTTCATACGAGACTACTTGTCTATTTACTGAAACGATTTTTGAGCATTGCCTTGGCGAGTTTCGGCATATCGGTGAGTTTGTTGCCGAAAACCCTCTGGACTCCCGCTTCCAGCATAGCAAAGCCGAAGAGGAACCAGGGGAGATGCAACTGCCGGAGGATTATTCCCTCCGTGCCTATGAAAAAACGAGCGAGGGGCTCTGTTGCTGAGCCCCTCGGGTGATGTGTGTCAGGATGTTATTTTGCGTAGCGGGCGTTGAGTCCGTCCACTACCTCCTGGGTGATGTTCATGGCCTCGTCGGCATAGAGGATGTTGTCGCCTATGCGGCTGAGGATGAGCGTGTAGCGATGGTCGGCATTGTAGACCTTGAGGAACGAGTTGATGGAGTCGCGGATGATCTGGTCGTTCTTGGCGCTCTCGGCAGCAAACTCGTTGGTGAGCCTCTCCTGCTTGGCCTGCAGGTCCTGCTGCTTCTTCATGATGCGGTTGTACTCCGACTCGGCACGCTCGCGCGACACGAAGGCGTTGTTGTCAACCTTGCTCTGGAACTGCTCCATCTCCTTCTGCAGGGCGGCAGCTTCCTTGTTGAGCTGGGCGGTGATGTTCTCGCGCTTGTTGATCATGTCCTCGTTGAGCGACATCCAGAAGTCGTAGCTCGTGAGCAGCGTGTCGATGTTGACATAGGCGATGCGCAGGCCGGTAGCGCAGCTATCGGTGTCGGCGGCAGCAGCGGCGGTGCCAGCTGCGTTGGGGTTGCACCCGGTAAGACTCAGCATCACTACGGATGCCACAACAGCCATGAAGGCGATACGGAATGATTTCATTGTTTCCTTTCTAATGATTTATAATTCGTTTTTCTTCTTTTGTTATTGTTCCTCTTTCTTGCTTTTCTCGTCCACAGCCATGGGGTTCTTCAGGCGTGCCTCGAAGTCCTGAGCCTGCACGCAGTGGATGCCTCGCTTGCGCAAGGCCTTGCTCTGCCCTATGTGCTGGCTGCGGAAGGTGCCGTTCCGTTTCAGTAGGATGTTCACGCAAAACAGGATCATTGCGAAAGCGAGAAATCCGACGGAAAAAAGCATAGTCTTAATCATTTTCTATATCTTTGCCGTGAAAATGCATGCAAAGGTAGTGCAAGGCAAGCGAAAGACAAAATAATTTAGTTTATTTTTGGATTTCAGCACCCCTACCTGCCTAAAAAAGAGCGGAAAACGGGCAACAGAGCCGGAAACGCCCCTCCTTGCCGCCGTTTTTCGGGAAAAGGGGCTGGGCGGCACCCCTCTCCCCCGTGAGGGCAAATCCGTCCGGCGGAACAATAAAACGCCCTCTTCCGACGTTATCAATAATAAAAACGAACAGAAGGAAAAACCTAAAAAAATAAAAACATCATCATGAGTACATCAAAGCTGAAGCCTGCAAGGCTGTTTGAGATTTTTGAAGAGATTTGTCAAGTGCCCCGCCCCTCGAAGCACGAAGAGAAGATATCCGCCTTCCTCGCCGACTACGGACGACGCCACGGACTGGAGACGAAGGTCGACGCTGTAGGCAACGTCGCCATCAGCGCGCCTGCCACGCCCGGCATGGAGAACCGCAAGGCCATCATCCTCCAGGCACACATGGACATGGTGTGCGAGGCCAACCGCGGCGTCAAGCACGACTTCATGACCGACCCCATCGAGACCTGCGTCGAGGGCGACTGGCTCCGCGCCAAGGGCACCACGCTGGGTGCCGACGACGGCATAGGCGTCGCTGCTGCCCTCGCCGTGCTCACCGACAAGAAGCTCCGCCACGGACCCGTGCAGGCTGTCTTCACCGTCGATGAGGAGACAGGGCTCACAGGCGCTGAGGCCATGAAGAGCGGCTTCATGCAGGGCGACATCCTCCTCAACCTCGACTCCGAGGACGAGGGCGAGATGTTCATCGGCTGCGCCGGAGGCTGCCGCACCGACGCCCGCTTCCGCTTCGACTGGACGAAGGTGCCCGAGGGACAGTTCTTCTTCACCCTCACCGTCGATAAGCTCATGGGAGGCCATAGCGGCGACGACATCAACAAGGGGCACGCCAATGCCAACAAGGTGCTCAACCGCCTGCTCTGCCGCCTCAACGAGAAGTTCGGCATCTCGCTCTGCCACATCGAGGGCGGCAACAAGCACAACGCCATCCCCCGCGAGGCCTGCGCCGTCTGCGCCATCGACAAGAAGTTCAAGGAGGCCCTCTCCGCCGAGGTCAACCTCTTCGCTGCCGAGGTGCAGGCCGAGTTCGCCGCTGTCGAGAGCACCGTCAACATCACCCTCGCCTCCACCAAGGCACAGGAGATGTGCATCGACGCCGACACCGCCCACCGCTTCCTGCTCGCCTGCTACGCGGTGTTCAACGGCGTGTTCGCCATGAACTTCGACGTCCCCGGCCTCGTCGAGACCTCCAGCAACCTCGCCTCCATCCGCATCGAGGAGGGCGAGTCGCCCTACCAGGGTGTCATCCACATCGTCCTCAGCCAGCGCAGCTCCACCATGAGCGGCCGTCACGACGTCACCCATGCCGTGTGCGCCTGCTTCCGCCTGGCAGGGGCCGAGACGGAGACCGGCGAGGGCTACCCCGGCTGGAAGCCCAATGCCGACAGCGAGATCCTCAAGGTCGCCGTCAAGACGTACGTCGACCTCTTCGGCAAGGAGCCCAAAGTAAAAGCCATCCACGCAGGCCTCGAGTGCGGACTGTTCGTCGAGAAGTACCCGGGACTCGACATGATCTCCTTCGGTCCTACCCTCCGCGGCGTCCACAGCCCCGACGAGCGGCTGCTCATCCCCACCGCCGACCTCTTCTGGCGCCATCTCGTCGCCATCCTCGAGAACGCCCCCGAGAAGTAGCCCGCCCCCGCCCTCCGTACGCCCATGACCGTCCGTCTGCGTCCCCTTACCGCTCTGGTAGCCGTCGGCCTCGTGCTGATGGCTACCCTGGCGTGCACCGACGACATGGAGTACTCCCGCGACCCGCGCCACACGCTCACCTTCTCGCACGACACCATCGCCTTCGACACCCTGTTCACCCACGTGGGCTCGTCCACAGCTGCCTTCAAGGTGCTGAATAAGACCTCCGCCCACCTGCTCCTCAGCGACGTGCGGCTCGCCGGAGGCTGGCAGTCGCCCTTCCGCGTCAACGTCGACGGGCGCTACGACACGCGCTGGACCGATGTCGAGGTGCGCGCGGGCGACAGCATCTGGGTGTTCGTCGAGGCCACCCTCCCCGACACCGACGGCGACTATATCTACGCCACCCGCGACTCCCTCCTCTTCACCCTCGCCAGCGGCGTCAGCCAGAAGGTGCTGCTCACCGCCTCGGGCTGGAACGCCGTCGAGCTGCGGGGCGTCACCCTGCGCACCGACACCACGCTCCTCGGCTCCCGCGCCTATGTCATCTTCGACAGCCTCGTGGTGTCTGCCGGGCACACGCTCACCGTCGAGCCGGGTACCGTGCTCTGCTTCCACGACCGTGCCTCCCTCCTCGTCGATGGCACCGTCCATGCCGCAGGCACCCTCGACGAGCCCATCGTCTGGCGTGGCGACCGTCTCGACTACCTCCTCACCAACCTCCCCTACGACCGTGTCGACGGGCAGTGGGGCGGCATCGCCCTGCGCCGCGGCTCCACGGGCAACGTCTTCACCCATTGCGACATCCACAGCTCCTCCTTCGGCATCCGTGCCGAGGGCAGCGCCGACGCCGAGAGCCTCCTCACCCTCGAGAACACCACCATCCACAACACCACCCTCCACGGCCTGCAGCTCACGCTCACCAGCGGGCACGCCTACAACTGCCAGTTCACCAATGCCGGAGGCCACTGCGCCACCCTCCTCGGCGGCACCTTCGACTTCCTCCACTGCACCTTCGCCAACTTCTACTGGCGCTACGGGCAGGGCACCGCCCTCGACATCGCCAACATCCGGGGCGACACCCTCTTCCCCCTCGCCGTCACCTTCACCAACTGCATCGTCACCGGCCGTAGCGCCGACGAGCTCAGCGGGCAGGTCGTCGAGGTGCGCGACAGCACCGGTGCCGTCACCTCCTCCGCCGACTACCTCTTCTCCCACTCCCTCCTCAACACCCCCCGTGTCGAGAACGACCACTACCAGCACATCACCTGGGAGAGCCCCGACAGCACCGTCTGGGGCGCCGCCCACTTCGTCAACGCCACCAACATCTACCAGGGCTGCGACTTCCGCCTCCTCCCCCTCAGCACCGCCCGCGGCATCGGCACCGACGCCTTCCTCTCCCTCTGCCCCCTCGACAAGCTCGGCACCGCCCGCACCGACACCATCGATGCCGGCTGCTACCAGCTGCCCCGCAACGGGCAAGTAGAGGAAAATAGCCCAAACTCTAAACTCTAAACTCTAAACTCTCAACTCTTAACTCTCAACTCTAAACTCCCCCTCCTTCCTCCGTCCTTATTAGCCCCTTAGCCTTTGGCCTTATTAGCCCCTTAGCCATCAACGTGTTTTCTTTGTTTTTCTTCCCGTAAGGGCAGCAATCCAAGGATTGCCCCGGGATGTCGGAGCGCAGGGCGGAAGCGAGCTTCCATCCCCATGCACGACGGCAGCACAGGAAGAGCGCGTCAGCGCCCCCCTTCGGGAAGGGTTTTCAATGTTTTTGTTGAAAGTCGTTGCTATCGCCATCGTAGCGAAGCGTATCGTAATGAAAAGTATCGTAGGCGATGAATCGCCGTATCGTTTTAATCAGTTCCACGATTCACCAAGAGATCTCCACCCTCACGTACACCGGCAGGTGATCGCTGTAGCCACCCCAGTAGCGGGGACCCTGGTACGTGCGCCGCGGGCGGTAGCCCCCGTACAGCGGCTCGCGCTCCAGCACGAACGGCTCGCTGAACACCTGCGCCCCCTCCGCCGCGACGTGCACCGACGACGCCTCGTCCAGTAGCGACGGCGACACCAGCAGCTGATCCAGCTGCTCCCATCGGCCACGGTAGCGGTACGTGCCCCCCAGCGAGCGTGTCACGTTCTCCAGCGGCAGTGACTGCACCGCCTCCCCCTCCGGCGTCTCGTTGAGGTCGCCCATCACCACGATGTACGCCTGCGGGCATACCGTCCGGATGGAGTCCACCAGCCCCGTCACCACGTCCGCAGCCCTCTGGCGCAACGGCTCCGTGCGTCTCCTCCCCTCCAGGCGGCTCGGCCAGTGGCAGACGACCACGTGCAGCGTGTCGCCGTTCGTCAGCTCCCCCCACGCATACAGGATGGGACGCGCATGCGCCTCTGCGCGCACCTCCCTCACCGGCACCGGGCACGCCCTCGTGCCCAGCAGGTGGAACAGGCTCGGACGGTACATCAGCGCGATGTCTATCCCTCGCGGGTCGTCGCCCTCGCTCATCACGTAGCGGTAGCCCGCGCCGCGCAGCAGCGAGTGTCCGGTCAGGAGTGTCATCACGCTGTCGTTCTCCACCTCCGCCAGCCCCACCAGCATCGGTGCCACGTCCGTCCCGATGGCCGTCACCACCTGGGCGATGTGTCGCACCTTCTCCTGCATCCTCCACGGCGTCCACCGCCGCCGTCCCTCCGGCAAGAACTCGTAGTCGTCGCGCAGCGAGTCGTGCCGGCAGTCGAACAAGTTCTCCACGTTGTAGAACACCACTTTCGCACCCATCCCCTCCTGCGCCGCCAGGCAAGCACCGCCAGCCGAAGGGCCAAAAGGCGAAGAACTATCGTTATCGTTTTTGCTATGACTAACGCTAAGGCTATGGCTATGGCTATCGCTAAGGCTGGCAAATAAGGCCAAAGGGCCAAAAGGCGAAGGGCTATCGCTATCGTTATCGTGGGTGCGAAGCACCGTATCGTTATCGTTTTTGCTATCGCTATGGCTACCTAGCGAAGGGCACACACCGCCTAGCAGCAGGCAGAGCAGCACGACAAGGAAACTCTTTTTACGGCACATCATCGATTGTTCCTTCTTGAAAAAAAACGTTTCCTTCTCCATACAGCAAGATTCCTTTCTCCAAAATGAATTATCCCTTCTCGAAACGGAAACCTCTTTTATCCGTGGTGGTAGGGTTGGTTGTGGAGGATGGTGAGGGCGCGGTAGAGCTGTTCGGTGAAGATGAGGCGCACCATCTGGTGGGAGAAGGTCATGGGTGAGAGGGAGAGCCGGGCGTGGGCGGCGTCGTAGACGGCGGGTGAGAAGCCGTAGGGGCCTCCGATGATGAAGACGAGGCGGCGGGGGACGGTGTTCATGCGCTGCTGGAGCCACTGGGCAAAGGCTGCGGAGGTGTAGGTGCGGCCTGCCTCGTCGAGGAGGACGACGTAGTCGCCGGGCTGGAGCTGGCGGAGGAGCTGCTCGCCCTCGAGCTGGCGCTGCTGGTCGTGGGTGAGGTGGCGGACGTCGCGGATGTCGGGGAGCTCGCGTACCTCGAGGGGGAGGTAGTGGGCGGCGCGGGCGACGTAGTCGTCGACGGCGGTGCGGAGGTAGCGGTCGTCGGTCTTGCCTACGGCGAGGAGGAGGATTTTCATGGCTGGAGGTCCTTGACGAGGAGCTCGCTCTCGGCGTTGTACATGCCCTCCTTGCTGCGCATGAGCGCTTGCCACTGGGGGCTGAACTTCTGGGCGTAGTCGGTCTTGAAGTCCTCGCTGCCGCTGGTGTCGAGGGTGCGGAGGACGTAGCCGACGGTGAGCTGGTTGATGTCCATGGTGGGCATGTAGCGGTAGTTGTCGGACTTGGCGTCGGGGTCGCCGACGGAGCAGATGAGGCCGTCGTCCTCGAGCTCGTTGATGACCTTGCCGGCGAGGCGGAAGGGGATGTCGGCCTCGGAGGCGAGCTCGGGGAGGTTGTAGGGTTGTCCGCCCTCCTCGAAGCGCTTGCAGATGAGCGACATGAAGAGGACGCAGGAGAAGTCGTAGAAGCGGTTGCTGACGTTCTCGACGTCCTGGCTGAAGCTGTACTGCCGTATGTTCTGGCTGACGTAGGTGAGCTCGACGCCGAAGAGGACGATGCACCAGGCGATGTTGATGAAGAAGAGGATGAGGGGTATGGCGGCGAAGGAGCCGTAGATGGCGTTGTAGGCGGAGATCTTGACCTGCACGTTGATGTAGAAGTAGAAGAAGGCCTGGAAGAGGATGCCCATGAGCATGCCGGGGACGATGGCGTGGCGGAACTGCACCTTGGTGTTGGGGAAGAAGATGTACATGCCGGTGAAGATGAGTCCCATGAGGATGTAGGGCGTGGCCTTGATGGCGAAGCTCATGAAGGTGCTGAGGAAGAGGAGTCCCTCGAGTCCCTGGTAGACCTGCGTCATGAAGATGGACCATCCGCTGATGAGGATGAGGATGATGGGCAGGAGGAGGAACATGGAGAAGTAGTCGGTGATCTTGCGGAAGTAGCTGCGCTGCTTGCGCACGCCCCAGATCATGTTCATGCTCTGCTCGATGTTGCCCGTGAGGCTGATGATGGCCCAGAGGAGGACGAAGAGGCCTACGCCGACGAAGACGCCGCTGTGGGTGTGCTCGAGGTAGGAGTCGATGAACGAGAGGATGGTGTCGACGGTGTTGCCTCCGACGGCGATGCCCTTGCGGAGGAGCGACTCCATGAGGTTGGAGAAGCCGAAGCCCTTGGCGATGGCGAAGAGGAGGGCGAGGATGGGGACGATGGAGAAGAGGGTGGAATAGGTGAGCGCCTTGGCGCGCATCTGCACGCGGTCGCCGGCGTAGCGGTTGATGGAGAGGTAGATCACCTTGAGCAGGTAGTTGCGGTTGTACTGTCCGCGCGTCACCTCGGTGTCCTTGACGCGCCAGACGGAGCGGGTGAGGAAGGTGACGATGCGTTTGACGTTGTCTATCAGAAAAGCCATCTCAATATACTGTTTGCGGGCTGCGGGCCTCGGGTGTTATCTCAAAAAAGGGAGCAGCTGGCCTGTAAGCCGGGTTCTGTACCCCCGCGGGGGGCGTCTGTCATCTATCTCGGTCCGCTGTCGCCAACGGACTCTAGCGTTCTACCCTCCGGCTCGGACGGGCCGCCCTCGAGCGCCGGTATACATGAACTTGCAACTCCCAAGACGCACAGCCTGCCGATCGCTCGGCAGCTGGTGAGCTCTTGCCTCACCTTCTCACCCTTACCCCGCGGGGGGCGGTTGTTTTCTTCTGCGTTACTCTGCCGTCGCCGACAGCTTCCCGTTAAGAAGTGGGATGCCCTGTGTTGCCCGGACTTTCCTCCTGCCCCCGAAGGGCAAGCGACAGACCGTCCAACTGCTTCCAATGGGACAAAAGTACGATTAAGTGAGAGAAATGCAAAAGAAAAGTTCATTTTTCTTTTCATTTCCGAGCGATAGTACCTTAAACCGATAGGTTAAATTTAGTGCAAGGTGAGAGAAAAACCAAATTTATTTGAGTTTTTCCGAACCGCAGCCTACTTTAAACGATGAATATCGTTAAAGTTAGGGTAAGATGTGAGAAAAAACAAATTTATTTGCGTTTTTCCGAAAAAGACCTCTACCTTTGCGGTATGAATGAAGCGGATCTGGAGATGCGGATGAAGGAGCACGGCGTGCGTCCCACAGCCATGCGCCTGCTGGTGCTGAGAGCCCTCACGGAGGCGACGGGCACGCTCACGCTGCGCGACCTGGAGGACGTGCTGGCGCCTGCCGACAAGAGCACCCTCTTCCGCACGCTCACCCTCTTCCAGGAGCATCACCTGGTGCACGCCATCGAGGACGGCACGGGCTCGACGCGCTACGAGGCGTGCCTGAGCCACACCAGCCATCAGGAGAAGGACGACCAGCACGTGCACTTCCACTGCACCCGCTGCGGCAGCACCTTCTGCCTGACGGAGACGCCCATACCGCCCGTCACCCTTCCCGAGGGCTACGAGGCCGAAACATCCAACTTTGTGATGACAGGCCTCTGTCCCCGCTGCGCCCGACGCCTCGCACGCGGATAAAGGACTCTTCCCGAAAAGAGTCAAAAAAACATAGTTTTTTTTCCACTTTCAATTTTTTTATACTACCTTCGCGCCCTGAAGTGGTTTCGGAAGGGCACCCTCGTGCTGCCCCGATGAGTAAATTGGAATCCGGTGTGAATCCGGGACAGTACCTGCTGCTGTAAATCCTCCTTCGAACAGAAGGGAAGAAGTTTGTTGAAATCGCAACGCCACTGGTGCGGGAAACCGACTGGGAAGGCACAACAAACAGGGACAAGTCAGAAAACCAGCCACCGAGAAACAAGAACTGATTCCTGCCTGCAGGTGTACGGGCGAGAAGAGTATGAGAGGACAAAGAAGAAAGCTACAGCTGGTATGGTGCCTTGCGATGTGTCTGACAGCACTTCGCGCCTACGCCGCGCATACATATGTGTGCGAGGAGCTGACGGACGAGCCCCTTGCCATTGACTCCATCACCCACGCGCTGGACGAGGTGCTCGTCGTCGCCCAGCACAGCACACGCGAGATAGCCCCCGTGCAGGAGCTGGGCGGAGGGAAGCTCAGGAGGCTCTCGGTGTACTCCGTTGCCGACGCCCTGCGCTACTTCAGCGGCATACAGATCAAGGACTACGGAGGCATAGGGGGGCTGAAGACGGTGAACGTGCGCTCGATGGGAAGCCAGCACGTGGGCGTCTTCTACGACGGCGTGCAGCTGGGGAACGCCCAGAACGGCACCATCGACCTGGGGCGCTTCTCGCTGGATAACATGGAGAGCATCTCGCTCTACAACGGGCAGAAGAGCTCCATCCTGCAGTCGGCCAAGGACTTCGCCTCTGCCAGCGCTGTGTACATGCGCACGCGCCGCCCTGTCTTCGAAGGCTCCGAGAAGGACCATTGGAACATAGGCATGAAGGCAGGCTCGTTCGACACGTACAACCCCTCGCTGCTGTGGGAGCACCGGCTCGACTCGCTCGTAAGCTCGAGCGTGAGCGCCGAGTACATGACCACCAGCGGGCGCTACCCATTCACCCTGCGCAAGAAGGACGGCTACGACACCACGATGGTGCGCCAGAACGGCGACGTGGAAGCCCTGCGCGTGGAGGCAGCCCTCTTCGGAAGGACGGCACGTGCCGACTGGCGCACGAAGGTCTACCTCTACGACTCGGAGCGGGGCTTCCCGGGTGCTGCCGTGCGCGAGTCGCCCGGGCAGTTCAGCCATCAGGACAGGCAGTGGGATACCAACGCCTTCGCGCAGGGAAGCCTGCACTACGACGTCTCGGACTTCTACAGCGTTCAAATGCTCGCGAAGTACGCCTACGACTACCTGCACTACCTCTCCGACCCCCGCCTCGACGTCTCCACGATGTACATCGACAACCACTTCCGCCAGCAGGAGAGCTACGCCTCGGCAGCACACCTCTTCACGCTGACACCCTGGTGGAGCATCGCTGCCTCGACGGATATCCAGTACAACACCCTCGCTGCCGACCTGACCGACTTCGTCTTCCCCACCCGCCTCACGGCGCTGGCGTCGGCAGCCTCGTCCCTCGAGTGGAGCCGCCTGCGCATGCAGGGAAGCCTCCTTTACACCCATGTGAACGACCATACCCGCCTGGAGAGCGCCAACGCAGGCACCCTCCGTCGCGTGACGCCAACCCTCCTGGCGTCGTGGAAACCCCTGGAGCACGCCGACTGGAACCTGCGCGCCCTGTATAAGAAGGTGTTCCGCATGCCTACCTTCAACGACCTGTACTACACGTTCATCGGCAACGCCAACCTCAAGCCCGAGTACACCACGCAGTACAACCTCGGCACGACGCTCACCCTTCACAACGAGGGCAGCGTGCTGCAGCGCCTGACACTGCAGGCCGACGCCTACTACAACACCGTGAAGGACAAGATCATTGCAATGCCCACCTCCAACCAGTTCCGGTGGACCATGATTAACCTGGGCTACGTGGAGATACGGGGCTTAGACCTCGCGCTGCAGACGGAATGGGCGCTGGGTGCCACGCGCCACACAGGGCGCCTCACCTACACCTTCCAGAAGGCGCAGGACATGACCGACGAGAGCAGCCCCTGGTACGGAGGGCAGATACCCTACATCCCCTGGCACAGCGGCTCCCTCGTCTACTCGGGCGACTATCGCCAGTGGGCGTGGAACATCAGCTTCATCTACACCGGCGAGCGCTACGAGTCGGTAGCCAACATTGCCGAAAATCACGCGCAGCCCTGGTACACGACGGACTGCAGCCTGTCGCACACCCTGCCCCTGAGCATCGGGACGCTGCGCACGACGCTGGAGATAAACAACCTGTTCAACCAGCAGTACGAGGTAGTACAGTGCTACCCGATGCCTGGAATAAACGGCAGGCTGAAGTTCGGATTAACGATTTGAGAAACCATGCGAAAAAGAACGACATATCCACTACTGCTTCTGCTGCTGACAGCCCTGCTGATGCTTGCGGGATGCCATCAAGAGGAGCCCATCATACCAAGCGTAAAGACGCAGGTGACGGCGCCCGAGGTGCTGCCCCGCACGAAGGGGTTCTTCCTCCTCAACGAAGGCAACATGGGCAGCAACAAATGCACGCTCGACTTCTTCGACTACGCCTCAGGCACCTACTACCGCAACATCTACGCCGAGAGGAACCCAGGCGTCGTGCAGGAGCTGGGCGATGTGGGCAACGACCTTGCGGTGTACGGCAGCAAGCTCTACGCCGTTGTCAACTGCTCCCATTTCGTGGAGGTGATGGACGTGCGCAGCGCGCGGCATCTGGGCCAAGTCAGCATCCCCAACTGCCGCAGCATCGTCTTCGAGGGGCGCTACGCCTATGTATCGTCGTATGCAGGCCCTGTGCGCATCGACCCCAACGCCCGTCTCGGCTACGTGGCCCGCATCGATACCGCCACGCTGCAGATTACCGATACCTGCACCGTGGGCTACCAGCCCGAGGAGATGGCGATAGCCAACGGCAAGCTCTATGTAGCCAACTCCGGAGGGTACCGCGTTCCCAACTACGACACTACCGTCAGCGTCATCGACTTGAGCACCTTCAAAAGGGAGAAGGACATCGACGTTGCCGTCAACCTCCATCGGATGGTGCTCGACGAAAAGCGCTCGCAGCTCTTTGTCTCCTCGCGCGGCGACTATGGGCAGACGCCTTCGGGCATCTACGTCATCGACACCCGTGCCGACAAGGTGACAGGCTCCATCCCTCTCTCGTGCAGCAGCATGACGCTGGCAGGCGACTCGCTCTACGTCGTCAGCGCGGAGTGGAATGCCGCAAAGGCGTCGTACCAGACGACATACGCCATCTACGATGTTGCCAGGCAGCAGGTTCTTCCCCGCCCGTTCATCGCCGACGGCACGGAGACGTCTATCGACAAGCCCTACGGGCTCGCTGTCAACCCCGACAACGGCGATATCCTTGTCACCGATGCTGCCGATTATATCACCCCCGGCACCCTGCGCTGCTACAGCCCTCAGGGGAAGCTGCGCTGGAGCGTCACCACAGGCGACATCCCAAGTAAGATTGCATTTACGACAAAATCATTTATTCTTCAATAATTTATTAACCACATTTATCTAAAAACAAAATGAAAAAAATCAATCTTTTTCTGGCAGCCATCATGGCTGTAATGGTATTCGCAAGCTGCGAAGAAGGTAACGACACCATCGAGAAGGTTCTCACCTTCGAAGGTGCCGCCTGGAACGCCCTCATCGACAATCCCGAGTATGGAGGCAAGCTCCTCTACGGAGAAGAAGGGCAAGGTTTCGATCATAATGCCTACACGTGGACCGATGCCGAGACAGGCTTGTCCACATCGGGCCTTGTAAACGCCTGGGGCGCCTATGCCTACTGGAATGGCGGAATGGCTATCTCCAACTACGTGATGACAGACTACTCGAAGGCATCCTACACGAACCAGCTCTCTGTTCCCGTCGCTCCCCTCAACGGCACCAACTTCTGCGTCTTCTTCGGCACAGGTGAGCCGGGTGCGCTTCCCTATCTCTACTTCCCCGCTGGCGAAGCACACACCATCAAGAGCATGAGCGTCATCCCGACATCGTACCTTCTTAACACACTGAAGAACGGCGACGGATGGAGCATCGACGCCATCGCCGAGGGACAGTATGTCGACATCGCTGCCTACGGATACGACGTCAACGGAAACCTCGTGAAGGAGACCTCCCTCCGCCTCGCTGACGGGCAGAACATCGTCACCAACTGGAAGACCTTCGACCTCAGCAGCCTGGGCGACATCAACAAGCTGGAGCTGGCTGTAGTGGGTAACGTCAACAACAGCTACGGCTTTGCCGAGCCTGCCTACTTCGCCTTCGACAACGTTGTCGTTGTCTTCAACGAATAATTTCCACCAACAAACAGGTTATTGAAAGTGACGCATTTCCCTACGACTCCGCTACGGCTGCTTTTCGGCACGTTGCTTCTGGCAACGCTCTGGGCCTGCACGCCCGACGAGGAAGAAACCGTCCTCCAGGCAAGCTGCAACCGCGTGTGGGCTTACATGCCTGCACCCGGGCAGTTCATCAACGAAGGGTATTCGCTGACAACGATGGACGAGGCTTGCCGATGGGCTGAGAGCAGGCTCAAGGAAGAGCTGTACGTCAGCCTGGGGGCCTTCGGGGGATATATCGTCGTCGGCTTCGATCATGCTATTGTCAACGACGGCAGTTATAATCTCTCCATCAAAGGCAACGCCTACGACGGCAACAGCGAGCCGGGCATCGTGTGGGTGATGTGCGACACGAACGGCAACGGCAAACCCGACGACACGTGGTATGAGCTGCGCGGCTCCGATGCAGACGACAGTTCCACTTGGCACGACTACGAAGTGACGTACCATCGTCCTTCGGAGCCAGGACAACCCGTACGCTGGACTGACAATCACGCGCAGGAGGGCTATGTGGACTATCTTGCTGCCTACCATCAGCAGGACACGTACTACCCCCTCTGGGCCGATGCCGACAGTCTGACGCTTAAGGGCACGCGGTTAGCCCCGCACAGCTACGACGCCAGCGGAAACGGCACGCTGTGGATCAACGAGAGCTTTGCCTGGGGATATGCCGACAACTACAGTGCCGAAGACCTCTTTGCCGATCCTGACGGAATGAAATGCAATCATTTCCGCATCAGCGATGCTGTGGACGAAAAGGGCTCCCCCATACGGTTCGACTCCATCCACTTCGTAAAGGTGCAGACAGCCGTCCTCGCCCAGTGCGGATGGATAGGCGAAGTCTCGACAGAGGTGATTGCTATCCGCGACTATAACCTGCTAAAGAAAAAATAGATGTTTTTCTCATGATAATCTATTGATTACTGTTTGCTGGGAGGCCATGCTCGTGAGAGTGTGGCTTCCTTTTTTCCCAATCACGCAGGAAAGGTAAAGGTGAACATAGTCAACGGCGGATTGCTGTCGCATGTCAGCGTTCCTCCATGCAGTTCCATGATACGACGCGCGAGAGCCAGCCCTATGCCCGTGCCCTCTTTCTTTGTGCTATAAAAAGGCTGGAATATCTGTTCTGTTTCGGAAGATGCGATGAGAGGACCGTTGTTGCTGACGACAATGCGGATCTCTTCTGACGACTTGGAGGCGTGCAGGCTAATATGTCCGTCTCCTTGCCCGTCAATGGCTTGCATTGCATTACGAACGATATTCAACAACGCCAGCCGTACGAGTTTTTCATCGGCATGAAGGGTTGGCTCACCCTGCGCAGAGTAGCTGACGCGTTGTGCCATCGGCTCACAGTTCAGAGTCAAGCGCAGTCCTTCAAAGAGCATCCGTACTGGAATATCAGCCCATTGCGGATCGGGAAGCTGAGTCAGTTCTTGATAATGTTCCAGAAAGCTACGAATGCCTTCTGCTTGCTGATGAATGATAGAGAGAGACTCCGCACGCTCTTCCTCTGAGATGGAGGTTGTCTGCATCCAATCCGTGAGCGAGATGATGGGTGTGACAGAGTTGCGAAGCTCGTGCGCCATCACGCGCAAGATGCGGTCGTAGTATTGTCGCTGCGATTCCATACCTGCACGATCGAGACAGTAGGATTGGAGCACGCGATTCATATCGCGGAGAACAGGCCCTAACATGGGGTCGTCAGATCGTGGCAGGCGTGCCGTCGTATCACGGTTCTCCATCGCTCCCACAAAAAAAGTTGTCTGATGCAACGGAAGACGCACGAGGTGCCACAGACGGATAATTGCCCAGACACAGACGATGAGACAAACAATTCCCGCTAATGAAAGGCCAAGAGGCGAAGAGGCCAACGGATCTAATGACGATGGCGCTATGGAACTGAAGGCACTGCAAAGGGTGGCAGTCAGTCCACTTACGGAAACAATCATGACAAGAAGCGTTGCTATCAGATGACGCGAGTAATGTCGACTATACGAGGCCATAACGTTTCATCTTACTGTATAAGGTAGAACGACTGATGCCAAGAGCCTTTGCGGCTGCCTTGATATTCCCGTTGTGTTCTCTTATAATCTCCTTGATGTGCTCACGCTCCATTTCGGCGAGAGACGAAGCCGTATTCAGACTTTTCTCTGTCGGTACCTCTTTGGCTCCTTCGTCCATCTGCGCCTTGTTTTCTTCCTTCTCCTCAGCAACTGGCTTCTGGCGGAGGGATGTTTCCCTGTGTTTCTTTACGGCTTCTGCTATTTTCTGCACAAGCTGAGCATTGTCCCAAGGTTTCTGTATAAAATCATCGGCTCCCTGCTTCATACAGTTCACAGCCAAGTCTATTCCACTGAATGCCGTAATCAAAACAACAGCTGGAGGATTGTCCAGACAGCTGTAGCGCTTAATACGGTTCAGCCAAAAGATTCCGTCTGCCCCGTCCATCTTTCCTTTTCCAAAATTCATGTCCAACAACACGACATCCACATTTCCTTCCCGTATTATCGCAGGAATCAGTTGAGGGTCGCTCACAGCAGCCACTGTGCTGAACGAATCCTTCAAAACGAGACGTAGCGACTGCAGCACCGCCACATTGTCGTCGATGATGAGTACACGCGCTTGAATCATGAGGCCAAAATAACGATAAAAATACGATTTACACAAACAAAACGCCCTAAATTCAAGAAACCGCAACGATAAAGTGTCCAAAAACGAAACACAATTGCAGAAAAACACAAAATTGACGTTTCCTTTATTTGGGGGATAGACCTTTCCTCTCCTACTTTTGTGAAGCCAAAACGAAAAAAAATGAAAGAACATTGGATTTCTCTCCGGCATTTCATTCGCAGAGTTGCGCTTGTATCAGCTACAGCTGCTCTGTTAACCATCCCGTCTTTCGGGAGGGAGAGCGTAAGTTTTTTCACGCTGGAAGAGGTGATTAGCCTTGCACAGGAACAATCTCCTGCAGCACAAGCGGCTCGCCACAGTTTTCAGTCGTCCTACTGGACATGGCGCAACTATCGCGCCAGTCTGCTGCCCTCGCTCAGTTTTTCGACATCGCCCTACCTCAATCGCAACACAGATTATGTCTCTTTGGGCGATGGCACCGAAGCCTATGTACGCCACAACAATCTCAAGACCGACCTCACCTTTGACCTCTCGCAAAGCATCTGGCTGACGGGAGGCACGCTCTCTGTGAAAAGCACAGCGCGGCGGCTCGATCTTCTCGGAGGAGGCAGCACCACCTACAACCTACAGCCGCTCACTGTGGTCTATTCGCATAGCCTGCTTGGCTACAACGGCATGCGCTGGAATCGACGCATCGAACCGCTTCGCTATCGCGAAGCCCGCAAGCAGTATGCTGAGACGATGGAGCTCGTTGCCTCGCAGGCAAGCACCTACTTCTTCCATCTTGCCTTAGCACAAACCAACCTTGAGATTGCAGAACAAAACCTTTCCACAGCTGACACGCTTCAAAGCTTCGCGCGCGGGCGATATAATATAGGTACGATTACTGAAAACGAATTACTCCAGTTGGAACTCAACAAACTGACCGAGGAAGCCAACGTGCTTGCTGCACAGACAGCTCTTGACGAAGCAGAAGATCTCCTTCGCACCTTTCTCAATCTCCAGGATGATGATTCGCCGCTCAGCGTCCGTATCGATACCGTTGTGCCTCTGTTTGTTGTACCCATTGATAAAGCAATGGAGCTTGCCCGTCAGAACAGCCCCGACATAGAACGATGGGAACGCCAGCGCCTGCAGAGCGAAGAAAACCTTGCCTATGCCAAAGCAAATGCAGGGTTGAAGGCCAGCGTCTATATGCAACTGGGTCTGGCACAGACAAGCGATGACCTGCACACAGCCACACATGGCTTCAGAGACGAGCAGTATGTCAGCGTAGGCGTCAGCTTACCTATTCTTGACTGGGGCCGAGGCCGCGGGCAAGTGCAATTGGCTCGTTCAAACCTTGACCTCACCAATACGCAGATTGAGCAGTCAACCATGAGCTTCGAGCAAAACGTGGTGAAAGTCGTCAAGCAATTCAACCTTCAGGGACGTCGCGTTAGCATTGCTCACAAAACCATGCAGACCGCCCAGCAACGCTACGAAGTGGCACGGCGACTCTACGTAATGGGAAAAAGCACGATTCTTGATCTCAACAGCGCCATCAGCGAGAAGGACAGCGCTTATCGAGGCTACGTCAGCGCCCTCAGCACCTACTGGAGCCTTTTCTATACCCTCCGAAGTCTCACTGCATACGACTTCCAATGGCAGCTGCCCATTGAATACGAATACGATGTTTAGTTAAGAAGTAAGAGTTAAGAAAAAGAGTTTTGTTATGAACAGAGCACTATTCAGTCATTACCTCAAGGTGGCCGTGCGCAGCCTGGCGCGCTACAAGTCGCAGACCGTCATCTCCATCGTCGGCCTTGCCGTCGGCTTCGTCTGCCTTGCCCTTTCCAGCGTGTGGGTCAGATGGGAAAACACCTTCGACAACTTCCACCCGGGCGCCGACCGCATGTACATGGTGTGGGACAAGGGACTGGACGAACTAAGATTTGACAACCGCATGCCGCGCGCCAACGGTGCGCTGAAAGCTGTGCTTCCCCGCGACTACCCGGAGGTGGAAAACGCCTGCTACTATTACACTGGCTTGGTAGGGGAAAAGGAAGGCTTTAAAGTACCTGTGCGGGAACTTTACACCGATACGACGTTCCTCTCCATGTTTTCCCTATCGCTCATCGAAGGTGAGATGCATGAGGAGAAGGAAGAGAACTGCTACGTCTCTGAAGAGTACGCCCTGAAGCGTTTTGGCGCGGAGAGTGCTGTCGGAAAGCCCTTTCTTAGCTATCTTCCATCCTTGACCATTGATGGCGTGTTCAAGGGCTTTCATCATTCCAGCCTGGCTTTTGACCTTTTGGCCGTTCTCCGTTCATCGGAAAAACAATTCTCTGCCTGCCAGATTGTCCAGCTGAAGCAGGGTACAGACCTCCGTGCCTTCGAAGCCAAGTTGAACGCTATCGACAACGACGAGCTGCGCAAGGGGGAAATAGAACTTATCCCCCTGAGTCGCGCACACCGCTACATGAAGGATGTAGCGCTGAACAAGGAGAATCTCAGCTATCGCCACCTGCGTTTCTTCCAATTGGTGAGCGCGCTGCTGGTGGCCTGCGTGTTCATCAACTTCCTCGTGCTCTTCCTCATCCGCGTTCGTGGACGCCAACGGGAGATGGCGCTGCGCATGGTGCACGGCGCGAAGCCGCGTATGCTGCTTGAGCAGTTCGTAGTGGAATTACTGCTTACGCTGGGCTTGGCGCTGGCCTTGGGCTTGTTCCTGACCTTTGCCGTGAAGGACATCTTTGCGGAGTATGCGGGAATTGATTTGTCTGGCAGCTACGTTCTGGGTAACGCCTTGCTCTTCATGGCCATCATCGCTGCCGTCTGCCTCGTCATCGCCACCGTAAGTGTGGAGGTGGTACGCCGAAGCACCATCCGCCGCTCCCTCATGCCTGGCGGCGGACGGAGGAACAATACTTTCACCAAGATTGGCACGGGCGTACAGTTGGCCGCAAGCCTCTGCCTTATCGTCTGTGCTGCCTTCATGCTCAAGCAGCTCTACTTCATGAAGAACACCGACTGGGGCTACGACATCAAGGGGCACATGCACTTCCAACTCAATGGCACCCGTGACCCCGAGCACCCCGACACACCGCTGAGCTATGGAGCGATAGACTATGACAGAACCAGTAAGGGGTTAGACGTGGAGATGATGGACCGTTTGCGCAAACTGCCCTATGTGCAGAGTGCCAAGAGTGCAGGCGAAGACCCCATCGGGCTATACGAACGGAACTTCGGTGGCCGGGACGCGGGCACCTTCTTTAAGATGCGGCCGATGCACGAGGGCGAGATGCCCAACGACATATCGAACGACCGCATAGTGGATGAGGGCATACCAATTACAATCATTAGTATCGACAATGACCTGAGTGAAGCCGGGCTTACCGCAGTGGAAGGGGCGCTGCCCATCAATCCCCGTGCAGGCGACGTAGCCATCACCGAAAGGACGCGCGAACTGCTGGGCGTAGAGTCGGCCGTGGGGATGCAGCTCATGGTGTCGGGATTCAGCTTTAACGGCGCTCCACCCGAAACGCACCACTACACCGTGAAGGCCGTCGTCAAAGACATCTACCTCGACTCACCCACACAAACCGCTCTACCCTATATCCTCGGAGACCACGGCTGGACGTTCTTGGACAGCAAGATTGCCGTTCGCTACGACCCCGCCCACCGCGCCGAGCTGGCAAAGGAGCTGCAGGCGATGCTGGACGAACATCCAGAGCTGATCTTTGACGTCGTCTGGCACGAGGACGAATGGGCCGAGCTGATGCGCAGCGAGGACAACCTCGCCCTGCTGATGACCATCGTCAGCATCATCGCCGTGCTGATTGCTGTCTTCGGCGTCTATAGCATCATCACGCTTGCCTGCCGCCAGCGCCGCAAGGAGATTGCCCTCAGGAAGATTCACGGCGCCAAACTCCGCAACATCCTCAGCATGTTTATAAAGGAGTACGGCCTCATCCTCCTCATCAGCAGCTTCGTAGCTTTCATCGTAGGCTTTATCATCATGCACGGTTGGCTGGAGCAGTACGTCAAGCGCACACCCCTCTCGTGGTGGCTCTTCGCCGGTATCTTCCTCGCCACCGCCCTGCTCATCGCCCTCTGCGTGGGCAGCCGGGTGTTGAGGACCGCCCGCGAAAACCCTGCCGATGTGGTAAAGAGCGAATGATTGTTAGTTAAGAATTAAGAGTTAATAGTTTTTAGAAAAAGTATGGATATTCCCCTTCCCCAACGTCCCTGGTACATCCGCCATCGCGGAATGCTCCTCGCCGGAGTAGCTGCCATCGTCGTTCTTATAGCACTTGTGCTGGTCGCCCTTCGTCCCAAGACTTTGCGGCTTGCTGTCGACTCCATCGCCATCAGCGAGGTTACACTGACCGAGTTCACCGAGTATGTCAACGCCGACGGTGTCCTCCAGCCCATCCGCACCGTGCGTGTGGGAGCCGTTGAAGCTGGCACCATCAGCGAGATTGTCGCCGAGGAGGGCGCTATGGTGCGCGAGGGTGACACCCTCGTCCTCCTCACCAACCCTGAGCTTGAGCAGCAGATTGCCGACCAGCGTGCCGCCTTTGCCCGACTGCTCCGCTCACAGCGAGAGAAGGAACTTGAGATGAAGCAGAAGCGCATCACCATCCGCCAACAAACGCTGCAGGCTTCCTACGAACTCGCAAGGCTCGAGAAGCAGTTCCGTCTCGACCAAGAGGAGTTCCGCATGGGCATCAAGAGCCGTGCCGAACTCGACTTGGCCGAAGCCGAATATAACTATCGTCACCGCAGCGCCGAGTTGCAGCTTGAGAGCCTGCGCAGCGACTCTGCCCTTGCCTCCCTTCATGCCGAATCGACTCGTAACGAGCTGGCCGACGAACAGCAGCGTTTGCGCCGTGCGGAGGCACGATTGGCCGATCTCATCGTCAGAGCCCCTTGCGACGGACAGCTCAGCAATATTAACGCCGTCCTTGGCCAGAAAATCGGCAGCGGCAGCGAGGTAGGCGAAATAAAGATAATGGACCGCTTCCGCCTGGCCTCATCGCTCAACGAATACTACATCGACAAGCTCGCCGTGGGGCAGTTGGCCACCGTCACCTATGGTGATGCCGCCTACTCCCTGCGAATCAGCCGTATAGTCCCTGAAGTGAAAGATCACTCTTTCCCGGTCGACCTCGTCTTCACAGACTCCATGCCTGCCAACGCCCGCATCGGCAAGGGCTATCAGGCAAAGATTGAGTTCTCCGCAGCTGAGCCTGCCGTTGTCATTCCCAAAGGAAACTTCTACTCGTTTACCGGCGGCAAATGGATATTCCGTCTCTCGTCCGACGGGCATACAGCCCGACGCGTATCCATCACCATCGGACGTCAGAATCCTCTTTTCTACGAAGTAACCGAGGGGCTCCAGCCCGGCGACTATGTCATCACCTCTGGCTACGACACCTTCGGCGATGTCAAGGAGATACGCTTGAAAAATTAGTTCAGTCGCGACAAGAAAAGAAAAAGTTAACCGGTGCGGAACGATTGTTTAAAAAACGACGGATTATTAAACAAAAGAAATATTGTTTAACTCTAAAAAATTATTGTTTAACTCTAAGGATTTATTGTTTAACTCTGGCAAATTATAGTTAAACAATATTTTCCGAAACGAAAAACGCTTGCTCACAGTACATAAGTCCATCGGACAGAAACGAATTATCTTCACCTGACAAAAACAACGTGAATCACTCAACATAAAAAGAACAATATGAAAAAGGGTTTGTTTCCTCATTATACCATTGTAGGCGTCCGCAATCTACAGCGCTACAAGTTGCAGAGCATCATATCCATCGTCGGCCTCGCCGTGGGCTTCGTCTGCCTTTCGCTGTCGGCCCTCTGGCTGCGCTACGACAACAGCTACAACACCGACCTCCCCATCGATGCCCCCGAGCGCACCTATGCCCTGGGCGGCTCGTGGCGCAGCGGCGAGTTCACCCTCACCGTGCCCGGAGGCCTGCGCGAAGAGATGAACAAATGGCCCGAGGTGGAGGCCTGGTGCCTCAACCTGCAATCGACCACCGATCTTGAAATCGACGGCGTAAAGGAAGAGGTCGCGTTTATTGACATCGACAAGACCTTTGCTAACTTCTTCCATTTCGACGTCGTGGCCGGCCCCGCCGACTTCTGGACGACCAACAAAGGCGACGACATGTACCACCTCGCGTTCAGCGAGTCGTATGCCCGCAAGAAATTCGGCCAGGAGAACCCCATCGGTCGGAAGGTCAAGATAGAGGGAGGAACCGAGGCCGTCGTCGAGGCCGTTGTCAAGGACTTCAGCCGCCACAGCTCGTTCACGTTCGACATCGCCTACATCATGCCCATCGACGGTACAAATGACTCGCGCGGTAGCTGGCAGCCCACGCTCGTCCGCCTCGCGCCGGGCGACGAGGCAATGGCCTCGTTCTTGAAGAAGATTGACGAACACGTGGAATGGGAGGGCACCGAGCCCTTGCACGGCAAGATAGAGCCCCTCACCAAGATGGGCCGCTGGAAGGACAACGCAAAGCTCTCCTACGCCCACATGCGCGCCTTCCTCCTCATCAGCATCCTGCTCACCGTTTGTGCCCTCATCAACTTCCTCACGCTCTACCTCACCCGTCTGCGCGGCCGAAAACGCGAGATGGCGCTACGCCTCGTCAACGGCTCTACGCATCGCGGCCTCGTCGGCATGTTCGCCACCGAGCTACTCGTCACCCTCGGCTGCGCCACCATGCTGGGCGTGCTGCTGGTGTTCCTGCTGCGCGACCCGTTCGCCGCGTTTGCGGGTATCGAGATGGGCGGCGTCTATGTCACAAAGGGTGCGTTCCTCATCATGGTCGGCGTGCTCGCCGTCTGTCTCATGCTGAGTCTCGGCGCCGTGGAGATTGTCCGCCGCCGCACACTCCAATCGTCCATCAACCCCGCCGCCGCTCGCCGCCACGTCTTTTCGTCGGTCAGCATCGGCGTGCAGCTCGCCGTCAGCCTCACGTTCGTGTTCTGCGCGGTGGTGATGCTGCGCCAGCTGTGGTTCATGCGCAATACCGACAACGGCGTCGTGATGAAGGACCGCGCCTATCTCACCATCGGCCCTGCCGACCGACTGAACTTCAACATGACTCACCACATCGACGACAATGGCATCCCGCAGAAACTCGCCGCCCTACCCGCCATCGAACTCGTCAGCCGCGACTGGAATTTCTGGATGCTCGGCATGTCGAGCCGCTCCTACGAAGTCAGCCTCAGCGAAGACCCCGAGAGCGAGTTCGTCGAGGTCACCAACTATCGCGGCCTCTTCGACCCGGGCGACCCCATCTACGGCTTCACCGTCCTTGAAGGCACGCTGTCCCGCTACGACACGTGGAACCCCTCAGAGGTCATCATCGACGAGCAGACGCGTGCCCGCCTCGGCCTCGCCGACGGCGCCGTCGGCAAGACCGTCTGGTACCGCGGCCATGGCGACAAGAGCAAGAAAGTGGGCACCATCGGTGCCGTCGTCCGCGACGTCACCGTCCGCTCCGCGAGGACGGATTCGCGCATCTTCCCCATCTTCATCCGCCGCGTCAGCGAGGACGAGCGGAACAACTTCCGCTCACACTGCCAGTTCGTCCAGTTCGCCTACCGTCACGGTA
Source organism: Bacteroidaceae bacterium (assembly GCA_017615125.1). Taxonomy (GTDB): domain Bacteria; phylum Bacteroidota; class Bacteroidia; order Bacteroidales; family Bacteroidaceae; genus UBA1189. The sequence continues at coordinate 23,760 of JAGAAS010000042.1, forward strand.
TGAAGAAGGAGATGGAGGCGCAGGTCGCCGAGCTGATGAACGGCTTCTCCGAGATACGATGGGACCTGAATTACGCCGACGAAATCATGAAGGAGTTGACCGAAAGCGACCAGAACCTCGGCCGTCTGCTCCTGCTCGTCACCCTCGTGGCTATGCTCATCGCCGTTTTCGGCGTCTATAGCATCATCACCCTCGCCTGCCGCCAGCGGAGGAAAGAGATTGCCCTCCGCAAAGTGCACGGCGCCAAGCGGAAGGACATCCTCGGCATGTTCGTCCGTGAGTACGGCCTCATCCTCGTCATCAGCAGCTTCGTGGCCTTCATCGTAGGCTATGTCATCATGCACGACTGGCTGGAGCAGTACGTCCGCCGCATCGCTATAGGTCCGCACTACTATTTGCTCATACTCGTCATCACCATTCTACTCATTGCCCTCTGCGTTGGCTCACGCGTCCTACGCACGGCAAGGGAGAATCCCGCCGACGTGGTGAAAAGCGAATGAGTAACTTGATGAAGGAGGGAATGCAAGGGAAAGTGTCCAAAAAACGTACAGTTTTTAATTAAAAAAGGAAAATGTAATTCTTTTTCGCTTTGTCCCGATTATTTGCCTATATTTTTGCAGAGTGAAAAAAGAGAACAATTGTTAGAACAAACAAATGAAACAAGGACTATTGGCTCATTACCTCAAGGTGGCCTTGCGCAGCCTACAGCGCTACCGTCTGCAGAGCATCATCTCCATCGTCGGCCTCGCCGTCGGCTTCGTCTGCCTCTCGCTGTCGGCCCTCTGGATTCGCTACGACAACAACTACAACACCTTCGTCCCGGGTTACAAAGACATTTACGCCATCGGGGCCGTATTAAATGGAAGTTTTAGGGCCTCCGCCCCTGGAGGACTCATTACGGCCATGGACGAATGGCCCGAGGTGGAGGCAAAGGCCAAATACGCCATTCTGTCTGCCTATATTGGTGATGAAACGGAAGGACGCAAGTCGCTCATCGCACACACGTCGCTATTCGACATCCTGCCACTTGATGTCGTGCAGGGCGACCCGATGTTCGGCACGCATCTCGACGAGCAGAGCGTTGCGTTGACGGATGAATATGCCCGCACGCTTTTCGGCACGGAAGACCCCGTTGGGCAAAAGCTGGTGGTCGATGGCGAGGAGAAGACCGTCGTAGCCATCGTTCGCACCTTCGAGCCGCACACCACCTTCCAATTCGACCTCGTCGAAGGGATGCACGACTACTATTACACGCTACCTGCCGCCTACATGTCCGTGTTGGTGCGGCTTCATCCGGGCGACGACGTGCGCGATTCGTTCGAGCAGAAGATTGCCGAATATCGCCCCTATGAGAGAGCCGAGCCCATCCAAGGGCGGCTCATTCCTCTGAACAAGCTGCATCAGTACGACCAACTGAAAAACCTTTCGTATGCTCACATGCGCGCGTTCCTTCTTATTAGTATCCTGCTCACCGTCTGCGCGCTCGTCAATTTTCTCACCCTCTATCTGAACCGTCTGCGTGGTCGGAAGCGCGAGATGGCGCTGAGGCTCGTGCATGGCTCAAGCCATCGCGGATTAGTAGCGATGTTCGCCACCGAGCTGCTCGTCACGTTGGGCTGCGCCATCTTGCTTGGCATGGTGCTGGTGTTTGTCCTGAAAGATCCCTTTGCCAATTTTGCTGACATTCAGGTGGGCAGCGGATTCATCATGGGTCGTTCCCTCCTTATCATGCTGGGTGTGCTCGTCGTATGCCTCGTGCTGAGCCTCGGATCGGTAGAAATTGTACGGCGCCGCACTCTCTCGTCGTCCATCAACCCTGCCGCAGCAAGGAAACATGTATTCTCGTCCGTCAACATCGGCGTGCAGTTAGCCGTCAGCCTCTGCTTCGTGTTCTGTGCCGTGGTGATGCTGCGCCAGGTGTGGTTCATGAAAAACACCGACTTGGGCGCACGCATCAAGGACACAGCGGCCATCTACTTCGAACTCCCGTCTCCTCGTGCTCTTCATCAAGTGAACAGTAGGAATCTCGGTTCGAACAACGAAGAGATGTTTGTCAAGAACAACGATATAGGAAACATGCTGGCTGCCCTTCCTGCCGTCACGGATGTCATGTTGGGCAACAACTTTTTCTCTGGCAGCCGGCAAATCATGACCCTTACTGTCAAGAACACGCTTGAAAGCGATTTGGTGGAAACCATCTTCTACAATGGGGTGTACGACCCGGCCAATCCCATCTACGGCTTTACCGTGGTGGAGGGCACACTACCCACGGAGGAGTCATGGAGTGACAACGAGGTCATCATCAGCGAGTCCATGCGCGACCGACTGGGGCTGAAGGAGGCACTCGGAAAGACCATCTATTACAGTTATGGCTACAACTGGAGCGAGTATCCTCCCAAAGCGGTCATTGTAGCCTGTGTTGTCAAGGACATTCTGACATTCGACCTCCACGTTCAGCCTGAACCCATGCTTCTCCATCGTCCCAATGAATACAATCGTTCCTTTGACCTCATCAACATCTCCTATCATCACGGCATGAAGCGCGAAGCAAAAGAGCAGATTGCAGAGATGATGAAGGCCTTCCCCGACGTGGAGTATAAAATAATCTTTGGAGAGGATCGCTTCCACCAAATGCTGAAGAGCGAGCACAACCTCAGCCGCCTGCTGACCATCGTTACTGTTGTGGCTATCCTAATTGCCGTCTTTGGGGTCTATAGCATCATCACGCTTGCTTGCCGCCAGCGGAGGAAGGAGATTGCCCTGCGTAAGATACATGGCGCAAAGCTCCGCGACATCCTGATGATGTTCGTCCGTGAGTACGGCCTCATCCTCGTCGTCAGCTCCGCCGTCGCCTTCATCGTGGGCTACCTCATCATGCACGGCTGGCTGGAGCAATACGTCCGCCGCATTACCGTCGGCCCCGTGTTCTACCTCGGCATCTTCGTCGCCACCGCCCTGCTCATCGCCCTCAGCGTAGGCACCCGCGTCTGGCGCACCGCCCGCGAAAACCCCGCCGACGTCATCAAGAGCGAATAATTTGAAGTTAAGAGTTAAGAAAAATACTTTTGTAATGAACACTTCACTATTCAGTCATTACCTCATTGTTGCCCGCCGCAGCCTCAGCCGCTACCGCACGCAAAGTATCATATCCATCGTCGGCCTTGCCGTAGGCTTCGTCTGCCTCGCCCTCTCCAGCGTGTGGGTGAGATGGGAAAACACGTTCGACAACTTCCACCCAGGCGCCGACCGCATGTATATGGTTTGGGACAAAGGGTTGGACTTCGGCAAGCACAACCTCACCACCATCGCCCCACGCGCCAAGAACGAGCTTGCCTTCGCCCTGCGGGGCGAGTACCCCGAGGTGGAGTGCGCCACCATGATGGAAATCGACAGTGAAACCGAGAAATCGGGCTGGAAACTGCCGTTCACCACCATTGGGGCCGACACGTCGTTTGTCAGGATGTTCAACGTAAAGCCCATCGAAGGCGAACTGACCACCTTGTCGCAATCGAACCTGAACATCATGGTTACCGACGAATACGCGCTGAAGCGGTTTGGCGAAGGAAGCCCCATCGACAAGGTGTTCAATGCGTTCAGAATACCCACCGGGGATTTAAGTGCCGTCAGGAGCGAACCCGTCAAGGGCGTCATCAAGGCATGGCACCATTCGTCGTTCGCCTTCGATGTGCTGTTTCTTGAAGACGGCACGAACGTCAGTTCCAGGTTTAATTACGGCGGCTTGTTCAATACGGTGGTCGTCCGCCTGCGAAAGGGCGCTTCTGCCGCTGACTTTGAGAAGAAGCTGAATGCTATTGAGATTGGCGTGAAGCGCGTCGGTGAAATCACCCTCGTCCCCATCAGTCAGGCCCACCGCCTTTTGGGCGACACCCGTCTGCACAAGGACAACCTCAGCTACCGCCACCTGCGCTACTTCCAGTTGGTGAGTGCGCTGTTGGTGGCCTGCGTGTTCATCAACTTCCTCGTGCTCTTCCTCATCCGCGTCCGCGGACGCCAGCGGGAGATGGCGCTGCGCATGGTTCATGGTGCCAAGCCGCGGATGTTGCTCGCGCAGTTCGTGGTGGAGCTACTGCTGACGCTGCTGCTGGCGATGGCACTCGGCCTGTTCCTGACGTTCGCCGTGAAGGACGTTTTTGCGGAGTATGCGGGCATTGACCTCGCGGGCGGTTACATCATGGGGAATGCGCTGCTCTTCATGGCGGTCATCGCTGCCGTCTGCCTCGCCATCGCTACCGTGAGCGTGGAGGTGGTACGCCGAAGCACCATCCGCCGCTCCCTCATGCCTGGCGGAGGACGACGAAACAACACCTTCACGAAGGTCTGCACAGGTGTGCAGCTCGCTGTCAGCCTCACGCTCATCTGCTGCTCGGCCTTTATGCTCAAACAGCTCTATTTCATGAAAAACACCGACTGGGGCTACCCCATCAAGGGCCGTATGCACTTCGTGGCATTAGCTACGCGCAATCCTATCGTCCCCGACGCGCCTGAATGGGGCGGACCTTTCCCTTTTGATCCTGAGTGGAAAGAGTCGGTGCTTCGCCGCCTGAACCAACTGCCCTACGTCATCAAGGCCTCCGACCAGGCGGAAGACCCCATCGGCCTCTATGGACGCCGCACGGGTGGAATGACCTGGACTATGCTGCCCGGTATTGTTGACGAGGGCGACAATGACAAGACGTACGAACACGTCCGAAGTCGAGGCTTCTCCGTCCACACGTTCTACGGCTTCAAGGACCTCCGCGACCCGACGCTCGGCATCGCTGTCCTCGAGGGCGCGCTGCCCGACCCCGAAAGGTGGACGAACGAGGTCGTCATCACGGAGAAGACGCGCGAGCTGATGGGCGTAGAAAAGGCTGCCGGCAGCGACATCATGATAGCGAGGGACGACTTCCGTAATAGCCCCGACGGCAGCCTCAACGTCGTCAAGGCGCCGAATCACTACGTGGTGGCAGCGGTCATCAAGGACCTCTACCTCGAGTCGCCTTCCGACGAGCCCTATCCCTGCGTACTGATGAAAGACGGTATCCGCTTTGGAACAGACGAAATGATTTCCGTCCACTACGCTCCCGCCCACCGCGCCGAGCTGGCGAAGGAGCTGACGGCCATGTTCGACGAGCAATCCGACATGATTTTCGACATGGTGTGGCACGAGGACGAATGGGCCGAACTGATGCATAGCGAGCAGAACCTGAGCCGCCTGCTGACGGTGGTCAGCATTGTGGCAGTCCTTATCGCCGTCTTCGGCGTCTATAGCATCATCACCCTTGCCTGCCGTCAGCGCCGCAAGGAGATTGCCCTGCGTAAAATACATGGTGCCAAGCTACGCGACATCCTCAGTATGTTCATTAAGGAGTACGGCCTTATCCTTCTCGCCGGTGCCTTCGTGGCTTTCACGGTCAGCGACATCGTCATGCACGGATGGCTGGAGCAGTACGTCAAGCGCACGCCACTCTCCTTGTGGGTCTTTACAGCTATCCTCGTCATTACAGCCCTTCTCATTACCCTTTGTGTGGGCAGCCGCGTGCTGAATACCGCCCGCGAGAATCCCGCTGACGTGGTGAAAAGCGAATAAGAACATTATTTATTAACAGATAAAAATCAATCAATTATGGCACTTATCAAAACAGAAAATCTGAAGAAAGTCTTCCGTACGGAAGAAGTAGAAACGTGGGCTCTCACCGATGTGACGCTTGAAGTGAACGAAGGAGAATTCGTCGCTATCATGGGCCCGTCGGGCTGTGGCAAATCAACGTTGCTCAACATTCTCGGTCTACTTGACAACCCTACCGAAGGCGTCTACTCGTTAGGAGGAACTGATGTAACGAAGATGACGGAGGACCAGCGCACCGAAATTCGAAAAGGCTTGCTCGGTTTTGTATTCCAGAGTTTCAATCTCATCGACGAACTAAACGTGCAGGAAAACATTGAGCTGCCTTTGCTCTACATGGGTGTGCCCGCTTCCGAGAGACATCAGCAATCGGAAGAGATGATGCGACGCATGGGCATCAGCCATCGCGCCAAGCACTTCCCAAATCAGCTGTCAGGTGGACAGCAGCAACGTGCAGCCATCGCGCGTGCCGTCATCGCAAAGCCAAAGCTAATTCTTGCCGACGAACCGACGGGTAACCTCGACAGCACCAACGGCAAAGAAGTAATGAGCCTGCTCACAGAGCTCTGGAAAGAAGGCACAACAGTAGTAATGGTAACGCACAGCCAGCGCGACGCCGGATACGCATCACGCATCATCAACCTCTTTGACGGACACATCATAGAACAGTCCATTCTATAAACCGCTTTCACTAAGGCTAGCTTCTGAGGATGCCCAGCGCGTTGTACAAAGCTACACAATGCGTTGGGCAACTTTTTTGAAGGCTCTTTCATCCAAAAGTATCAGCAGGAAGGTTTTTATTTCGCTTTGCGACAAAAAAAAGATTTTCTGCCGTTTATTTTAAAAAAGGATAAGAAAAAGTAGGATGAACGGATTTTTTGCTACCTTTGCGCCACGAAAAAAAATAAGAACCAATAGCAAAGGCAAAGTTTTTCACACTAAAACATAGCTTATGAATCTCAAAGACAACAAGTACGCACAGTACTACCTTGTAAAGGAAATGATGGACACCGTTGAAACCGTCCGCAAGTTCGATCCTGCCTGCTCGAAGGGCGTTGCCGACGCCGTTAAGAAATCGGGGCGCCTCATGTTCTCGGGAGAAGGCTCCAGCCGTATCATGCCGTCGAAGAACGCAGGACGGAAGGCAAAGCGCTGGGGATTAGACATCAACGTGCAGACAGAGGGCTCGCACCAGGCTTGCGAATACGACTTGAGCAAGTATGTGGTTTGCCTTGCATCCAACTCCGGGCGTACGAAGGAGACGCTGCTCCTTGCCAAAGACCTGAAAGCCAAGGGACACAAGCAGTTCTTCGGCCTTACCGCAAATGTGGGCACTCCCCTGGAGGATGTCTGCGTGAAGTCTCACGTCCTGCAGTGCGGCTGGGAGAATGCTGTAGCTGCCACGAAGAGCGTTGTGGAGCAGGCACTCTACTGCGAGAGCATCATCTGGAACGTTGCCGGGCGCGACATGAAGGCAGCCCTCGCTGCTCTTCCCGAGAAGCTTGATAAGGCTTTGACGATGGATATCCCCGCACAGGTGGTTGAGTGGGTGAAAGGTGCAAAGACCATCTATTTCGCCGGCATGAACGACGGAGTAGCTGAAGAGCTCACACTGAAGACAAACGAAATCACACGTCGCAAGAGCGACTTTCTTGAGGGTACCTATGCGCTTCACGGCATTGAGGAGGTGATGGAAGAGGGCGACATCGTATTTGTCGTCAACCCCATCGAAAGCGAGTATGAGAAGTATCAGACCGTCTTCGGCAACGCTCACGTACACGTTGTCGCTATTGATACCAAGCCCACTCCTTTCACCACTATCGTAGTGCCCGAAGCAGGCGAGATGCAACCTTACGTATACCTCTGCGCAGGATGGAACATCCTCGTAGAAGTAGGCATCTCCGATGGAATCAACCTTGACAAGCCCAATCGTGCCCGCAAGGTAGGCAACGAGATGTAAGGCACCCCACTCCGCGCTGGATATAAAAATTCGTGCTAAATAGACGAGATTAGCGCTGGATATATAAAAAGGAAGAGCCTCCTTAACTGGAGGCTCTCCTTTTTCGTTAATTTGACGTGCTTTCTACTTACGAAATTTTCCCTTCTCGAAAAAAATTTTTTCTTTCTACATCTCGCGAGATTCTTTCTTCATACGGCGAGATTCTTTCTCGAAAAAGTTTTTTTCCTTTCGGCCTATTAGCGCATCATTGGTTGTGATGCTCCTTCATGGCTTCCTTGACTTTGGCTTCAATCTCCTCAGCCATCTCGGGATTGTCTTCTATCGCCTTGCGGCAGGCATCGCGCCCTTGGGCAATACGAGCACCGTCATAGCTGTACCAACTTCCCGACTTCTGCAGCACGCCGAACTCCTCGCCGAGTGTCATCAGCTCTCCGCTGCGGCTTATTCCCGTGCCGAACATAATGTCGAACTCTGCCTTGCGGAAGGGAGGAGCCACTTTGTTCTTGACAACCTTCACACGGACTTGATTGCCTATCACGTCGTCGCCGTCCTTTATCTGAGTTACTCGGCGTATATCGAGGCGTACGCTTGCGTAGAACTTCAGCGCGTTGCCTCCGGTAGTTGTTTCGGGGTTGCCGAACATGACACCGATTTTCTCGCGCAACTGATTGATAAAGATGCACGTTGTCTTCGTCTTCGACACGGTGGACGTGAGCTTGCGCATAGCCTGCGACATGAGGCGCGCCTGAAGGCCCACTCTGTTGTCACCCATATCACCTTCGATCTCAGCCTTAGGCGTAAGGGCAGCCACAGAGTCGATGACGATGATGTCGATGGCGCTGGAACGGATGAGCTGATCGGCTATCTCCAGAGCCTGCTCGCCGTTGTCGGGCTGAGCAATAAGCAGGTTGTCGACGTCAACGCCAAGATTTGCTGCATAGAAACGGTCAAAGGCGTGCTCGGCATCGATGAAGGCAGCGATGCCGCCCTGCTTCTGAGCCTCAGCCATAGCGTGGATGGCGAGCGTTGTCTTTCCCGACGACTCAGGGCCGTAGATCTCGATGATACGTCCCTTCGGATAGCCTCCCACGCCAAGCGCGGCATCGAGGCCGATGGAGCCCGTCGGCACCACATCGATGTCCTGAACGCTATCGTCGCCCATCTTCATGATGGAGCCCTTTCCAAAGTCCTTCTCTATCTTCGCCATTGCAGCCTGCAAGGCTTTCAGTTTCTCGTTCCCGTTCTGCTCGAGAATCTCTTCGTTTTTCTTTGCCATATACCTTATTTAAATTAGATTGTCATGATTAATGTCTGACAAAGATACTAAATAAAACGAGACAAAATGCGCTTTTCTGAAAATATTTTTTCTGCCAAAACGTCGCACATTCTGCCAGCATCCTCTGTCGGCATGTCATCAGCCCGCTCTGACGGAAGGCTGGCACGCGTGTTGCTGCTTAAGACAATGTCTGCGAGTGTTTCCCCACAGACAAAAGTGTAACATTATTAACAAGAGTACAAACAATAAAATTTTAAGAATATGGGAAAAATTATCGGTATTGACTTGGGTACAACCAACTCATGTGTTTCAGTTTTCGAAGGTAACGAACCTGTTGTGATTGCCAACTCAGAAGGCAAGCGCACCACACCTTCCGTAGTAGGATTCGTCGACGGTGGCGAGCGCAAGGTGGGCGACCCCGCCAAGCGTCAGGCCATCACCAATCCTAAGCGCACCGTCTTCTCCATCAAGCGCTTCATGGGCGAGAATTGGGATCAGGTGCAGAAAGAGATAGCTCGTGTTCCTTATCCCGTCGTACGTGGTGACAACAACATGCCGCGCGTTGACATCGACGGACATCTCTACACGCCACAGGAGATCAGCGCCATGATTCTTCAGAAGATGAAGAAGACTGCCGAGGATTATCTGGGACAGGAAGTGACGGATGCTGTCATCACCGTTCCTGCTTACTTCAGCGACAGCCAGCGCCAGGCAACGAAAGAGGCAGGCACGATTGCCGGACTCAACGTCCGTCGTATCGTCAACGAGCCTACGGCTGCTGCCCTCGCCTATGGTGTCGACAAAGCTAACAAGGACATGAAGATTGCCGTCTTCGACCTCGGTGGCGGAACATTCGATATCTCTATCCTTGAGTTCGGCGGAGGCGTGTTTGAAGTGCTCAGCACCAATGGCGACACCCATCTGGGCGGCGACGACTTCGACCAGGCTATCATCGACTGGCTGGTACAGGAGTTCAAGAACGACGAGGGTGCAGACCTCACGGCCGACCCGATGGCTATGCAGCGTCTGAAGGAAGCTGCCGAGAAGGCCAAGATCGAGCTCTCCAGCTCCACAAGCACGGAGATCAACCTCCCCTACATCATGCCCGTAGCAGGTGTTCCCCGCCATCTTGTAAAGACTCTCACCCGCGCTAAGTTCGAGAGCCTCTGCCACAACCTCATTCAGGCTTGTCTCGAGCCTTGCCGCAAGGCTGTTGCCGATGCCAAGATCAGCACGTCCGATATCGACGAGGTAATCCTCGTGGGTGGTTCGAGCCGTATTCCTGCCATCCAGCAGCTCGTTGAGAACTTCTTCGGAAAGACTCCTTCAAAGGGCGTCAACCCCGACGAGGTAGTAGCTGTCGGTGCCAGCATCCAGGGCGCCATCCTCAACCAAGAGGTAGGCCAGGACATCGTTCTTCTCGACGTCACTCCTCTTTCGATGGGTATCGAGACACTGGGCGGTGTGATGACAAAGCTTATCGATGCCAACTCCACGATTCCTCTCAAGAAGAGCCAGATCTTCTCAACTGCTGCTGACAACCAGACGGAAGTTACCATCCACGTCCTTCAGGGCGAGCGCCCGATGGCTTCGCAGAACAAGTCGATCGGTCAGTTCAACCTTACGGGCATTGCTCCCGCACGCCGCGGTATTCCTCAGATTGAAGTAACCTTCGACATCGATGCCAACGGCATTCTGAAAGTCAGCGCCAAAGATAAGGCTACCGGCAAGGAACAGGCTATCCGCATCGAGGCAAGCTCGGGCCTTAGCAAGGAAGAGATTGAGCGCATGAAGGCTGAAGCACAAGCCAACGCTGCTGCTGATGCCAAGGAGCGCGAACGCGTTGACAAGCTGAATCAGGCCGACAGCATCATCTTCTCCACTGAACAGCAGCTGAGCGAACTTGGCGACAAGATTCCAGCTGGCAAGAAAGCTCCTATCGAGGCTGCTCTGCAGAAACTGAAAGATGCGCACAAGGCTCAGGACATCGCTGCCTGCGAAGCTGCCGAGAAAGAGCTTGAGACTGCTTTCCAGACTGCCAGCGCCGAGATGTATGCCCAGAGCGGTGCTCAGCAAGGCCCGCAAGGAGGCGCCGACTACAGCCAGTATACGGGAGGCCAGAACGGCGGATCACAGCAGGACAACGCCGGAAAGCAGGATGAGAACATCCAAGACGCCGACTTCGAGGAGGTCAAGTAAGCGAAAACGAATCCGACAGATAGTCGGAAATAATAAAAAAGGAAAGCGGTGCAATTTATTAGTTGCACCGCTTCTTTTTTCCTCTTTTGTTTTTTGGCTCTACCGTTTCCAGGCGTTGACGACCTCTCCGATATACATCGTATGGATGCCTGCAGGGAAGTTGCTGTACATATTCTTTGGTACGTCACTCCTGTATCCCTTTGGGTCGAAAGGAGCTGCATACATCGTCCTGCACTCTATCACCATCGAAGCTTCCGTATAGTAAGGCGTGCCATTAGGCGTAAAGGCGGTATGCAAACCAAGCGCCTTTGCCTTGTCTCCGTCCCTTCCACTTTTCCTTCCCATGTAGTTCAAAACGTTTCCGTTCTCTTTGTCAAACGACATCACGGTAAAGTATTCCGCTTCGTCCATAAACTTCTTCGTATAGCGCGTCTCAGCTACATATACCGTCAGAGCCGTCTTACCCCACAAGGTTCCTATTCCGCCCCATCCGATAGTCATAGCATTACTCTTATCTTCATTTCCCGCTGCCAACAGTTGCGCGTCACGGAACCATTGGAAGCCGTTGCTCTCAAATTCTTCCACTACGTTGAACGCCTGAAATCCCAGCTCTTCCTGTGCAAACATGCTGCCAGAAATCAACAACAGCATACCAGCCAAAACAATCCTACAGATACCTTTATTATTCATAATCATTATTCCTTTTGCGGCAAAGATACGACAAAAAGAATACAAATGCAGTTTTGAAACTGAAAAACGACTTTTTTCCCTTGTTCCTCTTTTTATAGGCAAACCATAACTCTTCTTCACAACTCGCAATAATCATAAACTAGAAAATCCCTCCGACTTTAAGCCGAAGGGATTCTCTTTTCTTTCCCGATTCTGCATCGTTGATTCCTCAAGCGGCATTGCCGCTGATTCAACAGACGCAAAGGCGGTTTATTGTCCCAGAATGATGCTTACCAGAGCTGTGACGTCGGCCACATCTACTGCGCCTTCCGCATCCTCGTTCACGTTGGCAGCAGCATTTACTGGCATATTGCCAAGAATCATGCTTACCAGCATAGTTACATCAGCCACATCCACACTTCCATCACCATTCACGTCACCCTTCTTGGCTGTATTCTCAACAAGTTGATAGAGATAAACTGGCGACTGGGAAGCACTAGCATAACAAGAGAAGAGAGAGCTGCCGCTATTGTATTGCATTACATTGCGAGTGTTCGCTCCCTGTGCAGTGACGGTTGCTGCACCAGTTTCTTCGTCAATCTCAATAGTCCAAACGCCGTTATCATCATTTTCTATCTGAGTTCTTAAATAGTTGCTACTACTACTTGCTGCATACAGATAGCCACGATAACCTACGTCGTAAATTGTGAATTGATTGTCTGTACCTTCAATGACAAACTCAAACTCATTTGAAACAGTAAGAGTGCCATTCTCATCAACACTAGCTTCAACGACACCACGGTTATTATCTCTCTGCGCACCAATCACATTAACAACGCTGTCTACTGGGGCAGCAGCAATAACATAACGACTTCCAGATTCAACAGTTTTGGCAAGCTTATAAGTTTTCATTGTGATAAACCTTTCTTGCTTAACAGTAATTTCTTTTGTTATTTCGCCACATGTCAATGTAATTATAGCTGTACGCTCATCACCTGTATTTGCTGATGTAGTAAAGGTAACCTCGTCTGTTCCTACAGTAATATTAGTAATCCAACTTGCAGAACACTCTGCATTCACAGAAGTTGCATCCAAAGGATAGATTAACCTGTAGACAATCTCCCCTGATGTAGCATCAGATGCAAGCGTTACATCAGAAGCAATAATTTCTGTAGTAGCCTCAGAAATAGTTATTGGCCCCACACCAATGTTAGAGCCTTTGGTGAAGTACAGACGAACATAGCGATCGTTGGATGCAAAGGTTTCTGTGGTTTCAAGGTTGACGATAGTATTCATAGCGCCACTGATGACCAAATCTTCAACATCAGTAAAAGCCACGCCGTCAGCAGAGCTTTGAACCGTAATTGTCGATGAATTACCCCCCCCTATCATTTTCACTCCTACAGATACTCTACCAGGTTGACTATTAGTTTTCACCTGTATATAATCACCCGTATCATCTAATTTTATCATATACGGAGAATGACTAGTATAGTCTGAACCCAGTCCATTTGTTATAATGCCACCTAAAACTTTAAAATCAGCACTTGTTCCCCCTTCCCAATTAAAAGGCAATGTTGCGAAATCGGCGATGTAGTGTTTCTGTGTCACAGTCACAGTTTTGTTTTCTTCCGCTCCTTCATAAGAAAGTGTAATGATAGCCGTGCGGTCGGTAGAGGTCGTATTATCAGCGATAGTGAATTTGACAGTATCTGTTTTCACCACGAAATTCGAAATCCAATTTGCATCAGTAGATGCTTCTATCGTCGTTCCTTCCACATTATGTTCAACCATATAATTAATATAGCCAGAAGCAGCATTCCAATCTAATGTGAATTGATCTTTGTTTACAACTATAACTGGTTTCTCATTCTTCACCACTTCTACATCGGTAGGATTGGCAATCTGAGTATCGTTATAACAACCAATATTACCTGTTAAAGAAAGTTCATCGCCGACAGTATACTCCACATCCCCTGGTATACTACGCACCACGATAGATTTGTTATCCTGAGCAATAGTAGTATTAACTCCACTAATACTCTTTACTTCTGCATTATTAATTCTCACAAGCCAGCCCTGTTTATCACTTTCTAACACCTCTGCAATTGTCATCTCTTCCGGTTCAATGGAATTATTTTGCGACACCACTTCAACAACGAAAGGATCTTTTATTTCTAGCAACCCTTTATAATTCGTCAACGTGCCTCTTATCTTTATTTTGTCTCCTACAGTAAGAATAATTCCAAAGACACAAATAGCTGCTTCACTATCCTGAATATATGCCGTCGTTTCAACAGAGCTAGTCACAACACCTTGGGTATAGACATCGCCCGTTTCTTGTTCGCGAACATCAGCGATGCTCTTCAGCTGAAGAATAGTATAGGATGCAGCTGCCACATTGCTAAATCCCCCTGAAGCGCCATAGGCAATAGCCTTTACTGTTGTCGTTTCGGACACAGTAAAAGCACCAGTATATAGTGTGCTTTCGTTAGTGGGATCTGTGCCATCTAGAGTATAATAAATTGAGGCGCCCTCAGTTTCGCAGATTATGGAAACACTCTGAGGCCCTGCATAGATTCCAGTAGCCAAATCGAATGTTGGCATTGCCACAGAAGGAACTGCACTTTTCTCCCAAGTGACTTTCACTTCCGTCAGATACATAGCACCAGAATTAGAACGAAAACCTATAAAAGCATAATCTTCATCTACCTCAAGTTCGGTGTTTGTACCTTTTTTAATAGTACCCAGTAATGTACCCTGATTTTCATCATACAAATCAGTTGCAGCAGTATACGCACTATTTTTACCATACACATTTAAGGTACGGCCATCTGCAGTTTCTGCATTCCACGTTACAACAATTTTGGTAACCTTTCCGCCAGATACGGTTGAGACAACTCCTGAATTGGAGTTACTGGATCGTAATTGAATTGATTCTTTTCCACCTGCACTTTGCCCAGCATATACCGCATCCGAGTTGGATTTTTTGCCTTGCCATTCAACATAATTAGTTCCTGTAATACCAGTAAGGGACTGATTTAGCTCGTCAGTAACTTCTTCGCCCCACACACTACCGCATACTAGCAGGAGGGCGACTGCCAGCAGGGATTTTAGTAAGTTTTTTTTCATTTTGGTTTGAGTTATTAGATTTATTTTGGTTTGATTTTCTACTGTTCGAAATGGATGGCGGAAAAACGGGGCAAAGGTAGTTTTTTTCTATGAAAAAAGGAGCGCTGAATAGTGCCTTTTTTTTGCACGGAAAATGTTAAAAAAAGAGGGCTTTATCCTAGTGCCCTTCTCGGCTATACTTCTCACTTTGGAAAGATTATCAGATTATCAGATCATCGGGATATCAAAGAATCGGACGAAAGGGCAACTGTTTCTGATTTCGGAAAATCACAGAAGTTTCGGGAAAGCCTAGGGGCGAGAGGATGTTTCTCATGTTTCGATGGAAGTCTTCCTTTTTGCGAAGGTTCGTGAGAGAGTTTGGCCTTAACAAAAGAAAGAATCAGCACATCCTTTGACGTGCTGATTCTTAGTGGAGTAGCGGGACTCAGGATTGAACTGAGGACCTCATGATTATGAATCATGCGCTCTAACCAGCTGAGCTATCCCGCCAACGTTTTGCATAAATGCGCGGCAAAAGTAGTGCGTTTTTTTGAACCGTGCAACTTTTTCCGTTTTTTTTTGAAAAATCGAAAAAAACCTGCCGCGAGTTTGCTTTTATGAAACAAAAAGAATACCTTTGCGAAAAATGACGAGAAATCGTCTGACTTTATACTTGAAAAGCACCCTATCATGGAAAAAGTACATTTCGATGTTCCTCTCAACAGCAACTCCCGCGAGGTTATCTGGAGCGCAGTAGGCACCGTCGAGGGCATGAGCGCCTGGCTTGCCGACAGCATCGTCGAAGAAGAAGACGGCATCTTAACGTTCACCTGGGGCAAGCACGAGTCGCGCCGGGCTGAGCTCGTGTCGCGCCGGCTGAAGCACTACGTGCGCTACCATTGGCTTGATGACAACCCCAAGACGTACTTCGAGCTGCGCATCAACCAAAGCGAGCTCACGCACAACTATTCGCTGGAGATTACCGAAGTGAGCTCCGAGGACGACGCCGAAGGGCTGCAGCAGCTCTGGGAAGCCTACACCGAGAAGCTGCACCGCACGACGGGCATTTAGGAAGCAGCCCGGGAAGAGGAAAGATACACAACGTTTCCACAAAGCCAGAATACAGGTACAAAGGGGACGTGTCGGCACAGACACGCCCCCTTCTTTTATGCCTACTTGGTACCTTGCCAAGCTGAGACAAGGTAGCGGCATCCTCAATGAATCGGCAACATTTCCCCTTCCCCGCTCCTACTCCGACAAAACCCACAACACGCTTCGCCCGCTCTTTCGTCCGATTCTCACGCTTCGTCATCCGTTTCT
This sequence comes from Bacteroidaceae bacterium, assembly GCA_017615125.1. Classification (GTDB taxonomy): domain Bacteria; phylum Bacteroidota; class Bacteroidia; order Bacteroidales; family Bacteroidaceae; genus UBA1189. The sequence goes on from JAGAAS010000042.1 coordinate 39,921, forward strand.
TTTTCAGCGGGGGTCTATCAACGCGTTGTCACACGTCTATCAACGCGTTGGTAGACCTCGATCAACGCGTTGATAGACCCCAAAAGTCAAAGGAAAACGTCAGCATGCAAAAGAATATCAGCACAAATGCCGTCCCAAACGAAACGCAAAAAAGCGGAGCCTCTTTTCTGCACAAACAAACAAAAACAGAAAGGAGTGAAAATCAACCTATTTGTTCACAGAACAGCACTTTTTGCAACATTTTCGTAAAAAAAAGCCGATAATGTTTGCATTTCGAAAAAACATGTCTACCTTTGCACTCGGAAAAACAAGGCCGTTTTCGCCTGCATGACTGCGGCAAAAAGACTTTGTTTTCACCGCCCAACAAACAAGGAAGAATATGGTTGTCAAATCGAGCAAAGACTTCTCCTTGACCTCCGGCGCATACGGAAGCCAGAATTGGAATAAGAACCAGCAGCAGAATCAGCAGCAGGTTCTTAATAATAATTCTATTAATAAGGTATAGACCGGGGTGTATGAATAAAAGATGGTTTTATTTATAAGGTAAATAAGAGAAAATGACCGGTTCGAAAGAATTGGTCATTTTTGTTTTTAGGAAAACAAGAAAAGATTATGTGTGGATTCGTAGGAATTTTTAAGAAAGACGGAAGCGCGCACGTCATGCGCGAGAAAGCCCTGAAGATGTCGGCCCGTATCCGTCACAGAGGACCCGACTGGAGCGGAGTCTTCTGCTGCGACCGTTGCGTGCTGGCTCATGAGCGCCTGGCTATCGTCGATCCCCTCTCGGGGGGACAGCCTCTGTACTCCAAGGACCGCAATCTGGTGCTGGCAGTAAACGGGGAGATTTACAATCACCGAGACATTCGTAGAAAGTTGGAAGGGCGCTACGAATTTCAGACGGGCTCCGACTGTGAAGTCATCCTGGCCCTCTATCGCGAGAAGGGTATCGGCTTTATTGAAGACCTGAACGGCATCTTTGCCTTCGCCCTCTACGATGCAGCGCACGACGAGTTCCTGATTGCCCGCGATGCCGTAGGTGTTGTCCCTCTCTACATGGGACGGGACAACGACGGAACCATGTATGTAGCCAGCGAGCTGAAGGCGTTGGAAGGGATGTGCGACAGCTACGAAACGTTCCCTCCGGGACATTACTACAGCAGCCGAAAAGGTGAGCTGAAACGCTGGTGGACACGCGACTGGATGACGAGCATACCCCAGTCGGAGCTGTCGTTCGACGAGTCAAAGGAAGCCATCCACGATGCTCTGGAAGCTGCCGTCAAGCGCCAGCTGATGAGCGACGTGCCTTTCGGCGTGCTCCTCTCGGGCGGGTTGGACAGCTCTGTCATCAGCGCTATCGTGAAGAAATTCGCTGCAAAGCGAATCGAGACGGACAGCATTCACGACGCCTGGTGGCCCCAGATCCATTCCTTTGCGATTGGGCTGGAAGGGGCGCCCGACCTTGCAAAGGCACGCGAAGTTGCCGCACACATCGGCACCATTCATCACGAGGTGCACTACACCATTCAGGAAGGCTTGGATGCTCTGCGCGACGTGATCAGGTTTATTGAGTCCTACGATGTCACTACCGTCCGCGCAAGCACTCCTATGTATCTGCTGGCGCGTGTCATTCGGAGCATGGGCATCAAGATGGTACTGAGCGGAGAAGGAGCCGACGAAGTGTTCGGAGGATATCTCTACTTCCACAAGGCGCCTGACGCCAAAGCCTTCCACGAAGAAACGGTTCGTAAGCTCAGCAAACTGCACCTCTACGACTGTCTGCGCGCCAACAAATCGCTAATGGCCTGGGGCGTAGAAGGACGCGTTCCCTTCCTCGACAAGGAATTCCTGGATGTTGCAATGAACATCAACCCTGCTTACAAAATGTGTCAGGGACAAACAATTGAGAAACGCATCGTGCGCGAAGCCTTCAGCGACATGTTGCCCTCGAGCATCGTCTGGCGCCAGAAAGAGCAGTTCAGCGACGGTGTGGGATACAGATGGATAAACACGCTGAAAGCGATGACTTCTGCCGAAGTGAGCGACACGATGATGGAACACGCTGCCGAACGCTTCCCCATCAACCCGCCCATGAACAAAGAGGAGTATTACTACCGCAGTATCTACGAGGAATACTACCCCAGCGAATCGGCAGCACTCAGCGTACCCAGCGTGCCAAGCATTGCCTGCAGCACCGCAGAAGCGCTGGCGTGGGACGCTTCGTTTGCGAAACTCAACGACCCCAGCGGTAGAGCGGTAAAGGGCGTGCACGAACAAGCGTACTGATGACCCAGAAAGATGATGTGTTATGGAGCCATTGAAGCATGAATGTGGTGTGGCGATGATTCGCCTGCTCAAGCCTCTCAGATATTATAAGGAGAAGTACGGGACGTGGTTGTACGGCCTCAACAAGCTCTATCTGCTGATGGAAAAGCAGCATAACCGCGGGCAGGAAGGAGCTGGGCTGGCGTGCGTGAAGATGAACGCCTGCGCAGGCGAAGAGTACATGTTCCGGGAGCGCGCCTTAGGAAGTAATGCTATTGCCGAGATATTCCAGGCTGCACAACAAGCATGTCTGAATCAAGGCAACGAGTTGCTTGAAGAAGAAAGCATGCCCTTCATCGGAGAGCTGTATATGGGGCATCTGCGCTATTCAACCACAGGGAAAAGCGGATTGACGTACGTCCACCCCTTCATGCGTCGCAACAACTGGCGCGCCAAGAACCTGTGCCTTTGCGGAAACTTCAACCTAACCAACGTTGACGAGATATTTGCCGACATCACCTCCAAAGGCCAGCATCCGCGCATCTACAGCGACACATATATCATGCTCGAGATGATGGGGCATCGGCTGGACCGAGAAAGCGAGCGGCTGTTCAAAGAAGCACAAGACAAGCATCTGGAGGGAACGGAAATCACCCGTTATATCGAAGAGAACATCAACATCTGCAATGTACTTCGCACTTCTACTCCCAGCTTCGACGGGGGCTATGTTCTCTGCGGCATCACGGGCAGCGGAGAGATGTTTTCTATACGTGACCCTTGGGGAATACGCACTGCTTTCTGGTACAAGGACGATGAAGTGTTGGTTGTTGCATCCGAAAGGCCTGTCATACAAACCACCTTTGAACTGGAAGCACATCAAATCAACGAGCTCCAGCCGGGACAGGCTCTTACTGTGCACCAGAACGGCTCTATAGCTCTGACACAGATACTTCCCGCCCACGAGCTGAAAGCTTGCTCCTTTGAGCGGATTTATTTCAGTCGAGGCTCAGACCAAGACATCTACCGCGAGCGAAAAGCCCTCGGAGAGCAACTGACAGCTCAAATCACGGAAGCTGTCGATGGCGATGTGGAGCACACCGTCTTCAGCTTTATCCCTAACACCGCAGAAGTTGCTTTCTACGGCATGCTCGACGGATTCAAAAAGCAGCACAACGAGAACAAGGTAAATCAGCTTTATGCGCTCATACAAGACCATCAGCCTACGAAAGAAGAACTTCGAAGTATCCTGCATAATTATGTCCGCAGCGAGAAGGTTGCCATCAAAGACATCAAGTTGCGTACGTTCATCGCCGAAGGCAATTCGCGCAACGATTTAGCTGCGCACGTCTACGATATCACCTACGGCTCGTTGACGCCTTACGAAGACAACCTCGTGATTATCGACGACAGCATCGTTCGAGGGACCACATTAAGAGAGAGTATCCTAAGGATTTTGGACCGTCTCCATCCGAAAAAGATAGTTCTGGTAAGTTCATGTCCCCAGGTGCGATACCCCGACTACTACGGAATCGACATGCCTCACATGGAGGAATTTATTGCCTTCCGCGCTGCCATCGAACTGCACATCGAACGGGGCTCGTGGCAGACAATTTCCAACGTATATAAAAAATGTATAGCGCAAAGTGCCCTACCTGCCGCTGAAATGCGTAACTTTGTAACGGAAATCTATGCACCCTTCACACCCGAAGAGATTTCCACAAAGATTGTCGAGATGCTGCGCCCGAAAAATATGACAACGCCTATCCAAATTGTGTACCAGTCGCTTGAAGGACTGCACCGTGCTTGCCCGCATCATCCGGGCGATTGGTATTTCAGCGGTAACTATCCGACGCCTGGCGGGGTGAAAATGATAAACAAAGCGTTCATAGATTATTATGAATCCATTCATTAAAAGAAAGGAAATGAAAACAAAGTATATATTTGTTACAGGAGGCGTAGCTTCGTCACTCGGCAAGGGAATCATATCTTCGTCAATTGGCAGGCTGATGATGTCGCGCGGCTTCAAGATTACCATCCAGAAGTTCGACCCTTACATCAACATAGATTCGGGTACGCTAAACCCTAACGAGCATGGGGAATGCTATGTGACAACAGACGGGCACGAGGCAGACTTGGACTTGGGTCACTACGAACGATTCCTCGGCATCCAGATGCACAAGGCAAACAACATTACTACAGGACGAATCTACAAAGCAGTTATTGAAAAAGAACGGCACGGTACCTATCTGGGACATACCATCCAAGTAGTTCCACATATCACAGACGAAATAAAACGTAACATCCGCCATTGGGAAGAACTGAACGAAGACGAACGTCCAGATATGGTCATCGTAGAAATTGGCGGTACTGTGGGTGATATAGAAAGTCTTCCCTATATGGAAAGCATCCGTCAGCTGAAATGGGAGTTAGGCCAAGATGCCGTAAGCGTCCATCTCACCTATATTCCCTATCTGGCTGCCGCTGGCGAGCTAAAAACAAAGCCCACCCAGCACAGCGTGCAGAAACTGCAATCGTATGGAATCCAGCCTGACATCTTGGTTTTACGCACGGAGCATGAGCTGAGCAGAGGGCTGAAAGCCAAGACAGCGCTCTTCTGCAACGTTGCCGAGAATGCTGTTTTCCAAAGCATTGATGCTCCCAGCATCTATCAAGTTCCTATTCTCCTGCAGCAACAAGGTTTGGACTCTATTCTTCTTCTTAAAATGAGATTGAATCCCGATGAATTCCCTTCCGACCTGAAGGCTTGGAATGCCTTCCTCGCCAAGCGCGAAGCTTCCCATGAAGAAGTACACGTAGGACTCGTTGGAAAATATGACTTACAAGATGCATACAAAAGCATTCATGAAGCAACCTCCCATGCAGCCACTTACAATGGACGCAAGCTAAAGATGCAATTCATCAACAGCGAAGAAATCACGAGCCAAAACGTTGAGGAGAAACTGAAAGGAATGGATGCCATCATCATTGGTCCAGGTTTTGGGCAACGGGGCATAGAAGGTAAAATTATCGCTGCCAACTTTACCCGCACGCACGACATCCCCACGCTGGGCATCTGCTTAGGCATGCAGTGCATGGTGATAGAATTTGCACGCTCTGTGATAGGACTACAGGAGGCTAACTCACGAGAACTCAACCCCGACACGCCCCACCCTGTTATTGATATGATGGAAGAGCAGAAAAACATCGTCAACATGGGCGGCACCATGCGATTGGGTTCATATCGATGCGAAGTGCAACACGGAAGCAAAGCAGAACAAGTATATGGTTCCCAAGTCATCAGCGAGAGGCACAGACATCGTTACGAATTCAACAACACATATAAAAAAGCGTTTGAAGTAAACGGCATGCAATGTAGCGGCATCAACCCCGAAAACGACCTTGTGGAGATTGTTGAGATTCCACAAAACAGATTCTACATCGGTGTACAATTCCATCCCGAATACAGTAGCTCGGTTTTGCATCCGCACCCCTTGTTTATGTCATTGATAACAACATCTATTAATAAAAATAATTAAAGGTTATGAGCGAATTAAGATTTGATGTAGTGAAGAATGCTTTCAAGAAGAAAGCACTTCCCGTAGAAGCTCCCGAGGCACGCCCCACAGAGTATTTCGGCGAACTGGTATTCAATCGCGACAAAATGCAGAAATACCTTGACGCAAACACCTACAATGCGCTTATCAACTGCATTGAAGGGGGCACGGCGCTTGATCGTTCCACAGCAGACAAAGTGGCTACCGGCATGAAAACCTGGGCAATGGAGCACGGAGTGACGCATATCACGCATTGGTTCCAGCCCCTCACGGAAGGAACAGCCGAGAAACACGACTCGTTCATCGAATACGATCAGAAGACTAGCATCACAGAAACGTTCGACGGACGTTCGCTCATCCAGCAAGAACCCGATGCCAGTTCGTTTCCCAACGGAGGCATCCGAGCTACCTTCGAGGCACGCGGATACACAGCATGGGATCCTACGTCTCCTGTCTTTATCCAGGATGACACTTTGTGTATTCCTACCGTCTTCATTGCCTACACGGGGGAAGCCCTTGACTACAAGACGCCGCTGAAACGCGCCCTGAAGGCAGTGAATGATGCTGCCGTATCGGTATGTCAACTCTTCGATCCCAATGTCAAAAAAGTATACTCCTATCTTGGCTGGGAACAGGAATACTTCCTTGTTGACGAGGATCTTTATGCCGCACGCCCCGACTTGATGCTGACAGGGCGCACGCTAATGGGGCATGCATCGTCAAAGAATCAGCAGCTCGACGATCATTATTTTGGCGCCATACCGAGCAGAGTGGCTGCCTTTATGAGAGAACTGGAGTTTGCAGGATTCCGTCTTGGCATTCCTCTGAAGACACGCCACAACGAAGTGGCACCCAATCAGTTTGAGTTGGCCCCAATCTATGGTGAAACGAACCTTTCCAATGATCAGAACCAACTTATCATGAATGAAATGAACACCATTGCCCGCAAGCACGGATTTGTGGTGCTGCTTCACGAAAAGCCCTTCAACGGCATCAACGGAAGCGGTAAGCACAACAACTGGTCTCTTGGCACCGACACGGGCGTGGGACTGCTCTCACCAGGAAAAGACGCCAAAAGCAATTTGCAATTTGTCACTTTCTTCGTCAACGTTTTGGCTGCCGTGCAGAAGCACAACGCCCTGCTAAAAGCATCTATCGCCAGCGCCACCAACGCCCATCGTCTGGGAGCCAACGAGGCTCCTCCAGCCATCATCTCCGCCTTCCTTGGAAGGACGATGACAGAGGTTTTGCACAAGTTACTTGAACTTCCCTCTGACACGCCCATTGAAATAGCCGGTAAAAAAGGAGCTAAAGTGGGCCTTGTGGAGATTCCTGAAATATTTATCGACAACACCGACAGGAACCGCACCTCGCCTTTTGCATTTACTGGAAACCGTTTTGAATTCCGCGCCATAGGAAGCAGCGCCAACTGCGCAGGAGCTATGACAACGCTGAATGCAGCTGTTGCAGATCAACTGGTTCAATTCAAAGCCGATGTTGACAAAGAACTGGCAAAAGGCAAAGCGCTTAATGTCGCCATTATGGATACGCTCAAGCCTATCATCGCTTCCATTCTTGACACCGTTTGCTTCGACGGAAACGGCTATAGCGAGGAATGGAAAATGGAAGCACAACGTCGAGGACTTGACACAGAGACAAGCGTGCCGGAAATGATAAAGAAATTTACCTCTCCCGATTCCGTAGCGATGTTCAAACGCACAGGAGTATATTCCGAGAAGGAACTCGCAGCTCGTAACGAAGTGAAATGGGAAACATACACCAAAAAGGTTCAGATCGAAGCACGCGTTATGGGACGTATGGCTATCAACCACATCATCCCGGCAGCACTTGCCTACAAGAACAAGCTGCTCAGCAACATCCAAATGACAAAGGATGTCTTCCCAGAAGAGTATCAGACAATGGCTGCTACCGAGATATCAACGGTAAAAACCATCACCAAATACATTGCTGACTTGACATCGATGGTTGACGATATGGTGAATGCCCGAAAGGCAGCCAACAAGATAGAGGATGAGTACCAGAAAGCATGTGCTTATCACGACATCGCCGAGAGTCTCTTTGCTATCCGGCGTCCTATTGATAAGCTGGAAGAGATTGTCGACAATGACCTCTGGCCCTTACCTAAATATCGCGAATTGCTTTTCATCAACTAATTCATTATTAATCCAATCCTCTGTCTGAATTCTCTATTCCAATTCTTTTCAAAACTGAACCCAGACAGAGGTTTTCCGACATTTTGTTTTTATGCCCCAGATAGCTTTCACGAAAATGCACGGTCTTGGCAACGATTATATCTATGTCAATACAATGCAATATCCTATTGCCAACCCAGCCCTTGCCTCGCGACTCTGGAGCGACAGGCACTTGGGAATTGGCTCAGACGGACTTATCCTGATAGGTTCTTCGGATAAAGCCGACTTCAGCATGCGCATTTTCAACGCAGATGGCTCTGAGGCATTAATGTGTGGAAACGGAGCCCGTTGCGTGGGGAAATATGTTTTCGAGAAAGGTTTGACAAATAAAACAATCCTTACACTTGACACGTTATCGGGAATAAAAACGCTGGAGCTATCTTTAAATAAAGAAGGAGAGGTGGAAACTGTGACTGTAGGTATGGGAATAGCAAGCCCCTTGCCTGTAGTTCGGAACGGAAAGACTGAACTTCTCGTAAACGAAACCCTTTCCGTTGAAGGACAATCTTTTCCTGCCACAGCTATTGACATAGGAAATCCCCATCTGGTACTCTTCGTAAACGATATCGCATCTGTCAACATTCCCCTTGTCGGAAACCAGCTTGAAAACAGCCCGATGTTTCCCAATCGTGCAAACATAGAGTTTGCCCAGATAATTGACACGCATCACATCCGCATGCGCGTTTGGGAACGAGGAAGCGGCATCACCCAGGCTTGCGGGACAGGAGCCTGCGCTACTGCCGTAGCTGCTGTAATGAACAGGCTGACAGACCCTTCGCATTGTGAAATAATAATGGACGGAGGAGCGTTAAGCATCGCGTGGAACCCCGAGACTTCTCAGGTAAAAATGACAGGAACAGCTACTACCGTGTTTGAAGGAACCATCAACATCTGACTTCTTTTATATGCCCATCTTAAACGAAAACTTCCTCAACCTGAGCCAGCGATATCTTTTTCAGGAGATAGCACGAAGGACTGCCGACTATCGCACTTCGCATCCTGATGCCGATATCATCAGTATGGGAATCGGTGATGTCTCACTTCCTTTGGCGCCAGCTGTCATTGATGCTATGCATCGAGCCGTAGATGAGGAAGCCCGACAGAAAACGTTTCGCGGATATGGGCCAGAACGAGGCTATCTCTTTCTAAGAGAGGCCATTGCAAACGGCGACTATGCAAGTCGCGGAATAGACATCTCGCCTGATGAGATTTTCGTAAACGACGGAGCAAAGAGCGACACAGGAAACATCGGGGATCTTTTCTCCGCAGACAACAAAGTCGGCATCGCCGATCCTGTCTACCCCGTATATGTCGATACGAATCTGATGGGAGGACGCCCTATCTACTATATTCCCTGCAACGAAAAGAACTCTTTCACGGGCGATATTCCTCAGATAAAGCTCGATATCGTCTACCTCTGTTTCCCAAACAATCCTACCGGAGCTGTTATCACCAAAGAAAAGCTCCAGATGTGGGTGGATTATGCTCTCGACAACGACTGCATCATCATGTACGACTCGGCATATAAGGCTTTTATCCGAGACGACTCTCTCCCCCATTCTATCTACGAGATTCCTGAAGCCCGAAAGTGCGCAATCGAGTTCCGAAGTTTCTCGAAGACTGCCGGCTTCACAGGCATCAGATGCGGCTATACCGTCATTCCTGACGAAATCAGGCTGACAACGAAAACAGGCGAAAGAATCCAGCTCAACAAATGGTGGGAACGACGGCAAGGATGCAAATTCAACGGAGCATCGTACATCTCCCAACGAGGTGCCGAAGCAATCTACACGCCCGAAGGACTCGCCCAGACACAAGCTCAAACAGACTATTATCTTCATACCGCAAGCCTCATACGCCAATGCCTGGAATCGCTGGGGCTGCATCCACAAGGAGGGACAAACGCTCCCTACATCTGGGCAAAGACGCCCGAAGGGATGAGCTCATGGGAATTCTTTGATTTCCTGTTAGATAAGGCTCAAGTTGTCATCACGCCTGGCGCGGGATTCGGAAAAGCAGGCGAAGGATGGTTTCGTATGACATCTTTCACAAGCAAGGAACAAACCGAATGCGCCTTAACGCGTTTCAAGTCGTGTTTCCCGGGAAAAAATTTGCAGAACCGATGAGGCAGCAAGAGCAACATGATGCTTGCATCGATGCTGCCACATCGCGCGTCAGAAGAAGAGCATAAAATATGAAGAAGGGAAAAATTTTTTTTCTTTCTACATCTCGCCGTATGAAGAAAGAAAAAAAATTTTTTCTCCTAGCATATTTCAGCCTTCCGAAATCGGCCTTTGGGAGTTCTTTGACTTAGGATGAAAAATAAAACAAGTTTTATTTTGTTCTCCGCTCATCTTTCACTACCTTTGCAGATTGAAGAAAAAAGGCCTTAAAGGAAGAGCATCTTCCTCAAACCCAAACATGCAATCCTCTATGGAAAAAACAGCAATTCTGCAGTTGGCCGACGGCTCGCAATACGTCGGCCACTCGTTCGGATACGAAGGTTCCGTATCGGGCGAGATGGTATTCTGCACAGCTATGACCGGCTATCCCGAGAGCCTCACAGACCCCTCATATCAAGGGCAGATTCTGGTTCCCACCTATCCCATGATAGGCAACTACGGCGTTCCTGGCGACGAGAAGGACGAGCACGGAATCTCCCGCTTCTTCGAGTCAGACAGGATACATCCCGTAGCCCTCGTCATCTCGGACTATTCTGTCGGCTACAGCCACTGGGATGCTCAGCGAAGCTTGGGCGACTGGCTTCGTCAATGGAAAGTGCCCGGATTGTACGGCATTGACACGCGGGCTTTGACTCAGAAGCTGCGCGAGCAAGGTTCTATGCTGGGACGCATCATCTTCGACAACAATGAAGTCCCCTTCTACGACCCTAATAGCGTGAACCTCGTAGCACAAGTATCAACAGACCGTGTTGTAGAATACGGACACGGGCAATATAAAGTGGTGTTGGTTGACTGCGGAATGAAAAACAACATTCTCCGTTGTCTGCTCCGCTACGATGTTACCATCCGACGCGTACCTTGGGACTATGATTTCACGAATGACGACTACGACGGACTGTTCATTTCCAACGGGCCGGGCGACCCCACGCAATGCGTTGCAACCATCAGTCATCTGCGCAAAGCCCTTGCCGACGAACGCCCCATCATGGGCATCTGCCTGGGGAACCAGCTGCTGGCTCTTGCCGCAGGCGCCTCCACATATAAATTAAAGTACGGGCACCGAGGTCACAACCAGAGTGTACGCATACCAGGAACGCATAAATGCTTCGTCACCTCGCAGAATCACGGATTCGCTATCGACAACAAGACGCTTCCTGCCGACTGGGAGCCCTCATTTGAGAACCTCAACGACGGCACCAACGAAGGCATCCGTCATCGCACAAAGCCTTTCTTCTCCACTCAGTTCCACCCCGAAGCTGCAGGAGGCCCTGAAGATACGGAGAACCTGTTCGGACAGTTCTTTGAGAATATGGTCAACTATAAGAAACAGCACTAACAAACCCTCTTAACACAAATGCAACAGTCACAACGCATCCTCGTGCTCGGCTCTGGAGCACTCAAGATAGGCCAATCAGGCGAATTTGATTATTCAGGCTCACAGGCGCTGAAGGCACTACGCGAAGAGGGCAAGTACACGATCCTCATCAATCCGAATGTAGCTACGGTGCAGACGTCAGAAGACATTGCCGACGTCATCTACTTCCTCCCCATCACTCCTTTGTTTGTGGAGAAAGTCATTCAAAAAGAACATCCCGATGCTATCATGCTTGCCTTCGGAGGACAGACAGCCCTCAACTGCGGCATACAGCTCTACGAGCAGGGAATCCTTGAAAAGTACAACGTACGAGTGCTTGGTACGCCTATTCAAGCCATCATCGACACCGAGGACCGTGAGCGTTTTGCCGATATGCTTCGCAGCATCAACGTAAAAACTCCACGTAGCGAAGCTGTCAACAGCATCGAGGAAGCACTCAATGTGGTGCGCGAAATAGGCTATCCCGTTATTGTTCGGGCTGCCTATACATTGGGAGGGCTAGGCTCTGGCTTCTGCTCCAACGATGAGGAGCTCCGTCGGCTCGCTTCTACGGCTCTTTCGTACTCTCCTCAGATTCTGGTGGAGGAGTCGCTCAAAGGTTGGAAGGAAATAGAATACGAAGTGGTTCGGGATCAATATGACAACTGCATCACCGTCTGCAATATGGAAAACTTCGATCCGTTGGGTATCCATACGGGAGAGAGCATTGTTGTCGCTCCCTCGCAGACACTTAACAATCACGAATATCACATGCTGCGAAGCATAGCCTTGCGCATCATTCGGCACGTGGGAATCGTCGGCGAATGCAACGTTCAGTATGCTCTGGATCCTAATTCCGACGACTACCGCGTCATCGAAGTGAATGCCCGACTTAGCCGTTCTTCCGCGCTGGCGTCCAAAGCGACAGGATATCCCCTTGCCTTCGTAGCAGCCAAACTGGGCTTGGGCTTCGGATTGGACGAGATTCCTAACGCAGTTACAAAGGTTACGACAGCGTGCTTTGAGCCCGCATTGGACTACGTTGTCTGCAAGATTCCTCGCTGGGATCTCGGCAAATTCGATGGAGTTTCCAAGCTCATCGGCTCTTCAATGAAATCGGTTGGAGAAGTGATGGCTATAGGGCGTAATTTCGAAGAGGCTATTCAAAAAGGTATGCGTATGGTGGGGCAAGGCCTGCACGGCTTTGTTGCCAACACTATCGAAGTGCCCGACTTGGATTATGAGTTGCTTCATCCGACAGACAAACGCCTGCCCGCTATTGAAATCGCCTTCAAGAACGGCTATACCGTAGAACAGTTGCACGAGATGACCAAAATTGACTCTTGGTTCCTTGAGCGACTGTACAACATCCACAAGCTAAGCACACGCTTGCAAGAAATTGCATCGCCTGAGGAAATCAGCTATGAGCTGTTGCTTGAGGCAAAACGATTGGGATTCAGCGATTATCAAATAGGTAAGTTTGTCATCAAAACGAGCGACATCGCGGCACACGACAAAGGGCTGCAGATACGAGCACTCCGTCAGCGACTGGGAATCAACCCCGTCGTACGGCAAATCGATACGCTTGCTGGCGAATATCCTGCACGTACCAACTACCTCTATCTTACTTATAGTGGCGACAAAGACGACATCTCCTTTGAGCGCGACGGACGTTCCGTCATCGTCTTAGGAAGTGGTGCCTACCGCATAGGCTCCAGCGTTGAGTTTGACTGGTGCGGAATGGCTGCTATCAGCAAGATCCAAGAGATGGGCTACCGCGCCATCATGATTAACTACAACCCTGAAACCGTCAGCACCGACTACGATATGTGCGACAGGCTCTTCTTCGACGAGCTCACCTTGGAGAGTGTGCTTGACATCTGCGAAAAGGAGCAGCCCAAGGGCGTTATCGTTTCGACAGGAGGACAAATCCCCAACAATCTTGCCTTGCTGCTCGACCGTCAGGGAATCAAAATCTTAGGAACGCCCGCTACTTCCATCGACAGAGCCGAAGACCGACAGAAATTCTCCGAGATGTGCGATTCGCTCGGCATTGACCAGCCTCGTTGGCGGGAACTCACACGATTGGAAGACATCTATAACTTCATTGATGAAGTGGGACTCCCCGTTCTCATCCGTCCTTCGTATGTACTGTCGGGTGCTGCTATGCGCGTGGTAAGCAATCGCGACGAACTGGAATCTGCGCTTAAGAATGCAGCTGAAGTGAGTCAAGAGCACCCCGTTGTTGTTACCGAATTTCTCCAACGGGCAAAGGAAGTGGAAATAGACGCCGTTGCCCAGAACGGAATCATCAAATGCTACGCCATCAGCGAACATATCGAATATGCTGGAGTTCACTCTGGAGATGCGACAGTAGTATTTCCTGCTCAGAAGCTTTACTACGAAACCATTCGACAAATAAAGAAAATCTCGCGCAAGATAGCGGAAGAACTGAACATTTCAGGCCCGTTCAACATCCAGTTCCTTGCTAAGGACAACAGCCTGCGTGTGATAGAGTGCAACCTTCGCGCTTCTCGCAGTTTCCCGTTTGTTTCGAAAATCACGCGATTCAACTTCATCGGAATGGCTACGGAGATAATGCTTGGAAAAGAGGTTGAGCCTTACGGAAAGACATTCGTCGACATCGACTACGTTGGCGTGAAATCCTCTCAGTTCTCCTTCACGCGCTTGCTGAAGGCAGATCCCATCCTCGGTGTTGATATGTCTTCGACGGGAGAAGTTGCCTGCATAGGCGACAACTACTACGAGGCTTTGCTGAAGAGCATGATTTCCGTCGGATGCAACGTTCCCTCGAAAGACAAAGGCGTGTTGATGTCTTCGGGCCCTGCCCAATCGAAAGTGGAGTTGCTTGAGGCAGCAGAAGCCCTGCATCGCAACGGATACAAGCTTTACGCCACATCGGGCACAGCTTCGTTTTTGGCAGGAAACGGCATTCCCTCGGAAGTGCTTCATTGGCCTGACTCCACGAAGAAGCCCAACGTCATCGACTTCCTTAAAGATAAGCGCATTGACTTGGTGATAAACATTCCGAAGAATCACACGCAACGTGAGCTGGAAAACGGCTACCTCATACGCCGTACTGCCGTAGACTTCAACATTCCTCTTATCACAAACGCGCGCCTGGCAGCAGCTTTCATTCATGCTTTCTGCGAGATTGGCGTCGAAGGACTTTCCATACGTCATTGGGGAGAATACCGATAAAAGAACATATTTCATTGAGAGAGGGCTCATCTATAAAGATGAGCCCTTTCCTTTTTAAATAGAGACAAAAAAGAGCGATGCCCGAAAGGACACCGCTCGTAAATCACGCGTTTTGCCTATTAGAAGCAGAACTTAACGCCAAAGCCTACGTCACTGTAGCCGAAGCCAAATTCAGGAAGTACGCTTACGCTGGGACGATAGTCCAGCGAGAAAGCAATAGGAACATTGGGGATTTTGTACTCAAGTCCGACTACAGCCTCAACGCCAACACCAATCTTTGCATTCTCTTTGAAGTTCCAAGCGCCTACATAGCCGCCAAGGCCATAGTAGAGGTTGAAACCATCAGCGATAACGGGAGTCTGCCACTCGTAGAGCACCTGCAGACGTCCGTAGTCGGTCCAACCAAGGTCGATGCCGAATTCAAGAGCGTTAGCACCCAGGTTTTCCTTGATAGTCAGACCTGCGTTGGCACCACCGCCACGTACTCCAATTGCCCAGTTGTAGTCCTGAGCGTTAACTGTCAGAGCTGAAACCAGCAGGACAGCAATCAGTAAAATCTTCTTCATAGTTATAAATGATTAAATGATTTACGTTGCAAAGATATGCTTTTTTTTTGATAAACCTATTTTTCCTTTATTTTTTTTGATTTCGTGCATAGAGAAAGCGAGGCCTGCCCCTAAGGAGCAGGCCTCACTATGGTTTTTGAATGGATTCGCTAACCTAAAACTCTTCTCAAGAGGATTACTGAGCCAGGTTGACTCTCTTCTCCTTGATGCGAGCCTTCTTACCCGTGAGAGCACGGAGGTAATACAGCTTGGCGCGACGAACCTTACCGATTTTATTTACGGTAATGCTCTCGATAGCGGGCGAGCTAATGGGGAAAATACGCTCTACGCCTACGGTTCCCGACATCTTGCGGACCGTGAAACGCTTGTTGTAGCCGTGACCACAAATCTTGATGACTACGCCACGATAGAGCTGGATACGCTCTTTGTTTCCCTCAATAATACGATAAGCCACCGTCACGGTGTCGCCCGACTTAAACTTCGGAGCAGTGCCTTCCTTCCCGGTAGCAAATGCTTCTTCTGCAACTTTAATTAAATCCATTTCTTCTTAATTATTAATTGTTTATCGTCCCAACCGGGCTTATCAAGTTACTCTTCCTCTGACAGCGGTCCGGCGAAAGCGGTGCAAAATAACGACATTTTTTTCAATCTGGCAAATAAACTGATGATTTTTTCACTTTTTTCCGAAAATAGCACTATCTTTGCGTAGGAAATCCTTGCAGTTCGGCTTCGGGCAAAAAGCTAAAAATTCGACTGCAAAAAGAGGCTCCATAAAGAGATGCTCAAGGACGAGCAATTTTTACTTAACAAATAAAAATTTTTGGAGAAGGAATCTCGCCGTATGAAGAAAGAAAAAAAATTTTTGGAAAAGGGAAAAATCGCCCTAGCTTCAGTTACCCTCTCGCTGCTCCTTGCGGGATGTTGGCACAAGGCGGAAATCATCAGCATCGATGCTCGTCCGCTGCCCGTTACATCCGCTTTGGATGCCTGTCCCGATGAGAAAACATCGGAAATAGTTGACGAATACAAGCAGAGAGTGCGCGAGGTGCAGGCTCCCGTACTCGGCACGTCTGCCACACTTATGGATAAGGATCGTCCGGAAGGCCTGCTCTCCAACTTCGCTGCCGACGCCATCCGCTGGAAGGCAGACGCCCTCAACGGCAAGCCCGTCGACTTCGCCGTCGCAAACATGGGCGGGCTGCGCAACGTTTTCCCAGAAGGGGACATTACCGTCGGGCACGTCTTCAACGTCTTCCCCTTCGACAACTACCTCTTCCTGATGACGCTCACAGGCGCGCAATGCATCACCCTCTTCGAGGAGCTGGCAAAAGCCGGAGGGCAATGCATCAGCGGAGCTAACTTGGTGATAACCAGCGACGGGAAGATGGTTGACGCAAAGATCGGAGGCAAGCCCATTGACAAGACAGCCAGCTACCGGATCGCTACAATCGACTACCTTGCCGAAGGAAATGACGGAATGAGCATCCTCAACGAGGGCACCGAGCGCACGCCCTTCGAGGAAATGGTGCTGCGCCAGGTAGCTACCGACTACATCAAGACATTTACCGACGCGGGGCTCCCCGTAACTGCCGCCATCGAGGGACGAATCATCGTAAAAGACTGACGCTATGAAAAAGACCGTTACCTATGCCCTGCTCTTCGCTTTGGCTTGCGCAGCAGGCATCATCATAGGGCTGAACCAGAAGAAAGAAGTCACCCTTACCTTTGTACAAACGAGCGACACGCACAGCTGCATCGAGCCCGACAGCAAGACAGGCTTGGGCGGCTACATACGGCGCGCCACACTCATCGACAGCCTGCGCCAGCATGTCGACAAGGACTTGCTGCTCTTCGACTGCGGCGACTACTCGCAAGGCTCCCTCTACTACACCCTCTTTCACGGCGAAACGGAAGTGCGCCTGATGAACGCTATGGGCTACAATGCCGCTACGATAGGGAACCACGAGTTCGACTGCGGGGAAGAAAACATGCAGAGCCTCTTCGCGCTTGCCTCGTTCCCCATCCTTTGCGCCAACTACGATGTCAAGGGCACCTGTCTCGAGGGATGCGTCAAGCCCTATACCGTCTTCACGAAGAAAGGCGTGCGGATTGGCGTCTTCGGTGTAGCACCTCCTCTTGAAGGACTCGTCTTTAAGAAAAACTACGAGGGAATCACCTACCTCGACCCCATCAGCACAGCCAACGAGACAGCACGCAAGCTGCGCGAAAAGGAACGCTGCGATATTGTCATCTGCCTTTCGCATCTTGGCTGGCAGATGCCTGACATCGACATCGACGACGAGCGTTTCATTGCCGGCACAAGAGATATCGACATCGTGATGGGAGGCCACAGCCACAGCGTTTTCCTGGAGCCTGCCCTCTACAACAATGCCGACGGGAAACCCGTTCCCCTGATGCACAACGGGAAGAACGCGCTCTACGTAGGACTCTGGCAAGTGAAGGTGAGGAAATAAATGAGTTTTTTCTTTTGACTTCATGGGTTTATCAACGCGTTGATAAAGGTGTCTCAACGCGTTGATAAAGGTGTCCCAACGCGTTGATAAACCCTCATTGAAAAACAAACCGCAAGAAGCATCAGCAAACGATGCGATTACTGCGCTTGAAATCGGATGAAATACAGCTGCTTTCAGGAGAACCCTTCTTCTCCCTGTCTGATGGGTACGCTTCCCTCTCGCCTTCCTATTCAAAATAGAAGGTAAGCATCATCATCTTGCTGTATCCGGAAGAGAGGGATTGTGTGTATTTCAGCAAGTTCTTGTCTATCAAGTCCTGCCGGTTCTGCACAATGATGTCGCGCAAGCCAAAGCAGAACTTCAGCTCGGGAATCAGCTTGAAGAACGGCAGATAAAAGTCGCAGCCCATTCCTACCTCCACATAACAGTCGAAACGCTGCACCAGAATCTCCTTTTGCTTCTTGATGGTCAAGTCCATAGCAGGACTAAGCCCCGCTACCAGGTAGGGCCGATAGTTGTTGAAGCGCTGCGCCGCATATTTGACATCGAGCGGCACTGAAAGATAAGTCGACTTCACGGCTTGCTGCACGCGCACCTTGCCGAACTGATCGAAATAGGAAACTGTCTTGTCGCCGAAGTGCATCGAAGGAATGACGCGGAACGAGAAGTAGGTATTCAGCCGAGCTTCGCCCAGCACTCCCACGCTAAAGCCTGGCGTATAGGATGCTACATCAGCATACCACGACTCTTCCGTTCCATCCTCTAAGGTATTGATAAAGCCTTTGTTCACGAACTCAATGTCCTGCGTGTGCATACCAAAAAGGAAACCGTAGTGCCAGGCACGCATGTCGATATAAGGACGGTTCTGAACCTTCCTTTCCTGTGAATGCGCGGGCATCGTCTGGCAGACAAGTACCAGCACAGCTAAGAGCAACGCGGAGAATGACGACAAACGTTGTTTCATCATTCATTTAAACGACACGAAAGGGCTGTTATTGCAGAACGAAAGGCAAAAAAGCGAGGTAAAAGCTAAAAAAAACACTTTTTTTAAACCAAACGACTTTTTTTTAGTCTTGGATTTGGGCGATTCAATTGTTCGCCTTACATTTGCAACGTATTATTAAACTTAATTTTCACAAACAATGGCTTACGTAATCAACGACGACTGTATTAAGTGTGGTACATGTATTGACGAGTGCCCCAATGAAGCTATTTCTGAGGGTGAGACCAAGTATGTCATCGATCCTGATGCATGCGTTGACTGCGGCACTTGCGCAGACGCTTGTCCTTCCGAGGCAATCCACCCGGAATAATACATCGCTTCTAACAAACAAAAAGAAGAGGATGCACGCTGTGTGCATCCTCTTTCTTTTGTCCCAATGAACAAATAGCTTTCAGCGATAATCTGAGAAGCGTCCGATAGGAGTTACGAACCTGCTATCAGGAAGCATTCACATATCACCTGCTGGAAATAAACAGCAAGACTAGTACCATAACGATACCCACAGCAAGGGTTCGCCCTCCTGGATCTATGCGCTCCCACAACGAGAAAGCAATCGTGATATGTTTATTCGAATCCAGATTAATCTTACGAGTTACCATCTGCTCATATCTGTTAAGGTTAACGGCACGTACCGTATATTCTCCAGCAGGCAGAGTCAGACGATAGTTTGTATCTTCCCGCGCATAGAAAGCTTCTTTCTCGTTAATGAAGATTTTAGCATCGCCCTTACACTCAATAAGAAGCTTGAATGTTGTTTCACTCCCGGTAGCCTCCGAAGTATGCTCCTTTGCTGACGCTTGATACATTGCGATAGGCGTATCAGTCCATTCTCCGCTGACGGGAAGAGCAACAGGCATACGCTCTGCCTCCTCCTGAGCCTGAGCCATCGAGCGGCGCTCCTCGTCGGAATGCTGCTTATCGGTAAGTATTACACTAGCGCGGATTTTTCGAACTCCCACACGCCAGAGCCAAATGTCGGCAAGGACGAAGACAACAAAGGCAATCAGATAGGAAGAAGGATATTCAATCGTTCCCATCCAGAAAGCCATCGTGTCGAACAATCCGTGTGCCAACATCGGAAGAAGGATGCTGCAGGCCATATAATATGTCCGTTTCTCCAAATGGAAGCGTGCCATCGAAAGGTAATAGCCCATAATGACAGCAAAGAGGAAATGCGCCGGAACAGAAAGCAAGGCGCGGCTGACAGCAACGTTCATGCCCCCCTCAACGACGTACATCACATTCTCAAGGCAGGCGAAGCCCATAGAAATGAATACGGCATAGACGATACCGTCTATGTATTCATCGAACTGAGGCGACTTCCACACAAGAATGAAAAGAGCCATCCACTTGCAGAATTCCTCCGGGATGCCTGCTTCGAAGAAGCTCACCTTCAACGCATCGAGGAAGGTCTTCGGAGAAGAGGAGGATGCGAAGGGAGACATCAGCACGATGACGGCAAACGTGCTATAGATTCCATAACGGAAAGCGCGGAAAAGCATATCGCGCGGCTCCGGGCATCGACGATCCTTCAGGTAGATGTAATAAAGCAAGACGGCGACAGGAGCTACCGCAGCTAGCAAGAGAATCAACATCAGGTTTCCTTTTTGTTAATAGAGAAGCCCTGCCTCAACTGTGCGACAGCAAGGCAGGGCTTACCCTTTTCTTATTTCACCTCTTCGGCTTCAACTGTGGAAGGAGCATCGGTTTCCTTCTTCTTGCCGAGATATTCCGGAAGGTTCATACCTGCCAAATCGAACAAGTCGGTAAGAGGAGGAACAGACTTCATCAGCCCGCTGATAAAGTTGGCTGTTGAGCCCTTCCCATCGGCGCTGTTGCCGTTGTCCCAAACAGTAACATGATCGATGTTGACTCCCTTGACAGCCTCTACCTGAGTCTTCACGAGCTCGGGCAGTTTCTCGATGAGCAGCAGCATATAAGCCTTGTTGGCTTCGCCTCCGGCAGCTTCCACCATCTTGTCGTAACCCTGAGCCTGCTTGGTAAGAATCTCGTAGTAACCTTTACCTTCGGCTTCCATTTTTGCGAAGATGGCATCGGCTTCACCTTTTGCCTTCACGCGCAGCTTCTCTGCCTCAGCCTCAGCTTCGATGACGATACGCTGACGCTCCACTTCCTGCGGAACGATAACGTTAGCCTGCTGGGTTGAACGCTCACGCTCGGCACGCACAAGCTCGGCTTCCTTCTCGGCAGCATAGGCTTCCTGAAGGGCGTGAGCCTGCTGAACCTTCTCGGCAGCGACTGCTTTGCGCAGAGCCTCAGCCTCGCGCTCACGACGATTGGCGTTGGAGTTGGCAATCTCAATCTGGGCGTCGTTTTCTCCCTGAACGGCAAGAGCGTTTGCCTGACTGGTACGGATTCGAGTGTCTCGCACGGCTTCCGCCTTACCGATTTCTCCCATCTTGTCCTGCTCGGCAACGCTTACCTTTGCCTCGTTGATGGCTTTGGCTGCAGCCTCCTTACCGAGAGCCTCGATGTAGCCGCTCTCGTCCTTGATGTCGGTGACATTTACGTTGATAAGCCGCAGGCCTATCTTCTTCAGTTCCACTTCCACATTCTTCGAGATAGCCTCGAGGAACTTGTCTCGGTCGCTGTTGATTTCCTCGATGGACATCGTTGCGATAACCAGACGGAGCTGACCGAACAGGATATCGCGAGCCAGTTCCTGGATTTCGCTCGAAGAGAGCCCGAGCAGACGCTCAGCGGCGTTGTTCATTGAGTCGGACTCTGTGGAGATTCCGACGGTGAAGCGGCAAGGAACGTCAACACGGATGTTCTGACGCGAAAGGGCGTTGGTGAGGTTTGCATCGATGCTGATGGGCGTAAGGCTCAGGTAGGCATAGTCCTGAAGGATGGGCCACACGAACTTACCTCCGCCGTGAATACATTTGGCACTACCGCCGCCTGTCTTTCCGTAAACGACGAGAATCTTGTCCGAAGGACATCTGCGATACCTTCTGATGACAGCTGCAACCATCACCAGGACGACGACGATAAGCAGCAAGATGATAAAGAAAGGATTTTCCATATTGTTTGTTGTTAAATGATTGATAATTCTACCTTATTAATATATGTGAGCAAAGGGTTTCACTTGTTACTTTGAAAACGGGAAAAGGTTCCTTATGCCGGCTCCACTTCCACCGTATCGGTGCCGATGGTTCTCAGCACTTTAGCCTTAGCGCCTGTGGGAATACCGCTGCTGACAGAAACAGCATCTATTTCGTGTACCGATCCGCGCACGCTGACCATCACCTTTCCCTTGCCTTCTCCTGCGGCAGGAATGCGGAGATAGACATCGGCAACCTGTCCCACCGTCTCCTCGAGGCGGAACGTCTTGTCCACGCCCAGTTTCATCACCTGACGTACGATCAGCACCCAGACGAGCACAAACACAACACCCACTCCGACGGCTGCCAGCTGAAGCAGCGTGGGCGAAGAGATGACATTCTTGAAACAAACGCCTGCCCAGCCGTAGCCCAGCAGGAAGTTCACCAGGTTCTTAAAGGTAAAGAAGCCCGAGACGCCGTCGGCATCCACGCCGTCAAGTCCGCCGGCATCCAGATCGGTGTCGTGATCAAGCCCCACAAACGTCATAATCGTCTGAATGACAAACACGATACTGGCTGCAATAGCAACCGTCCAAAAGATTTTCTGCGCCGGTTCAAGGGCATTGTATACTTCCATCATAGTTCTAATAGTTTTTTGTTTGTTGATAAATGGATATGCAAAGATAAAATTATTTCTGACAATCAGCAAACTTTTTCGTTTTTTTAGCATACTTCCGGCTATAATTTCGAAGCAAAACGGACGGCGGAAAAAAGAGGCCCGAGAGCGTGTTTTGAGCAGGGCAAATTTTCGAGAAGGAATCTCGCCGTATGAAGAAAGAAAAAAAAATTTTCCCTTCTCGAAAAAATTTTTTGGAGAAAGAAAAATCCGACAAGGGTAACACCTATTCTATTTTAGGCAAAAAAAGCCAACGAATTCATAGCGCAAGCAAGTCAGCCGAATTGCCTATTCTTTCGGGGCAGGAAGAGATATTTCTTTATGTTAATTTTTAACTGAAATGAGATGAAAAAAGCGTTTTTGCACTATCTTTGCAACTCAAACGGGAAAAAGCGTTAACTGAGTGAAAGATATCGATTCATCTATGACGAAACGGCTGCTGTCGCTCTCCCTCTTTCAGGGGCTGACGACAGAGCAGCTTATGGACATATTGACAAAGACTCGCATCGAGTTTGCCAACGTGAAGGACGACTACATCCTTCGCGAGGGACAGCGACACGAGCAGATGGTCTTCGTCATTCAGGGAACCATCCTGCGCGAATACCGCGAGGAGAAGGGGCTTTTTACTTTCTTCGAGGAAATCGGCACCGACATCATCGAGCCTGAGTCCCTCTTCGGGCGCGACACAACCCTCCGAGCCAGCTATCGGGCAGAAGGGAGCGCCACGCTGGTTGTCTTCGACAAGAGGAATCTTTTCAACGTCTTCAACCACTTCGGCATCGTGCAAATCAACATCCTCAACTCGTTCTGCGCTACCATCCAGTCGCTTCGGCAAAAGGAATTTATCCCTTCGGGAAGGAATATCGGCACCTCCTTCTGCCAGTTTGTCAGCCAGTTGAGCACCCATCCTCTGGGAGAAAAGAAGATCGACATCACCCGCACCGACCTTGCCGTCATCTTAGGGTGCAACCGACGCGCTATGTCGGAAATGCTGGTAACGCTAGAGAAAGAAGGGCTCATCAGCATCGGCTATCGCTTGCTGACAATCCCCGATTTGGAGGCATTGCGGCAGAGAGTCGCACAATCGGACGAATCATCCCTTTCCCCTACCTTTTAAAATATAACGAATACACCCTTGAAAACTATCTCAAACATAACCAGACAAGCGGAACGTCTCCACACGAGAAGGCAAAGCACGAAAAGTGCCTCCCTGCCCCACTCTGACGCAATGAAAACGAAAGGCTGCCGACGCTTTCCGTTGGCTTCCTACATCATTCTTCTGGCAACCATCCTATCCTTCACTATGTGCAACAGCAACGACAATCCCTTCCTCGCGCCCTTCGGCACGCCTCACGAGACTATTCCCTTCGATCGCATCCGGCTCTCCCACTATGAGCCAGCCATCCTTGAGGGCATACGCCAGCATGATGCCGAGATAGCCTCTATCGTCGGCAACACCTCGCCTGCCGATTTCGAAAACACGATTGAAGCCCTCGACCGTTCGGGAATGTTGCTCACGCGCGTCAGCACCGTGCTGGGCAACCTCAACGAGGCGGAGACCTCCAACGAAATGCAGCAGCTGGTGCTCAAGCTCATGCCGTTGCTGACAGAGCACGCCAACAACATTTCCCTTAACCCCGCCCTATACGCCCGAGTCAAGGAAGCTGCATCCAACATCTCGCGCGAAAGCCTCACAACAGAGCAGCAGCGCTTGCTCGACAACACCATACGCTCGTTTGTCCGCAGCGGTGCCAACCTTTCCGAAGGCGACAAGGAGACCTATCGGCATATCACTACCGAGCTCTCGCAAGCTACCATCCTTTTCAACCAGAATCACCTGAAGGCAACGAATGCCTATCGGCTTAACATTACCGACAAGGAACGCCTTGCAGGCATTCCGGAAACGGCGATGGAAATGGCTGCCGAGGAAGCTGCCTCGCACGAAGAGGAGGGATGGACATTTACCCTTCAGGCTCCGCTCTATACCCCCCTGATGAAATACTGCGACAGCAGAGCTCTGCGCGAGGAAATCTATATGGCTTACAACACGCAAGCCCTGTACGGCGATGTCAGCAACATAGATGTAGTCAAGAAGATTGTCAACCTGCGTCTGCAACTGGCTCAGCTGCTGGGATACAGCAACTATGCCGACTATGTGCTGGAAGAACGTATGGCTGAGAACAAAGCCAATGTGGACCACATGTATGCGCAACTGCTGGAAGCCTACCTTCCTGCAGCACGCAAGGATGTAGCTGCGGTAGCGGCTCAGGCTTGCAAGGAACAGGGCAACGGCTTCGTGCTGATGCCTTGGGACTTCGCCTACTATGCTGAACACCTGCGGAAGGAGCAATACAATTTCGACGAAGAGACACTTCGCCCCTATTTCCAGTTGGAAAATGTCATCAGCGGCGTATTTGGCTTAGCGACAAAGCTCTACGGTATCACGTTCCACGAAAATCCCGACATCCCCGTTTTTCATCCCGATGTGAAGGCCTACGATGTGCTTGATGCCGACAGCTCGTATCTTGCTGTTCTCTATGCCGATTTCTTTCCCCGCGAAGGAAAAAGTTCCGGAGCGTGGATGACATCCTATAAAGGGCAATGGATTGAGCCCGACGGTACCGACAGCCGCCCTCATGTTTCCATTACCACAAACTTTACCAAATCTACCGCAGGCAAGCCTGCCTTGCTTACGTACGACGAGTTAGAGACATTCCTGCATGAGTTCGGGCACTCGCTTCACGGTATCTTCGCGAAGACACATTATCCCTCGCTCTGCAGTCCTGATGTCGCGTGGGATTTCGTAGAGATGCCTTCGCAGATTATGGAGAACTTCGGTACCGAGAAGGAGTTTCTCCATACATTTGCCCGACATTACCAGACAGGCGAGCTGCTTCCCGACTCACTTGTCGAGAGCCTTGTGCGCGCAAAGAACTTCAATGCTGCTTACGCCTGCATCCGTCAGGTAAGCTTCGGCTTGCTTGATATGGCTTGGTATACGCGCACAACTCCTTTCGAAGGAGATGTCGTCGCCTACGAGAAAGAGGCTTTCTCCTCCACGAGCCTGCTCCCCTCCTTACCCGAAACTTGTATGACGGTACAGTTTGGCCACATAATGGCAGGAGGATACCCAGCCAGCTATTACAGCTACAAATGGTCGGAGATGCTTGATGCTGATGCCTTCAGCGTTTTTGCCGACGATGGAGTCATCAGCCCCCGTGTTGCTAATCGTTTCCGCAAGGAGATTCTCGAACGGGGCGATGCCGAGCATCCCAAAGTTCTTTACCACAATTTCCGCGGGCAGGAGCCTACGATTGATGCACTCCTCCGGCGCGACGGTATTGTCAAACAATAATATTCTTGCGTATGCGTCATAGTTCTTTCCATCCGCTTCACATCCTGGTTTCCCTAGGTCTGCTTCTTCTCTTCGCTTGCTGCGAGGAGTCCGACAACGTAGAAGGTATTTTCTCTTCGCACAACTGGGTGTTTACGGGGTTTTGCTACACGCCAAACTGGGATTCGAACAAGAGTCAACGTCTCGACGTTTCCCTCGAAGGCTATAACAAGATTCACCAGCTCACTTTTCAGTCCGATGGCAGTCTCTTCGTCGTTGTAGAAGGATGCAAATACTCAGGCACGTGGAGTGCCGATGGGGTTAGCCACGCTTTTTCAATCAAAGACCTTCACACCTCCGAAGGTAATCATGATAAAACTTCTCCGTATGCTCAGAAGTTTATTGACGAGCTGAAGGCGGCAACTTGGTATCGGGGAGATTTGAACTATCTTCAGTTATTTGCCCCCGACAAGCACTACTATCTCCTTTTCGGCCCAGCAGAATAATTGAATTCAAAAACAGAAACAAATAAACAACAAGAATAAAGAAATATGGAAAAATTCGACAAACGATACATGTTGATGGCTAGCATCTGGGCTGGCAACAGCTATTGTGTGCGACGCAAAGTAGGTGCCCTTATCGTAAAAGATAAAATGATTATCTCCGACGGATACAACGGTACGCCTACGGGTTTCGAGAATATCTGTGAAGATGAGAACAACACATCCAAGCCCTATGTCCTTCATGCCGAAGCAAATGCCATCACCAAGATAGCTCGTTCAAGCAACAGCAGCGAAGGAGCCACGCTCTATGTCACAGCCTCTCCCTGCATCGAATGCGCAAAACTCATCATTCAGTCGGGCATTCGGCGCGTCGTTTACGGAGAGCACTATCGTCTTACCGACGGCATAGACCTCCTCAAACGCGCAGGCATTGAGATCGTTTATCTTCCTTTAGAGGAGTGTAACACGGAAAAATGATTCGGACGCCCTTTCTGCGAAAGGAAAACGCAATACAAGCAAACATTCCAAACCGACAATGAAGAATTTCTGGTATAAGGCTTTCGAGCTAACCTTATTGGCGCTCATCGTCTATTTCTTAGCCATACTTCCCCGTTCGTGCGAACGTCGCACCATCCGCGTCAACAACACGGATAAAATCTCCGCGCTCATCGACCTAATCAGCACGCACTATGTAGATACGGTTAACATCGATACGCTAGTAGAAAAGGCGATGCCTATGGTTTTGGCTGAACTTGACCCCCACTCCGTTTACATTCCGGCAAAAGACCTTGAGGAAACCAACAGCGAGTTGGCAGGAAGCTTCAGCGGAATCGGTATACAGTTCACTATTCAAAGCGACACCATTTACGTAAGCAACATCATTCACGGAGGACCTGCAGAAAAGGTAGGGCTTTGCCCAGGTGATCGAATCGTTACTATTGACGATAGTCTCTTTGTCGGGCCTAAGCTCACAAACAAATCCGCCATAAGCCATCTGAAAGGACCTTCAGGCTCTGTCGTAAAAGTGGAAGTAAAGCGTCAAGGCGAAAAGGAACTCCTTCCTTTCTCTATTATACGCGGCAACATTCCCGTGAAAAGTGTAGAAGCTGCCTATATGATTAACGACAAGTGGGGCTACCTCGACATCACTAAGTTTGGCGAAACCACCTATGCCGAGACGCTCCTTTCTATTGCCAACCTCATCGGAAAAGGTATGGAGGGCGTCATCATTGACTTACGCGATAACTCGGGAGGCTATATGGGTGCTGCTATGCAAATGCTCAACGAGTTCCTTCCCAAAGGACAGATTATTGTCTATACCGAAGGGGAGAAGTCTCCGCGCCAATACTATCGTGCCGACGGGAAAGGATCCTGCAAAAATCTGCCCATCGTTGTGCTTACCAACGAAGGAAGTGCTTCTGCTAGCGAAATCTTTGCCGGAGCCATTCAAGACAACGATCGTGGAACTATCATCGGGAGACGTACCTTCGGGAAAGGACTTGTACAGCAGCCCTTCGACTTTTCTGATGGCTCCGCCGTACGCCTTACTATAGCTCGCTATCACACGCCGAGTGGACGATGCATTCAGAAGCCATACGTCAAGGGAAGCGATACCGATTACCAGCTTGATATCCTCACGCGTTACGAGCACGGCGAGTTTTTCAATCAGGATAGCATCCGACAGAATGTAAGTGAAACGTACAAAACCCTGAATGGACGAACTGTCTACGGAGGAGGAGGCATTATGCCCGATATATTCGTTCCTCAGGATACTACTGGCTTCAACGCCTGCTATACTGCCCTATCTCGCAGCGGATTGTTCCGCTCCTACACCTTTAACTATACCGACAAGCATCGCGCCGAGCTTTCGAAATACACTACGATGGAGGAACTTTACAACTATGTAAGCAAAGCAGGGCTTTTCAGCAGTTTCATTAGCGAAGCACGCCGCAAGGGTATCATCACCCCAACGGCAGAAGAGCTTGACGAAGCACGCAAGAACATCTCCACCGTTCTCTACGGTAATGTCATCTACAACATTTTAGGAATGGAAGAATACCTTCGCTTCCTCAATCAAAGCGACCCTGTTGTCCTCAAGGCTATTGAAGTTCTTGAAGAAGGGAAAAGCGTTCCTGAGAGCCCCGAAAAAGAACAAGACTTTCTCTCTCCGTCAGAAGCCTAAGTCTTTAACATAAATACAAAGAGGAGGGAATGCGTTATTGCATCCCCTCCTCTTTATTATTTGTGTGATTTAGAAGCCGAAGTTATAGGAAGCCTTCAGCACAACAAGCAACGAAGGAGAGATATACTCCTTTTCCAAACGGGTATTCACGCGCTCAATACCGAGATCCAAGCCGAAGTGTCCCAGCTGATAGCCAATAGCACCAGCGAAATACAAGCCGGCATATTTGTAGTTGTTGGAAGCACGCTTCGAGCCGAAGGCTGCACCAACCTTGCCGTCAAGATAGAACACCTGTCCTCCAGGAGTGAAATAGAGACGATCGTTCAGATAAACAGGAACCCAGTTGGAACCTCCACCGATTCCCATATTAGCGGAAAGACCGGCACCCGCATAGAAATGAGGAGTAGCAAAAGCCCCGAAGTTACCTTCCAGACGGAAAGCCTGTCCACAACTCTTGGCACCGCCATACACATAGCCCACGCCAATATTTCCCGTCATCCAGCTGGGAGCATTCCAATCCTCGCCGGGAACACCACGATAGGCATAATAAGCCTGAGCAAAACTCATCGAGCTGCAAAAAAGCAGCAACAAAGCGATAATAGATAGTTTTTTCATATTTAGATATCTAAAAGTTAAACGATTTTCTTTGCTGACAAAATTAGTGTAAAGCAAGAGGAAAACAAAACAAATTCAATTTATTTTTTCTGATACAGACTTTACGATTGAAAAGGGAGTTCAAGCATCAGAGGTTGAAAAACGTTGTAAAAGCCTTGCAGACGTACTCTTGGTCGGCGATGCAGGCTGTTTCGCGCACGGAGTGCATTCCCCACATCGGGTTGCCCATATCTACGCCGCGCATGGGCAGCTGAGCCGTGAGGATGTTGCCTAACGTCGAGCCTCCAGCGCTGTCGGAATGATTGACGAAATACTGGAAAGGAACGCCTGCCTTGCGGCAAATCTCCGCAAACACGGCTGCCGACTCGGCATCGGTAACATACTTCTGGTTGGCATTTATCTTGATGACAGGTCCTCCTCCCATCACGGGATGATTCGTTGGGTCGTGTTTCTCGGGATAGTTCGGATGAACGGCGTGAGCCATATCTGCGCTAATCATGAATGAACGCTCAACGGCGCGGTAGAGAGCCTCGCTGCTGCCGGCAACGCGTTCGAGCAGATTGCGCAGTACAGGCGATGCGGCTCCCTGCTTCGTTCCGCTGCCCGTTTCCTCGTTGTCGAAGACGGCAAGAACCTGCGTCATCGAGGTTGTCTTGCTGTGGAGCATCGCGTGAAGCCCGGCATGAACCATCGCCAGGTCGTCGAGTCTTCCGCAGGAGATAAACTCGTTGTTTATTCCCACGAGCGTAGCGGGCTGCACATCGTAGAGCGAGAGGTCGAAGTCGAGGATGTCTTCTTTCTTTACCTTCAGTTCTTCGGCTAACGTATTGAGCAGCAGGCTCCCAGCCTCCAGCTTGTCATTAATAATTCCCAGCACGGGAAGCATATCCTTCTGCTTCGAGAGAGGATTCCCCTCGTTCACCTGCCGGTTGAAATGAATGGCAAGATGAGGGATGACGAGCAAGGGACGTTTCACACGGATGCGCCGCGTAACGGGATGCAGCGGGTCTTTTCCACGCAGAATCACACGCCCGGCTACGCTCAAGGGGCGGTCAAACCACGTGTAGAGGATAGCTCCGCCGTACACTTCGGTATTAACCTTCACCACACCCCCCTCGCAAGGCATCTCGGCGCGAGGCTTGATGCGGAAGCCAGGACTGTCGCTATGCGCGCAGATGAGCTTGAAGCCCGCTTCGGCAGGAGCCTTCGAGCCCACGCGGAAGGCAAACACCGACGTGTGGTTCTTTGTGATAAAGTACTGATCGCCAGCCTTTAACTTAGGAAGAGGCTCGGCAGCATCGAGGCGGGTGAAGCCGTTGGCTTCAAGCTGGTCCTCCACATACTGGGCAGCGAGGAAATTTACAGGCGAGGCATCCAGCAACGCCATCAGGGAAGAAGCAATCTGTTTCATGGAGAAGTATAACTAATTGTAGATTTTCAAGTTCCGTTCCGCAAAGGACACGACGAGCGCATACCTTCGCACGCATCGGTCCTTTCTTCTTGACAAAGATAATACATTGCGGGAGGAGAACAAAATAAAAACGGCTATTTTTTCCACCCATCCAAACGGGATGCTAAAAACCGTCAACACGAACTGTTTTCTTCCGAGCCAAATTTTTTCCTTCTCCATAAAGATTTTTCGAGAAGGGAAAATTTTTTTTTCTTTCTTCATACGGCGAGATTCTTTCTTCATATTTTACACTAGCCGACACACCCCTCTCGCTGGCCTTTTTTCCTGCTCTTTTTCCTGCAAGATTTAGCCGGGAAAAAGAGTGTCGCGACATCATTCATTTGGAGAAAAACGCACATTTCTGAAAAAATTTTAGCGAAAATGTTTGCGGGTTCCCAAAATAGCATTACCTTTGCATCCGCTTTCGTCAAAGAAAGCAAGCGATATTTGAATCGTTGCATGCGTGATGCGGCAATAGCTCAGTTGGTAGAGCACGACCTTGCCAAGGTCGGGGTCGCGAGTTCGAGTCTCGTTTGCCGCTCGCACGGGAATGCCCAGGTGGCGGAATGGTAGACGCGCTCGTTTCAGGTGCGAGTGTTGAACAGACGTGCAGGTTCGAGTCCTGTTCTGGGCACTTCTACGATTGCCAAAGCAACGAAAACTGACAGAAATGGAGAGATGGCGGAATTGGTAGACGCGCTACTTTGAGGGGGTAGTGACAGTTATGTCGTGTGAGTTCGAGTCTCATTCTCTTCACCTCACAAAGGGAGAATAGCTCAGTAGAGCTTTTTCCGTTTGCGGCAATAGCTCAGTTGGTAGAGCACGACCTTGCCAAGGTCGGGGTCGCGAGTTCGAGTCTCGTTTGCCGCTCTGCCGATAACCGTCGAAAGACGGTTTTTTTGTTTTCATACAAGTCACCAACACAAAAAATCCGCCTTTTTCAGGTAAAAATCCCCAAAGGAAAGGTTGGCAAAAACAGAAATAATACGTACTTTTGTAGCCAGCAAAACATCACACGACATATACCTTATTCTATTTAAACGCACCACAAAAATCATTCACAACTATGAAACGATACATTTTCCTTCTGACACTTATCTTTTCGGCACTTGCTCTGGGTAGCTGCCAAATGACGAAGCCTCAGCTGAAGCTGTGGTACAACCATCCTGCCAACATCTGGGAGGAGGCTCTTCCGCTCGGCAACGGGCAGCTGGGAGCTATGGTGTACGGACAACCCGTCAACGAGGAGATACAACTGAACGAGGAGACCGTCTGGGGAGGTTCTCCACACAACAACACCAATCCTTTAGCTGCGGAACATCTCGGAGAGATTCGCAAAATGATCTTCGAGGGGAAGAATGCCGAAGCACAGGAGCTTTGCGGAAAATATATTTCGTCTCAATCGGCAAACGGAATGCCTTATCAGACGATAGGCTCGCTGAAACTCGACTTCACATTCCCAGGAGT
Source organism: Bacteroidaceae bacterium (assembly GCA_017615125.1). GTDB lineage: Bacteria > Bacteroidota > Bacteroidia > Bacteroidales > Bacteroidaceae > UBA1189. The sequence goes on from JAGAAS010000042.1 coordinate 72,044, forward strand.
CAAGGAAAACCGCTATGCTGACTCCACCCTTATCCAGAACTACCGTAGGGAACTTAACCTGAACACAGCCGTCACCTCCTCTTCGTTCGATGTCGACGGCGTCACCTATCAGCGCGAAGCCTTTACCTCCTTCACCGACAGCGTGCTCATCGTGCGCTACGCCTCAAACAAGAAGAAGCACATCTCCCTCACGGCCTCTTTTGAAAGCCCGATGAGAGGAACAGACGTCACGATTGAAGACGGAAGGCTCGTCATCCGGGGGAAAGGCTATGATCACGAAGGCATCGAAGGGAAAATCCGCTTCACATGCATCGCCCAGATTGTTCCGACAGGGAAAGCTACCGTCGACCTTCAAGAAGAGGGCGAAAACGGAAAGAAGAGCATTCGCATCAGCAACGCCGACGAAGTATACGTGCTGGTAGCAGCCGGAACTAACTTCATCAACTTCAGAAACATAAGCGGCGACGCTGACGCAAAAGCCCTGCAGCGGCTCAACACAGTTAATGCTTTTGCCAGCAAACCAACGCTTGCCGAATACAAGAAGCTCCGCAACAGCCACATAGCTGCCTACGCCGAATGGTTTGATCGCGTCAAGCTGCGTCTTGGCATCAACCATCAGGCTCTCTTGCCTACGGACAAACGAGTAGAGCAGTTCTCCCAGACATACGACCCGCAACTCATCGAGCTCTATTTCCAGTTCGGGCGATACCTGCTCATCAGCAGTTCCCAGCCCGGAGGACAAGCTGCCAACCTGCAAGGCATCTGGAACAGAAGCCCGATGGCGCCTTGGGACGGGAAGTACACCTCCAACATTAACCTCGAGATGAACTACTGGCCCGCAGAAGTTACGAATCTTAGCGAGATGTACGAGCCGCTTGAAAGACTTATCCGCGAAGTAGCCGTAAGCGGAAAAGAAAGCGCCGCCATGTATGGATGTCGAGGTTGGACGTTGCATCACAATACGGATATCTGGCGCTCAACGGGTGCCGTCGACGGTCCTTCCTATGGTATCTGGCCGACATGCAACGCCTGGCTCTGCAGCCATCTCTATGAACATTGGAAATACAGCGGCGACAGGGAATATCTCCAACGTATCTGGCCCATCATCAAGGAAGCTTGCGAATTCTATATCGACTTTCTCACTCCCGAGCCTAAGCACGGATGGATGGTTGTGGCTCCGAGTTTCTCCCCTGAGAATTCTCCACGGGTAAACGGGCAACGCTCATTTTCTGTTGTTGCTGGAACGACGATGGATAATCAACTCGTTCACGATCTTTTCGCTCACAGCATTGAGATGTCTGCTTTTGTTGATGAAGACACGCTTTTCGTTGACACGCTTCGCACGCTCTACGACAAGCTGGCTCCTATGCAGATTGGCAACTGGGGGCAGCTGCAAGAGTGGATGGATGATTGGGACAATCCGAACGATCACCACCGTCACGTCTCCCATCTTTGGGGACTCTATCCTGGAGACCAGATTACCTCAGAAGGAACGCCAGAGCTATTCCAAGCAGCTCGCACAAGCTTAGAGGCACGAGGCGACGCCTCCACAGGATGGTCAATGGGCTGGAAAGTTTGCCTTTGGGCTCGTTTGCTTGATGGCGATCACGCGATGAAACTCATCCGAGACCAAATCAAGCCCAGCATCGGGATGAGAGGACAGAACGGAGGAACCTATCCCAACTTATTTGACGCGCACCCACCCTTCCAGATTGACGGTAACTTCGGTTGTTGCGCAGGTATTGCTGAGATGCTCGTCCAAAGTCACGAAGGTTTCATCCGCCTGCTGCCTGCTCTCTCTTCTGAATGGAAGCGCGGAAGATTATGCGGAATCCGCTGTCGAGGAGGATTTGAGATTGAAGATCTTCGATGGAAAGAAGGACAGGTTGAGCGTTGCAACATTATTTCTCATTGCGGAGGGCCTTTGAAAATAATGATTAACGGCGCACCGCTGGAAATCCAAACGAAGAAAGGAGAAAAAGTAGTCGTGAAATAACGACGCCAAAAAAGATAAAGAACATAGAGAAGGGGCGCTTCAAAATCGAAACGCCCCTCTCTATATCTGTTGTCGGAGAAATGTTAGATTTCTTCTTCCATTTGATCGCCATACTCCAACTCGCCGTTGACAACCTGAATCATCTCATCGCGAGTGAATGCGCCGATCTCATGCTTTGATGCCTCTGAGACAAGGAAGTCAGCTACCTTCTCTACGTCAACATCGACATATCCGTCGGCATCTGGCTCTTGTTCAAAGATGCCGTGATCACAATAGTAGTCGCAAATACTGTCAAGCAGGAAGACTAACGCATCATCACTCAATTTTTCTTTGAGCTCTTGCGAAATGTAGTTGCGGATAAACGCTATCGTCTTGTCGTCATCCAGATCTTCTATGTCAAATTCGTCTGCCATAATAATCGCCTGTTAAGTAAAACACCATTAAAGCAAAGCCTTTATCTTCTCTTCAAGCACTCCCCGTGGAGCATTTCCCACTTGTTTGTCGACAAGCTTTCCATCCTTCAGGAAAACGACTGTCGGAATATTACGCACACTGAACTCAATAGGCAAGTTAACCGAACCGTCAACATCGCACTTACCAAAAATAATGCCCTGCGGCTCATACTCCTCTGCAAGAGCTTCCATCGTAGGAGCTAAAGCCCGGCAAGGACCACACCAAGTAGCCCAGAAATCTAACACAACAGGTTTTCCGACCGAAAGGTACTGCTGAAAATTGTCGTCTGTAATCTCAATCATAATTATTGTTGATTTATTGTTTATCGAATTGCGGAGCAAATATACGATTTTTAATTCAATTGAAAATTTAATCCCTCCTTATTTTTTACATAATTTATTAAATCGCTCGTTACCTCTACTTTTTTCGATCGGGAGCGAAGCGAAGCATTGTATTTCCTGTCGGCAGTCTGAATCTCAAAAAGGACATCTGTTTTTCCAGGATGAGACGAGACGATTGCTTCCAGTTCATTTACCACTTCCTCGTCCAGATCTTCAAGGTTGAACGAAATTGTGATACTACGTATAAGGCTGTCCTTCACATCAGGAAGCAATCTTACGGAATCTATACGGAGTTCCAATTCCTCTTGCTTGTACTTTTTAGGAGCAACCTGCCCTTCAAGGTACACAAAATAGTTAGGACGTAACAGATTGGAAAACTGCACCCAGTTGTCAAAGAATACAAAATCAGATGTCCCGGAAAGGTCCTCTATCTTCACTTTCCCATAGGGCTTGTTCTTTTTCGTCATCCCCTCGTGGAATTCCGTTACTATACCACCCATCGTCAGTGTCTTTCCTTGCAGCGGGGTAAGATCCGTCAAGTCGGCCATACGCGTATTACATACATTCTCCAGAATGATACGATATTCGTCCAATGGATGAGCCGATAGATAGATGCCAACTAGTTCCCTTTCCTTGTCCAACTTCAAAATCGTTGGCCAAGGAAGCGTTTCCAAAACCTTCGGACGTGAGATAGTCACATCTCCCATCGCCCCGAAAAGAGAATTAGCCTGCTCAGCAGCGTCCTGCTGGTATAGCTGTCCATAGCGCATCAACTGATCGAGCCAAACCTCTCCCGCACGCCCCGTCGGAGCAAAGAACTGTTCTCGCGATACTGTTTCCAAGCTGTCGAACGCACCGGCTATTGCCATATTCTCAATAGCCTTCTTGTTACAAGCAGTAAGATTGACTCGTTCTACCACATCAAAAACATCTTTGTATGGACCATTCTTCTCTCGTTCATCGATAATGGCTTCGACGGCTCCTTCTCCTACCCCCTTGATTCCTGCCAAACCAAAGCGGAGATCTCCTTTCGCATTTGCGCTGAACTGCTTGCGGCTCTCATTTACATCTGGCCCGAGCACACTGATGCCCATAGCCTTGCACTCATCCATCAGTTTTGTTATTTCAGTGATGTCGCTAAGATTCCGACTAAGGTCAGCAGCCATATATTGGGCGGGATAGTGAGCTTTGAGATATGCCGTTTGATAAGCTACCCACGAATAGCACGTCGCATGACTCTTGTTGAACGCGTATGACGCAAACTTCTCCCAGTCGGCCCAGATTTTCTCCAGCACTTTCGGATCGTGTCCATTCGAGATTCCTCCTTCGATAAACTTCGGCTTCAGCATATCCAGCTTATCCTTCAGCTTCTTTCCCATAGCCTTGCGGAGGGTATCGCTCTCGCCTCGTGTGAAGTTAGCAAGCAAACGGCTAAGAAGCATGACCTGCTCCTGATAGACCGTAATTCCATACGTCTCCTTCAGGTATTTTTCCATCACGGGGATATCATATACAATAGGTTTCTTCCCCGTTTTTCGGTCAATAAAATCTGGAATATAGTCCATCGGTCCCGGACGATACAAGGCATTCATCGCTATCAAGTCCTCAAAGCACTCAGGATGAAGTTCGCGCAGATATTTCTGCATGCCGGGAGATTCGAACTGGAATGTTCCGATAGTCTTTCCCTCTTGATAGAGCTGATACGTGAGTGGGTCGTCAATCGGTATCTCATCAATATTCAGGTCTATCCCATAGCTCTCCTTGATGTTATTTACAGCCTCCTTCAAGATACTTAAGGTCTTCAATCCGAGGAAGTCCATTTTAATCAGTCCTGTCTCCTCAATGACACTTCCTTCGTACTGAGTGACTATCAGTCGTTCCTTCGTATCCTTATCTTCAGCAGTCGACACAGGAACCCAGTCTGTGACATCGTCTCGGCAGATAATAGTGCCGCACGCATGCACACCCATCTGCCGCACGTTTCCTTCCAGCATCTTTGCATATTTGAAGGTATCGCGATAGAGCGGATTGGGGTCGGTAGCGGCTGCGTGTACCTCGGGTATCAGGTTGATGATGTTGGTAAGGTTCATCTTGTAGTTCTTTCCCGGAGACTCCTCGGGCAACCTGTCAGGAATAGCCTTGCACCACGCATTCACGATATCCAACGGCACCTTCTGCACACGGGCCACATCCTTGATGGCCGACTTTGCAGCCATCGTACCGTAGGTAATGATATGCGCCACCTTCTCAGCTCCGTATTTCTCAGTAACCCATTGAAGAACCCTCCCACGCCCGTCGTCGTCGAAATCCACATCGATATCAGGAAGCGATATTCTGTCAGGATTCAAGAAACGCTCAAACAGAAGGTCATAGCGGATAGGGTCAATACGCGTTATTCCCAAGCAGTAGGCCACAGCGCTTCCTGCTGCGCTACCTCGCCCGGGCCCCACCCAGACGCCCAGTTCTTCGCGCGCAGCGCGAATAAAGTCCTGCACAATGAGGAAGTAGCCAGGAAAACCCATCGTCTTCATTATATGAAGTTCGAAGAGCAATTGGTCTTCCACCTCCTTCGTCATCTCCGGGTACATTTTCTTTGCGCCGTCGAACGTCAGCTTCTTCAGATAGTCTGCTTCCAGCTTAATGCGATAGAGCTTGTCATACCCGCCTAAGTCCTTGATTTTTTTCTGAGCTTCCTCGGGAGTGAGCACCACATTGCCCTTTTCGTCTCGGGTAAACTCGTTAAACAAGTCTTCCTCGGTGTATTTCGCCCTATACTCCTCCTCCGTGCCGAAGTCGGCAGGAATATCGAAGTTAGGCATGATGGCTGAGTGGTTGATGCTATAGAACTCCACCTGATTGCAGATGTCAACCGTATTCCGCAGTGCTTCGGGTACGTCACCGAAGATGCCGTTCATCTCCTCCGTTGTCTTGAACCATTCCTGTTTGGAATAGAGCATACGGTTCGGGTCGTCAAGGTCCCTTCCCGTTGAGAGGCAAATAAGCCTGTCGTGTGCTTCCGCATTCTCCTCGTCCACAAAGTGACAGTCGTTGGTACAAATGAGCCGGATGCCGTATTTCTTGCTATACTCCTTCAGCTTTTCGTTCACCGTGAGCTGAAGAGGATACGTCTCGTGGTTGGCACGGGGAACGGTAGCCTTGTGAAGCTGCAGCTCTAGATAATAGTCATCGCCAAACACCCGATGATACCACTCGATGGCTTCCTCAGCCTCATCGAAACGTCCGGCAGTGATTTTGCGCGGCACCTCTCCTCCCAGACAAGCCGATGCCACAATCAGCCCCTCGCGGTGCTTCTCCAGCTCATTCCTGTCGGTACGCGGATGATAGTAGTTTCCCTCCGTCCAAGCCTTCGAAACCAGCTTCACCAAGTTGTGATAGCCCACGTTATTCTTTGCCAGAACGATGAGATGATAGTTGGCATTGTCGATGCGCGGTTCCTTCTGGTGCATGTCGCGCGGAGCCACATACATCTCACAGCCGACGATGGGCTTGAAGAGAGGGAGGCCTTCCTTCTCGCGTTTCTTGTTCACCTTGCCTACATAATTAAGGAACTCCTTTATTCCCATCATGTTTCCGTGATCGGTGACAGCCATCCCGGGCATTCCGTCGGCAATGGCTTTGTCGACCAGCTTGGGAATAGATGCTTGACCATCAAGGACGGAGTATTGCGTATGAACGTGAAGATGTACAAAAGGTTCCATTATGCAGTGTCTTTCTTTATCGTTTTTCTATCGGCAAAGATAATCAAAAGAACCCATTCCTCCGAGGTTTTCTCTGCCTTTTTTTCCACAAAAAACGAGATTAACGTCATAGGCCTTTTACGGCTGCATAAGGGAGACTATTTGCGTTGTTTGCAATCTTTTTTCCGAAAGAGAATAGGAAACGCCGATAAATTTGTATTTTTGTGGCGTGAAAGCAGCGCATCTCCTCCTATCCCTCTTGCTGGCATCTGGATTGTGCTTGACAACAGAAGCCCAGACTGCCGCTTCGAGCCCTTCCCTCTGGGAGGAAAGCACGCCGCACACGCCCCTGCAGAAGCGCGAATACCGCGCTGTCTGGCTCACTACGCTCAAGAATCTCGACTGGCCCAGCAAACCGGGCGTGACACCTGCAGACGAAGCCCGGCAGAAAGCAGAACTATGTACCATACTCGACACGCTGCAAGCTGTCGGCATCAACACCGTGCTGCTGCAGACCCGTCTTCGCGGAGATGTCATCTACCCCTCGCTCATCGAGCCTTTTGCAACCGTCATCACCGGGAAGGAAGGCCGACGTCCGAGCTACGATCCGCTGGAGTTTGCTGTTGCAGAGTGTCATCGCAGAGGGATGCAATGCCACGCGTGGATAGTAGCCCTTCAGGTCAAGGACAACCAGTATGTCGATCCTTCGCAGTCAGCCGTTGTCGAGCATCTCTGCAACGTAGTTGACGAAGTGGTAAGGAACTACGACATCGACGGCATCCATCTCGACTACATCCGCTATCCGGAAAGCGCCAAAGGGAATGCCCAATGGCGACGCGACAACGTCACACGTTGCATGCGTGCCGTTTACAACACAGTAAAAGAGAGAAAGCCTTGGGTATGCGTGAGCGCTGCTACGTTAGGCAAGTACCGCGACACGAAACGCTACTCTTCCTCAGGATGGAACGCCTACAACACCGTCTTTCAGGAAGCGCAGGCTTGGACAAGCGAAGGCATCGTCGATGCACTCTTCCCGATGCTCTACTATCGCGACAAGCACTACTACCCATTCGTTGCCGACTGGGCTGAACATGCTCACGGGAAGCACTTCGTAGCCGGGCTTGGCATCTACCAGCTCGACAGAGCCGAACAGAACTGGGAGCTGACAGCCTTGCGCAGCCAGATTGAGTTCATGCGCAGTTTCGAAGGAAGCATCAGGGAGAGCACGGAGCCTGGCTGGGGCTTCGAGAAGATTCGCGAGGGAATGGTTTACGGCAGCGGAGCCAGCGGATATGCTCTCTTCAGGGCTGGCTTCATCATGAACAACACCAAAGGCATCCGCAATGAGATACGTGCCTGGAACGCGCGCCCGGCTCTCGTTCCTGCTATTTCTTCCTCCCCTTCCGTCTCCCCATCGGCACCCGAATACCTTCACGGCTCCATTCAGGGCGACAAGGTAACGCTCCGATGGGCTCCGTCGACACGTCTCGGGCAGCAGGCGTCCACGCCCGAGCACACCGTCACGACTCACAGCGAAGAGCCCGTCAAGTACAATCTATACCGCAGCATAGGCTCCCCCGTCGACATCGCAAATGGGCGGCATCTGTGGCTTACCTATCAGGAAGAGACAAGCCTGACGGCTACACGCAGCACACGCCGGCAGACGACATACTACGCCGTAACGGCTATCGACAGGTACGGAAACGAAAGCGCCCCAGTCTATTGGGCCGACAAAGTTCTTCAGCCCAAGAAGACGGACAAGACACTTCACCCCATAAAGAAAGGACAACAGTGAAAAACATCATCATCGCAGCAGGATACGCCACACGCCTCTATCCGCTCACAGAGAATTTCCCCAAGCCCCTCCTCCAGATAGGCGGGAGCACCATCCTCGGACGACTGATAGAGGACGTCGACACGTTCCCCGAGATAGACGAGCACATCATCATCAGCAACCACAAGTTCGTCAGCCACTTCGCCGACTGGGCGAAGGACACCGCTACGCGCTGCCCCATCCGCATCATCGACGACGGTACCTCCACCAACGAGACGCGGCTCGGCGCCGTGCGCGACTTGCTCCTCGCTATCAGCCAGTTAGACAACGACGAGGACATCCTAGTGATGGCTGCCGACAACATCCTCCCCTTCTCGCTACGAGGCTTCATCGATGCCTTCAAGGAAAAGAAGACCTCCATGATTATGTGCCACAACGAGCCCTCCATCAAGGCGCTGCAACGCACAGGAGTCATCCGCGTCGACGACGACTGGCGCGTGCTCGAGATGCAGGAGAAGCCTGAGGTGCCCTGCTCCCATTGGGCCGTTCCTCCTTTTTATATTTATACGTCAGCCGACATGCCCCTCATCCGCACCTGCCTCGAGCACGGATGCGGCTTCGACGCGCCGGGCAATCTTGCCCATTTCCTCGTTGACAACAGCGTGCTCCACGCCTGGCAGATGCCCGCAGCCCGCTTCGACATCGGCTCGCTCGACAGCTACGAAGAGGCCCAGCGCATCTTTGGGTAAAAGCCGAAAAAACTCTGTAGAGAAATCCGTCCTTTTTGCGGGAAAAACGATAAGCTCTATCGCATACAGATTTTTCCCTTCTCCAAAAAAAATTATGGAGAAGGGAAAAAATTTTTTTCTTTCTTCATACGGCGAGATTCTTTCTTCATATTTCACCCTCGTCAAAATGGGCTGAGATGTGTTTTTAGGAAGACTGCCTTTAAGCATAACAAATCGCTTTTTTGTTGGCGAAAAAATCAAAGCTGAAAGTTTTCCCAAAAAGAAAAAAGGAAAACGTTTTGTTCTCTCCAAAATTTCTTTACCTTTGTGGCAGTTTCTACCCCACTAGGAATCTTTTCATCCAAAGATTATCGGCAATTCAGTAGAAACACGACATAATGGAAAGTGTTTGCTAACGCTTTGTTTTTGTTTGCTTTGAACGTAGGAAATTCAAACGAGAAATACAAAGACAACGCAGAGGTAGGCGCAGCGGATAGGTATATAACCATTCCGTTAGTGTGCTGGGGGCTCTCCTGCCCTCAAGCACACTTAACGGACATCAAATATACCAATAGCGCGGGTGTCTTATCTGTTTGTTTTATTTCTCGGGTTTCCTACGACCTAAAGCAAAAAACGGCCAGAAGCAAGACGCCCCGCTTTCTTTTTATTAACAGGAAGGATTAACAACCCGATGTAAAAGACATATATGTTTAACCAATTAAACCATAACACCATGAAAAAGTATCGTTTAATTCTTTTCGCTGTTCTTGCTGTGACGCTTGCATCATGCTCCACAACAACAAAAATCTACCAAGTTTATGACGTAGAATCTACCGACCTAAAGCAGTCCGATGGCTGTCTTGCTTTTTCTAACGAAGACTGCGAGATCACATATGCCAGCATGTGGGCTGAAGGCGGAGACGTCAGCTTCGTTTTTGAGAACAAAACTGACAAGGATATCTATCTTTACATGAGCAAGTCTTTCTTTATACGAAATGGAGTTGCCTACGATTATTACGATGATAAGGAGTATTCCAAAACATCAACCATTAGTTTGGGAGCTAGTGAAGCATACGCAGCTAGCGCATATGGGAAATTTATCACTAACGGAGGAAGATACTATCCCGGGACTGTCTCAAAAGTCGTTACGGGAGAGGCTGGCATCGCTTCTTCTTATGGAGTTTCCACCAAAGAGCCTGAATTAATCTGCGTTCCAGCACATTCCATGAAAATTATACCCGGTTTTAGTATTTCTAAGTATTTTTACCTTGACTGTGACGACAAAGATTTCAATACCCCGAAAAAGAAATCTAACACCATCAATTATTCAAAGGATAATTCGCCCGTTGTATTCCGCAACAGAATTGCCTACGCATACGGAACATCCGATGAAATTAAATACATCGACAATGAATTCTATGTGTCTTCTGTCACAAACTACAAAGATAAAGAAGGAGTAACATATGAGTTAAGCAAAGAAAAAGATTGTATTTCAAAAAAGGAGACAGAAACGAGCAACTCACTTATAAGCGGAAGTAAACGTTTTTACAACACTAAATCAGAGACAGAGTCTCATCCCTTTGGAGTAGTTGCTTTTATTATAGCAATTTTGGGAGCGATAGTTGTTGTCAAAAATCTTTTTTAACCCACTTTTATTCAATAAAGAAATTTCTTGCTGTTCATATAGGAACATGAGCAGCAATATTAAAATGGGTAAGCGAATGAAGGGAATCCGCTTGGGTGGGTTTCCTGCGGGAGGTTTAACGCAAGGGGTTCTTGTCGGATTTGTACCAGGCGATGAACTTTCCTATGCCTTCGTGGAGCGTTGTCGTGGGGCGGTAGCCCATTTCGCGCTCCAGCTTGGAGGTATCGGCATACGTCTGATAGACGTCGCCCTGCTGCATGGGGAGGAATTCTTTCTTTGCCTCCGTACCGAGAGCGCCCTCAATCTCGCTGATGAAGTCCATCAGCTTCACAGGCTGGGAGCAGCCGATGTTATACACGCGCCAGGGGACCTCGTTGGGGCAGTCGGCTGCCACAGGAGGGTTGTCGATGACCTGGATGGTGCCCTGCACGATGTCGTCGATGAAGGTGAAGTCGCGGCTCAAGTCGCCGTGATTGAAGACCTTGATGGGCTCCCCGTTGGAGATAGCTTTGGCGAAGAGCATGGGAGCCATATCGGGACGCCCCCAAGGACCGTAGACGGTGAAGAAACGAAGCCCAGTTGTAGGCAGCGCATAGAGCTTGCTGTAGGAATGAGCCATCAGCTCGTTGGCTTTCTTGCTGGCAGCATAGAGGCTCACGGGCGAGTCAACCTTGTCGTCCTCGCTGAAGGGAACCTTGCTGTTGAGCCCATAGACAGAGGAGGAGGAAGCGTAGACGAGGTACTTCACGCTGTTGTGCCGGCAGCACTCGAGGATATTCATGAACCCCACGAGATTGCTGTCGAGATAGGCGTAGGGATTTGTTATGGAGTAGCGCACGCCTGCCTGCGCAGCGAGGTTGACAACGGTGTCGAACTGCTCGTCGGCAAAGAGCCGCTCCAGCTCGCTCCTGTCGGTCAGGTCGGTGCGGACGAAGCGGTAGTTGGGAAACAAGGTGCTCTGCACCATTTCGTTGTCGTAGAAGAAGTCGGCAGGACGTGTGACGCCGCACTCCGCCAGACGCCCAATCTTCAGGCGCACGTCGTAATAGTCGTTGATATTATCCAGTCCGACAACTTCTTCGCCCCGCTCGGCAAGCCTGTAGGCGAGCTTCGAGCCTATGAATCCGGCAGCGCCGGTAACCAATACTTTCATCTCTTTTCTTGTTATTTTTTGCAAAAGTAGAAAAAAAGTGCGGCAAGAGGGCAAAAATCGGAAGAAAAAGACTAAGTTTGCAGAAATTTTGTCCTATCAGAGCAAAAGAAAACCTAATTCACATATCCTACTTAAACCAAAAGAAATGAAAAAACTCATTGCTCTGGCCCTTTTGGCCGTAATGATTCCCTCCTGGTGCCTGGCACAGGACGAAAAGAAAGAAGAGAAGTCGGAACCCGCCTTCACACCCGTTGTTGAGAACGCCATCACCTCCGTGAAGGACCAGCACCGCAGCGGAACGTGCTGGGCATACTCGTCGCTCGGCTTCTTCGAGAGCGAGCTGCTCCGCATGGGCAAGGGAGAGTATGACTTGTGCGAGTCGTTCCTCTGCTACCACACCTATCTCGATCGTGCCGACGCTGCCGTTCGTACGCACGGCGACGTGAGCTTCAGCGAAGGCGGCTCCTTCTACGACGCCGTTTACTGCCTCAAGCACTACGGCATCGTTCCCCAGAGCGCGATGCCCGGCCCAGGCGAGCTCTACGGCGACTCGCTCTTCAACTTCACCCAGCTGCAGAAGGTGACGGGAGCTGTTGTCTCCACTATCGCGAAAGGCAACTTCAAGAGCATCAATCCCGTCTGGAAGAAGGACCTCAGCTCCATCTACGAGCACTACTTCGGCGAGCTGCCCGAGAAGTTCGAGTACAAGGGCAAGACCTACACGCCGCAGACCTTCGCTGCCTCCCTCGGCATCAACACCGACGACTACATCAGCCTCACGTCATACACGCATCATCCCTTCTACGAGCCGTTTGTCATCGAGATTCAGGACAACTGGCGCTGGGGACTCTCCTACAACCTCCCGCTCGACGAACTCATGCAGACGATGGACTACGCCGTACGCAACGGCTTCACCTTCGCCTGGGGCGCTGACGTGAGCGAGAAGGGCTTCGACAGAAGCACAGGAACAGCAACCGTTCCCGATGACAAGCCTGTCGAGAGCAAGGAAGGAAGCGACGCCGCACGCTGGACGGGCGACAACGGCAAGGGAGGCACCGACGCCAAGCCTTCCACGAAGGAGAAGGAAATCACCCAGGAGATGCGTCAGCTGGGCTACGACAACTGGGAGACGACCGACGATCACGGAATGGTCATCTACGGCATCGCAAAGGACGCCAACGGCAAGGAGTACTTCATGATGAAGAACTCGTGGGGCACCTACGGACTCTACGGAGGCTGCTGGTATGTAAGCTATCCCTTCGTTGCCTACAAGACGATGAACATCCTCGTCCACAAGGACGGTATTCCTAAGGACATCCGCAAGAAGCTGGGCATCAAATAAGAACCTCTTGCCACACAGCGGAGAGCTAACGTCCCTTCGCTCCTGAAAACACATAGCCGGCAATCGGGAAGCGATTGCCGGCTATGCTTTCTGTGTTGTCCTGTTATCTTTTTACCTTTTTCAATTATTCCTTCTCGAAAAGAAATTTTCCCTTTTCCATACGGCGAGATTCCTTCTTGAAAAATCTTTTTCCCTTTTCCATAATTTCCCCGGGCGAAGGAATCAGAATGTCAGCTCTTCTCCGCGATAGAAGTCGATGAGCCGCGACTGATAGAGATACTGGTAACGCGCCTGCGCCAAGTCTGATGCTGCCGACATCAGACGGTTCTTGGCTTCGTTAAACTCCGTGATGCCCGCCTTCCCTGTCTCGTACTTGTCGTTCATTGCCTCGAAAGCCTCGCGGGCACTCTTCTCGGCAGCAAGACTGCTGTTGTATTTGCTTTCGGCAGCCACAGCGTTGTAATAGGCCTGCTGAATCTCCTTGAAGAGCGACTTGCTGACGTTCTCGAGCTGCAGCTCCTGTGCCCTATAGGACATCTTTGCCGCACGCACGTTGTTTCGTGTAGAGAATCGGTCGAAGATAGGAATGCTCATCGACAACCCGAGGCTGGGGCTGAAGTTGTTCTTCATCTGCGTGCCGAAGCTGGGCGACGACATGCTCGACATCGTGTAGTAGTTCGAGCCGAGCCCGGCGCTCAACGACAGCGAGGGATAATACCCTGCTTTGGCTATATCGATGTTCTTCCCGGCAGCCTCCAGGCGAAGACGCTCTCCCTTCACCTCGGGCTTCACGCTCAGGGCTTCGGCGTAGATCTGCTCGGGAAGAGCCAGCACGACGTCCTCGATGTCGTCCACCGAGGGGCGCACAACGGAAAAGCCTTCCGGCGTTGTCAGCTCCAGCAGCTGTGCAAGGTCGAGGACGGCAAGGCTCAGGTTGTTCTCGGCCTGAGTGAGCGTCAGCCTGCTCTGCGCCAGCGTTGCCTCCTGCGCGCTTACCTCCGCCTGGCTGGTCTTCCCGTTCTCCTTCATATCCTGCAGACGCACTACCTGCAGCGAGTCAACCGTCACCTGGCTCTTTGCCACATCGGCGATTTCCATATCGTAGAGAATCTGCACGTATGCCTGCGCCACAGCGATGCGGATGTCGTTCTTTGCCTTCTCCAGGTCCTCGGTTGCCGCAGCAAGGTTCAACTTGCCGAGCTCGATGTTGTTCCTTATCGAGAATCCCTGGAACAGAGGCACATCGGTACTCAGATAGAGCGATGTGTTTGTCGTGTTCGTCTGGGCGTACGTATTATCCGAGGTGAGTCCTCGCCCGAACGAATAGCCCTGCGAAGCACCCGCATTCAATCCTGGGAGCTGACGGGCTCTTGCTGTGCTCAGATCGTTCTCGCGCTGCTCGACGGCTATTGCGCTCTGCTGCACGCTGATGTTATGCTCGATGGCGTAGTTGATACAGTCCGTCAGCGTCCACGCTTGGGCAGCGCCATCTTGCCATTCCTCCGCCTGCTCGGCAAAAGCAGGAACCACCATCATTGCGACAGCTACTGTCAGGAGCAAGACTTCTTTTCTATTGATAGCTTTCATCGTTCCTCAGTATTAAGATACAACGTTCGTTTTCTCATCCTCAATCACCTTAGGTCCGCGCACGATGTCGCCTTCGTTCAGCCCGCTCTTGACTTCGATGTTGATACCGTCGCTGAGCCCTGTCTCCACCTCACGCTTCTCGTAGTTGTTCTCACCGTTCTTCACATAGACGAACATCTTTTCGTCCTTGAACTCAAGCGCGCTCTCAGGGATGGAAACGACGCCTTTGGCACTCTCGAGGATTATCTCGGCATTGGCGCTGCAGCCCGAGCGTATCGTCTTGTCGGAAGCGACCTTCACGGCAGCCTTCACCTCAAACTGATTGGCTCCGTTGTTCTCCACAGCCTTGGGCGAGATATACTCCAGCGTTGCATCGAAGCGCAAGTCACTGAGAGCTCCGATGGTGATTGTCAGCGGCATACCCTCCACCAGCGTGCCTACCTCCGTCTCGTCGATGTTGCCGTCGAAGATCAGGTCGTTCATGTCGGCAACGGTAGCTACGGTAGTACCGTCGTTCATCGTGTTGGCCTGGATGACGGAGTTTCCGACCTTGACGGGAATGTCGAGGATGAGCCCTGTGATGGTTGAGCGCACGAGCGTGCTTGTCGACGCGCGGTTCGACTTGGAGACACCGTCGCGGATTACCTCCAGCGCATCTTGTGCTGCCGCCCTCTCCTCCTTGGCCTGCGAGAGAGCCTGGCGCACCTGATCCATCTCGTCGGCGCTCACGTGTCCCTTGTCGTAGAGAGCCTTCTCACGGTCATAGTTCACCTGAGCCTGCTTGAGGTTTATTTCGGCAAGGCGCACACGGCTCTGTGCCGAGCTCAACGACGACATATCGGGCACGACGGTAAGGCGGGCTATCACCTCGTCCTTCTCCACATGCTGTCCTGCCTCCTTCAGCAGCTCGGCGATGATGCCGTTGATCTGCGGCTTCACGTTCACCTCGTTGCGGGGCGTGATCTTACCTGTGATAACAGTTGTCTTGGCTATGTCCATACGGGCAGCCGTCAGTTCCTGATACTTGTCGGCCTTGGGGCGTGAGTTCTTGAAGAGCATCACGAAAGTGCCTATGATAACGGCAGCTATCAGGACGAATACGATGTACTTGAAAAAACGCTTCATTGTTTTCTTTTGGTTATGTTGTTTGTTATTTCTTTCTTCTCTATTGTTTTACTCATCGCGCATAGCATCCACAGGCTTGATGTGCATCGCGCGGAGGGCAGGAGCAAGTCCCGCTATCACTCCCAGCACCACCAGCAGCAGCATAGCCACGATAGCGGTCCAGAATCCTATCTGGAATGTCGACTTGGCAATCATTTCCAAGCCTCGTAGCATTAGCGTGGAGAAAACGATGCCGAAACTTCCGGCTATGGTTGTCAGCGACACGCTCTCGAGAATGATCTGCATGAGTATCTCCTGCGGCAGCGCACCGATAGCGCGGCGGATGCCGATCTCCACAGTACGTTCCTTCACCGTCACCATCATGATGTTGCTCACGCCGATAGCTCCTGCGAGCAGCGTGCCGAGGCCCACCAGCCAGATGAGGAAGTTAAGCCCTCGGAAGAGGTTATCGACGATGGAGAATATCTGCTGCGTGTTCAATATGAGCATAGCCTGATCGTCCTTGGGGTCGAAGTTATGCTGTCGCGCCATCACCTGGCGCATCCTGTCCTCCAGCGTTGTCATCTTCACTCCCGACTTGCCCGTCAGGCATAGGATGTCCACCGTCGTACCTCGATGATAGAGCTTGGAGGCCACGCTGATGGGCATGCACACCGAGCGTGACGCCCGCTGGTTGATGCTCATGTTGCCGGAGTTGAAGTCAACGCCGATGATCTGCAGGTGTACGCTGCCCACCTCGACGTAGCTGCCGCAAGGGTCGCCGCCGTCGGGGAACAGCTCGTTGTAGATGTCCTTGCCGATGACGCACACCTTGCGCTCCTGCTCCACGTCCATCTCGTTGATGTAGCGCCCGTACTTCATCTTGCTTGTCTCCACCTTGTCGTAGTCGGCGGTGATGCCCTTGACGCCTGCCGTCGAGGTGCGCGACTCGTAGGCCACGCTGCCGCTCCAGGCGCTGATCATCGGTGCTACGACGTCCAGCTCGGGCACCATCTGACGCAAGCGCTCCACATCCTTATATTCGAAGCTCCAGTAGCGTCCCTCCTTCAGTCCCTTGTAGGGCATAGAGGTGTTGGAGCTGATGAGTATCACGGTGTTGTTGGCAAAGCCGGAGAAGTTATTCGCGAGCAGCTCCTTCAGTCCTGCACCGCCTCCGATGAGGAAGAGCAGCATGAACAGTCCCCAGAACACACCGAACCCCGTGAGCAGGCTCCTGCGCTTGTTGCGCACCAGCGAGTCGGCAATCTCTCTGTATGTATCTATATCGAATCGCATATCATTCAGCCCTCAATGCCTCGATGGGACGTATCTTTGCTGCCTTGCGGGCAGGAGCCATCCCGGCAATCGTCCCAGCAATTATCAATACCAGCGTAGCTTCCAGCGCCACGTCCAAGCCTACGGTGGGGTTCACCAGCAGGCGAACGCTCTGCCCGAACACCTCCGTCGACGACTGTCCCAGCGTCTTGTCCATGATGGTGCATGTGAGCATTCCCAGCACCATCCCGATGTATCCGAAGAAGGCGGTGATGGTGACGCTCTCCGCCACTATCAGCTTCATGATGCTCCACGGCTTGGCGCCTATCGCCTTGCGGATGCCGAACTCGTGGGTGCGCTCCTTCACGGTGATGAGCATGATGTTCGACACGCCCACGATACCTCCCAGCAGCGTGAACAGGCCGATAATCCACAACGCCGTGTGGAGAATCTTCGAGCCTTTCTCCATCTGCAGGTTCTGCGTGAAGCGGTTCCACACCCACGTAGCGCTTGCATCGTCGGGAGCGGCGTCGTGAGCCGTGTTCACAGCAGCCTTCAGCTCCTTCTCGAAAGCCTCGTTGGCTTCCTCCGTGTTCAGCCCGTGGAAGGTGAACGTCATCTCGTCGATATGGTTGTCGAGCCCGTAGATAGTCTTTATGGTCGAGTACGGCACGTAGAGGTCTCTGTCGTCCCTGTTCTCCTCTCCTTGGCGGATGCCCACCACCTTGAAGACGAACGAGCCCACCTTCACCTTCTCGCCCAGCAGCCGCGCATAGTCGGTGCTCCCCTTGAGGAAGTTCTTAGCCGTCAGGTGCGAGAGCACGATGACCTTGCGTTTCTCCTGTATGTCTTTCTCGTTGACGAAGCGTCCTGCCAGCATCACTATGCGGTTCATGTCGGCATAGCCCGGGAAGGTACCGTTCAGGGAGACGTTGTTGAGGTACAGCTTGCCGTAGGTGAGGGTGTAGCCGCCCTGCGAGTAGTTTGTTGTCACCTGGTCCACGTACTGCTTGAAGGGTTCCTTCTCCAGCAGGTCCATATCGGACATGCTCAGACGTACGCGGCGTCCCTCCTTCAGTCCCTTATAGGGCTTGGTCGTCATTCCGCCGCCCATCATCATCGTGTTCGAGGCGAAGCTGTCGCCGCCCTGGTTGAAGGCGCCCATCAGCCCGTTGCCGGCACCCAGCAGCACGATAATCATGAAGATGCCCCACGCTACGGCGAATCCCGTCAGACAGGTGCGCAGCTTATTGCGGCGGACGCTCTCCCAAACCTCTGTAAACAAATCGTGCATGGTGCTCCGTTATTTCATTATCGTTTCCGTACCGAAGACCGAAGCCTTGTGCTCGCGGTTCTCCTCTATCTCGCCGATGATGCCGTCCTTGATGTGGATGATGCGGTTGGTGCAGTTGGCAACGCCGCTCTCGTGGGTGACGACGATGATGGTCACCTTCTCCTCGCGGTTGAGCTGACCCAGCAGGTCCATCACCTCCACCGACGTCTTCGAGTCGAGGGCGCCGGTAGGCTCGTCGGCAAGGATGATCTGCGGGTGTGTGATGAGGGCGCGAGCGATGGCCACGCGCTGCTTCTGTCCGCCCGACATCTCGTTGGGATAGTGCCCCGCCCAGTCCTTCAGTCCCAGTCGGTCGAGGTACTCCATCGCCATCTCATGACGGCGCTTGCGTCCCACCCCCTGATAGAAGAGGGGCAGCTCCACGTTCTCCACCGCTGTCTTGAACGAGATGAGGTTGAACGACTGGAACACAAATCCTATCGTCTTGTTCCTGTACCTTGCTGCGGCGCGCTCGCTCAGGTTCTTGATGAGGTGCCCGTCGACGTAGTACTCGCCCTCGTCGTAGTTGTCGAGGATGCCGAGGATGTTCAGTAAGGTTGACTTGCCGGAGCCGGATGCTCCCATGATGGACACGAACTCGCCCTTCTCGATGCTCAGGTTCACACCTTTCAGCACATGCAGGGGCTGGGCGCCTTCGTAGGTCTTATGTACATTATTTAGTTCTATCTGCATACTGCGAGATTTGAATATTCGTTGTATTTGGTTCGCTCATCGGCTGTGCCGGAACAGGCTCCGCCCTTACGAGCTTACGAGGATGGTTGAAAAGTCTCTCTCGTGAACCTTCGCTCTTTAGACGTTGCCCGCCTCCGATAAGTTGCAGCGAAAGGCAGTTTTTTCAACATATCGTCATCGTAGGCGACAAGCCGCGTATTGTTCTCTCAACTCTTAACTCTAAACTCTCAACTCTCAACTCTTAACTCTTAACTCTCAACTCTCAACTTCACCCCCCTCCACCGTCTCCACGAGGAAGCTCACGGGGCGGAAGCCGTCGTTGCAGCTCAGCAGCGCCGAGTGGGGGTTCTTCATCCACCCGTCGAAGAAGTTGCCGCCTCCTGCTGCCAACGTCTCCACGAAGGGGCGCAGCGTCTCCCACGCGCTGTCGCAGAGCCCGTCGGGCTGCTGTCCTTCCACCGACAGGAACTCCTCCCCTTCGCTCACGTCGCACGTGTGCTCGATGGGATTCTCATACAGCGCCGAGAGGTCGGCATAGCAGGCTTTGCGGATGACTCTTATCAATACGTCTTTCATTTCTGTGTGTCTGGACAGGGGGCTACGGCGCACCGTTCCCTGTTCCGCCGACAAAGGTACGCACCCACGCCCGTTCCCGCCGCAAGAAAGATGTTATTTTGTGTAAAAAGGATGTTATTTTGTGTAAAAAACGCTCGCTGCCCTTCCTTTCATCCAACTTTTCCCTTACTTTTGCTTGCAATATGAAAGTTCGTCGCCTCTCCTCCGCCCTCATGTGTTCCCTCCGGTGCCTTGTGCTGTGGATGGGGCTCTGCCTGCTCCTCCCTCTGCGCAGCGGAGCGCAGGAGGTAGCCTTGGGCGACACGCTGCCCCACATGCAGCTACCCGAGCCCGTGCTGCCGAGGACTCTTCCTGCGCCCACCTTCTCTCTTCAGCTGCCCGACCTCCAATTCCTGTCGGAAGAGAACCCCTACGACACGCGCGCCATCAACCAGAGCATCCGCGACACGTGGAAGCCCGAGCCCACCCGCCTGCTGCGCTGGGACGAGGGCTACCTCGTGGGCTTTCACGGCACCGACGTCTATCCCCTCATCGGCAGCAGGTCGGTAGCAGGCGTCAGCGCCATCCACCACTTCGACGACCGCTGGACGCTCAGCGCCTCGGCAGGCGTCAGTCACTTCGTCATGCCCTACTTCACCTCCAACAGCGCCAGCACCTCTGCCCTGCTCTCCTACAAGGCCACCGAGAACGTCATCCTCAACGCCTTTGCCAACTACCAGGCGCCTTCCTTCATGAGCACCATGCGCTCGCCCTCCTCCTGGCAGTGGGGAGGCTACGTCACGCTGCAGACCGACAACCACCGCTGGGGTGTCGACATGGGCACGCGGCGCGAGTACAACCCCTACACGGGGCGCATGGAGTCCATACCCATCGTCATGCCCTACTACAACCTGCAGGGACAGAAGCTGGGCTTCGACTTCGGAGGGCTCATCAAGAGCGTCATCATCAACCATCAGATGCGCAAGCAGGAAGGCAACCCCTTCGGTCCCGCAGGCCCTCCTCCCGCAGGCGTCAAGCCCGCCTGGCTCCAGTAGCAGCACACAGCACACATCGGGAGCCTCCCTCACGGAAAGCTCCCGATGTGTGTTGCTAAATCGGTAAATCGCAGCTTCGCTGCTGGCTAATCGGCGCTTACGCGCTTGGCCAAGTGTGCTCTGCACCATATTTCGTTGGTTTTATTCCATTTTTGAGTTCATCGCAAAGACGTGCCAACTGCCATCATCTCGACGGTCCAGATAGCCTTTCTTGCGGAATCCTTCTACCAGCTTTTGAACGGCTGAACGGTTTACCGATAAAAGCTCTGCCATTTCTGAGAAGGTGACAAATGGCTTGTCAAGCAAGAGTGCAAGCAGGCGTCCGCCGTTCTCGCTCCTGAAACGGATTCGTTGCCCGTCGTACCACCAGGTACTTTTATTAGCGTTCCTGACAATGTCTATCTCGCATTGCATTTCCTCGCACACCGTTTGGCGGAAAAAAGCAAGAAACGATGAAATCTTTCCTATTGTGGCATGAGCTCCGTTAGATGGGACTTTTCCGATTTTCTGGTCCGAACGGTGCAGAGCCTCAAGGTATTCTGCCTTTTTGCGATTGCGGATAACAATCATTGGCCATCCTTGACGGGCCATGATATAGTTCACCATCAGTCGTGCAATGCGTCCATTGCCGTCCTCGAAAGGATGTATGCGTATGTAGCGGTAATGGAAGAGGGCGGCCAACTCCACAGGCGATAACATCCCCTCCTTTTCAGCGGCATTGTACCAATCTACGAGGTCGTTCATCAATGAAGGAGTTTCTTCTGGTGAGGCATACTCAAAAAGGTCGCCGTTACGGGTAATGACGCTGTTGGGACGAGTCTTGTACTGTCCCGCATGAATGGTATAGCTTGTGGTGCCACCTCCCGGCAACTCACGGTCAACGGTATAATCCTCGCGCAGGATAACCTTGTGCAGTTGACGAATAAAATTCTGAGTCAGCGACATGCTTTTGTCCCGTACGGCCTCTTTCACCATTTCCACGCCCACCTGACTGGCCTTCATGTCAACGAAGTCCTTCAAGTCACCTTCACCGCTTACCTTGCCGAAAAGCAGCAACAACTCTGTCTGTCCGTATGTCAGCGTATTACCCTCAATGTGGTTGCTGTTGAAGTTATACTCCGCTGTGAACTTGTTGCGCAGCAACTGTGCCTGTTTTTCTGGCAGTGGAAAAAGAGACTTCCATTCTTTGTATATTTCCTCTAATTTCATTGGCGTACCATCTTTTTATATGGGTTGTATACCACCTTATTAACGTTTTTTTTCAAGGTATATTGTGCGTATCACCAAATTAAGTGGAGATTATACCACCTTTTTTCCGTCAAGAGAATAAACATAAAGCATTGTACCGGGTGTCAGCCCCTCGAACGACATCATGTCGGGGCCTTGCCGATAGATGACGGTTCCCGGTTTCACACGTGGGGTATTGATGACCGTTGCCTCACCCTCATACGTGTAACGCAACACAGACGTGATGGGATAAGCGACGCTGCTCATAGAGGTGGTGATGACCAGCTTGCCATCCTTGAAGGTGGTCTCTGGCTCTTCTGTCAGATCAAAGAACACCTTCTCTCCAGACTTCTGCCATACAACGAGCCGTTGTCTGCCCTCCTGTGCCATCATCGAGGTTATGGTGGCAAGCAGGGTCATAAGTAGAATAAGTTTTGCTTTCATATACGTGGGTATCTATGCAGAAAAAAAAGAACTTGGTAAAATACTATGCGGCACAAAGATAATGAGTTTTTTCATATCACCATATAAAAGAAAGGAATAAATGCAGGCACGTCCGAAATGGGAGGAATGCCACTTGCATGAGCACAACTCCGGCATGCAGAGCCCCTCCCTTTGCCCCCCGTCTATGACTGCAGCACGCTGCTGGCGTCCCATTGAGCCGATGAGTCCGCGTTTAACGGATTCATCCTTGTCAACATGTTTCAGAGGCAGGGCCCTGAATCGGGGCGGTGCTCTTTCACGACTCGCAACTTATACCTTAAACCTGATACCTGAATCGAGGATGAGGTTTGCATGTCCTGCAATCTATACCAGGGGGCCCTGATTCAGGGCGTCCTTTTCCCCGGCTCGCGACGAGTAGGCCAAAAGGGAGTCGCAAAACGCGACACCCTTCCTCTCACTCTTTCCGAAAGCAGGGCCCTGAATCAGGGTAGCGGTTCGTAGGCACACGCCCGAAATGGTAGGATGCCCCTAGATTTTCAGAAAAGATGTCAACCATTTCAGGAAAGTGTCAACTGAACCAGGAAAACAAGTGTCAACCACTTCAGATAACCGACGGAGCAGTGAACGCCATCAAGTTCACTTGGATGGCTGAGTCGTGAAGGAGGAAAAGCATTACCGAGGTAATGGTTAAAAAGCAAAAAAACTGTCAACCAAAATCAGGAAAAGACAATTGGATTGCGCTTTTTTTGCGCAGACTTTGTTACACGTTACATTTGTTACACACGTAACATTTAGGGGGGTAAACATGAAATTTGACGGTTTTTTGGAGAAAATAGAGAGTAAATATTAGATTATAATTTATAA
>JAGAAS010000043.1 GCA_017615125.1 Bacteroidaceae bacterium
AATAGCAACGACGGCTGGCGCGTCATCGGCACTCAGGCCTACGCCAACTCTCGTTTCCTCTACTACATCAACGAGATTCGTTCAGCCGTGATGGTGATGCATGGCGAGAAGGCCCACTCACGCTACTTCGGCGAGGCTGCCTACAAGTATATGGTGGAAGGCAAGGCCGAGGGTTATAATGTTGTCGGTAAGCCTAATCCCGTGCCTGAGAACAAACAGTTGCTTATCATCCCCAACGCTTCGCATTGCGACCTCTATGATGGTGGATATACGGAACTCGTCGGAAAAGGCGAGCCCAAGAATATGATTCCTTGGGATAAGCTGGCGGAGTTTTTCAAGACGAATTTAAAGTAATATGGCAGAGGGCAGAATTATCCAGATAGACACCGTCGATGCGTATAACAAGCTTTACGGATGGGAAACGCTGCATCCGCTGGTGACGGTAGTGAACCATACGAAGGAACCACCATTGGATATGAACCACTCGCGTCTGAACTATGGCCTCTATGCGCTGTTCCTGAAGCAGGGCGATGGCTGTTCGATACGCTACGGACGCGAGAAGTACGACTATCAGGAGGGAACCGTCGTGAGTTTCAAGCCCGGTCAGGTGGTCGAGGTGGAATGGGACGAGTCGAAACCCATGCCAGCCTCACGCGGACTGCTGTTCCATCCCGACCTAATTTATGGAACGTCGTTGGCTAAGCGCATCCACAACTACACGTTCTACGACTACGACCAGCGCGAGGCCCTGCACCTGTCGGAGCATGAACAGCGCATCGTCAGCGACCTGCTCGACAGCATCGAGGAGGAACTGCAACATCCCATAGATAAGCACTCGCAGACACTTATTACCGATGCCATCGGTCTACTATTGGACTACTGCATGCGCTACTACGACCGACAGTTCATTACCCGCCACAAGGTGAACAGCGACATCATGACCCGTTTCCAGCACGACTTAGAGGAGTACTTCCGCAGCGGCGAGGCAGAGCGCAAGGGCCTGCCCTCCGTCGCCTATTTCGCAGAGAAGGTGTTCTTCTCGCCCGGCTACTTCGGTGATCTCATCAAGAAAGAGACGGGTCTCACTGCCCAACGCTACATCCAGAACAAGGTCATCGACCTCTCGAAGCAGTACGTCATGGACAAGGAACTGACCATCAATCAGGTGGCCTACAAACTCGGCTTCCAGTATCCACAGCATTTTACCCGCCTGTTCAAACAGCAGGTTGGCGTGACACCTACAGAGTATAGGAATTAAAAAAAATGAAAAGAATAATCGTATATTTAATTTGTTTAATAACGATGGCAACTGTAAATGCACAGACGCTGATAGAGCGTTCAAGGCTGCGTTTAAGTGAGAACGGATCGATGCTTGCATCGACTCAGTCGAGCGTGAGCAGGCTCGACCAAAGGTCAAAGGGATTGGCAGCTTGTGCCTGCCTGATGGCACAGGGTGACTTGGAGCGGCTGGAGCCTGCCGTGAAGATGGCACTCGACAACGGTGTGACCATCAATGAACTGAAGGAGGCTTTCTCGCAGCTCTATGCCTACACGGGATTCCCACGCTCGCTGAATGCGCTGGGCGTGTTGAACAAGGTATTGGAAAATCACTCCCTCCTTCGGGGGGAGACAGAGGGGGGCTCATGGCAGGAAGGCAAGCCATGGACGCGCCCAGAGATCTGGGACGACGCTGCAAGGGCGCTGAAGCAGGGCACAGAGGTTCAGACACAGCTCTCTGGCCGTGCGTTCGACTACGACTTCTGCCCGCAGGATGACTACTATCTGAAGGCGCATCTCTTTGGCGACATCTTCGCTGGCGACCAGCTGTCACATGCCGACCGCGAGATAGTGACCGTTGCCGCTCTGAGCGGCCTCGACAAGGTTGCCCCGCAGTTGGCAGCCCACAAGCGGGGAGCCGTGAACATGGGCAACAGCCAGGAACTTGTTGATGAACTCTGTGCTTGGCTCGACCATGAGGGCTATACCCTGCGCAGCGGATTCCCAAAAGGTGTAGCAAATGATACCTATGCGAAATATTTCACAGGTGATAGCTTCGTCGCTGCCATCAAGCCCGCCAACATCGGCGAAAACGAGGCTACCGTGATGCCCCTCGTGAACGTCACCTTCGAGCCTGGTTGCCGCAACAACTGGCACATCCATCACGGTGCCCATCAGATTCTGATCTGCGTCTCAGGCAAGGGCTGGTATCAGGAATGGGGCAAAGAACCTATCGTCCTCGCCCCAGGCATAGTCATCGACATCCCCGAAGGCGTGAAGCATTGGCACGGTGCCCAGAAGGATTCTTGGTTCCAGCACTATACCACTCACGTTAAGACAGGCGGTGAAGAGTCTAACGAGTGGCTGGAGCCTGTAACGGACGAGGCATACAACGCATTAAAAGAGTAAAAACACGACGAAAAGTACCTTTAAGGCATAGTTGAATCGTTGAATTGTATTCTGCTCTTTCCGCCATGCCAAAGTTGAAGCAAGCTTCGCTTTGGTCATTTGGCTTAACGAAAACGTTGAATTGCATTCTACCTTTTCTCGCCATGCCAAAGTTGAAGCATGCTTCGCTTTGGTCATTTGGCTTAACGAAAACGTTAAGAAAAGCCATTTCCCTAAATTCCTTTTTTATGGGGCTTTAGGGAAAGGTCTTATACCTCATTTTTTTAGTCGTGCCTGACGAAGGGCTTCAGGTCCTTGGCAGCGTCGGCGGCGGTGATGCGGCAGCCGCCGTTGTCGAGATCGATGAGCACGTAGCGGTCGTTGCCCATGCCGAGCTCCTTCATGTAGGAAAGCTGGCGCAGGCCGTGGCGTGTCTCGATGCGTTCCACCATGTCGTGATGCTCGTCAGCCGTCATCGCGTAGATGATGTCGATGCAGGCCTGGTCGAGGGCCAGGATGTCGGTGGACGAGAGGATGCCGACGTCGGGAGTCACCACGGGCTCGGCAGCGATGCCCTCGCAGTCGCACGATACGGACATGTTGCGCATCACGTTGACGTAGGTGACATGATTGCCGAAGTGGTCGATGGTGGCTTTCGTTGACTCCGTCATGCGCTCCATCGTTCAACTCCACGTCCGTGCCATCGACGACTACCTACGCAAGCGGCTGTGACAACGCGTCACAGCCGCTTGTTTGCTTTTCCTCTCTCTGAAAGGTATGAGCGCGGAGGGACTGCTCTTTTCTATTTACGCTTCCATCCTTCCTTTCAGGGAGCGCTGGAAAGGGGCTAAGAAGATTATGAGATGAAGAGGGGTTGCCCGGCGATGAAGACGGAGGAGACGCGGATGTCGTCGTCGAAGACGATGATGTCGGCATCCTTGCCGGGGGAGAGGGTGCCCTTGCGGTCGTCGATGCCGAGGATGCGCGCGGGGGTGTCGGCAGCCATACGCATAACGTCGGGCAGGGGGATGCCGGCACGTACCATCGTGCGGATGAGGACGTCGGCGGTGGCGATGCTTCCTGCGAGGGCGCTGCCGTCGGCCAGCTTGCAGACGCCATCCTCGACAACGGTGCGGGGGTCGAAGAGAGTGGTGGAGGTGTGCGTGTCGCAGGCTGCGGCACACATGGCGTCGGTGACGAGGGCGGTGCGGGAGGCTCCCTTAAGCTTGTAGACGAGACGCAACAGGGAGGGCGGCACGTGGATGCCGTCGGCGATGACCTCGACGGTGATGCCGTCGGTGAGATAGACGGCCTCGACGGTGCCCTCATGCTTGTAGATGCCTTCCTTGTGAACGGAGGTCATGGCGTTGTAGAAATGGGTGGCGTGGGTGAAGCCGGCATCGTAGGCGGCACGCACCTGAGCGTAGTCGGCGCAGGTGTGGGCGAGGGCGACGAGGGTATCCTGCAGACGGGCGTAGCGAGCGAACTCGAGGGCTCCGGGCAACTCGGGGGCTGCACTCCAGCGGCGTATGCAGCGAGTGCGGCGGAGGAGGGCTTGGTACTCGTCGGGTTGCGGAGCGGTGATATAGCGCGGGTCCTGCGCGCCCTTCATGAGGGGGTTGATGTAGTTGCCCTCGAGGTGGAGACCAAGCAGCTGGGCTCCAGGCCCACGCGAGAGACCTTCGTCGGTAATGGTGATGCAGGTGTCGATGACATCGGGAGGCGACACAGCAAGGGTGGCGAGCAGGGAGGTGGTGCCGTGCCGGGCATGTGCCAAGCGGACGGCATCAAAAGCCTCAGGTGTGGCTTCCATGAAGTCGTGGCCAGCGGCTCCGTGGACATGCATATCGATGCAGCCGGGTGCGACGTAGCTGCCGTGGGCATCGTACTGCTGGTGACACTCGCCCACGATGGAGCGGGTGATGTCGTCGCCTACCTCGACGATGGTGCCGTCGACCCAGGTGACGAAGCCATTGGGGATGATGCCTGTGGGGATAATGACGCGGGCTCCCGTGATGCGCTGGACGGTGTTCATGGCAGGAACAGGCTATCGGACGGAGCGTTCGGCATCCATGCGGAGGAAGATGGCAATCATGATGGTGAAGCCCCAGAGGGAGCTGCCACCGTAGCTAAAGAAGGGCAGGGGAATGCCGATGACAGGGGTGAGCCCGAGCACCATGCCGATGTTGATGAGCAGGTGCAGGGTGAGGATGCAGACGATGGAGTAGCCGTAGATGCGTGCAAAGCGGTTGGTACCCTGCCGCTCGGCAAGTACGAGCAGGCGCAGGATAAAGGCACCGAAGAGGAGGAGCACGGCGACGGAGCCGACGAAGCCCTTTTCTTCGCCGATGGTACAGAAGATGAAGTCGGTGGCCTGCTCGGGAACGTAGTCGAGCTTGGTCTGCGTGCCCTTGAGGAAGCCCTTGCCGAAGAGTCCTCCCGAGCCGATGGCTATCTTCGACTGGTTGACATTGTAGCCTACGCCCTTGTCGTCGACGTCGACGCCGAGGGTGACGCGGATGCGTGCCTGCTGGTAGTCCTCGAGGACGTTGTTGAACACGTAGTCGCACGAGTAGTAGTAGCCTACGGAGCCGAGGGCGAAGATGCCGATGAGCACGTAGCGAGGCATGCGTTCCACAGCGTAGACGATGAGCAGGTAGAGGAAGATGAGCACGCAGACGATGATCTGGACAATGCAGATATTGAACGGAACGAAGAAGCGCGACGTGAGGTAGGCGGCGAGGGTGGCGCCCAGCGCGGAGAGCAGGACGACAGCAGCGCGACGCCCATCGTGTGCATAGATGCTCAGCATGAGGGCGGTGATGAGGGGTACAAGGAGCAGGACGACGAACATGCCTGTATCGACGGGCATATCGGTGAACGTCTTCCCTCCCAGGCTGATGCCGAGCACGAAGAAGACGACGGCACAGACCCCCACGAGGAGCAGGGAGCCCGTCATCCCCTCGCGATAGAGCACGAGGAAGAAGGCGAGATAGACGAGGGCGGAGCCGGTCTCGCTCTGTGCCACGATGAGTAGCATGGGCAGCACGATGATGGCGAGGGTCTTGATGAAGTCGGAGCGTTTGCCGATGGAGTAGTTGTAGGAACTCATGAGCTTGCCCAGTGCAAGGGCTGTGGCAAACTTGGCGAACTCGGCGGGCTGCACCTTGACGGGACCGAAGACGAGCCACGAGTGGCTGCCCTTGGTGTCGGGCGCAATGAAGATGGTGACGACGAGCAGGACTATGAACGCGACATAGACGGGATAGGCGAGCAGCTCGTAGTACTTCTTCTCGATGTTGAGCAGCACGATGCCGAGCAGCGTGGCACAGCCTATCCAGACAAGCTGCTTGCCGGGACGTGTGGCAAAGCTGAAGAAGTCGTGGTTGGTGAAGTCGTAGCTGGCACCGCAGATGCTGAACCATCCGCAGACGACGAGGATGGCGTAGAGGACGATGGTGAACCAGTCGACGGACTTTCCTATGTTTGCATTGCGTGTTGCCATTGGTGCAGGAGGTGAAGGTGGTTATCGCTCGGTGTCGCTGTAGTGGATGACACGATGTTCGAAGTCGCTGGCTTTCTGCTCACTGGCTTCGGAGAGCTGTCCATTGATGTACTTCTCCATCATGAGCGCTCCGATGGGCACACCGTAGACGGCACCGAAGCCGCCGTTCTCCACGAAGACGGCAATAGCAATCTTAGGATCGTCCTTAGGTGCAAAGCCCATGAATACGGAGTGGTCCTTGCCTCGGTTCTGTGCAGTACCTGTCTTGCCGCACACTTCGAAGAAAGGCGTGTTGGCGGAGCGGCAGGTTCCCATGAGCACGGCGTTGCGCATACCTTGGACGACGATGTCGTAGTAGCGGCGTTCGACGGTGGTGTAGTGGCGCGTGTGGTAGAGACTGTCAAGGTCGCCTCCGTGCACTTCTCTGACAACGTGAGGTGCGATGTAGTAACCGCGGTTGGCGATGGTGGAGCAGAGGTTGGCAATCTGCAGCGGCGTGAGTGTTACCTCGCCCTGTCCGATGGCGATGCTGATGATGGTCTGCCCTTTCCACGAGCCTTTGTACACCTTGTCGTAGTAGGCTGCATTGGGGATGAAGCCACGCTGCTCGCCCGGCAGGTCGATGCCGAGCTTGTAGCCGAAGCCCATGTCGACCATGTGGTCTTTCCATACGGTCATGGCCTCCTGCACGTTGGAAAACTTTGAAGAGCTCATCATGCGGTAGAGTCCCCAGCAGAAGAATCCGTTGCAGGAGGTGGCGATGGCGGGGATGACGGACCAGCTGGCATAGCCGTCGTGACAGCCTACGTGCAGGCTGCCGAGGACGAAGCCGTGGGTGCAGGGGAGAAGCGTCTCGGGGGTGATGATGCCTTCCTGCAGGTAGGTGAGGGCCTGCGATGTCTTAAACGTGGAGCCTGGCGGATAGGTACCCTGGATGGCGCGGTTGAGCAGGGGCTTGCGCTTGTCCTTGCTGAGGGCAAGATGGTTGGCACCACGCTGGCGCCCGATGAGGTCGTGAGGGTCGAAGGTGGGTGACGACACCATGCAGAGCACCTCGCCCGTGGAGGGCTCGATGGCGACGATGCTGCCAATCTTATTCTTCATGAGGCGCTCGCCGAGGGCCTGCAGCTCCATGTCGATGCTGAGCGTGAGGTCTTTGCCCGGCACAGCCTCGACGTCCTGTGCACCGTCCATATAGTGCTCCATGATACGACCGTGGGCATTGCGGAGCAGCACCTCAACGCCTTTTTGCCCGCGGAGTTCCTTCTCGTAGAAACTCTCTATGCCCTGCTTGCCGATATAGTCGCCACGGCTGTAGTATTCGTCGGCCGCCATGTCTTTCTTCGACACCTCGCCCATGTCGCCCAGCAGGTGGGCAGCGTAGGGGTAGTTGTACTGGCGAATGGTGCGCATGCGGGTGGTGAACCCCTGGAACTTATAGAGCTGCTCGTTGAACTGGGCAATGTCCTCGGCGGTGAGCTGGCTGAGGAACACCTGGTCGGTGTAGCGCGAGTAGCCGGGGTTGAGGGTGATGTTCTTGATGTCGGCCATTCGCTTGTCGAACATCTCCTGCGTCATGTTAAGTGCCCGGCAGAAGGCAAGAGTGTCAAGGTCCTTCACTTCGCGCATGCAGACGAGAACGTCGTAGGCAGGCTGATTGAAGACGAGGAGCTTACCCTGACGGTCGTAGATGACGCCGCGCGAGGGGTAGATGGTCTTGTTGAGGAAAGCGTTGTTATCGCCTTGCTCCTTGTAGTCCTTGCTGAGAATCTGCAGCGAGAACAGACGGACGATGAACACGGCGACGATGGCTATGACGATGCCTCCGATAACGAACTTGCGGTTGTCGTACTGGAAATTGCCTGTCATCGCATTCTGTGTTTTTGAGGGTTGGCAGGGCTCATCGGTTGTTGTGCCGCAGAAGTTCCACAGCTATCATCAAGAGCAGTGTGAGCAGGGTGCTGGCACCGATGTGGAGCAACATGAGGCCCGGGCGTGAGAAGGAGAAGAAACCGAGCAGAAAGACGATGGCGTGGTGGAGCAGCGTGCACACGAAAGCATAGGAGAAGAAGACGGCGGGGCTCATGGCGCGGATGCCCGGCTCGTAGATCTCGTTCTCTTCGCGGATGAAGAAGAGGCGCAGGATAGATGGGCGCACGAAGGCAACAAAGGTAGTGGCTGCTGCATGGATGCCGAAGGTGTTGGTGCAGATGTCAACGGCAAGACCCAGGAAGAAGGCCCACAGCATAAGCTGGTTGCGCGACATGCTGTGCTCGAGAGTGAGCACAAAGTAGATGTAGAGGAAGGGGGTGGCAACACCAAACCAGTGGATGCGGTTCAGGATGAGGATTTGCAGGAGCAGAAGGCCTACGAACCAGAGTATGCGGTTGAAGAATTTGATCATGGCGCTGGGCTTGGTGGGTTACTTCTTTTTCTCGGTTTCTGCTTCCTGTAGCTCCCGCTGCTCTGCCGTGTCGGGGTCGTTGATGACGAAGACATGGCGCAAGGTGGAGAACTTAGTGTACAACTCAACATCGATGAGGTTAGAGAGATTGTCCGACAGGGGGTCGAAACTGCTGATCGTGCCAACGGGAAGTCCTTCGGGGAAGAAGGTGGAACTTCCTGTGGTGACAATGGTGTCGCCTACGCTCACTTTGGCATAGCGTGGCACATCGCACAGGCGTGCAATGCGGCTGTCGCCACCGTTCCACTGGAGGTATCCGAACGACTCGCTGGGCATCACCTTGCAGCTGATGCTGCTCTTGCTGTTGAGAATGGGGATGACGAGCGTGTAGTGGCGTGAGCATTTGTAGGTGACGCCTACGATGCCTTGACTGCCGATGACGCCCATGTCGGGTGCGATGCCATCGTCGGTTCCTTTGTTGATGGTGATGTAGTTGTCGGTGCGGTTGATGCTGTTGCTGACAACGGTGGCAGGCGTGACGTTGATGGCACGTTTCATGGTGCTGACAGCAACGAGTGAGTCGCGCTGCACGCTGTCGATCAGCTGCTCAAGGCGGAAGATTTTCTCTTCAAGGCGTGCGTTCTGTTCGGCAAGGTTCTTGTTGTCGGAGCGAAGGCTGAAGAACGATTGCACGTTCTGCTCGACTTCGAACAGACGTCCCGTCACAACGTTGGCAGACGAGAGCCAGATGTTGTTCTGATACTTGTTATAGGTGAACAGCAGGGCAAGGCTGATGCCTTCCAGCAGGAGGAACACCAGCCAGTGGTTGTGCCTGTAGAGAAAGTCGATGAGGCTGCGCATTCTCTACGGGGATTATTAGCGCATGAGGAATGAGAACCTGTCGACGTTCTTTAGTGCAACGCCGGTACCGCGGGCTACGCAGTGCAGGGGGTCGTCGGCGATGTGGAACGGGATGTTGATCTTGTTGGCAAGACGCTTGTCCAAGCCACGCAGCAGGGCTCCTCCTCCAGAGAGGTAGATGCCATTGTGCACGATGTCGGCGTAAATCTCAGGGGGCGTGTTCTCCAGCGCATTCAGCACGGCGGTCTCAATCTTCGAAACCGACTTGTCGAGGCAGTGGGCAATCTCCTGATAGCATACGGGAACCTTCATGGGAAGGGCGGTGATGCGGTTAGGACCGTCGACGATGTATTCCTCGGGGGCGTTTTCCTCAAGGTCGGTGATGGCAGAGCCCACATGTATCTTGATGCGCTCAGCCATACGCTCGCTGACCTTGACGTTGTGCTGACGGCTCATGTACTCCTGGATGTCGGCGGTAAACTCGTCACCGGCGACTTTGATGCTCTTGTTGGAAACGATACCGCCCAGCGAGATCACGGCAATCTCAGTGGTACCTCCACCTATGTCGACAATCATGTTGCCTTCAGGGGCTTCCACGTCGAGACCGATGCCAACAGCTGCAGCCATAGGCTCAAAGATGAGGTAGATGTCACGTCCTCCCGAGTGCTCGGCAGAGTCACGCACGGCACGCAGCTCTACTTCGGTTGAGCCGGAGGGAACGCCGATAACCATACGGAGGGAGGGGGAGAAGAGTTTGTTCTTGGGGTTCACCATCTTGATGAGCCCGCGCATCATCTGCTCGCAGGCGAAGAAGTCGGCGATGACACCATCGCGAAGAGGACGCACGGTGCGGATGTTCTCGTGCACTTTCTCGTGCATGAGCTTGGCGCGCTCGCCGACAGCGATCATCTTGTCGGTCTTACGGTCGATGGCTACTACGGATGGTTCGTCGACAACGATGTTGCCGTTATGGATGATGATGGTGTTGGCAGTGCCAAGGTCCATCGCAATTTCTTGTGTGAATGAGAAGAGTCCCATTGTGGTACTGTTTTTGGTTGTGAGAAATTAATGTTTAAAATGTCTGATGCCTGTTGTTACCATCGCTACGCCGTGAGCGTTGCAGTAGTCGGTGGATTCCTGATCACGGATGGAGCCTCCGGGCTGGATGACGGCTGTGATGCCTGCTTCGTGGGCTATCTGTACGCAGTCGCCGAAGGGGAAGAACGCATCGCTGGCCATCACAGCACCTTCAAGGCTGAAGCCGAAGGAGCGTGCTTTCTCGATGGCCTGCTTGAGTGCATCGACACGCGAGGTCTGCCCTACGCCGCTTGCCAGAAGCTGGCAGCCTTTGGCGAGGACGATAGAGTTGCTCTTGCTGTTCTTCACGATCTTGTTGGCGAAGAGCATGTCGTTCACCTGCTCGTCGGTGGGAGAGGTGACGGTGACAACCTTCAGGTCGTTGGCTGTTTCAACAGCGAGGTCTTTCTCCTGCACGAGGGTGCCGTTGAGCACGGAGCGGAACTGCCAGCGGGGCATTTCGGTCTCCTTGCGCACGAGGATGATGCGGTTCTTCTTTTGTCCGAGGATGTCAAGAGCCTCCACGTCGTAGTCGGGAGCGATGATGACCTCAAAGAAGATCTTGTTGATTTCTTCAGCCGTAGCCAAGTCAATAGCTTGATTGGTGACGAGAACGCCTCCGAAAGCCGACACGGGGTCGCCGGCAAGCGCATCCTTCCACGCATCGACGAGCTGGGGACGTGAAGCAAGTCCGCAGGCGTTGTTGTGCTTGATGATGGCGAATGTGGTGTCGTCGAACTCATCGATCAGGTCAACGGCGGCACTGATGTCGAGCAGGTTGTTGTAGCTGATTTCCTTTCCGTGCAGCTGGTCGAACATTTGCTCAAAGTCGCCGTAGAAGACTCCGTTCTGATGCGGATTCTCTCCATAGCGAAGGTGCTTTGAGCCCTGTATCGCAACGCGGAACGAGGAGTGCTCGTCGCCGTCGAACCAGTTGAAAATGACGGAGTCGTAATAGGAGGAAACAGCAAATGCTTCCTTTGCAAACCAGCGGCGTTCTTCCAGCGTAGTGATGGCACCCCGCTGATTCAGGATGTCTGCCAGCGGCTGGTACTGTTCCTTGCTTGCTACGATGACGACGTCGTTGTAGTTTTTGGCAGCAGCGCGGATGAGCGAGATGCCTCCGATGTCGATTTTCTCGATGATGTCTTCATCGGCGGCGCCCGAGGCTACCGTCTGCTCAAAGGGGTAGAGGTCTACCATCACGAGGTCGATGTCGGGGATGTCGTAGCTGAACATCTGTGCCTGATCCGACTCGTTGTCGCGGCGTCCGAGGATGCCTCCGAACACTTTCGGGTGGAGCGTCTTCACGCGTCCGCCCAAGATGGATGGGTAGCCTGTTAGGTCTTCAACTTTCTGGCAGGGAAGGCCCAGCGATACAATGAAGTCGTGCGTGCCACCCGTGGAGAGCAGTTCCACGCCTTCTTCGTGGAGGCGGGTTACTATCTCGTCAAGCCCGTCTTTATGGAAGACGGAGATAAGGGCTGTTTTTATTCGTTTGTTATCTGACATAGCTTTTTCTATGGGGGTTACAAAGTTAGTATAAGATGAGGGGAATGCAAAGGTATTTCCCGTTTTTTTTCAAAAAAAATGAAGGTCGGTAATTGCGGCTTACCCAAGCTGGGCGATGAGCTCTTCGGCGGTGAGCTGTTGCTGTTCGCCCGAGGTCATATCCTTGAGGGTGAGCCGTCCTTCTTGCATCTCTGTCTCGCCCACGATGACGACAAAAGGTATGTGGTGATCGTTGGCGAAGGACATCTGTTTTTTCATCTTCGCAGCGTCGGGATAGAGCTCTGTGGCGATGCCTGCGTTGCGCAGCTGTGCCACAAGGGGTAGGCAGTAGGCTGCCTCGCGTGAACCGAAATTGACGAAGAGCACCTTCGTCCCCGATGTCGTCTCGGTAGGATAGAGGTTCAGCTGGTTGAGCACGTCGTAGATTCGGTCGGCGCCGAAGGAGATGCCGACGCCGCTGACGCCGGGCATACCGAAGATGCCCGTGAGGTTGTCGTAGCGTCCTCCGCCCGAGATGCTTCCTATCTCCACGTCGAGGGCTTTCACTTCGAAAATGGCGCCCGTATAATAGTTGAGTCCTCGAGCCAGCGTGAGGTCGAATTCCACCTTGTTGGTAAGTCCGAGAGCTTCTACGGAGTGGAGTATGAACTCTGTCTCCTCAATGCCCTTTGTGCCTGTCTCGCTCTGGGCGAGGACCTCGCGGATGGTGGCGAGCTTTTCGCTGTTGGTGCCGCTGGAGAGTATGATGGGCTGCAGCTTGGCGATAGCGTCGTCGGAAAGGCCTTTGTCTGTCAGCTCGGCATTAACGCCGTCGATACCTATCTTGTCCAGCTTGTCGATGGCGACGGTGATGTCAACGATTTTGTCGGCTTCGCCGATGACTTCGGCTATGCCGCTGAGAATCTTGCGGTTGTTGAGTTTGATGCATACGCGTATGCCGAACTTGCTGAAAACGGCATCGAGCAGCTGGACGAGGTCTGCCTCGCAGAGCAGCGAGTCGGTGCCGATGATGTCGGCATCGCACTGATAGAACTCGCGGTATCTTCCCTTCTGAGGTCTGTCGGCGCGCCAGACGGGCTGCATCTGGAATCGTTTGAAGGGGAAGGTGAGTTCTTCGCGATGCATAACGACGTAGCGCGCGAAAGGCACCGTCAGGTCGTAGCGAAGGCCTTTTTCGCAAAGCTGCGCAGCAAGGCGGTTGAGACGAACCGTCTCGGAAACGTCCGAAAGGGTGTCGTCGGCAGCATTCAAGTCGGCTCCGTTCAGGAAGTTACCCGAATTGAGCACCTTGAACAACAGCTTGTCGCCTTCCTCGCCGTATTTGCCCATCAGCGTGGAGAGGTTCTCCATAGAGGGAGTCTCGATGGGTTGGAAACCGAAGGTATAGAAAGTCTGGCGAATGGTGTCGAAAATATAGTTGCGTTTCGCCATTTCGCTGGGGGAGAAGTCGCGAGTCCCCTTGGGTATGCTGGGTTTGTTAGCCATAGTTCACAGAAATTTGTGCAAAGGTAAGAAAAAAGCGGGAAAAAATCACCCACTCGTCATCTTTTTCGTTGAAAAAGATTGGGTCGTCCCTGAAGCCTAATGAGAAGGCTTTTCTGAGCATCGTGTTTTTTTCTTTGACCTTCGGTCTTAGAACATCGCGACTCGGCAAAGTTTGAGATAGCTCCACTTTGTGCTCGCTGCTTTTTTCTTTCTTCAAAAAAAATTTTTCTTTCTTCATACGGCGAGATGTAGAAAGAAAAAAAATTTTTCCCTTCTCCATATTTTACTTTCCCTTTTCGACAAGGGTGGAATAGCAAGGAAGTGCTTTCCTTTTCTTTTGCACGAAGGGAGAAAAAAGAAACAGGAGAGAAGAAAACTCCTCTCTCCTGCAAATGATGTATGTGCCTGTGGCAGAATTAGTTAGCCAGCTCGGAGATGAACTTGATGCGCACGAGGCGTATTTCCTCTTCGCTGTATTCGTCGCCGAGCTCATCGAGGGCTTCGTCGAGTGAGTCGGTTTCCGATTCCTTGAAGTATTCGTAGATGTCTTCAAGGTGCTCTTCGTCGATGACTTCGTCGAGGAAATAGTCGATGTTGATCTTCGTTCCGCTGTAGACGATGGATTCTACTTCGCTGAGCAGTTCGTCGAATTCCATACCTTTCGACATTGCGAGGTCGTCAAGGGCTATTTTCCTGTCGATGCTCTGGATGATGCTGATCTTGATCTTCGATTTGTTGGCGACGGTACGCACGCGCAGGTCTTCAGGGCGCTCGATTTCGTTTTCCTCAACGTGCCGCTTGATGAGGTCGATGAACTCCTGCCCGTATCGCTTGGCTTTTCCTTCTCCCACTCCGATGATGTTCTTAAGTTCCTCAATGGTAATAGGATAGGTGGTGGCCATAGCCTCGAGTGACGGATCTTGGAAGATGACGTATGGCGGAAGCGACAGGCGCTTGGAGATTTTCTTGCGCAGGTCCTTGAGCATGCTGTAGAGGGTGGGATCTACGGCAGCGGCTCCTCCGTGCATCGGTGCTTCGTCGGGCTCTTCGTCGAAGTCGTTGTCTTCTACGATGAGGAACGAGGTGGGGTGCTCGAGGAATTCCTTGCCGGCAGGAGTCACCTTGAGCAGGCCGTAGTTCTCGACGTCTTTGACGAGGTATCCGGCGATGAGAGCTTGACGGATGACGGCGTTCCAGGCTTTTGCCTCTTCGCGGGTGCCTACGCCGTAGGTCTCGAGGTTGTCGTGCTCATGCGCGATGATTACTTCGGAGTCTTTTCCTGTGATGACGTCGACGATATAGTCGCTCTTGAAGTTCTCCTTCACGGCGAGTACTGTCTCCAGCACGGTGCAGAGCTCTTCTTGTGCTTCGACGCGCTTCTTGGGGTTGAGGCAGTTGTCGCAGTTGCCGCAGTTGTCGTGCGGGTAGTCTTCGCCGAAGTAGTGCAGGAGCATCTTACGGCGGCAAACGCTTGATTCGCAGTAGGCTGTGGTTTCTTGTAGCAGCTGGCGCCCGATGTCTTGCTCGGCAATGGGCTTCCCTTCGAGGAATTTCTCCAGTTTCAGAAGGTCTTTGTTGCTGTAGAAAGCGATGCATTGTCCTTCTCCTCCGTCTCTTCCGGCACGTCCTGTCTCCTGATAGTATCCTTCGAGGCTCTTGGGGATGTCGTAGTGGATGACGTAGCGCACGTCGGGCTTGTCGATGCCCATTCCGAAGGCGATAGTGGCTACGATGACGTCGATTTTCTCCATCAGGAAGTCGTCTTGCGTCTGCGAGCGGGTGGGACCTTCCATTCCGGCGTGATAGGCGGCGGCGGGAATGTCGTTGGCTTTCAGTATCTCAGCGAGCTCTTCCACTTTCTTGCGCGACAGGCAGTAGATGATGCCTGATTTTCCGCTGTTGGCCTTGATGAAGCGGATGATATCCTTGTCGACATTCTTGGTCTTCGGACGTACTTCGTAGTAGAGGTTGGGCCGGTTGAAGGACGACTTGAAGTCCTTGGCGTCGACGATGCCGAGGTTCTTCTTGATATCGTCGCGTACCTTGTTGGTAGCTGTTGCCGTAAGGGCGATGATGGGTGCTCGGCCTATCTCGTCGATAATAGGCCTGATCTTGCGGTATTCAGGACGGAAGTCGTGTCCCCATTCGCTGATGCAGTGTGCTTCGTCGATAGCGTAGAACGAAACCTTCACCGTCTGCAAGAACTCGACGTTCTCTTCTTTTGTAAGCGACTCGGGAGCCACGTAGAGCAGCTTGGTCTTGCCGCTGGTGATGTCCTCCTTCACCTGCGTGATAGCGGCTTTGTTGAGCGACGAGTTGATGAAGTGAGCTACGCCGTCCTCCTCGCTGTAGTTGCGGATGGCGTCGACCTGGTTCTTCATCAAGGCGATGAGCGGGCTGATGACGATAGCTACTCCGTCCATGAGGAGGCTCGGCAGCTGGTAGCAGAGACTCTTTCCTCCGCCTGTGGGCATGAGCACAAAGGTGTCGTTGCCTTGGATGACGTTCTGGATGATGGCTTCTTGGTCTCCCTTGAACGTGTCGAAGCCGAAGTAGGTTTTCAGCATCTTCGTGAGGGTGACACGATCCATGTCCTGATAGTGGGGAAAGGTCTGTGCGGGGGCTTTTTCCTGCTCTGTTTTGACTTTCTCTTCTGTTTCCTGTTTGGCGTCGGCAACAGGCTCGGGCACATTATCTTCTGCAGCCTTCGTCTCAGTAGCTTCCTTGTCCTCTTCTGGCTGGGCAGTAACTGTTACCTCCGGTTCTGTTTGCTCTTCATTTACCGTAGCTTTCCCTTTTGCCTTTGAAGGCGCTTTTTTCTTCACGTCTGCTTTCGGCTTTGCCGGCTCTTCTTTGGCTTCCGGCTGGGCGGAGTCTTGGCTTTCAGCCTTTTCTTTTTTAGCTTTCGGCTTGGCGGTCTTCGGCTTTGCCGGCTCTTCTTGAGCTTTAGGCGTTTTTTCGGGTTCGGCTTCCTCCTTTTTCGGTTTGTCGGTCTTTTTTGAAGCCTTAGGCTTAGGCGCAGCTTTAGCTTCCGGTTCGATGGCTGGTTCCGGCTGGACCTTTGCTTTGCTCTTTGAGCTCTTCGCGGGTTTCTTTGCAGGCTTTTCTTCTATCTTCTGGCCTTCTTCGTGTAGCTCAGAGATAGCTTCCTCTTCCTTTTTCTCGCGGGTTAGTTTCTTTTCTTTAGCTTCTTCCATATTCTTCTCCTTCATAGTATTGAGTGGATAAAGGTAAGGATTGTTTTAGAACCAAACAAAGTTAATAACAAGAAAATCTATTATGCAAAT
>JAGAAS010000002.1 GCA_017615125.1 Bacteroidaceae bacterium
GGTTGGAGCCGCTGCGGAAGAACAGGCGGGTGAAGGTGATGATGGTGAACGTCTGGGCGATGGCCCACGCGCCAGCGAGCGCCCGGGTGAGGGGGCGGCAGCGGAGAGCCAGCCGCGTGCGCTCGGCGAAGTGCCAGAGGTAGCGCACGAGGGTGACGGCGAGGATGACGCTCATCCACACGAAGAAGAGGTTGAAGACAGGGCGCGGCACCTCGCGCGTGAGCACGAAGAGCACGAGGGTGACGACCGTCACCAGCCCCATACGCACGTGCCACGACATATCCTTCCAGAACTTATAGATGATCATGCCGATGCCGTTGAGCCCGCCCCAGATCATGAAGTTCCACGATGCTCCGTGCCACAGGCCGCCCAGGAGCATGGTGATGAACGAGTTGAGGTTGCCCATCAGCAGCTTGTGGCGCTTGGGCCTGTCGCGCGTGACGCGGATGGCGACGAGCACGCCGACAGCGAGCGCGAGGATGATGCCCGCGACGACGAGGCTGCCGCTGAGGATGAGCACAATGAGGCTGATGAGCCCGAGCCAGAAGTAGGTGCCGAAGGTGATGCGCCTGTTGCCGCCCAGCGGGAAGTAGAGGTAGCTCTGCAGCCAGCGGCTCAGCGACATGTGCCAGCGCTTCCAGAAGTTGGCAGCGTTGGGCGCCTTGTAGGGCGAGTTGAAGTTCTGCGGCAGGTAGAAGCCCATAAGCATAGCTACACCGATGGCGATGTCGGTATAACCCGAGAAGTCGGCATAGACCTGCAGGGAGTAGCAGAAGAGCGCCATGAGGTTCTCGAAGCCGCTAAATAAGAGGGGGTTGTCGAAGACACGGTCGATGAAGTTGACAGCCAGGTAGTCGGAGAGAACTATCTTCTTCGTCAAGCCGTTGAGAATCCAGAACACCGCTATGCCGAACTGCCGGCGCCCGAGGAAGTAGGGCTTGTAGAGCTGGGGGATGAACTCGGAGGCGCGCACGATGGGGCCTGCCACGAGCTGGGGGAAGAAGCTCACGTAGAAGCCGAAGTCGAGGATGTTGCGCACGGGCTCCACCTGGCGCCGGTAGACATCGACGGAGTAGCTGATGACCTGGAACGTGAAGAAGGAGATGCCGACGGGAAGGACAATCCGGTCGACATTGAACACGGTGCTCCCGCAGAGGGCGTTGCCTACCCACGAGAAGACGTCGAACACACGGAACTGCGTGTGGAACAACGAGTTGAAGAGGTCGGTGAAGAAGTAGGCATACTTGAAGTAGCAGAGTAGCCCCAGGTCGATGACGACGCTCAGCACGAGCCAGGCCCTGCGCCACGCGTCGCTGCGGGCACGGTGGATGCGCTTGGCGATGAGGAAGTCGCTGCAGGTGATGAAGACGAGGATGAGCACGAACAGGCCGCTCGTCTTATAGTAGAAGAAGAGGCTGACGAAGAAGAGGAACGCGTTGCGCAGCAGGCGCTTGCTGTGGATGAGACTGAAGACGGCGAAGACAACGGCAAAGAACGCCCAGAAGTAGAACTGCGTGAACAGCAGGGGCGAGTTCTCCTTGAAGAGGAAGACGTTTTTCAGAAAGGCGAGCAACTGTTCCATCGGCAGGAGTTAATGACTCAGATAGTCGTCGATCAACGCGTTGTACAGCATGTTGCCCAGCAGCTCGTAGCCCGTGCGCGTGAAGTGGATGAGGTCGGCCGACATGAGCCCGGCATCGCGCCAGCGGGGGCTGCTGTCGAGCCCGCCCATGAACGCGAACACGTCCCACACGGCACCTCCCGACTCGCGTGCGAGCTCCAGTATCGCCTGCTGCACCAGCTCGCCGTTGCGGTTGGCACGCTTCACGCGGCGTGACTCGCGGCGGTAGGTGTCGTTGTTGGTGATGAAGACGAAGGCGCAGTCGGGGCTGACAGCCCGCACCGTCTGCATGAGCCTGCGGTAGCCCGACTTGAAGGCCTCGGCATCGAACTTGCCGTAGGGCACAGCCGCATCGTTGACGCCGATGGCGAAGAACACGATGTCGGGGCGTATGAGCTGCAAGTCGCGCGGGAGGTCGGCACAGCGCAGCCACGAGGGCACAGCGGCGCCGTTGATGCCGCTGCTGAAGTAGCGGATGCCTGCCTCGTCGCTCTCGGGGATGAGCCCCGTGAGGGTGAAGGTCTCCCCTTGCGGCACGCGGAAGGTGACGGTAACGGAGTCGGTGTTTGCAGGCAGCTCCAGCACGCGGCTCCGGGAGGCGTCGTCCACAGCAGCCCACACCGTGTCGCCGCGAAGCCCTGCCACCGAGTCGCTGCCGACGACAGCATAGAGCGTCACTTCCTCGGAAGAGGCGTAGCCCAGCACCCGCAGGCGGTCCATCGTCCACGTAGGCGTCTGCCCCACATTCAAGACCAGCGTGAGCGTTGCCAGCGTGTCGGAGAGGACGGCAGCGATGCCCGCAGCACCCATGGAGGCTGTTGCCGCGCGCTCGATGTTGCGCTGCGCCTGCCACGTGCCCGTGTAGCTGAGGTGGTAGTTATGGTTCCAGTTGGTCTTCGCCATATCGTAGGGGAAGAGGAGTCCGCGCGTGCTCATGACATCGGGCTGCATGCGGGTGAAATTCGTGCGCATGCGGTGCGAGAAGAAGTCGGCCTGCACGTGCGAGCCGCCCACATGCCATAGGCTCACCGGGCGGCTGCCGAAGAGCAGCAGGCTGTCGAGCTTCTCGTTGAAACGGTCCTGTGCCGCACGCCCCGCAGGGAACCGCAGCGATGCCTTCTCGTAACGGATGCAGTCGTAGTAAGGAAGAGGCGTGAGCAGCTGGTTCCCCGCAGGCAGGAGGTGGTTGACGACATTTTGCGTCAGGGAGTCGATGACAGCCTCGCGTGCCGTCTGTCCCCTTAGGGAAAGGACGCAGAGCAGAAGAGTACCTATCAGGCAGAGTCGTCTCATTGTCGTTTCCTCCAGAGGTAATAATCGTAATAGCGCATCAGCGACTTGAAGAAGAGCTCTCCCACGCGCTCGCCTCCTGCCAGCGTGAAGTGGATATGGTCGGAGCCAGCCAGAGGAGGATTATGCTCAACCCACTGGGCCATGCTGTTGTGCCCGCCCATCACCTGATAGACGTCCCAGTAGGCAGCGCCTGTGTCGTGAGCTGCCGAGCGCAACGTGTCAATTACCTCAGGCAACCTGGGATTGGTCTGCCACGCACCCTTGATGCGAGTAGACATATCGGA
The DNA here is from genome assembly GCA_017615125.1 of Bacteroidaceae bacterium. GTDB lineage: Bacteria > Bacteroidota > Bacteroidia > Bacteroidales > Bacteroidaceae > UBA1189. Next base: position 3,199 of record JAGAAS010000002.1, read on the forward strand.
GGGGCCTATCAGCAGCACCTTCGCCTCGGGCGCTGCCTGCTGGAGGTAACGGATCTGGCGCCGCATCTGCTCGGCATACTGGCGGAGGCTCTTCTCCGTCTTCAGGTAGGGGAGCGCGTTGCCGCCGTACTGCAGCATGATGAGCTTGACGTTCTGGGAATCGAAATAATCAGCCAGCTGCGCCTTGCTGATGTAGGTGAACATGGTGCCTGCACAACCGCGCATGCCCACATTGTCAACCTGGATGCCGGCTTCGCTGTCAACGACGATGCCATAGATGCTGGCAAAGCCGGAAAGGTTCACCGACGCCCGTTCCTGGGGCTTGTCGAACTCGAAGGTGATGTGCTTCACGCCGCGCGAGGGCTCCAGCGTGCGACGGTCGCCCTTGCAGGAGACGTAGAGGTTGGACGAGGGGTTCTCCGCCAGCACCGTCAGGCGCGTGAAGGTGTGGCAGCGCAGGCGCTGCTTTGTGCGGGGCCACATGCTCACGACGAGGGAGGTGTCGAGGTAGGCTACCTGCCCCATCACCCCGTAGCTGCCCGAGCGCGCCCTCAGCTCCACAGGGCCGTAGGCGAAGGCGCGCTCCAGCTCGGCGCTACACACCACACCTGTGTGGATGCTCCCCACCGTCTCCATCAGCGACAGGATGCCGGGTCCTGAGCCGCCGAACCGCTCCTGCAGATGCTCGCGGATGGTTCCCGTGATGCGGTCGCCCTCTATCTGCGAGTCGCCATAATGCATGATGCCCACGTGCGTGCTGTCGGCTCCGTCGAAGGCCTCGAACAAAGAGTCGAAGAACGTCAGGTCGTCGTCGGGCACGAAGATGCGGGCGTTGTTCGTGCGGAAATAGTCGAGGAACTGGTTTTCCTCCTGCAGGCGCATCTCCTGCATCTGGCGCGCGAGGAGCTCCTCGGGCGTTTCCGACGGGAGGGCTGCCTCCGAGCCCGAGGTGCCTGCCAGCATCTCGCCGAGGGAGGGAAACGTGAGCGTCACCTCCCCTGCCCTCACGCCCTCGCGGGGAAAGAGCACGCACGTCAGAGCCAACAGCGCTATGACGCCTACGATAAAGAGTATGGTCTTATAAGGTTTCATCGTTCCAAACTGGGCGACAGATGGGTTTTAAGGGGTAAAAAATATGGAAAAAGAATCTCGCCGTATGAAGAAAGAAGCGCGCGAGATGTAGAAAGAAAAAATCATTTTGGAGAAGGAATCTTTTTTTCATCTGCTATAAATCTTCAGCCGCTGTCCCTCGCGGATGTTGTCCGACTTGAGGTTGTTCCATGCTTTCAGCTGCTTCACGGTACAATGATTGCGCTGCGCGATGCGTCCCAGCACATCCCCGCGCCTTACCTTATAATAAGTGACGCGAGGCTCGGCCTTTGCCTTGCGGGCAGCGAGCGCTGCAGCACGCCGCTTCTGTTCCTCCTGACGCAGCATGCGCAGGCGTTCCAGCTCCTCGCGCGTCTGGCTGAGGGGCGTGAGGAACGAACTGGTGCGGAGCCCCTTCGCATATTCCGCCTCTATCTTCCTGAGCGCCCAGAGGATGCTGTCGGGACTTACCCGGAGCGAGGGCTCGGTGGAGGCATACTTCCGCAGCGCCAACGTATCGTTGCCCCCGAAATACTCCCGCAGCTCGCTCAGATAGGCAACGGCTGCCTGCGTGGCGCGGGCGACGTCGAAACGCTCATCCTCGTTGTCGGTAACAGACAAGCCGTAGTGATGGGCGACAGGCACCGACAGCGCCCACAGCCCCGAAGCGTAGCTGCCGACGAAGAGCGTGTCGCCGTCGGTGAGCAGCAAGGGCAGATAGCGGTAGCAGGAGGGCAGGTTCTTCCCTTCCACTGCCAACGTCAGCAGGCTGTCGTACTTCTCGAAAGGCGTGTAGTCGGCACCCGCCGAGCGGCTGCACGCCACACAGCAGGCAAGGATCAGGAACAGCGACGCCTTCTTCATCGTGTTGAACCGCACTACGCGCCTAGGGTTAATCGTCGCCTGGACGTTGGCCCTTAGCCTTTTCACCTTCGAGCGCCTTCGCCTCCTCCCACAGGACGTCCATCTCCTCGAGCGTCATCTCCCTGAGCTTACGTCCCTGCTGGATGGCTTTCTCCTCCATATAGTTGAAACGGCGGGTAAACTTCTGATTGGTATGCTCCAGCGCGGAGTCGGGGTTAAGTCCCGACAGACGACCCACGTTGACTGCCGCGAAGAGGACATCGCCGTATTCGTTCTCCACTTCATTGAACTGCGACAGCTGGGGCCTGTCGCCCTCCTTCTGGGGATGGGCTGCGGCATCGGCAGCTATCGCCTCGCGCAGCTCGCTGAACTCCTCTGCCAGCTTGTCCCAGGCGCCGTTGGCGTCAGCCCAGTCGAAGCCGACATTGCGTGCCTTCTCCTGGATGCGGAAGGCCTTGATAAGCGAAGGCAGGCTGTTGGGCACACCGCTCAAGGTGCGCCTGTTGCCGTCCTTCTCTTTCAGCTTCAGCTCTTCCCAGTTGTTGAGCACCTTCTCGGTGCCGTCCACCTTCACCTCACCGTAGATGTGCGGATGGCGGTAGATGAGCTTCTGGCACAGCTTGACGCACACGTCGGCAATGTCGAACTCGCCTTTCTCGCTGCCTATCTTCGCATAGAAGACAACGTGCAGGAGGACGTCGCCGAGTTCCTTGCAGATGTTCATATCGTCGTCGTTGAGGAGGGCGTCGCTCAGCTCATACACCTCCTCGATGGTGTTGGGGCGCAACGTCTCGTTCGTCTGCACCCTGTCCCACGGGCACTTCTCGCGCAGGTCGTCCATCACGTCGAGGAGCCTGCCGAAGGCTGCCATTTGTTCTTCTCTGCTATGCATTTCCTTATTCTGGATTTTTCGTATGATTACTTCCTTATGATTCTCTGTCGTTGATAAACGGCTCTTCTTCCTTTGCCTTCTCTTCTTGCTCCTGTAGCTCACCCACCAGCTGGCTCAGCACCTCCACGAGGAACGTGTGTTCCCGCTCCAGCACCCTTGCCGCAAGCGTCTCAGGCGTATCGCCCTCCTCGACAGGCACACGCGTCTGGTCGATGATATCTCCTCCGTCAATCACGTTGTTGACGCGATGAATGGTAACGCCCGTTTCCGTGTCGCCCTCGCGCAGCACAGCCTCGTGCACGCGGATTCCGTACATCCCAGGGCCTCCGTGCTTGGGAAGGAGAGCCGGGTGGATGTTGAAGATGCGCCCCTCGTAGGCTGCCAGCACTTCTGCCGGCACCTGCTTCATGTATCCGCAGAGCATCACCATATCGGCACGCGCATCCAAGAGCGCCTGCACCATTGCGGGGCCTATCTCCTCCTTCGCGTGCGTTGTTGAGCTGATGTGGAGCGTAGGGATGCCGGCACGGCGTGCACGCTCAAGGGCAAACGACTGAGAGTTGTTGCTGATGACGAGGCACACCTCGGCACCGATGGCTCCGCTTGCGCAGCCGTCGATGACAGCCTGCAAGTCACTCCCGTTGTGGGAAGCAAAGACAGCGATTCTTTTCATGATTCCTTTTCCTTATCTGGCTTTCCGAGTTTCCGATTATTTGATAATTTGATTATCCGATTATCTGATTATCCAATTATTTCCTCACCTTATCAGGGTTCTTGTTGACATATTCTTTCCACGAGCGGGCACCCTTCTCCACTTCCGGGCGTCCCATCTGGAGATAATGACAGAAGGCGGCTCCCAGCGCATCGGTAGCGTCGAAGTGCTTGGGCATCTCCTCCTCGGGAATATGCAGCATGCGACGCAGCATGTCGGCCACCTGCTCCTTACTGGCAGAGCCGTTTCCCGTTATCGCCATTTTTATCTTCGTTGGGGCATACTCGCTGATGGGAACGTCGCGGCTGATAGCGGCAGCGATAGCTACGCCCTGAGCCCTTCCCAGCTTCAGCATGCTCTGCACGTTGGCTCCGAAGAAGGGAGCCTCGATGGCGAGCTCGTCGGGGAGGAACGAATCGATGATGCGCCCCACACGCCGGTAAATCTCGCCCAGCTTCAGGTAGGTGTCGCCCGTCTTGCGAAGGTCGATGATGCCTGTCGCTACCAGCGACACCTGGGTGCCGACAACCTTCAGCACACCATATCCCATGAGGTTGGTGCCTGGGTCGATACCCAAAATGACCTTTTCAACAACGGGCTTCAACATTTTTTTGAAAATAATTGGTGCAAAGTTATAGAATATTTCAAAAAAGGCCTTATCTTTGCGGCGAAAATCGGAGAAAAGGAGAGAAATCGGGAAGAAAAGCCCGCTGTACCTTTTCAAAATCGGGGCATTAGCTCATCTGGCTAGAGCGTTTGACTGGCAGTCAAGAGGTGACGAGTTCGAGTCTCGTATGCTCCACAAGAAAAATCTCGCAGAACCCTCTGCGAGATTTTTTTGTCATTCTGACAACAGGATTCCTCTGTTGAATCGGCGCATGCGCTTGGGGAAATTAGCCTTTTGGCCTTTTTGGTTCTGCAGAGCCAGACCTTAAGGTCCTTAGGGTCTTTAAAGACCTTAGAGACCTTTAGCCTTTTGGCCTTTTCACCATTTAGCCTTCTTAGCCCTTCCATTTCTTCCAGAGCCTCGAAATGAGCCAGCTGGGCAGCAGGGCTATCAAGAGCGGCAGGTAGACATTCATGGACGAAGGAGAGACTATCCTGCGCTTGCGGAACATCGCCCTCAGGGCACGACGTACCAGCCACTCAGGGGTGTGAATCAAGCGGATGCGCGACAAGACTTCCATCGTCTTCTTGTCAATCTTGTAGAGAGGAGTGGCAATCGCTGCGGGGCAGACGGTAGTGACACCGACGCCGTAGGGCTGCAACTCATAGGAGAGCGACTTCCCGAAGCTGCGGAGATAAGCCTTCGTGGCTGAGTAGACAGTTATCCCAGGCGCAGGAATCCTCGCTGTCATCGAGGAGACATTAAGGATATATCCGCTCCCCCGTTCCTTCATCTGTTGCCCGAAGAGCAGGCACAGACGGGTAACCGTTGTGACGTGGAGGTTTATCATCGCCTGCACCCTCTCTAAATCGGTAACGTCCAGCTCCTTGAAGAAGAAAATGCCGGCATCGTTTACAAGCACGTCGACAAAGAGGTTCTCTTCCGCGCACCAGTCGAAGAGCTTATCTGCCGCATCGGGCAGCGCGAGATTGCTCCAATGGGTGAGGACCGTTGTCCCGATGCTTTCCTGCAGCTCGCATGCAGCACGGGCGAGGTCCTCCTCCTGATTGCTCACAAGCACCAGGTCGTAGCCCTTGCTTCCCAGCTGCCGGGCAAACTCCAAGCCCATTCCCGAGCTTCCTCCCGTTATCAGCGCGACCATCGGCGTTCCTCCTTTTCTATTTCATCCTTCAGTTTCTTCGGCAGGTGAGCCACGCATTGGTTGCACTTCATCTCCAACGAGTACATACGCCCGATGCAATAGTTCGAATGCCGGCAACCGCTCTTCTCGATCTCGCCCGAATGAAGCTTGTTCACGAAGTCTGTGTCGTGCACCAGCGCCCTTGCTACCTGGAGCCCGTCGAATCCGGCTTCCAGCACCTCTTCCATCTTCTGCCGCGAAGTAAGTCCTCCGACGTAAATCAGCGGAAGGCTGACGGCAGCACGGAATACCTTTGCCTCTTCCAGGAAATAGCCGTCCTTGTAGGGTACTGTAGGAATCATCTTCCTTCCCACGATAGGGAGCATCGCCTTCAGCCACCAGAACTTGCGCGTATCCATATAGTACGCCAACGTGCGGATAGGCATCGCCCCGCGCATCACCTCCATCGGCGCCTTGCTGACAAATCCTGCCGAGAGCACGATAGCGTGCACGCCCAGGCGCTCAAGCTCCCTCGCTACCTCGAGGCACTCCTCACGCTGCATCCCTCTGCGGAAACCGTCATGCATGTTCATCTTGACGATAATCCCAAGGTTCCCGTCAGCCACTTCCAGGACTCGCCGGATAACCATTTGCATCAGGCGCATGCGGTTTTCGAGCGAGCCTCCGAACTTATCCCTTCTGTGATTGGTGTAGGGCGAGAGAAACTGGCTTATCAGGTAGCCGTGCCCGGCATGAATCTCCACGCAGTCGAACCCTGCCCTTCGCGCCAGCTCCACAGCCTTCCCGAAGTCGTCGACAAGCGCCACTATCTCCCGCTCCTTCAATCCTCTCGCGAAGGTAGGCGAATAGAGGTTAAACCCGCTCGAAGCCCCCACGGGGAGGCATCCGCACGTAGAGCGATGCGTCATATTGCCGCAGTGTCCCAGCTGAATGGATGCTTTGGCGCCTTCAGCGTGGATGGCGTCGGTGAGTTCTTTCAGCGCCGGCACTATTTCCTCGCGCATCCACAACTGCCCGTCGAAGGAGAGCCCGCTCCGGTTCACGGAAGCATAGGCAACGGTAGTCATTCCCACACCCCCGCGAGCGACAGCCGTATGATAGTTGAACAGATCTTTGGAGGGACTGTTGCCGTAAGCCATATTCTCGAAGGCAGCAGAGCGGATAACCCGGTTGCGAAGCGTCACAGGGCCTATTGTGACAGGAGTAAAAATGGGAGAGTCAATCATACAGGTCAGAAGATAAAAGGTATCATGCGTTTCGTGCGTGTCGTATCCAGCTCGTCGGGGAACTCCCGGCTATACATCTCGTAGATGCGTGCCGCACGGGGCGCCAGGTTGGCAAATGTCCATAAGGCGAAAACGGCCCCAGACACCGACCACGTGAGGATAGCAAAGCCTGTCCACTCGAGAAACTCGCCGAAGTAGTTGGCGCTTGTCACATAGCGGAACATGCCCTCGCGCGGGAGGTAATGCCTCGTGTCGCCCGGCTGACGGAGGTTGCGGATGATGGCGTCGGACTGGATGTTGACAAACATTCCGTAGAAGAACAGCACGGTGCCGCCGATGAACGGGAGGCTTGCAAACCACGTCGTCGGGTAGTACGACTCGGGCGAGAGGAAGAAGATCCACCCACCCTGCATGAGGGCATTGAGCGTGTTGAAAAGGATGCCCATCAGGATGATACTCAGCGGCATGCGGCTATGTCCCCGCAGCTTGCGCGGGAAGATGAACGAGCGGTGGAAGTAGTGCATCTCGAAGAGGAGGAGAAACACCAGCCGCACCACATCGGAACGCCTGTCGGAGAGCCACCAGAGCAGCAGCATAGCGACAAACACGGGTGCCTCCATCAGCACCCAGCCCACATGATTGTCAACCGAAGGGCCCCACTTCGCGTTGTAGAACTTGCCGTAGCCGGCATCCACGAAGAAGAGGGCAACAAAGACAACGACGGCCAGAAGGGCCATCGCAGCCAGGAAAAGGTAAAAAGTATGAAGTGTTATCATTGTTTCGGCAGGTAGGGAGGAATCATGCTCTGAGGCAAGGGTTCACAGGGGCAGAAAAATGGCTTTCCAGATATGTTCTGAGCGGGGCAATTTTTTCTTTCTTCATACGGCGAGATGTAGAAAGAAAAAAAATTTTTCCCTTCTCGAAAAATATTTTTTCTTTGAGCATTTTTTCTCCTCCTTTATTCATATCCGTTTTTTGGTTAGCTCAAATCGGCTTGTTTCGTTTCCTCTCGCTCCTGAAGTTTCCGTACGGAGTGCGCTTCGTTGGGGAGGGAGGATTATTTGTATCGGTCCTTCCACAATGTGCGCATTCGCTCAGCCAGACGGTCCTCGGCAGCATTGGGCTGAGGGTGCCAGAACGAGGCATCCAGCCCGTCGGGCAGGAACTGCTGCTCCACGAAGTGCCCTTCGTAGTCGTGCGCATACTTGTATCCCTCGCTGTAGCCGAGATCCTTCATCAGCTTCGTGGGCGCATTGCGCAGGTGGAGCGGAACAGGCAGGTTTCCAGACCGTTGCACCTCCTCGAGAGCGGCTCCTATGCCCATGTAGGACGAGTTGCTCTTGGGGCTCGCAGCCAGATAGACGGTAGCCTCAGCCAGCGGGATGCGCCCCTCGGGCCAGCCTATCTTCATCACGGCATCGAAGGCGGCGTTGGCGAGGAGAAGGGCGTTGGGGTTGGCAAGTCCGATGTCCTCGGAAGCCGAGATGATGAGCCTTCGGGCAATGAACTCGGGCTGCTCGCCTCCCTCTATCATGCGCGCCAGCCAGTAGAGAGCGCCGTCGGGATCACTTCCTCGGATGCTTTTTATGAAGGCGGAGATGATGTCGTAGTGCATCTCGCCGTCCTTGTCGTAAGCCAGCGGGTTCTGCTGCAGGCGGAGGTTCACCTTTTCGTTGGTGATGACGACAGGATCGTCGGCTTCGGCTTCCACAACGAGCTCCAGCACGTTGAGGAGCTTGCGCGCGTCGCCTCCGCTGAAGCGCAGAAGGGCTTCGTACTCCTCCACGCGTATGTCGCGCTTCTTTAGGTAGACATCCTTCGTAAGGGCCCTGTGGAGGAGTTCAAGCAAGTCGTCCTTCTCGAGCGACTTGAGCACGTAGAGCTGGCAGCGGCTCAGCAGGGGGCGGATAATCTCGAACGAGGGGTTTTCCGTCGTAGCGCCGATGAGGGTGATGATGCCGCGCTCCACAGCTCCCAGCAGCGAGTCCTGCTGCGACTTGTTGAAGCGGTGAATCTCGTCGATGAAGAGGATGGGGTTGTTCTTCGAGAAGAGGCGGTTCTTCTGCGCGCTCTCAATGACCTCGCGCACGTCCTTCACGCCGCTGGTGACGGCGCTGAGGGTGTAGAACGGGCTCTCAAGCTTGTTGGCGATGATATGCGCCAGCGTCGTCTTCCCCACTCCCGGCGGTCCCCAGAGGATGAACGACGAGATGTGCTCCGACTCTATCATCTGGCGGAGGATGGCTCCCTCGCCTACCAGATGCTGCTGACCGATGTAGTCGTCAAGCGTCTTGGGTCTCATTCTTTCCGCCAGCGGTTCCATAATTCTGAATCCTGTTTCCTGCCTTTTCGTCGGGCAAGACTGATTTTCGCGATTTCTTTTGCAAAGATACAATTTTTTTGTCTATCTTCGCCACAAATTACGAAAAAACTGCTTGCAAGCTGAAAAGCTCTTCCTCGGGCAGGCATAAACCGTCGCCCGAAGCAAGACAGCCCGGCACGCAAGCAGCAGCAAAGAGAAGAAACGTCTGAGTATGGATCTGTCCATTCTGATACCTGTCTACCGCTGGGACTGCACCCAGCTCGTGAGCGACTTGAAAAAACAAGCCGACGCGCTTCACCTTGCCTACGAGATCATACAGGCCAACGACGAGAAGCTGCGATACGGGCGGGCAAAGGTGCGCAACTTCCTTGCCTCGCGCGCAAAGGGAAAATGGCTCCTCTTCCTCGACTGCGACGCTACCGTCGACAACGAACGGTTCCTCCAGAACTACATGGAGGCGGCGCCGAAGGCTCCCGTCGTCTGCGGAGGATGCCATCATGCCGACAAGCTGCCCTCGAAGAATGTCAGCCTGCGCTGGAAGTACGAACGACGTGCCGACAGGAAACGCTCGGCAAAGAACCGCAGCCGGCACCCCTACTCGCAGTTCTCCACCTTTAACTTCCTCATCGAGAGGGAGACCTTCCTGAACATCCAGTTCGACGAGACATGCGTGGGCTACGGGCACGAGGACACGCTGTTCGGAGCAGAGCTGGAGCAGAGGTCTATTCCCGTCCTGCACATCGACAATCCCCTGCGGCACGACGGACTGGAAACCAACGCCCGCTATATGGAAAAGACGCGCGAGGCGCTTCGCAACCTGCGGCGCAAGCAAGACGAACTCAGCGGCTACTCGCCCCTGCTGCGCACCTATCATCTGCTAGTGCGCCTCGGACTCGACGACTCGCTTGCCTCCTTCTTCGAAGCCAACCGCGACTGGTTCGAGAAACAGATGCGGAAGAAAAATCCGTCGCTCTTCCTCTTCTCCATTTATAAACTCGCCTACTACTGTCATATATGATTATCACGACAACGAACATAGGACCCTCGCTGGTGGAGACGCTCCGGGAGCTCTCCTACGACAGGCTCTTCATCCTCACCGACGACCACACGCACACCTGCTGCCTGCCGCTCATCGCGCAGAGCCTCCAAGAGGCGGGCATCGGCTACCAGCCTGTCACCATCGCTCACGGCGACGACAACAAGTCGCTTCTTACCCTTCAGCGCATCTGGGACGCCCTCATCGACGGAAACGCCACGCGCCACAGCCTGCTGCTGTGCCTCGGGGGAGGCGTCGTCACCGATATAGGGGGCTTCGCCGCTGCCTCATATAAAAGAGGTATACGCTACATCAACATCCCTACCACCCTGCTGGCAATGGTCGATGCGGCAGCAGGAGGCAAGACAGCCATCAACTACAAGGGGCTCAAGAACGAGATTGGTGCCTTCCACCAGCCCCTTCACATCTTCCTCTGCAGCACCTTCCTCGACACCCTCCCCACGCAGGAGCGCCTGAGCGGCATTGCCGAGATGATCAAGCACCTACTCCTCCGCGCCAACGACGGCACAGCCTTCGCTACCTGCGAGGAGCTTGCCGAAGCGGGCATCAGCCCCGTGCGGATGGGCGAGCTCATCACTAGCTCGGTAGCCGTGAAGAGCGACATCGTTGCCGCAGACCCCACCGAGCACGGGCTCCGCAAGGCACTTAACTTCGGGCACACCATCGGGCATGCTATCGAGGAGCTGCTGCTTTCGCAGGGAACGCCCGTCCCGCACGGTTATGCCGTTGCCTGGGGGATGATAGGCGAACTCTACCTTTCGCACATCCGCGAGGGATTTCCCCTCACCGCCATGAGGCAGTTCACACGCCTGCTGCACGAGCTGTACGGCGCGTGCCCCATTACCTGCAACCACTACGACGCACTCTTCGGCCTCATGAAACACGACAAGAAGAACTGCGCCGACAACATCCAGTGCGTCCTGCTTGCCGATATCGGCATTCCCAAGCTCGACTGCATCCTCCAACAAAACGAAATCGACGAAGCCCTTGACTTCATCCGCGAAGCAAACTAAGAAGACAACCTACCTATCACATTCATAACAAGTTCACATAAAATCCTTTTTACCTTAATACACCCAGCAACATGAAAAGAATTACCCCGACGCTGCTTTTCGTTACATTCCTTGCATTGACATACGGTTCCTCCCTTTCGGCTCAGGAGGTCGACACCACTCTCTATCGCGACTACAACCCCAATGCCTACACGCATTCGGCTCCCTACGCTGCCCGCAGGGCCCGCGCAAAAGAGCAGATGCGAAGGGGTGCTCCGGCACGCACGTTGCCCGATCATGTCAACAATGCTGAGACGAAATACTTCCCTCCCATCATCAACCAGGACGGAGGCTCCTGCGGCTCAGCGCAGAACATCGGCTACATGCTCACCTACGAGCTCAACTGCTACCGCAACACCGACGCCTCGCTGCCCGAGAACCAGCTTCCCACGCACTTCACCTGGCTCCTCACGGGACATAACTCCGACAAGGAGGTGATGGCTCGCACCAACGGTGTGCCCAACGTAACCACATACGGGGGGCGCACCTATTCAAAGCTTTTCGGCAACCAGACATGCGACGATGACGACTTCGGCTGGATGCAGGGCTACGACAAGTGGTACTCCGCCATGTGGAACCGTTCGGCTGGCTCGTTCAGCATGACAGCGCCCACCAACACGCCAGAAGGACGGCAAGAGCTCAAGGAATGGCTCTACGACCATTGCGGAGACACCTCGCTGCCGGCAGGAGGCATCGCAGGCATCGGCGTAGCTGCCTACGGAACCTGGGCAACCATCCCCTCCACGCCTGCCAACAAGAAGATCGGCGTCGCTGGGATGAAATATGTGAAAGCCTGGGGCGACACCTACAATCATGCGCTCACCATCTGCGGCTACGACGACCGCATCGAGTTCGACCTCGACGGCGACGGCATCTACGGCGAGGAGGACAACGACGAAGTAGGCGCCTGGATCATCGCCAACTCATGGGGCGACGGATGGGAGAACAAGGGCTTCATCTACTGCCCCTACAAGCTCTGCTACGCTGTGGGCACCAACAACGGGCCCTGGACGCCTGGCGCACACATCGCACGGCGCGACTACCGCCCGCTGCGCACCTTCAAGATAAAGATGGACTACTCCCGCCGAAGCGAGCTGAGCCTCTCGGGAGGTATCTCCGAGAACATCGACGCCACCGAGCCCGACGCCATCATCCCGTTCGAGCATTTCAAGAATGCAGGTAATCACTCGAACGTCAATCCCGCGCCCGAGGTTCCCATGCTGGGCCGATGGGTCGACGGCATGCACTACGAGCCTATGGAGTTCGGCTACGACCTTACCGACCTGACATCCACCGTCGACCGCACGAAGCCGCTCAAGTACTTCTTCGTCATCCAGACCAAAGGTACCGCCATCGGCACGGGCAACATCTATGAGTGCTCCCTCATCAACTACGAGATGGACGACAACGGCATCGAGATACCTTTCGACATCGAGGGACCTGTCGCCATCCGCAACAAGGGGAAGCGCACCATCATCTCCGTCGTCGTCCCGGGCGAGCAGATCTACCGCCCGCAGAACCTCACCTTCGCCGACGGCACCCTCACGTGGGAGAAGCCCCAGCCGTCGACGCTGCCCCTCATGGGCTACCGCATCTATGAGGGCGGCGAGCTCATCGACAGCGTTCCCGCAGCACAGCGCACCTACAAGCCCTCCATCATCGGCACCGTCGCCTACACCGTTGCTGCCGTGTACCGCTACGGAGGCTACACGCATGTCTCCGACAAATCGAATGCTGCCGCCTGCTACACGCCCTCCGAAGGCGACAACCACATCCTCAACTTCTCGAACAGCGGCATGACCATCCCCAACGCGATGACGGAAGCGCTGAACCAGGCAACCATCGAGTTCTGGATGAAGCCCACCACCGTGCGCAGCTACAACCAGCAGATAGGCCCGGGATGGGGCACGTTCCTCTTCCACACCGACTCCAGCGGACGTCTGGTGGTAGGCTGGAACACGGGCACCGACGAGCGCATGCAGCTCTCCGGCATCTTCAAGGCGGGCACCTGGGCCCACGTCGCCGTCACCATCAACAAGAACGTGATGACAGCCTTCGTCAACGGCGTGCGGAAGGGACAGATCGAATGTCCCACCTACTCGGGCCTTGCCGCCTTCGGCAACCTGGTGTTCGGACACGGGAGCGACAACTACTGGAACGGCTCCATCGACGAGTTCCGCATTTGGAAGACCGTGCGCACGCTCGATGAGATCAAGAACAACATGAGTAGCGAGATTGCCTTCCCTGCCTCGCAGGAGGACCTCATCGTCTACCTGCGGATGGACACCATCCACCGCGACGATGAAGTGCTCATCGAAGAGCTCGTCAGCGGTAAGCACGCCACGATCTACACGAACGGCAGCTGGCAGACGGGCACCAACAACACCCTCCTCACGGGTGCTCCCGCCTTCAGCGCCTCCATCAAGGCACCTGCCGCCACCGCCTATGCCGGCATGCCCGTCGTGCTGAAGGCCTCCACGCCCGTCACCGCCGTTAAGTGGCAATGGGAAGCCGAGGGTGCCTCTACGCCCGTCCTCACAGGCCTCAAGCCCTCCTTCGTCTTCAACGAGGCGGGCAACTACTCCGTCACCCTCACCGCCACCGCTGCCGACGGCACCACAGCACAGGACACGAAGGTCATCACCGTCGTCAGTCCCGAAAAGCCCTCTGCCGACTTCCGCATCGCTGCCGACACGCTGCCTGCAGGCGACCGCTTCAGCTTCATCAACGTCAGCGAGGGTGTGGGCTGCACCTACGAGTGGTATATGCCCGGCGCCGAGGTGGAGCACGTCTTTGCTACCAACGCCTCGGCCCTCTATCCCACGCTGGGCACCTTCCCCGTCACCCTCACGGTGACCAACGCCCAGGGCTCCTCGTCGATGACGCGTGAAGTCACCGTCACCGCCTCCGCGCCCAAGGCGCTCTTCGCCGTCTCGGCCCCCAACATCCTGCTGGGCGACAGCGTCACCCTCACCGACGAGAGCCGCTACGAGCCCACCGACTGGAAGTGGGAGCTCTCCAACGGGCACCGCGGCTTCCTCGTGAGCGGACAGAACGTCACCGTCATTCCCATCGCGCCGGGCCTCTACGACATCAAGCTCACCACTGGCAACGAGCACGGCTCTGATGTCGCCACGCAGAACAAAGCCCTCATCGTCAGCAATGCCGACTCCTACACAGGCTTGCGCTTCGGAGGCGGCGGCGACCACATGACGGTGAGCGCACCTCTCGCCCTCCAGACCGACGCCCTCACCTTCGACTGGTGGATGCGTCCCTCCTCCGCTGCCGACATGCAGTTCTTTGCCGATGCCAACGGCTACATCGCCGTCTCCTTCAGCGCCGACGGCACCCTCCGCTTCCGCCTCGCCGGGAAGGAGGTGAGCAGCGACGCCTCCTTCGTCGTCCCGGGTGAATGGCACCACTACGCTGTCGTCTACGACAAGGGCACCGTACGCTTCTACCGCGACGCTCTCCTCGTCAGCACGCCCTCCACGAAGCTTGCCACCGCTGCCGAGCTCAACACCACAGGGTTTGTCTTCAGCAACGTCACAGGAGGCTTCAACGGCATCGTCGACGAGCTGCACCTCTGGACCACAGCCCTCGCTGCCGAGACCCTCGGCTACTACGCCAACGCCCCCATCTGCGACATCGCCACCGCCGAGCTGCGCCACGGGCTGCTCCTCTACTACGACTTCAACCAGAACGGAGGCGACGCCATCGACCGTTCGTCGCACGGGCTGAATGCCGTGCGCCGCAACTTCGGCCCCGACGGCGACGCCTGGAACTCGTCGCTCGGCGTCTTCACCCTCGACCTTGCCGTCGGCCCCGCAGGCGACATCACCAGCCAGTACCTCACCAACTACCAGCGTCCCTACTACACCGCCTCCGGCACCGTCAACCCCACCAACAGCAGCCGCTTCCGCAAGCTCGAGATGGGCACCCAGCGCAGCGGATGGAAGGATGCCAACGCCATCGTCAACGGCAGCATCACCACCGGCGCACATGTCGACACCGCTCACGGCAACGACATCACCATCGAGACCATCTGGAGCAACTTCGCCGACGAGCTCCTCGACTACCGTCTCTGGCAGACCGTATCGCTGCCTGCAGGCAAGTACACCTTCTCCTGCACCCTCAGCGACGGCACCTCCACGCAGACGAGCCGCATCCTCGCCAACTACGGCCCCACCCTCCTGGGCGAGGACGACTGCGAGTCGGGCGCCATCGCCTGGGCTATGCTCAGCGAGTGCACCGTCAGCTTCACCCTCGCGCAGGCTGCCGAGGTGTCGCTGGGAGTCATCGTCAACATGAGGGAGCAGTCGTGTCTCAGCTTCAAAGAGTTCAAGCTCGAAGGGCTTCCCCTCGAGACGATAGAGGCTGCCGACGACACCAAGGGCGACGCCTGGTACCTCTGTCTCTGGCGTCCCGACATCGCTGTCACCCAGATGGAAAAGACCCTCTACGCCCATCCCTCGGGTGTGCGCAGCCTGCCGTTCCTCGCCTGGCACGACTTCGACGCTGCCGACCCCACGCAGCTGTGGACGAAGGAGGAGGCCCCCGCTGGCAGCGGGCTCATGGGCATCTTCACGAACATCGCCTCCGGCCTGCGCGTTGCCGTTCATGACGACGGCACCGTGTCGCCTGCCGACAACCTCGGCGACAGCTACGTCTACCCTGCCCTCGCCATTGCCGAGAGCGGTGAGGCCCTGCTCGCCTCCGACGAGAACGTCACGTACGCTCCTGGCACCGTCACGCCGCGCGCAGCCAAAGGCACCGATGTCAACACCGCACGCGTGAAGCAGGCGCTCACCAACGCGGGCGCCACGCTCAAGAAGTGCTACGATGCCGGCGACCTGCTCGTCGGCAAGCCCTCGTTCGTCACGCCCGACGATGCCGACCCGTACGTGCTCATCGACTTCGGCGACAAGCCCTCCGACGCCTTCATCGTCACCACCATCACCCGCGCCGCCATGCAGCGCCCGTCGAAGGTCACCCTGCAGGGCAGCAACGACACCTCCGTGTGGACCACGCTGGGCATCTTCGACGTCCTCCCCAACGCGCTGCCCTTCAATGCCATCTATGGCGACTACAATATCGACCTCTGGACGGGCGAGTGGGCGACAGGGCTCGTCCATCCGCAGGCTCTCTACCGCTACGTGCGCCTTGAGGTGAACAACATCAACTACAACAGCGCCGAGGGCGAAGAGGGGCTCGTCAACGGCCATCACCGCTTCTCCCTCGACAGCGTTGCCGTCTGCGCCGCCGTGCGCAAGCCCGACCTCGACGCAGCCATCGTCGATGAGTTCGTAGCCCTCGTCGACGACGTCAACCGTCGCTTCCGTGCGGGTGTCGCCGGCGACTACGACATCCAGCGCCTCACCGACGCCACCCACGTCTTCGCCAGCTACAGCTCGCCCGCCTACGCCTCGCTGGCAGCCTGCGTCAGGACGTTCACCTCCGACGGCAACGACTACTACAGCAGCATGTTCGACCGCACCACCGCCGATGCCTACCTCGCCGTCCTCATCGACGCGCAGAGCGCCCTCGTCAACCGCTCCTCCACCGACGACGAGTACGAGGCCCTCGAGACAGCCCTCCGCGCCGCCTACGACGCTATCGTCATCCGCCGCGACCTCGACGACGGGCTCTACTACATCGACAACGGCTTCGACATGCTCTTCACCAAAGGGATGTACGCCTTCGGCGACAACCTCGTGGCCTGGAACAGCGCCGACCGCGCCAACCCCGCCTTCCTCTGGGAGGTGAAGTACCTCGAGACCGTACACAAGGGCTGCCGCTACCTCATCCGCAACTACGCCACAGGCACCTACCTGCACCACGCCGACGACAGCTATGCCTACCTCACGCCCCAGAGCGACGCCGCCCAGTACGTCTACCTGCTCGACGACGACAACTACGCCATCCGTAGCGAGCTCAACGCCCTCGACTACGCTCCCGACTTCTTCGCCGACGGCTGCGGCACGGGCGGACGCCTCATCGCTGCCACGCCCGACAACCAGCCCCACGCCCCTGCCTCCTGGCGCTTCGTGCCTGCCACCGACAGCGACCTGCAGGCCATCCGTCAGGCACAGGACGAGGAGGCCCGGCGCGAAGCCCTCGGCACCACGTTCCCCTTCACCGCCGACTATCCGCTCATCACCGACGCCGCGCAGATCAGTACCAACCTGCTGGGCGGGCGCATCACCGACCTCGCCAAGCTCATCGACGGCAAGCCCTCCACGCGCTACAAGTCCAACTCCGCAGCCAGCGATGCCTCCGAGGTGCTCGCAGGCAAGCGCCCCTACCTCCAGGTCGACCTCCTCGGCACCACCCGCTACGTCTACATCACCACCGACGCCTACAGCCCCTCCAACACGTCGCTGCGCCCGATGACGATACGCGTGAGCCGCTCTGCCGACGGCAACGAGTGGACCGACGTCGCCACCCTCCGCAACATCCCCAATGCCTACCCGCAGGACGGAGGCTACATCGCTGAGACCGTCACCACCTGGCAGAGCCCCGTCGTCGACCTCGGTGAGGGCACACGCCACGTGCGCCTGTGGATCGACGATGTCAACTACCGCTCGCATGCCGGCAACGACAACAACCTCTACACCGACTTCGGCCTCTCCGAGCTGCAGCTCTACGATGCCGACGGCGCCAACAGCATCGGGTGCATCGAGGTGGACCGTCCCGGCGCGGTTTACGACCTCTTCGGACGTCGCGTCATCCGCCCGCAGAAGGGAACCATCTACATCATGGGCGGCAAGAAGACCGTGTTCTGACTCCCCCACCCCGCTCCAGCTCACTAAAAGGAAAAATACTTCATAGACAGATAAAATTGCGATTGAGCGAGAGCAGAGGAAGCA
>JAGAAS010000003.1 GCA_017615125.1 Bacteroidaceae bacterium
AAATGGAAAGATTTGTTGACGGTTTGCCTCTTGTAGCTCACAATGCCTGTGTCGAAAGAGCCTGTATAAGAGATACAAGTGCATTCTATGGTGTAGAGACAAAACTTGACTACGAAAATATCTTCGACACTCTGACGCTATCACGACAAGCAGAAGCCAAGCTCGGCATTTCGGAGGAAGGGCCTGGAACCCATCAACTTGATACCGTTTGCAAGAGGTTTGGAATCTCAGGTAATAATCACCATAATGCTTTGGCCGATGCAGAAATGAGTGGCAATCTGATGGTACTGTTCCAAAAGATCCTAAGTGAAGGGGAAACTGTTGAAGTCGCAGAAACACCTATAGCACCAAGGCAGAAGTATAATCCTGAGGATAAAGTCCAGCGTACAGATTTGGATAGTATTGCTGACAATCCTTTTAAAAATCAAGTCGTGGTACTGACTGGCTTTGCTAAAGCAGATAGTCAGGAATATGCGCATAAGTTGAATGAATTGGGTGCCATCATTAAGGACGGAGTGAACAAAAAGACGAACATACTTATTACCGGCTATAATGCAGGCCCATCCAAAATGCAGAAAGCACAGGAATTTGGTGCACGTATTATGTCAGAAGAGGAATTTAAAGAAATAATAAAACAACTATGATACAGCAAGACTTATTTGGCGATAGTGCCATTAATCAGCAGAATCCATTGACCGACCGTCGCGTTGGTTTTATAGGGAAGTTCAAGAACCGTGCAGCACTTGTACGAAAAGTGAAAGAGTTTGGAGCATCAGAAAAGAGTAAAGATGGCCTAACTCGAGACACGCAAATCCTCGTGATGGGTAGCGAAATAAAACAGGATGTGTTAAATCGACTGCTTTGTTATGAACATGACGGTTGGAAACCTTTGAAGATAACTGAAGCAGAGTTGGAGGATATTTTCAGAGGTCATTATGTTGGCTATGATACTCCGCTAGTTCCAATAAAACAGATTAGCATAGATATGTCCTATTATTATTGGGTACCTCCTGTTTTTACTGAGGAAGATGATGAAGAAAGTGCAGGAGTACGTTGCTCGTCTCCACTTATTTATGGTGATGCCAATCCCATATATGGTATGGAGATTTATGTACCAAACAGGCTTAATGCCGATATGGGGATTATTAGGCAATTAATAGGAAACTTTGGCGGGTATGGAAATACGGAATACTTTGATGAAACGAATGCCGTTATGTTGAGTAAAGAAACCTTGCAACTGTTGAAGCAAGGAATTAAGGACGAAGTGATTACTACTATTGAGAAGCGATACAATGACAGTTCAGCCAAGTTCTTCAATATTCAATTCACGAGTGAGCCGGACTTTATTTTATGGGTTAAGAAGAGGGTGGAAAAGTTTCCCGATGAAAGTACGATAGCTTTATTAAAGAAATATGAGGAAAAGTAAATAGCGTCGAAGTTTTCAATAGTTAGCCACATTACCCTCTATAATGATTAGCTGTTGAGTGATATTTACGACGAAACTTATCCATTTGAAGAATAAAATGGATTTTCCTCATATAAAGATGTTTCATTAGTTCAAAACTCGCACTTCGAAACGAATAAATGTTCAAGCAAAACAAGAGAAGAATATTGTTTAACTCTAAAAAATTATTGTTTAACTCTACGGAATTATTGTTTAACTCTTAGATGTTGTTGTTAAACAAAAAAACACTAGTCCATATTTCCTTCCCTGAAATAATACCATTTGTCTGAATAACCTATGAACATCACACTCTATGCTCTTTCTTCCAGCCTTCATGCCGAAGCGATGGAGGATGTGCGGAAGGACACTTTCATCCGCTCGCTGGAGGAGAAGGGTTCCTTCTCGTTCGATGTGCGCGGGAATGACTTCGGCTGTTGGAACGTGTGGGATAATCCTGTCATATACGTTCGCACGGGAGGCACCGAAGGGCTGTTCCGCGACGTCTATCCTCGTTTGCAAGGCAGAATCCGTCTGCTCGCCAGCGGCAAGAGTAATTCGTTGGCTGCAGCGATGGAGATTCTGTCGTTCCTGCGTGCTGAAGGGCGGGAGGGAGAGATACTTCACGGCTCTCCCGAATACGTTGCCGAGCATATCAAATACATTCCCGAACCTCTTCCAGGCACCTGTCCGTTGCCTAAGAAGGCAGCCGAGAGCAAACAAAAACGGCAAGCACCATCCAAACTGCCGCCCGTAAGGCTCGGTGTGGTAGGCAAGCCCAGCGACTGGCTCATTGCGTCGGATGCTAATCCGCAGGCGTTGCTGGAGAAGGCGAACATAACGCTTGTCGATATTCCTATGCAGGAACTTCTCGACGAGATACGGGATGTGGAAAACGACGTGATGGGATTGACGGAGCTTCCGTTTCCTATCCGGATGGATTTCGACGGCTCGGTGCTCGACGGAGCCTTGAACATATACGGTGCTCTAAAAAGACTTGTCGCCAAACATGCGCTCAATGGGCTGACGGTACGTTGTTTTGACCTGTTGTCAGCTGTGCACAATACGGGCTGTCTGGCTTTGGCGATACTGAATGCGGAAGGTATCCCAGCCGCATGCGAGGGCGATGTTCCCGCTCTCGTCAGCATGATGATAGTGCGTCAGGTAGTAGGGAAGAGCGCCTTCCAGGTTAATCCCTCGCGCATCGATCCCGAGACGGGAACGTATGTGTTTGCGCATTGTACGGCTCCCCTCGACATGCTGAAACGCTACGCCTACGACACACATTTTGAATCAGGCATCGGCGTTGCCATACGAGGCGAACTGCCGCGAGGAAAGGTGACGCTCTTCAAGGTGGCGCCCGACTTGAGCCGTTGCTTTGTCGGCGAAGGCGACTTGCTGACAAACCTGAATGAAAAGAACCTTTGCCGCACACAAGTGCAAGTACGCCTCGATGATGCAGCAACGTATTTCCTCACTTCTCCTATAGGGAACCATCATCTCCTTGTTCCCGGAGCCCACGCCGATGCGCTTCGCGCTTGGGCGAAAGAGACAGGCGTAGAAGTGGTAAATGCTGAATAAGGGCTTTTACGTCGCATGTAAGCGAATGGGCAATGCAGTAAAGAGGATGTCGGAAAATGACGCTGAAGCCGAAATTCGTGCTAATTTTGCTAAAAAATACGATTTTTGTTTTGAGGAACCAAAAAAACTGATTACCTTTACACACTTTTTGATGCGCACGCGCGCATGTGGAATATTTTAAAAGGTATTTAAACGAGAAATATGGTATTAGATCAAGACAGAATTATCAAGGTCAATATAGCGGAGGAGATGCGTTCTTCCTATATCGACTACTCTATGTCGGTGATTGTAAGCCGTGCTCTGCCCGATGTGCGAGACGGTCTCAAGCCTGTTCATCGCCGCATCCTCTACAGCATGCTCGAACAAGGCAACACTTCCGACAAAGCCTATCGCAAATCGGCCCGTACGGTAGGAGATGTGATGGGTAAGTATCACCCCCACGGAGATTCCTCCATCTATGGCTCACTTGTCCGTATGGCACAGGACTGGGCTATGCGCTATCCGCTTGTCGACGGGCAGGGAAACTTCGGTTCCATCGACGGAGACAGCCCCGCAGCTATGCGTTACACCGAGGCCCGACTGGAGAAGATGGGCGAGGAGATGATGACGGACCTCAACAAGGAAACCGTCGACTTCCAGCCCAACTACGACGACAAGGATATGGAGCCAACTGTGCTCTCCACGCGTATTCCCAACCTTCTGGTGAACGGCGCAACAGGTATTGCCGTAGGTATGGCTACGAATATGCCTACGCACAATCTCCGCGAAGTCATCGACGGCTGTGTGGCCTTCATCGACAATCCCGAGATAACCACAGAGGAACTGATGCAATACGTGAAAGGCCCCGATTTCCCCACGGGCGCATACATCTACGGCTTGTCGGGTGTAAAAGAAGCCTACGAGACGGGACGCGGACGCGTGGTGATGCGTGCAAAGACAGAGATAGAGTCCACGCCGACACACGATAAGATTATCGTCAACGAGATTCCCTACAATGTCAACAAGCGCGAGCTGATTGAATATATCGCCCGCCTGGTAACGGAGAAGAAGATTGATGGCATCAGCAACGTAAACGATGAGTCGGACAAGGACGGTATGCGTATCGTCATCGACCTGAAGCGCGATGCCAACTCGGGCGTTGTGCTCAACAAACTCTTTAAGATGACGCAGCTGCAGTTTGCCTTTAACGTCAACGCCGTAGCTCTTGTTCACGGACGTCCGAAGGTGCTTTCGCTCAAGGACTGCATCCGTCATTTCTGCGAGCATCGGCACGACGTGACTATCCGCCGTACTATGTTCGACCTGCGCAAGGCAAAGGAACGCGCCCATATCCTGGAAGGACTGATTATCGCCAGCGACAACATCGATGAAGTCGTTCACATCATCAAGACAGCCAAGACGCCTGCCGATGCTATTCAGGGATTGATGGATCGCTTCGCGTTGGACGAGATACAGGCAAAGGCTATCGTGGATATGCGTCTGCGTCAGCTCACGGGACTCATGCAAGAGCAGCTTCGCGGAGAATACGACGAGCTGATGAAGCAGATCGAATATCTCCAGAGCATCCTCGACGACGACAACCTGTGCCGCAAGATCATGAAGGACGAGCTCATCGAGGTGAAAGAGAAGTATGGTGACGACCGTCGTACGGAGATTGTTCCCGCAGCCGAGGACTTCAACCCCGAAGACTTCTATGCCGACGACGAGATGGTGATCACCATCAGTCATTGCGGCTACATCAAGCGTACCCCGCTTGCCGAGTTCCGCTCGCAGTCGCGTGGAGGCATCGGCATCAAGGGAAGCGACACGAAGGACGAAGACTTCATCGAGCATATCTACAATACAACCAACCACAATTACATGCTCTTCTTCACCGAGAAGGGACGTTGCTATTGGTTGAAGGTTTATAACATTCCCGAAGGTACTCGTCAAAGCAAAGGACGCGCCATCCAGAACATCCTGAACCTGGATGCAGACAACAAGGTTACCTCTTATATAAACGTGCGTGACCTGAGCGACGAAGAGTTTGTCAACAGCCATTATCTGATCTTCCTCACCAAGAACGGAACGGTGAAGAAAACCCGCCTGAAGGCATACAGCCGTCCTAGACAGCTGGGCGTCAACGCCATCAATCTGGTGGAAGGCGACAGCGTCGTCAGCGTAGGCCTCACAAATGGCAACCAGGAGATCGTTATCGGCTCGCGCAACGGACGTGCCGTACGCTTCAACGAGAGCGACGTGCGCGCTATGGGACGCACATCGACAGGCGTGCGCGGAATCCGACTGGTTGAGGATGACGACGAGGCAGTAGGTATGTTTGCCGTCAACGACGCAGCCACAGAGACCATCCTCGTTGTCAGCGAGAACGGCTACGGCAAGC
The DNA here is from genome assembly GCA_017615125.1 of Bacteroidaceae bacterium. Taxonomy (GTDB): domain Bacteria; phylum Bacteroidota; class Bacteroidia; order Bacteroidales; family Bacteroidaceae; genus UBA1189. The sequence goes on from JAGAAS010000003.1 coordinate 5,403, forward strand.
GCTCCATCATCGAAGACTACCGACTCACCCGTCGCGGCACGCGTGGCGTCATGAACATCCGCGTAACGGAAAAGACGGGCAAGGTGGCAGCCATCATGCTTGTGACAGACGAGCACGACCTGATGATCATCAACAAGTCGGGAACGACAATCCGTATCCGCATGTCCGACCTCAGGGTAATGGGGCGTGCAACGCAGGGAGTACGACTCATCAACCTTGAACGGCGCGGCGACACCATTGCAAGCGTTTGCCGAGTAGATACCGACCCCGAAGAGGAGGCTGAGACTATCGACGAAAGTGATGTCATCATGAGCTCGGAGGAAGATCTCGCCCTGCTCGAGAAAGACGCCGCCAACGCCGAGAACGAAGTCGTCGAAGACGCTCCCGAGGAAGAGGAATTAAACTCTGAAGAAGAATAAATGTCTAATAGATGAAACTGGAAACAGTAAGAAATTATTAACCTTATATTATTTGTCCTATTATGAAAAAGTTAGTTTTGTTCGCAATCGTAGCCCTTATGGCTTGCGGCGTAACGTACGCACAGAAACCTACGAAGGAAGAGAAAGAAGCTGCTAAGGCTCTGAAAGCCGAAATCAAGGCAGCCAACAAGACTCTGAAAACCGCTCAGGGAATCCTCACGAGCGAAGGCGCCAACTTGGCCGAGGCAGAGAAGCTCATCAACCAGGCTATCGAGAATCCTCACACCAAGGTGCTGGCTGATACCTGGAACACAGCTGGACAGATCCAGAAGAAGCTCTACGACAAGGAGAACGAGAAGATGTATCTGCAGCAGCCCTACAGCGAAGATGTCTTCTTCGGCTCGCTGTCGAAGATGTTCACCTATTTCAACAAGTGCGACGAGATTGAGAGCCAGCCCAACGCAAAGGGAAAGGTTGTTCGCAAGTATCGCGAAGCCAATGCCGAGCAGCTGCAAGGCATCCGCCCGAATCTCGTAAGCGGTGGTGTTACCTATTTTAATAAGGATGACAACCAGCGTGCCTACGACCTGTTCTCGCAGTACATCGAGTCGGCAAACTATCCCATGCTTGAGAAGTACAACTTCGCAAAGACCGACACCTTCATCAACGTGGTTTCCTACTACGCATCCCTTGCCGGCATGAAGATGGAGAAGTACGACCTTGCCCTGAAGTACATCGACAACGCTCTTGACGATCCCGAAGTGGGAGAGAACGCAATGCAGTACAAATGTATGGCCTACGGCAGCATGGGCGACACCATTGCTTGGGTAAAGACGCTGAAAGAGGCCGTTGAGAAATATCCGAACAAGGACTATTTCTACAGCAACCTTATCTCGTACTACAACAATCATGACCAGAACGACGAGCTGATGGCCTTCGCCGACAACCAGCTGAAGAGCGGCAACGACCTGCCTATCTTCTACTTCGTAAAGGGCTTCATCAGCCAGAACGCAAAGGATTATGATGCAGCTATCGAGCAGTACAAGAACACCATCGAGAAAGACCCCAACTACGTGGGCGCTTACCGTAACCTCGGCATCTGCTACTGCCAGCTTGCGCAGGACAAGAGCGACGCCATCACCACCCTCAGCATGAAGAGCAAGGAGTACAAGAACGGAATGGAGGAAGTAAAAGCTTACTATCGTCAGGCTCTCCCCATTTACGAGAAGCTCCGCACCCTTGACGACGGTACCGATCCTGACGTGAAGATTGCTTGGCAGAGCGGACTCTACACCTGCTACTACATGCTCAATATGGGTCCCGAATTCGAGGCTATCGAAAAGGAAATGGGTATGTAATCCTTTCCCGAGTACAGTTAATGCGGAGGACTGCACAATGTGGCAGTCCTCCTCTTTTTTTCGTATAACGATATGCTCAAAGAAACGCGCCGTATGAAGAAAGAATCTCGCCGTATGAAGAAGGAAAAAATATTTTTGGAGAAGGAATAATCTTTTTTCCCTTCTTCATAATTCAATATGGGCAAAGAATAATTGGGAATAAAGAAAAACCTCCGTTGCCGAAGCAGCGGAGGTTGGATATGACGTGATGTACTTTGCTTAGAAGTTGAAGTAGTTCTTTGCGTTGTTGTAGCAAATATCCTCCACCATCTGTTCCAGTCTCGGCATCTCCGAAGCGGGCAGCTCGCCGTTCTCTACATCCTTGCCCAGCAGGTTGCAAAGCGTGCGGCGGAAGTACTCGTGACGCGGGTAGGAGAGGAACGAGCGGCTGTCGGTAAGCATTCCCACGAATCGGCTCAATAAGCCCAGCACGCTAAGTGCATTCATCTGCCGTTCCATTCCGTCCTTCTGATCGTTGAACCACCAGCCCGAGCCGAACTGTATCTTTCCCGGCACGGAGCCGTCCTGGAAGTTACCCAGCATAGTGGCCACCACCTCGTTGGCGCAGGGATTGAGCGTGTAGATGATGGTTTTCGTCAGTCTGTCGCGTTCGTTCAGCTTGTTGAAGAACTTGCTCATCGCTTTGGCGGTATTGAATTCCCCTATGCTGTCGAATCCCGTGTCGGGTCCGAGCTGGCGGAACATCTTCGAGTTGTTGTCGCGGATGGCTCCGTAGTGGAACTGCTGTGCCCAGCCGCTCTCGGCATCCATTACGGCAAACTCGATGAGCATTGCGCTCTTGTACTTCTGGATTTCCTCCTTCGTCAGCTCCTTTCCTCCGTACACCTTGTTGAAGATGGTCTCAATCTCGGCTTCCGTGTAGTCTTCGGCATAGAATTCCTCTATTCCGTGATCGGAAAGCTTGCAGCCGTTGTCAGCAAAAAACTTATGACGCTTGCGCAGAGCCTCGATGACGTCGGCAAACTTCGTGATAGTTACTCCGCTCACTTCCGAAAGCTTCTCGATATAAGCGCGGAAGTTGGCAGGAACCTCTACCGCCATCGCTTTGTCGGGACGCCAGGCAGGAATCATCTTCACCTCGAAGCCGCTCTCGCGCGTCATCTTATGCCAGCGGAGATCGTCGACGGGATCATCCGTCGTGCAGACGGTTTCCACGTTGTAGCGCCGCATGAAGCCGCGTGCCGTGTAGCCGGGCTGCTTCAGCTTCTCGTTGCACTCATCGTAGATCTCGCGCGCCGTCTCGGGCTTCAGGATTTTGTTGATGCCGAAAGCCGTCCGAAGCTCCAGGTGCGTCCAATGATAGAGCGGATTGCGGAAGGTGTAGGGAACCGTTTCGGCCCATTTCTCGAACTTCTCCCAGTCGGAAGTGTCCGTACCCGTACAATAGCGCTCGGGAACGCCGTTGGTGCGCATCGCGCGCCATTTATAATGATCGCCTCCCAGCCACAGCTCCGTGATGGAACGGAACTTATGGTCCTCGGCAACCATCTGAGGAACCAGATGGCAATGATAGTCGATGATGGGCATCTTCTTGGCGTGATCGTGATAAAGATGTTGAGCGGTTTCCGTTGTCAGCAGGAAATTCTCATCCATGAATTCTTTCATAGTCGTCGTATTTTTATTAGGTTTGAATAATCCGAAAAAGATGTGACGAAATTACGCTTTTTTTTTGAATTACCAAAGAAAACGCCTATTTTTGCGGTTATAATTAACGAAAAAACAAATCATCCTAAAAAACAGAAGAATATGCTCAAAGCTTTGAACAAACGTACGGCACCCAAGAGCTGTGCCCCCGAGAGAATCATTCAGTTTGGCGAAGGTAATTTCCTGCGTTGTTTTATCGACTGGATTGTCTGGAATATGGACCGACGTACCGACTTCAACGCAAGTGTTGTTGTCGTGCAACCCATCGAAAAGGGTATGGTCGATTGGCTGAACGGCCAGGATTGCCTCTATCACGTCAATCTGCAGGGGAAGCTGAACGGCGAGGTGGTGAACAGCCTCGAACGCATCGATGTCATCAGCCGCGCCTTGAATCCCTACACCCAGAACCAGGCCTTTATGGCTCTCGCTGAGCAGCCCGAGATCCGTTTCGTCATCTCCAACACGACCGAAGCCGGCATCGCCTTCGACCCCGCCTGCAAGCTCGACGACAAACCCGCCTCGAGCTATCCGGGCAAGTTGACGCAGCTTCTCTATCGTCGCTATCAGGTGTTCAACGGTGATCCGTCGAAGGGACTCATCCTGATGCCTTGCGAGCTCATCTTCCTCAACGGGCATCACCTGAAGGAGTGCATCTTCCAGTACATCGAGCTTTGGAAAGATGACTTCGGTGCCGACTACGAGGGCTTCAAGAAGTGGTTCACCAACTACTGCTATGTCTGCGCCACGCTTGTCGACCGCATCGTGCCAGGCTTCCCCCGCAAGGAGATCAAGCAGATACAGGAGAAGATCTGTTACGAGGACAACCTCGTTGTTCAGGGCGAAGCCTTCCACCTCTGGGTTATCGAGAAGCCCGAGAATATGGATATCGAAACGCTGAAGGCGGAGTTCCCTGCCGAGAAGGCAGGCCTGCACGTTCTCATCGCCGAGAGCGAGAAGCCCTATCACGAGCGCAAGGTGACGCTCCTCAACGGCCCTCATACCGTGCTGAGCCCCGTAGCTTATCTGAGCGGAGTGAATATCGTTCGTGACGCGTGCCAGCATCCCGTCATCGGCAAGTTTATCCACAAGGTGATGTACGACGAGTTGATGCAGACGTTGAATCTCCCGATGGAGGAGCTCCAGCAGTTTGCTGGCGACGTGCTCGAGCGTTTCGTCAATCCGTTTGTCGATCATCAGGTGACGAGCATCATGCTCAACTCGTTCCCGAAATACGAGACGCGTGATCTGCCCGGGCTGAAAGTCTTTCTGCAACGCAAGGGCGAGTTGCCGAAGGGCCTTGTTCTCGGCTTGGCAGCCATCATTACCTATTATAAAGGAGGCGTGCGCGAAGACGGCGCAGAGATTGTTCCCAACGATGCACCCGAGATCATGCAGCTGCTGAAGGACCTCTGGGCAACGGGCGATTTGCGCAAGGTGGCTACGGACGTTCTTGCCGAGCAAAGCATCTGGCACGAGGACCTCAACGCTATTCCCGGCCTTACCGATATGGTTGTCTCCTTCCTCGATAAAATCCAGAAGGATGGCATGCTGAAGACGGTTGAGAGCATCCTTTGATAAAGAGAACTTTATTATCAACGAATAACATACCATAAGAACATGAACAGAAGGAATTTCATTCGTATGTCAACCTTTGGCGCAGCTGCAGCAGCGTTGCCAACAGGTCAGATGTTTGCAGCCTCGTCGTTTGCTGCCGGCAGCCCTGCTGCTGCCAAGAAGTCGTCGGCCAACAGCAAGGTGACGCTCGGCTTTATCGGCTTGGGACAACAGGCCATGTATCTGCTCAGCTCGTTCATCGCTTTCGACGATGTGCGCGTTGTAGCAGGATGTGATGTCTATGACGTGAAACGCGATCGCTTCGTGCGCCGTGTGACCGACTTCTACAAGTCGAAAGGCGAGAAGAAGGTGAAGGTCGATGTCTATGAGGACTACCAGGATCTGCTTGCCCGCAAGGATATCGACGCTGTGGTGATAGCTGCCCCCGATCATCAGCATGCCATCATCGCTATTGCTGCCTGCAAGGCCGGCAAGGATGTCTATCTCGAGAAGCCGCTCACGCTCACCATCTACGAGGGACAGCAGCTCTGCAAGGCCGTGCGTAAGTATGGCCGCATCCTGCAGGTCGGCAGCCAGCAGCGCTCGAGCGATGAGTTCATCCATGCTGCTACACTTTGTCGTGAAGGTCTTCTCGGCAAGATTGAGCGGATAAAGGTTCACGCCGGACGCAACGAGGTGGATGTCGAGAGCGCAGCCCCCGTGCCCAATAACCTTCCCGAGATGCCCGTTCCCCCGGGGCTCAACTGGGACAAGTGGCTGGGACCGCTTCCCACTACGGTCAAGTATCATCCCGACCTAGACCCCATCGTCAACGAAGAGCACGACGAGCAACTCTGGGGCGCTTGGCGTTGGTACAAGGTGACGGGAGGAGGTCTGATGACCGACTGGGGCGCCCACATGTTCGACGTTGCCCAATGGGCTCTCGGCAAAGACGGCAACGGGCCTGTCAAGATCAGCCCAGCCGGCTACGGCCCCTACGAGGTGCTCACCTTTGAGTACGACAACGGGACGATTGTGACGGAGGAGCCGTATAACGGCGACGAGCGAGGGCTTCAGATCTACGGCGAGAACGGCTGGATTAAGATTTGTCGCGGCAATCTGCGCGCTTCCGACAAGAAGTTCGAACAGGCAAGCATCGTCGACAGCAGCGTGGCCTACGAAGCACGCTCGGGACATCATCGCGTGTGGATCGATAGCGTGAAGGCGCATGTCGACCCCAACTGCCCGGTCGAAGTGGGACATTCGTCCTGTACCGTCTGCAACTTGGGCAACATCGCCATCGAGCTGGGACGTCCTGTTGTGTGGAACCCGATCGTGCAGAAGTTCATGAACGATCCGGAGGCCACAAAGCTCATGCACTACGAGTATCGCGAAGGCTATTCCATCGACATCTGATAAAAACCTTTTAAAAGAAATGAAAACAACAGGAGCCGCATCAAAGCGGCTCCTTCTTGGGAACACGATAATATGATCAAACGAGCATCGATAAGTCTGCTATTATTATTTATCGCCCTCCTTCCTGCCGTTGCCGACGAGCTGGACGACGCGCTTTATGCTCTTCCCGGAGTCTCCTCGGTGCAGACGTTGCAAAGCGAGGACAACATCGCCAAACGTCTTGTAATGTTCGAGCAGCCCGTTGACGCCAACGATGCGAGCAAGGGAACGTTCCTGCAGCGGATAGTCGTGAAGCATCGAGGCTTCGACCGCCCGACGGTTATCGTCACCGAAGGCTACAGCAACGAATATGCCCTGCATCCCCGCTACACGGAAGAGCTGTCCGACCTGCTCGAGGCGAACACGCTTATGGTGGAGCATCGCTACAACGGCGCCAGCAGCCCTCTCATCCAACGGGGACTGGAGGGGAAGGAACAGTACTCCTCCACGCTTTGGGAGTACTTGACGGTTGAGAACTCGGCCTACGACTATCATCACATCCGCGTGTCGTTTGGCGAGATCTATCCGCGCAAGTGGTTCTCGACGGGCATCTCCAAAGGAGGGCAGACGGCTCTTTTCTACCGGGTCTTCTTCCCCGACGATGTCGTCGCCAACGTCTCCTATGTGGCACCGCTCAACAAGGCCATCGAGGACGGCCAGCACGAGAAGTTCCTGCAGCAGGTGGGCTCCGACGAGGTGCGCGAGAAGCTCCTGGCCTATCAGCGGACGACATTGCAGCATCGCAAGGAAATCGTTCCCATGCTCGAACGCTATTCCCAGTCGTCAGGCTACGAGTTCCGCGTTCCTGCCGACGAAGTCTTCGACCTGATGGTGCTGGAATACCCGTTTGCCTTCTGGCAATGGGGCGATGATGTGAGCACCGTTCCCGACGAGGATGCCGACGCAGAGACGCTCTGGAACAGCTTGCGCTCCAAGTGCGAGCCCAACTACTTCTCGCGTAACACGCCCTACACGCCCTTCAACGTGCAGGCGATGCGCGAAATCGGCTATTACGGCTACGACGTCAGCCAGCTCGAAGGGCTGCTCGTGCGTCCCACCTACGAGGGCTACATGCGTCGTGTGATGATTCAGGACGACCTCGACTTCATCGAGTTCAAGGGCGACCTGTACGAGCGTTGCCAGCAGTTCCTCCGCGAGAAGGACATCCCGGCAATGTTCATCTACGGCGAAGTAGACCCTTGGAGTGCTACGCGCGTGGTGCTTCCCGGCAAGAAGAAACGCATGTATGTGTTCATCCAGCCCGAGGGAAGTCACCGCACTCGCATCGCAACGATGCCCGACGATACACGCAAGAAAATCCTCCGCATCCTCAAGAAGTGGGCTAAATGACATCTTGTTCTCTTCTGATTTTTATCCTCACTTATCCCGAACTGATGACGTTTGAACTTAGAAACCTGTCCATAGGATACCGCGAAGGGCATCACCAGAAAGTCATCGCCAGTAACCTGAACGCCACGATGGAGGGCGGCACGCTCATCTGCCTCGTGGGGCGCAACGGGATAGGGAAGAGCACGCTGCTCCGCACATTGTCGGGTTTCCAGCCCGCGCTGGACGGTGACATGCTGCTCGACGGGCAGTCCATCCTCGCCTACACGAAGCGCGAGTTGTCCGAGACCATCAGCGTCGTCCTCACGGAAAGGACGGATATCGAGAACCTCACGGTAGCCGATGTCGTCGGGATGGGCCGCATGCCCTACACTAATTTCTGGGGGACATTGCGGAAGGAGGACAAACGAGTCGTCCGCGAGGCCATCGAGGCTGTCGGGATGACGGCTTTCTCCAGTCGTGCGATGTCGCGTCTCAGCGACGGCGAGCGGCAGAAGGTGATGATTGCGAAGGCGATAGCCCAGCAGACACCCCTCATCCTCCTCGATGAGCCTACAGCCTTCCTCGACTACCCCTCGAAGACAGGCATCGTCGAGCTGCTCCTCGAGCTGGCCCACAAGCAGAAGAAGATCATTTTCCTCTCCACCCACGACCTCGACGTCGCCTACCGCCTGGCCGACAGCATCTGGCTGATGGACGAGAAGGGCTTGTCCGTCTCCGTCACCAGCGAGCAGCTGCTGGCGCTCAACTTCCGTCCCGCAACCGAGAGTAAGACCTGATTCCGTATGGTGAACGAATGCCGCGATATGCTCAAAGAAAACCCGTTTCTGGAGAACAAATAAATCGTTTTTCCTTCTCGAAAAATCCTTTTTTATTCATTATCTGTCATGAAATATAATTTTGATGCATTGATCGACCGTCGGGGCACGGGAGCCATCAAGGTGGACTGCGTGCAGGAGTACTGGGGTCGCGACGACCTTCTCCCCATGTGGATTGCCGATATGGACTTCCCGACGGCTCCTTTCGTTGTCGAAGCCATCAGGAAACGTCTCGAGAACCCCATCCTGGGATATACGCACAGGTGCGACTCGTGGTACAGGGCTGTCATCGACTGGCAGCAGATGCGCTACGGGTGGAGTGTCCGCAAGGAGTGGCTCAACTTCGTGTCGGGCATCGTACCCGGCATAGCGCATTGCCTGCAGGCGTTCACGGAGCCTGGCGACAAGATTCTCATCCAGACGCCCGTCTATCATCCTTATATCCTTGTTCCGCAGAAGAGTGGGAGAGAGCTGGTGATGAGCGACTTGATTGTCCCCGCCAACGATGTCCTGCGCGGCTTGGGCGGGAAGGGCGACGAGGCTAACTTCCAGATCGACTGGGCTCGCTTTGAGCACGACCTCGAGGGATGCAAGCTGTTTCTCCTTTGTCATCCTCACAATCCCGGCGGACGGGTGTGGACGCGCGAAGAGCTCAGCCGCATGGCGGAGATATGCGCGCACAAGCAGGTGATCGTGGTGAGCGACGAGATACATGCCGACCTCACCCTGAAGCCGTATCATCATATCCCCTTCGCTTCCGTCTCCGAGACGGCGGCGCAGAACAGCATCACGCTGGCATCGCCCAGCAAGGCGTTCAACATGCCCGGCCTCTCGAGCAGCATCAGTATCATTCCCAACGAAGCGATTGCTGCGAAGTTCAACGCCTGGCTCGACAGCGGCGAGTTCAACCTGGGACATCTGTTTGCCTTCGATACCGTTACAGCCGCCTACAGCAACGGCACCGAGTGGCTGGAGCAATGTCTCGACTACATTCAGGGAAACATCGATTACGTGGAGCAAATCCTTCGTACCGAGATGCCACTCATCGGCATGATACGCCCGCAGGCCTCCTATCTGGTCTTCCTCGATGGGCGGGGGCTGGAGCTGTCGGTAGAGGAGCTGAACCGTTTCTTTACCGACGAGGCACACCTCGCGCTCAACGACGGGGCCATGTTCGGAAAGCCCGGCGAAGGGTTCATGCGCCTCAATGTCGCCTCTCCCCGCAGCATCATAGCCCAGGCGATGAACCAGCTGAAGGCAGCTTACCAGAAACGCTTCGCCTGACAGCAAAGGCATCCCCAGCGTCAGACTCTAAAGACCTTAAAGACCTTAAGGACTCTAAGGACTTTAAAGATCTTATATATCTATTATCGCTGGGCTAAAAGCCCCCATTTGCATTAAAAAAGAATAAAAAGAGCGATTTTTTCTGGAAAATATGTTGTATAACATAAAAAAGTAGTATCTTTGCAGCGTTTTTAGGAAATGCCTAAGGGCAAAGAGTATTAACTTATAAGTTTTTGTAATCATGTTAGCAGAAAAAGTTGGTGAGTTCGCAGGACTTGTTTGGAATGCACTCAATGCAAGTGAAGCTGGTCTGAACGCAAAGGACCTCAAGAAGGCTACCAAGCTGAAGAAGAACGAAGAAATCTTCATGGCTCTGGGTTGGTTGCTTCGCGAAGACAAGATCAACGCCGTTGAGACGGAAGAGGATGTTGTTTACAGCCTGAAGTAATCCCGAGACATTTAATAATGTGTGTTAAGGCACATCGGTGAAATTTTTGCCGATGTGCTTTTTGTTTTCTCCTTGCTTTTAGCTACTTTTGTGGCCAATCAACGGAAATGTCTGAATACGAAGGCTGATGTGCCTTGGAACCCGGCCGAAAAGAAGCCCGGAAAACAGGGCTTGCCTTCTATAGAAACAGACATCATATAATAAAACGGAAGGAATGAAACATATCCGCAACTTCTGCATCATCGCTCACATCGATCACGGCAAGTCGACGCTTGCCGACCGTCTGCTTGAGTTCACGCACACCATCCAGATTACCGAAGGGCAGATGCTCGACGACATGGACCTCGAGCGCGAGCGCGGCATCACCATCAAGAGCCACGCCATCCAGATGGAGTACGAGCTCGACGGCGAGACCTACGTGCTCAACCTCATCGATACCCCGGGACACGTCGACTTCTCCTATGAGGTCTCCCGCAGCATCGCCGCCTGCGAGGGTGCCCTGCTCGTGGTGGATGCCTCCCAGGGCGTGCAGGCGCAGACCATCAGCAACCTCTACATGGCCATCGAGCACGACCTCGAGATCATCCCCGTCATCAACAAGTGCGACATGCCCAGCGCCAACCCCGATGCCGTCGAGGACGAGATCATCGACCTGCTCGGCTGCAAGCGCGACGAGATCATCCGCGCCAGCGCGAAGACAGGCATGGGCGTCGACGAGATCCTGCGCGCTGTCGTCGAGCGCATACCCTGTCCCAAGGGCGACGAGGAAGCCCCGCTCCAATGCCTCATCTTCGACTCCGTGTTCAACTCGTTCCGCGGTATCATCGCCTACTTCAAGGTGGTGAACGGCGTCATCCGCGGAGGCGACAAGGTGAAGTTCTTCAACACAGGCAAGGAGTACGTCGCCGACGAGGTGGGCGTGCTGAAGATGGATATGATTCCCCGCCGCGAGCTCCGCACGGGCGACGTGGGCTACATCATCAGCGGCATCAAGACCAGTACCGAGGTGAAGGTGGGCGACACCATCACCCACGTCAGCCGTCCCTGCACGGAGGCCATCGAAGGATTCGAGGAGTCGAAGCCGATGGTGTTCGCCGGCGTCTATCCCATCGAGGCCGAGGACTACGAGAACCTGCGCTCCTCGCTCGAGAAGCTCCAGCTCAACGATGCCTCCCTGTCGTTCTTCCCCGAGTCGTCGCTCGCCCTCGGCTTCGGCTTCCGCTGTGGCTTCCTCGGCCTGCTCCACATGGAGATTGTCCAGGAACGCCTCGACCGCGAGTTCGACATGAGCGTCATCACCACCGTCCCCAACGTCTCCTACAACGTCTACGACAAGCAGGGCACGATGACTGAGGTGCACAACCCTGGCGGCATGCCCGACCCCACGCTCATCGACCATATCGAGGAGCCCTACATCCGCGCCTCCGTCATCACCGCCACCGACTACATAGGCCCCATCATGACGCTCTGTCTCGGCAAGCGCGGCGAGCTCGTCAAGCAGGAGTACGTCAGCGGGGGCAGGGTAGAGATCACCTACCTCATGCCCCTCGGCGAGATCGTCATCGACTTCTACGACAAGCTGAAGAGCATCTCCCGAGGCTACGCCTCCTTCGACTATCATCCCGCAGGCTATCGTCCCTCCAAGCTCGTCAAGCTCGACATCCTGCTCAACGGCGAGCCCGTCGATGCCCTCAGCACCCTCACCCATGTCGACAATGCCTACGAGCTGGGACGCCGCATGTGCGAGAAGCTCAAGGAACTCATCCCCCGTCAGCAATTCGACATCGCCATCCAGGCAGCCATCGGAGGCAAGATCATCGCCCGCGAGACCGTCAAGCAGGTACGCAAGGACGTCACCGCCAAGTGCTACGGAGGCGACGTCAGCCGCAAGCGCAAGCTCCTCGAGAAGCAGAAGAAAGGCAAGAAGCGCATGAAGCAGATCGGCAACGTCGAAGTCCCTCAGAAAGCCTTCCTCGCCGTCCTCAAGCTCGACTAAGGGCTTTATTAAGCTTAGCGTCGTTTCGCGTCTTTAGGGTCCTTAAGGACCTTAATGAACTTAAAGTCTTTAAAGACCCTAAAGACCTAAAATTCCTTTTTTCCCTTCTCCATACGGCCGGATCGAGAAGGGAAAAAATTTTTTTCTCCTAGCAAAAATCTTTTTTCTCCTAGCAAAATTTGCTTCTTTTGAATTGTAAGTGAGTAGTGAAGGGTGCGAAAACGGACTTTTAGGTTGCGAAAATGGCAGGTAGGCTACGGAAAACGGGGGGTAAGTT